>NZ_FNCU01000002.1:3815-365221 GCF_900099855.1 Bradyrhizobium sp. Rc2d | reverse complement strand
GCCGATGAAGCGGCGCAGATGGCTCGCGGTGTTCTCCCAGCTTTCCAGCCGGGGCCGCATCTCGCCGTCCGCCTTCCGGACTGGCGTCTTCATCCAGTCGATCCGTTCCTCGATGATCTCATTGACGGTCTTGCCTCGCTTCGCCTGCCGCTCTTTCCGGTCGTGGAAGGTTTCGGCAATCGCGTCGCCGCCCATGCCCTTGAGGCCATAGACCTTGCTCCGGGCATCATCGACGGTGAACGTCTCGGGGTTATACACGCCGAGCCAGCCGGTGCGCTGCTTGCCAGTCTCTAGATCGGTGAACTTAAACGAGAAGGTCGCCACGCCCGCCGTGGTGATGCTGACATAGAGGCCGGGGCATTTGCGATCGTAGAACTTGACCCGTTTGGGCACCCGCCTTTCGCAAAGGCGATTGGTCAGGATGACGCTGCCGGTGCGGGTGCGCTTGCCAGCGGGGTCGGCGGTGATGGTAGTATCCATTTCGGTTTCGGCTCCTAAGGCTTGGGACCAAAGGGCTCGGCTTTGGGTCTTTCAGTTTTGTCGTGCGGACGCTGAAAGGCTTAGGGCCGGGCCCTAGATTTGACGAAACCCGCCGAAGCGCCCCGAAACAGGCTAGTCGAAAAAGACTTGTTTTAAAGGGTTTTTGTAGTTTCGGCGTGTTTCACCGAATGCCAAAATATAGACGTGTGGTCCTGGCCGTCGTTGCTACGGTCAAGCCTTCGCGAAGGCGTCATCGCGTCAACCGGCGCGCTGCCGTGCATTTCGCGGAGGTGAGGGAGGCCAGAAGGAACTCGGCTCCCGGGAGAGCGCGGCATAGGCCGTCAAACCATCGCGCAGGGAAGGCCTGGTTTCGGCTGCCCTGTGTCTCCCCTGTGCATTGCGTGTGCAATTCGTTCAGCGCAGGGGTCTTATGGGTGCCAGCCGGCGCCCGGCCTTCCCTGCGCCCTTTCTTAGAGAGGGTGCGAAGAGAAGAGCACAGCTCGGGCAAAACATGCCGCGAGGCTGCAAGCGCGCGTCTGCGGTCTGCCTGCCAAATGATCTTCCGTGTGAGCATGATGCATCGGCCGCCGTGGAGGTGGTCGTTGCCCCCGGAATCTGCCTTGATGCGATATCAGCGCGGAGGAGTCTTGATATGAGCGGCTTGGTGATCTCTGGCGGCCGGGTGGTGGATCCCGCCAGCGGAATGGACGCCATCGGCGACGTGGCGGTGGTGGACGGCAAGATCGCCGCGGTCGGCTCCTCGCTCGGCGGCGCCGAGCGGGTGATCGACGCCACCGGCCTTGTGGTCGCGCCCGGCTTCATCGATCTGCATGCACATGGCCAGTCGCTCCCGGCCGACCGCATGCAGGCGTTCGACGGCGTGACAACGACGCTCGATCTCGAGGCCGGGGTGCTGCCGGTCGCATCCTGGTATGAACGCCAGGCCAGGAAGGGGCGGGTGCTGAACTACGGCGCCGCCGCCAACTGGGCGTTTGCGCGCATCGGCGCGATGACGGGCTCCAATGCGGAGAGTTCGCTGGAGGCGTTCGGCAATGCCATGCGCGACCGCCGCTGGATCGAGAACGTCGCGACCGATGCGGAGGTCGCCGGCATCCTCGAGCGCCTTTCGCGCGGCCTCAACGAAGGCGGCATCGGCATCGGCATTTTGAACGCCTACGCTCCGGGCGCCGGCGTGCAGGAGCTGACCGCGGTCTGCCAACTCGCCGCCGCAAAGGACGTGCCGACCTTCACCCACGTCGCCTTCATGTCACGCATCGACCCTGAGAGCGCGGCGGAAGCCTATATCCGCCTGATCGGCTATGCCGGCGCCACCGGCGCGCACATGCACATCTGCCATTTCAATTCGTCGAGCAAGACCGACATCGAGCGCTGCCGCGTGCTGGTCGAGAAGGCGCAGGCGCAGGGCCTGCCGATCACGGTCGAGGCCTATCCTTACGGCACGGGCTCGACCGTGCTGGCCGCCGCCTTCTTCAGCGATCCCGAATTCGTCGAGCGCAACGGCACCGGCTACGATTCCGTCCAACGCGTCACCGACGGCCATCGCTTCCGCGACCGCGAGGAGCTGCTCAAGGCGCAGGCCGAAGAGCCGTCCTCGCTGGTGCTCTGGCACATCCTCGACACCGAGAACAATGCGCATCACCGCGACCTGCTCGACATGTCGGTGCTGTATCCCGGCGGCGCGATCGCGTCCGACGCGATGCCGTGGACGCTGCCCGACGGCTCGACCTACACCGGCGATGCCTGGCCGCTGCCGAATGACGCCACCTCGCATCCGCGCTCGGCGGGCTGCTTCACAAAGTTCATCCGCGAATGGGTGCGCGAGCGCAAGGCCGTGTCACTGCTCGAAGGCGTGCGCAAATGCGCGCTGATTCCCGCGGAGATCTTGTCGCAGAGCACGCCCGCGATGCGCGCCAAGGGCCGGCTCGATAGGGGCGCCGATGCCGACATCGTCGTGTTCGATTACGAGAGGCTCTCGGACCGCGCGACCTTCACGGCGATGAACCGTCCCTCCGAGGGCGTGCGGCATCTGATCGTTAGCGGCCAGGTGCTGATCAGTGACGGCGTGCTTGACGTGGCGGCGCGGCCCGGCCGCCCCGTTCGCCGGCCCGTCGTCGAGAGCTGACTCATGCCGGTCCCCATTCTCCTGGTGACGGGCTTTCTGGGGGCGGGCAAGACCACGGTCGTGAACCGTCTGCTGGCGCATGCGGACGGGCGACGCATCGCCGCCGTGGTCAACGATTTTGGCGCGATCAACATCGATGCGGAGCTGATCGCGGGCGCCAGCGACGGCGTGGTCAGCCTCGCCAATGGCTGCATCTGCTGCTCGCTCGAGGGCGATCTCTTGCGCACGCTCTCGACGCTGCTGCGGCGTGATCCCAAGCCCGACTACATCGTCATTGAAACCAGTGGCGTTGCCGATCCCGCCGACATCGTCCGCAATCTCATGGACCCGGTGATCCTGCGCGAAGCGCTGCTCGAAACCGTGCTCTGCGTGCTGGATGCGACGGCTCGGCCCGCGGCCCTGGAGGATGCGCTCCAGCGGTCGCAGTTGCGGGTCGCCGATATCGTGGCGCTGAGCAAGCTGGATCTGGCTAACGAGGGCGCGGGGCTACGGATGCGCGAGGCGATCCGCGCCCAGCGCATCCCTGCCGTGGTGGTCGATGCGAACCACGGCGAGCTTCCGTCCGCGTTGCTGTTTCCCGCGAATGTCGATCGCGCGCCCGCGCCGCGCGAGGTGGCGCCGCGACGGCCGACGGAAGAGCGCTTCGAGACGCTGAGCTGGACATCGGACCAGCCCATCTCGCTGCCTCGCTTGCAGCAGGCCATCAGCCGCCTTGCGCCAAAGCTCGCGCGCGCCAAAGGCCTGTTCGAGACCGTCGAGCAGCCCGGCCGCCAGATGGTGTTTCAGTTTGCCGCCGGCCGCGCCACGCTGGCGCCGGGCGATGCGCCGGCGCCGGGCGTGCCGCGGACGCGGATCGTCTTCATCGCCGAGCTCGGGGTGCTCTCCAAGGCGGAGCTCGATGAAATTATGGAGGCGTGCGTTGCGGTGGTGTGAAGCCTGCGCACCGTCTCAATCCTCCACCGGCAATCCGTCCCCGTGGACATACCATGCCGCGCGGGATGCCCACTGTACGTGTCGGTCGGGCGTCGCACCCAGCATCTCGTCAAATGCGCCGGCATGGATGATCGCCTCGCGCCCGCTGCGTGTGAGGTGCGGCATCGGGCTGCCGCAAATCTTGCAGAACGCGGTCGCGAAGCTTCGCGCATTGGGCAGATCGAAGCGCACGACGGATGCTTCACCACGCAGCCATCGCAGTGCTTGCGCCTTCACGATCACCTCGCAGGAATGCGCGGTCCCGGTCGCCTTGCGGCAGCGCGAGCAATGGCAGTTGAGGAAGCGGTCGAACGGACCCTCGACCTCGAACGCGACCTCGCCGCACAGGCAGCTTCCCCGGAACGCCATCATCTCATTCAACCTCCGGCTCGTCCGGCTTCTCGGCTGTCTCTTCCGCATGGACCGGGGGCGCGCCATGCGCGCCGCGCAGCCGGATCATGGTGTCGATCACGTCCACCTCGATCTTCAGCATGTCGAGATCGCGCGTCATCTCGCGGACCTCCTGGCCCTTGCGCGCCAGTTCCTCCGACACGTCGACCGCCATCTTGCGTTCGGTCACGTTGCCTTGCGTGTTGACGAACAGCTTTGCGCGCATCCATTCGAGTCGCGCCCGCTGGGTGTCGCGTTCGAACTTTTTCTCCGCGTAGCGGCGCCGCGCCTCCGCATAGGCGCCAATCAGCGCCGTTTCCGGCAAGCTCCACAATTGCTCGATCGACATGGTCATGCCGTTCAGGTCCCGGGTTCGGCTCGGCGGAGTCTTCCTCCGCAGCCTATCAGACCCTTCCGGCCGGCAATTCTCAAGAGGGCGTCGGCAGATCCGGCAAACTCACGCGAATTGTGCGATTCCGTTTCCGACGGACCAGTTCTCCTTGGGCGCATCGAGCACGTTCACGAAAACGTCCTCGGGGCGGATGCCGGGATTTTCGCCGAGCAGGTCCGCGATCCGGCGATACAGCGCCGTCTTCTGCTCGGCGGTGCGCGAGGCGAACACGGTGATCTGGATCAGCACGGCGTCATCGCTGCGCTGGACGCCGTAGGCGTTGCCGCAGCGGAAGTTCGCGGGCTCGAGCTCACTGATGGTCATGAATTGGTCGCCCTCGGGCACGTTCAGCGCCTCGCGCATGGCGCGGTAGAGGCCGTCGAGGATCGCCTGCCGGTAGGCTTCCGGCTTGCCGGCGCGCATCGAGATGTGGAGCAGAGGCATCGGGATTCCCCTTTTGCTTTCCGGCGCGACCGCCTGCTTGCGGGCCGGTCCAGGGAGGAAGCTGGCGATCGACCTCGATCTGTTTTTGACGTAGTGTCAAAAAAAGCACGTTCTTGACATCATGTCAAATACTGCCGGTTCATTCAGGACCGGGCAGTCCAGGAGGATCACCATTTGAGACCGCGCGAGTTCGACCACGACGACGTCCTGCGCATCGCGTTCGACCAGTTCTGGCGCAAGGGTGTGCGCGGCACGTCGCTGTCGGACATCGCGCGTGACGCCGGCGTCCAGCGCGGCAGCCTCTACAATGCGTTCGGCAGCAAGGAGGCGCTGTTCCTCCAGGCCTATGAGCGCTATTCGGGCGATTATCTCGTCGCCCTGCAAAAGGCGCTCGGCGCGGGCTCATTGCGCAAACGCCTCACCGCGTTCTTCGACCTGACCATCAGCAACTTCCGCTCGGGCTCTCCGCCGCGGGGATGTCCGACCACGCGTGGCTTGATGGAGCTCGGCGCGGCCGAAGACGAAGGGCTGGATGAAGAGGCGCGTCAAGCTTTTGCAAGCCTTGTCTCGCGCATCACTGCTCTGGTCCAGGACACGTTGTTGGCCGGCGCCGAACGTGGCGAGTTCAGTGGCAACCCCGCCACCGCAGCCCTACACATCGTCACGATGACGCGTGGACTCGCCGTGCTCGAACGCGCGTTCGGCGACGAGCCGCAATTGCGCAAGATCGCCGCCCACACGATCGACCTCGTGCTCGGCAAGAAGGGCGCCTAAGGCATGATCCGGAAGAGTGCGCAGCGGTTTTCCGAAAAGATCATGCTCAAACAACAACCTAAAGCGCGATGACGATTCATCCTAATCTCATCGCGCTTTGGGTGGACATGCGAGAAACAACGATCCCAGCGATGATCGCGCTGGGATCGTCTGGAGGTTTCATGGAAGGCGTCGAGCTCCGCCTCTCCACGGCGATGTTGATACCGCAAGGCTGCTGCGGATGCGACTAGAACCCGTCAAAGTGTCAGCACAGCGCAAGCGCGTTGACCGCGCGTGTCGCGGCATCCTCCTTGCCGGAGCCGACGAACTGGCAAACCATGGACTCGAGCTCGCCCGGTTGCTTGCGGCGGGCGACCGCCAGCAACCGCATCAGCTCCGTCTCGTCCTTCGACAGACGCCGGCAGGACGGCGGCATGAAGCACAGCTCGCATGGCCGGCCGCTGCGCAGGATCCTGACCAGCGCGGCAGCCCGCGCCACCAGCAATGCGCTGTCGGCAATGTCAGGAGTTTCGTCGGCGAAGCGATAGGCCGCTTCCCAGCAATCGGACGCGCCGGTCGCATAGGCCGCCCCGATAAAGCGGAACAACGACAGCGCGACGCGCGAAAACTGATCGTAGCTCTCGAGGTTTCGTGGCGTCGAAAGTACGGCCTGGAGCGGACAGAGCCGCGATTGGCCCGCCTCCGGGACTGGCACGGAGCCGCTCGCGTCCTGCATCTTCGACGATCCCATCAGTGCAGCGTGGGACTGCCCACAAACCAGCTTTTCATGGCCATCGTCCGATCAAGCTCGAATGAGCGGACGTGCCGGTCGGGCAGAATGAGGCCCGCCATGCGAAAAATCGTTGCAAGCCCGCACACCGGCGCCAGCGCCCAATCGGCCCCGACCGGCGGCAGCCAGCACTCGAACTGCTCGCGTGCGACGTCGATGCGTTCCTGCTGGGCCGCGGCAATCGCCCGCAAGATTCCGTGCTCGCTGTCGGACATGCGCGGGCAGGTAGGGCAGTGCACTTCGATCGCCGTATGCGCCGTGCACGCGAAGATCTCGATGATGGATTCCAGCGAGGGTACGGCATCGCCCACGCGAAAATGGTCGTACACCTGCTTGATATCGGCCGCGGTCGGGACGGCGCCTCCGCTGCGTGCCTTGGCCCGAAATCCCCAGATGAAGAGCCGCTCCGCCGCGCTCAGCGCGGGAAGGTCGAGGGACCCGGTGTTTGTCGATTGATGCATTGAGGCTCCGGCGTTCGGCTGCGCTCACGCCACGGTTGGCGTTGATGATTTGCGCCGATCGTTCTGCCAGAGCCCTCTGCAAGTCAACGCTCGGAGGGGCGATATCGAGGTCTTCTAGATCTAAAGAGCCTGTCTCTGGCCTTGTCTCGAACTATTCCAATGCAGGGGAAGCGCCGACGCATTCCAACCCTCTCCAGCGACGTCCATGACGGCGGGGGATCGAGGACGCAGGTCGCCGCCGGATGAACGGCGCGCCATCCTCACGCAGTTCTACGGGCTCTGGGGAATCCAATGCTTAAAGCTTTGCTAAGGGGAACGGGATAAACAGACATATCAGCCCTTCCAATTCTTGCGAGCACCGATGGTTTTCTCCCGCATCAGTTTCAAGCTGGTCCTGATTGTCGGCATCAGCCTCCTCGGCATGGTCGCGCTGGCGCCGATCGCGCTGTCGACCCTGCGCGCGCAGATGATCGCCGACCGCCAGGCCAAGACGCAGCACATGGTCGACGTCGGCTACGGCATCCTGGCGCATTACCAGAAGCTCGAGAGCGAAGGAAAACTCTCGCGCGAGCAGGCCCAGGCCGGTGCAATGGGCGAAATCAAGAGCCTGCGCTACGACAAGGTCGAGTATTTCTGGATCAACGACATGGCCCCCAAAATGGTCATGCACCCGATCAAGCCAGAGCTCGATGGCAAGGACCTCTCCGGGATGAAGGACCCCGCCGGCAATGCGCTGTTCATGGGCTTCGTTGACGTCGTCAACAAGCATGGCGCGGGCTTCTACGGCTACCTCTGGCCGAAGCCCGGTTTCGATCAGCCGGTCGGGAAAATCTCCTATGTGAAGGGCTTTGCGCCCTGGGGCTGGATCATCGGCACCGGCATCTATCTCGACGACGTCGACGCTGCCTTCCGCCAGAATGCGATGACGTTCGGCTATATCTGCCTCGCCGTGCTGATCCTGGTTCTCGGCGCCTCCTTCCTGATCGGGCGCAGCGTCACCCGGCCGCTGACCAGGATCACCGCGCTGACCGAGCGCCTCGCCGCCGGCGATAGCGCGTTCGACGTGCCCCACACCGATCGCCGCGACGAGATTGGCGGGCTAGCCAGGGCGCTCGCCGTGTTCAAGGACAATGCGTCGGCGGTCAGCCGGATGCATGCCGAGCAGCAGGAGCTGAAGCAGAAGGCCGACGACGAGAAGCGCAGGGCGATGGCCGATCTCGCCGGCAAGTTCGAGGCAAGCGTTCAGGCCGTCGTCCGCGACGTCTTCAACGAGGCGCGCGCGATGCAGCAGGCCGCGCAGGGCATGTCGGAGACCGCGAACAAGGCGACCGACCGCGCGAGCTTCGTCGCCACCGCCTGCCAGCAGGCCTCGAGCAACGTGCAGACGGTCGCCTCCGCCGCCGGCGAGCTGTCGTCCTCGATCACCGAAATCAGCCAGCGCGTGGCGCAGGCTACCAGCGTGGCGGACAAGGCCGCCGCCGACGGTCAGCGCACCAACGACACCGTGCAGGGGCTGGCCGCGGCCGCGCATAAGATCGGCGAGGTCATCGATCTCATCAACCAGATCGCCTCGCAGACCAATCTGCTCGCGCTCAACGCCACCATCGAGGCGGCGCGGGCGGGCGAAGCCGGCAAGGGCTTTGCGGTGGTCGCGAGCGAAGTGAAATCGCTGGCGAGCCAGACCGCGAAGGCGACCGACGAGATCGGCGCGCAGATCACCGCTATCCAGGCCGAGACCAATGAGGTCGTCGGCAACATCGAGAGCATCCGTGCCACCATCATGGAGGTCAACGAGATCTCCTCGTCGATCGCCGCCGCGGTCGAGGAGCAGGGCGCCGCGACCCAGGCGATCGCGCGCAACGTGCAGGAGGCGGCCTCCGGCACCGACCAGGTCTCGCAGAACATCTCCGGCGTCACCGATGCCACGGCCGAAACCGGCCAGGCCGCCGGCCTCGTACTGCAATCGAGCGGCCGGCTGACGCAGAAGCTGCAATCGCTCGAAGACGAGGTCGGCGCCTTCGTTGCGGGCGTTCGGGCGGCCTGATCGTCGCCGATCTGTCTGCCGTGACGTGGATTATTCGCCTCGTCACGGCGCGCGTTGCGGATCGAAATTCCGGCCTGCGGGAGCGGTCATCGCGACCGGCTTTCCCGCTCTTGACGGCTGCGGTTAAAGTGAAGAAGCAGGATCATCGAACCTGCCGACCCGCGCCGGCCTCGCGGGCATGGAGACCGTCGCATGTCGTTCAAGAAGCTCCTGATCGCCAACCGCGGCGAGATCGCCATCCGCATCGCGCGCGCCGCGGCCGATGCCGGCATCGCGACGGTTGCGATCCACCCCGCCGACGATGCGCTGTCGCTGCATGTGCGAGTTGCCGACGAGGCGGTCGAAATTCCCGGCCGCGGTGCGCGGGCCTATCTCGACATCGACGCGGTGGTGAAGGCGGCGGAATCCGCCGGTTGCGATGCCGTGCATCCCGGCTACGGCTTCCTCAGCGAGAACGCCGCGTTCGCAAAAGCCTGCGCTGACGCAGGCATCGCTTTCGTCGGGCCGAAGCCCGCGGCGCTCGAGCTGTTCGGCGACAAGGTTGCGGCACGGCAACTGGCAAAACGCTGCGGTGTGCCGATCATCGCGGGCACCAGCGGGCCATCCTCGCTGGAGGAGATCACGGCGTTCTTCACCTCGCTCGGCGGCAAGGCGGCGATCGTGATCAAGGCGATGGCCGGCGGTGGTGGACGCGGCATGCGTGTCCTGGAGGATGCCGCCGATCTCGCGGAAGCCTATGCGCGCTGCCAGTCGGAGGCGAAGGCGGCATTCGGCTTCGACGGCGTCTACGCCGAGCGGCTGATCCGGCAGGCGCGCCACATCGAGGTGCAGATCATCGGCGACCGCCACGGCGTGATCTCCCACCTCTGGGAGCGCGAATGCACCATCCAGCGCCGGCACCAGAAGCTGGTCGAGGTGGCCCCGAGCCCCTCGCTGAGCGATCCTTTGCGTGGCCGCATCATCGAGGCGGCGAAGCAGCTCGCCGCGGCCGCCTCTTACGACAATCTCGGCACGTTCGAGTTCCTGGTCGATGGCAGCGCCGACGACAGCTTTGCCTTCATCGAGGCCAATCCGCGGCTCCAGGTCGAGCACACCGTCACTGAGGAGGTGCTCGGCCTCGACCTTGTTCGCGCCCAGCTCGCGGTCGCCGCAGGTGCGACACTCGCCTCGATCGGCTTTGCGCAAGGGGATATTCCGAAGCCGCGCGGCCATGCGATGCAGCTGCGCGTCAACATGGAGACGCTGGACGAAACGGGAGCGACGCATCCGACCGGTGGTTTGCTCGCCGTGTTCGAGCCGCCATCGGGGCCCGGCGTCCGCGTCGATAGCTTTGGCTATGCCGGCTATAAGACCAGCGCGGCGTTCGACTCGCTGCTGGCCAAGGTCATTGTGCACACGCCGAGCGCGGCCTGGCACGACGTGGTTGCAAAAGCCTCGCGCGCCCTGCGCGAGTTTCGGATCGACGGCGTCGTCACCAACATCGCCTTCCTTCAGGCCGTGCTGGCGCATCCCGATTTCAGGACCAACCACATCGCGACCGATTTCATCGATCGCAACATCGCAAAGCTCGTGGAAGCGGCCGATGGCGCCGCCAAGCCGCTCTACTTTGCTGCAACCGAGCGACGCAGCGCTCACGGCACCGAGGCGGACATAGCGCAAGTCGTGCCTGAAGGTGCGGTAATGGTCGCGGCGCCCTTGCAGGGAACCATCGTCACTATCCAAGTGAAGGAAGGCGAGATCGTCCGCCCCGGCCAGCAACTCGCCGTGATCGAGTCCATGAAGATGGAGCATCTGGTCATGGCCGAACAGGGCGGCCGCGTCATGAAGCTCGTTGCCGGCGACGGCGTCACGCTGATGCATGGTGAGCCGATCCTGTATCTGGAGCCGCTCGACGTCGCGGCCGATAGCACAGCGGCGGAAGCCGACATCGATCTCGATCACATCCGTCCCGATCTTGCCGAACTGATCGCTCGCCAGGCCAACACGCTCGATGCGAACCGGCCGGCCTCGGTCGAGCGCCGCCGCAATACCAACCAGCGCACCGCGCGCGAGAACGTCGCCCAGCTCGTCGATGCCGGCTCGTTCATGGAGTACGGCAGCCTCGCGATCGCGGCGCAGCGGCGCCGGCGCAAGCTCGACGACCTCATCAAGAACACGCCGGCCGACGGCCTCGTCATGGGCGTTGCGACCGTCAATGCCGAGAAGTTCGGCCCTGAGGGCGGGCGCTGCATCGTCGTGGCCTACGACTACACCGTGCTCGCGGGCACGCAGGGCCACATGAACCACAAGAAGATCGACCGCATGCTGACGCTGGCGGAAGACTGGCGTGTGCCGCTGGTGTTCTACGCCGAGGGCGGCGGCGGTCGCCCCGGCGACACTGACCGGCTCGGCATGACCGGACTCGACGGCCCGTCCTTTGTGCAGTTCGCAAGGCTGTCCGGCCTCGTGCCCGTGGTCGGTGTCGTTTCCGGCTATTGCTTTGCGGGCAATGCCGCGATGCTCGGCTGCTGCGACGTGATCATCGCCACCAAGAACGCCTCGATCGGCATGGGCGGCCCCGCCATGATCGAGGGCGGCGGGCTCGGCGTCTATCATCCGGCCGAGGTCGGCCCGGTCTCGTTCCAGGCGCCGAACGGCGTCATCGACATCCTGGTCGAGGACGAAGAAGAGGCGACGGCCGTCGCCCAGAAATATCTGTCTTATTTCCAGGGCGCGGTGACCGAGTGGGAAGCCGCCGACCAGCGCCTGCTCCGCCGCGCGATCCCCGAAAACCGCCTGCGCGTCTACGACATCCGCAGCGTGATCGATCTCGTCGCCGACAAGGATTCCGTGCTGGAGCTGCGCCGCGACTACGGCCTCGGCATGATCACCGCGATGATCCGCATCGAGGGCAAGCCGTTCGGCCTGATCGCCAACAATCCACGCCATCTCGGTGGCGCGATCGATGCCGATGCCGGCGACAAGGCCGCGCGCTTTCTCCAGCTCTGCGACGCCTTCGACTTACCCGTCGTCTCGCTTTGCGACACGCCTGGGTTCATGGTCGGGCCGGAAGCGGAGAAGACCGCGATCGTCCGTCACGTCTCGCGCATGTTCGTGACCGGCGCCAGCCTCACCGTGCCGCTGTTCGGCATCGTGCTGCGCAAGGGCTATGGCCTCGGCGCGCAATCGATGATCGGCGGCGGCTTCCACGCCTCGTTCTTCACCGCGGCCTGGCCGACCGGCGAGTTCGGCGGCATGGGCCTGGAGGGCTATGTCCGCCTCGGCTTCCGCAAGGAGATGGAGG
Organism: Bradyrhizobium sp. Rc2d; assembly: GCF_900099855.1. Lineage (NCBI taxonomy): Bacteria > Pseudomonadati > Pseudomonadota > Alphaproteobacteria > Hyphomicrobiales > Nitrobacteraceae > Bradyrhizobium > Bradyrhizobium sp. Rc2d. Next base: position 353,070 of record NZ_FNCU01000002.1, on the reverse strand, counting down.
CGATCGCCGATCCCGAGGAGCGCGAGACCTACTACCGCAACAAGGTCGCCGAGCTCTACGCCAACGGCAAGGCGGTCTCGATCGCCTCCGTGTTCGAGATCGACAATGTCATCGACCCCGCCGAGACACGGCGCTGGATCATGGCGGGCCTGCGCTCAGTGCCGAAGCCGCCGGCGCGAACGGGCAAGAAGCGGCCGTGCATCGATACGTGGTGAGGGCGATGCAGCAATTTTGACTGCGCCGCGTGCGTTCCCGGTTCCCGATTGACTTCCCCGCCTGCGGTGCCAGACTTTGCACAATAATACAGGGTGGAGACGTCCGCGATGGCCAGCCTTTCGGCCTCGAACCATGTCGCCCGTGTCTTGTCCGTCGCCAACCACGTGGCCGACGTCGATGCCTCTTCGCGGATTGCCAATTCCTGGCGGCGCTGCCTGGTCAATCACAAGCTCGATCCCGCCCGCCGCGGACCGCCCCAGACGCTGACCGAAACCGAAATCCGGCATGCCGCCGAACCCCTGGAGGAGACGATCAGGCTCGCCACGCCCGAGCTCGACGATCTCGCCCGTGTGCTGCGCGACGCCGGCTATTGCGTCAATCTCGCCGATGCCAACGCAACCATGCTGTTCAGCCGCCTGCCGGGCGAGGCCGACGCAAGGATGTTCCTGGACTGGAAAATCTACACGGGCTCGAACTTCGCCGAGACCTTCGAGGGCACCAATGGGCTCGGCACCGCGCTGGCCGAGAAGAAGCCGATCCTGGTGCATCGCGACGAGCATTTTCGCGCCCAGTGGCACATGTTCTCCTGCGCCGTGGCGCCGCTGTTCGACGAGGCCGGGCGGCTCGCCGGTGCCATCAACATCACCTCCTGCCGCGAGGATCTGGAGCGCGCCGCACATCAGCTCGCGCTCGCGGTGACGATGGAGGCGACGCGGCGGATGGAGGGCGCGATCTTCCGTGGCCATTTCCGCAACGCCTGGATCGCCACCGTGCCCGGTGACGGCGGCAATGGCCTCATCGCCTATGACGACGACCGGCGCGTCGTCGGCGCCTGCCGTTCCGCGCGTGCACTGCTCGGGCTCACCGACGGCATGATCGCCTCCGGCATCGATCTGTCGCGCTACGTCAAGTTCGATCATCATGGCGCGCGCGGTACGGATGAGCTCGTCGAGCTGCGCCGCGCCGATGGCAGTCTGTTGGGACAGGGGCACGTTGCTCCGCCGCTGCGTGCAAAGTCGCATGCACCGCGCCGCGATGCGCCTGCCGGCCGGTTCGATGCCCTGGATCGGCTCGCCGGCCGCGATCCCGGCCTGATCCGAAGCGTGAAGCGGCTCAGGCGCATCGGCGACCACAATCTGCCGGTGCTGCTGCATGGCGAGACCGGCGTCGGCAAGGACGTGTTCGCGCGCGCCATTCACGCCGCGAGCAACCGCGCGCGCAACAATTATGTCGCGCTGAACTGCGCGGCGATGCCGGAGAGCCTGATCGACGCCGAGCTGTTCGGCTACGAGGCCGGCGCCTTCACCGGCGCGCGGCGCGAGGGCTCGAAGGGCCTGATCGTGCAGGCCGATGGCGGCACGCTGTTCCTGGACGAGATCGGCGACATGCCGGTCGCGCTGCAGACTCGCCTGCTGCGCGTGCTGGAAAACCGCGAGGTCTGGCCGCTCGGCGCGCTCAAGCCTGTCGCCGTCGACATCCGTCTGATCAGCGCCACGCATCGCGATCTCGGCCGCATGGCGGAGCAGGGAGGCTTCCGCGCCGATCTCTATTTTCGCCTCCGCGGCATGGAGGTGCGATTGCCGGCCTTGCGCGAGCGCGCCGACCGCGACGACGTCATCCGCCAGATCGCGCGCGAGGAGGCGCCGAACTGCCGCCTCACGGAGGAAGCCTGGTCGCGGCTCGTGGCCTATCCGTTCCCCGGCAACATGCGGCAGCTCCGCCACGTGCTGCGGCTCGCCGGCTGCACGGCGGAAGACGGTGTCATCACCGATGCCGATCTCGATTTGCCGCCGTTTGGGGGAAGGGCGGAGCCTGATCTCGCGGCGGCCGAGCGTGCGACGATCGTCGACGCGTTGCGCAAGCATGGCGGCCGCGTGACCGAGACAGCACGCGCGCTGAAGCTCAGCCGCGCCACGCTGTATCGCAAGATCAAGCAGCTGAAGATCGAGACTGCGCAGTAGGCAGCTAACAGTTTGCGAAGCGGTGCTCGTTCTTCCCCTCTCCCTTGTGGGAGAGGGTGGCTCGCCGCGCAGCGGCGAGACGGGACGGGTCTCTATCCGCGAGTCCGGAATCGTAGGGTGGGCAAAGGCGCACTTGCGCCGTGCCCACCCTCGATCCAGCTCTGCAACAGAAGCGGTGGGCACGCTTCGCTTTGCCCACCCTACGATATCTGCGTTCGCGGATAGATACCCATCATCCGGCGCCACAGCCGATGCGGAGCATCGGCGTTCTCAAGGACGGCGGCCGAAGGCCGCCTATGCCACCTTCTACCGCAAGGGGAAAAGGGGAGCGCACCGTCAGCGCCGCCGCTACGAAAAATCCGTCCAGCTCAGATGCCGCGAATCGAGGTCGCCGACTGTAACTGTCTCGCGGATTTCGTGGGGTGTATGAAAACTGCTTCGCAAGTACACCAGCGGCATGGCCGTCGCCGCATGCCACACGCCGCGTACTTCGCCGACGAAGATCGAATGCGTCTTGGTCTCGAACTCCTGCGCCAGCACGCAATCAAATGCCGCGACCGCGTCCGTCAGCACCGGCGCGCCGGTCTCGCCGCGTGTCCATTGTCCGAATGCGAAGCGGTCGTCGCCGTTGACGCCTTTCTGGCCGCTGAAGGTCAGCGCCAGCAGGGCGTGATCCTCGTGCAGGAAGTTGATCGCAAAGGCGCCTTCCTCGCGGATGCGCCCATGCGCGCTGGCGTTGCGGTTGACGCAGACGATCAGCGAGGGCGGATTGTCGGAGAGCGAACAGGCCGAGGTCACGGTCAGTCCGGTGCGCTTGCCGTGCTCGGCGCCGACAGTCACCAGCGCGACCGCGCCGGCGCATTGGCGCATCGCCTGCTTGAAATCCTTGGCGTCGACCGTCACGCGGAAATCTCCGAAATGAAGCAGGTGCGGCACGATCGCGCCGCACCCGCTGCGGGTCAAGCGGCCTTCTTCGCGGAGCCGAGATGCGCCAGGCGCGGCATCACCTCGTTCTTCAACAGCGACAGCGAGTGGTGCCAGGCTTCCGCCTTGTGCTTGTAGTCGAAGCCGAACACCAGGAGCACGCCGAACCCGCCGACCTCGTCGTAGATCTTCTCGATCTTTTCGGCGACGGTCGCGGGCGAGCCGACGATCCAGTTCCGCTTGGCGCAATATTCGACCGTGACGTCGCTGTCGGGCACGTCGGGCGCGTGCTTCAGATAGTCCTTGAAGCCGAAATGGCCGAGCAGCGGCAGGAAGTACTCGTGCATCATCCGGCCCATCATGTCGCCGGTCGAGAGCCTCCACGCCTCTTCATCGGTGTCGGCGACGAACACCTCGCGCACCAGCCGCCAGTCCTGCCGGTTCGGTTTGCGTCCGGTCTTGGCGGCGCCGATCTCGACCGAATCCCAATGGCTCGAGACATAAGCCGGATTGAGGTTGAGGCTCATCGGGATGAAGCCGCGCTCGCCGGCGAGCTTCAAGGTGTCCGAATTCTTGGAGAGCCCGGCAACGCCGATCGGCGGATGCGGCGCCTGCAATGGCTTGATGTGGGGCTTGAGGAAGTCGAACATCGTGTCGGGCTTGGTCACCGTCCAGAACTTGCCCTTATGGGTGAAGGGCGCAGGTTCAGTCCACAGCTTCAGGATGATCTCCAGCGCTTCGCGCGTCATGTCGCGGTTCTGCCCGCTCATGCCGTCGACGTTGAACATCGCCCAGTCGCTCGGCAGGCCGCTCGCCGCGACGCCGAAATTGAGCCGGCCCTCGGACAGATGATCCAGCATCGCGACGCGGTTGGCGAGCTCGGCCGGGTGGTGATAGGGCAAGAGGAAGCCGCCGGGTCCGATGCGAAGCTTCTTGGTCTGCATCAGCGCCTGCGCGATCAGGAGGTCCGGCGTGGGGTTGGGTTCCCAGGGCGCGGTGTGGTGCTCGCCGACCCAGGCCTCCTGATAGCCAAGTTCGTCGAGCCAGCGCATGACCTGCAAGTCCCAGTCGTTCCCTTCCTTCAGGCCGCACTCCGGCGGATGCGAAGGCATCGTGAAATAGCCGATCTCCATGGTTTCCTCATCTGATGTTGACGCGTCTTGTTGCGCGGTTCACGGACGTGAGTGGAGCTGCTTCAGCAAGCGGTGTGCCAGCACGGGCGGCGCCGCGGACCTGCGAGAAAAGGCTGGTTTACGGCGGAAATAGCCGATATCCCGGGACGGATTTGCAAGGCGCTGTCTCATTGTCGCGAGACTGCGTCTTGGCCGTGAGACGAGGACGAGAATTGAGATGACCGAACCCGCCTATGTCGCGGTGGACTGGGGCACCAGCAGCTTCCGGCTCTGGCTGATCGACCGTGCCGGCCAGGTGCTGGCGGAACGCCGCAGCGGCGAGGGCATGCTGGCTGCGGCCAAGACCGGTTTTCCCGCCGTGCTGCATTCGCATCTTGCGGCGGTCGAAGCTCCGGATCATCTGCCGGTTCTCGTCTGCGGCATGGCCGGCGCCAAAACGGGTTGGGTCGAGGCCGGTTATGTCGACACGCCGGCGCCACTCGCCGCCATCCTGAAACAGGCCGCGCTTGTGCCGGGCGAGGCGCGCGATATCCGCATCCTGCCGGGCATCGCGCAGCGCGATGCAAACGCGCCGGACGTCATGCGCGGCGAGGAGACGCAATTGCTCGGTGCGCTCGGCCTCGGTGCCGCCGGCGAGGCGCTGGTCTGCATGCCCGGCACGCATTCGAAATGGGTCCGCGTGAAGGATGGCACAGTCGAGCGATTTGCGACTTTCATGACCGGCGAACTCTTCAGCGTGGTGTCGCGCGAGACGATTTTGTCGCTTGCAGTTGCCGGCGCCGATGACGCCGAGGATGTCGCAAGCTTCAAGGCGGCGGTGATTGCAGCGTTCAAGACGCCGGCCTTTGCCGCCAATCTTCTGTTCACCGCGCGGTCGCGGCAGCTCTTGTTCGGCGGCACGCCGGCCGCAGCGCGCGAAGCGCTGTCGGGCACGTTGATCGGCGTCGAGCTGGCGGCAGGGCTCTCCGGTACCGTGCCGAAAGCAGGCGTCATGTTGCTGGCATCGGGTCGCCTTGCAACGCTATACCGGCTGGCTTTCGACGCACTGTCGGTCACCGTGCAGCCGATCGATGCCGATGAAGCCGTCCGCCGCGGTCTGTCGATGGCGGCTGCGGCGATCTGGACGAAATAGAAGGACTCTTGAGATGAGCGTTCCCTTTCCGCCGATGAAGCGTCCGCTGGTCGCGATCCTGCGCGGCGTCAAGCCCGAGGAGGCCGAGGCGATCGTCGGCGTGCTGATCGAGGCCGGCATGACCGCGATCGAGATCCCGCTGAACTCGCCCGATCCGTTCCGCTCGATCGGCACCGCCGTGAAGCTCGCGCCGGCCGGCGTGCTGATCGGCGCCGGCACGGTGCTGACGGCTCAGGATGTCGATCGTCTCAACGACGTCGGCGGCAAGCTCATGGTTTCGCCGAATGTCGATACCGCGGTGCTGGCGCGTGCGCACCAGCACGGCATGGTGACGATGCCGGGCGTGTTCTCGCCGACCGAGGCACTGCTGGCGGCTCGCTCCGGCGCCTCAAGCCTGAAGTTCTTTCCAGCGAGCGTGCTCGGCGCGTCCGGCATTGCCGCGATCCGCGCCGTGCTGCCGGTCGGCGTGATGATCGCCGCCGTCGGCGGTGTCTCCGATCAGAATTTTGCCGAGTATATCAAGGGCGGCGTGACGGCGTTCGGGCTCGGCTCCAGCCTGTACAAGCCCGGCATGTCGACCGCCGATGTCGCGGCGCGCGCGAAGGCGACGATCGCAGCCTACGATCGGGCGATTGTGAAAGATTGAGCCGGAACAGATACGCCGCAATCGTGTCATAGCTTATTGTGCCTCACGGCATCGCAATCGATGCCTGCACATCATGTGCATGTGATTGGCTGAAGCAGGAGACCGACATGGCGATCAACAATGTGGCCGATCTGTTCGTGGCAACGCTCGAACAGGCCGGCGTCAAGCGCATCTACGGCATCGTCGGCGACAGCCTGAACGCATTTACCGAGGCGCTGCGCCGTCGCGGCACCATCGAGTGGATCCATGTCCGGCACGAAGAGGTTGCGGCGTTCGCCGCCGCCGGCGAAGCCGAGATGACGGGCAGCCTTGCGGTGTGTGCCGGATCCTGCGGCCCCGGCAATCTGCATCTGATCAACGGCCTGTTCGACGCACATCGCAGCCGCGTTCCTGTGCTCGCAATCGCGGCGCAGATCCCCTCAGCCGAGATCGGCGGCGGCTATTTCCAGGAAACGCATCCGCAAAACCTGTTCCGCGAGTGCAGCCATTATTGCGAGTTGGTCTCCGACCCGAGCCAGCTTCCTTACGTGCTGGAGAATGCGATCCGTGCGGCGGTGGGCCTGCGCGGTGTCGCCGTCGTCGCCATGCCCGGCGATGTTGCTTTCCGCAGCCCGCCGAAGCGCGCGCTGTCGACGACGCGCGGGCTCGCGCTGGCAGCGCCGAAGGTCGTACCGCAGGCCGATGAGCTGAAGGCGCTCGCGGATCTGCTGAACGGTGCCGAACGCATCACCTTGTTCTGCGGCCGTGGCTGCGCCGGCGCGCACGCGCCGCTGATGCAGCTTGCGGAGACCCTGAAGAGCCCGATCGTGCATGCCCTCGGCGGCAAGGAGCATGTCGAACACGACAACCCCTACGACGTCGGCATGACCGGCTTCATCGGCTTCTCCTCGGGTTATGCGGCGATGCACGCCTGCGACGCGCTGGTGATGCTCGGCACAGATTTCCCCTACAAGCAGTTCTTCCCGACCGACTGCCAGATCGCGCAGATCGACATCAGGCCGGAAAATCTGGGACGGCGCTGCAAGATCGATCTCGGCCTCGTCGGCGACGCCAAGCTCACCATCGAGGCGCTGCTGCCGCTGCTCAAGACCAAGACGCAGCGCAAGCATCTCGACGATGCCGTCGCGCACTACAAGAAGGCCCGTGAGGGACTCGATTCGCTCGCCAAGGGTTCGCCGGGAGCCAAGCCGATCCATCCGCAATATCTGGCAAAAGTCATCAGCGACCATGCGACCGACGACGCCGTGTTCACGGCCGATGTCGGCACGCCCACGGTGTGGGCCGCGCGCTATCTCGACATGAACGGCCGCCGCCGGCTGATCGGCTCCTTCGTGCACGGCTCGATGGCCAACGCCATGCCGCAGGCGATCGGCGCGCAGGCTGCACAGCCCGGCCGCCAGGTGATCTCGCTGTCGGGCGACGGCGGCTTCACCATGCTGATGGGCGACCTGATCACGGTGACGCAGATGAAGCTGCCGGTGAAGGTGATCGTGTTCAACAACGGCGTGCTCGGCTTCGTCGCGCTGGAGATGAAGGCCGCTGGCTTCGTCGACACCAATGTCGATCTGGAGAACCCTGATTTCGCCGCGATGGCGCGTGCGATGGGCGTCTTTGCGAAGCGCGTCGAGGATCCGGGCGAACTCCCGGGCGCGATGAAGGAGGTGTTGGCTCATAATGGGCCGGCGCTGCTCGACGTCGTCACCGCCAAGCAGGAGCTGTCGATGCCGCCGACCATTACGACCGAGCAAATCAAGGGCTTTAGTCTGTGGGTGCTGCGCGCCGTGATGAACGGCCGCGGCGACGAGGTGCTCGACCTCGCGAAGACGAACCTGCTGCCGCGCTGAAGTGCGGCGAAGTTGGGTGAGCAAGTGCGAGCCACGAACGCGGTTCACCTCCCCCGAAGGGAGAGGTCGGATCGCATCGAAAGATGCGATCCGGGTGAGGGGTTACAGTCTCACCGTTTGCTGCGGCCCCTCACCCGGATTGCACTGGACGATGCTCCGCATCGCCGCGCGCAATCCGACCTCTCCCCGTCGGGGAGAGGTGGGAATCGCGCTAGCCCCGCTTCATCGAGGGCGCGGGCATCCGCTCGTGGCGGCGCTGGAAGCGCTGCCAGTGCAGCACGATGCCGATCAGCAGCGCCGGCACGAAGCCGAGCATGATCAGGAAATGCGGCAACTCCTTCGGCGAGATGAAGGCGATCGCGATGTCCGAGATCAGCCAGAGCGCCGCGAACATCACCGCAAAATCCGTGCGCGGGCAGCGCAGGTAGTAGAACACAGCGGTGACGACGATGGCGGGCCCGATCGCAATGGCGATCATCACCGCCGTCAGTTCCTTCGGCGTCAACGCGTCGAGCACCATCGATGCCAGCAGCCAGAGTGCGGCGAACATGGCGATGATGTCGAGCGGGTGCCGCAAATCAATACCTCTCGCCGGGAACGCGCTATCGTTGTGTCCTGCGCTCCGCCCGTCAAGTAAAATACGCCTATTCCTCGTCACTTCCAGGCGTCGGCCGCAGCATGAAATGACCGAAAGCGGTCGCGATCGGCTTGTTCGCATCGTCCTGCCAGGCCCGCGCCTCGAAGGCAACGATGCGGCGGCCCTGCTTCACGATCGAGACGTTGGCAAAGGTGTCGAGCGCACGGCCGGAGCGCAGATAGTTGACGGTGAGGCCGATCGGTTTGGGTGGCGCGGCGGTGCCGAGCTCGCGCGCCACCCCGACGATCGCGGTGGTCTCCAGGAAAGCGTCGGTCATGCCGCCATGGATCGCGGGCAGGATCGGATTGCCGATGATCTTCGGCGAGAACGGCATCGTCAGCGTGCCGTCGTCGTTGACGCGAATGCCGAGGCAGCGCGCGAACGGGCTATTTGCGAACGGACCATCCGGATCCTCCGGCGCCTCCAGCGTCGGGATGCTGCACGCATCCATCCGGCGGTCGGCGAGCATGTTGGTGCGGTTGGCGCCGATCATGAAGCAGGCCGTCGCGGTCGCGACCGGATCGTCCTCGGACTCCTGATAGGCGGTGGAGCGAACGAAGGCGATCGAGCGCGTAGTGCGATAGCAGACCGAATGCGCCTTGATGTCGAGGCCCGGCGTCGCCGGCTTCTGATAGTCGATACGCAGGTCGAGCGTCGCGATCGCGCGCGTGCCGTCGAGCGCGAGCTGCACCGCCATGCCGCAGCTCTCGTCCAGCATCGCGGTGACGACGCCACCGTGCAACACGCCAGTCTCGGTGTCGCCGACGAAGACGGGACGGTAGGGCAGGCTGGACCAGGCCTCGGCGGGCGCGAAGCGGTCGAGCTGGAGGCCGCTGATATGGCCGTAGTCGGAGCGCCGGCCCTGGATCGCCTCGGCGAGTTCCTCGAAGGGGAGCGTGGTAGGTAGAGTGGACATGATGACGTTCTAGACCAGCGCCGGGCGCCGCGCAAAACCCCGAATAGGCGTCGCAGATCTGCCTCGGGCGGTTTGGCCTCGACAGGGCGGGCCGAAGCGACGATGGTGGGTGCTTCGTTCGACTAGCCGTAAGGAGCGCCCATGACCGACCCCGAAACGCCCTCGACCGCCCAGGGGCCCGTCACCATTTCGACCTCCAGCTCGGAGCGGGCGCCGATCATCTATTTCGACGGCGCCTCCTGCTTCGGTCACCACAATGGTGCGATCCAGATCGAGCTCGCCGCGAACCTCCTGATGCCGGTCGGCGCCGCCGTCAGGGTCGACGTGGTCCAGACCGCGCACCTGCGTTGCAGCGTGGCCGCCGCGCTGGCGCTGCGCGAAGCGCTCGACAAGGCGCTGGCGATGTACAAGCAGGGGCAGCAGCAGCCACCGACGGAAGAGATCCCCGCGGTGAAGAATTGAGGCCGAAGCGCGATCGCCTGTCAGCGCAATCGCAGCTTCTCAGCCCACATGCACCTTCGGCTTCTTGCCGCCGTTCCACTTGCCGTCGAGCGCGCGCTCGATCTGGGCAGCGAGTTGCAGCAAGAGGCCGTCCTTGGCCTGCTTCGCGATCGCCTGGATGCCGAGCGGCAGGCCGTGCTCGTGGGTCGCCATCGGCAGCGAGATCGCCGGCATGCCGCAGAGATTGGCGAGCGGCGTGAAGGCGAAATTGCGCCAGAGATTGCCGAACCAGTCGAGCACATCGGGATTATCGGAGATCGTGAGATATTCCTTGGTGCCGACCTTCGGCGTCGGCAGCGCGGTGACCGGCGTCAGGATCACGTCCCACTGCTCGAAGAAGGCGCCGAAGCCGCGCGAGGTCGTGTTGAACACGCCTTGCATCTTCGCGCGCTCGGCGAAGCTCGTGTGCCGGCCGGCTTCCCAGATGCGGATGTTCATGGGCTCGATCAGATCTTCCGGCGGCGTCGTTAGCCCGCGCGCGGCGAGCATGTTGGAGATCACTACTGCAAAGTTCGAGATGTAGCAGGTGGTCTGCGCCGCGAACGCAGCGCGGAAGTCGAGTTCGGGCAGGGTATAGTCGACGTGATGGCCGAGGCCTTCGAGGAAGCGGCCCGTCTTCTCCAGCTCAGCTGCGATGTGCGGCGTCGCAGTGTAGTCGCCCCAGGTGTGCGACAGCGCGATCCGGAGCTTGCCGGGATCGCGCTTGATCATCTCGCAATAGGGCTGCGCCGTGGTCCAGAACGGCATGAACTCGCCGGGCGCCGGTCCCCTTGCGTGGTCGACGAAGGCGGCGGTGTCGCGCACCGAGCGCGACTGGCAGCCCTGGATCGAGACGAGGCCAGTGAGATCGGACATGTGCGGGGCGAGCGAGAACACCCCGCGCGATACTTTCAATCCGATATTGCCGTTGACGCCGGCGGGAATGCGGATCGAACCGCCGCCGTCGGTCGCATGCGCGATCGGCACCACGCCGGCCGCGACCATCGCGGCACTGCCGGCCGACGAGCCGCAGGTGGTGTAGTCGGTATTCCAGGGATTGCGCGTGACATAGACGGCGGGATTGTCGGCCGAGCTGCACACGCCGAATTCCGGCGTCGTGGTGCGTCCGATCAGGTTGAGGCCAGCATGGCGGAATTTGCCGGTCAGGAACGTGTCGGCGGCCGCCCGATTGCCGCGCATCAGGAGAGAGCCCATCTCCTGGAGCCGGCCCTTCATGGTCGGTCCCAGATCCTTCATCAGGAAGGGCAGGCCTGCGAACGGGCCGGAGAGGTTGGCCCCGTCCTTGGCGGGATCGGCGATCACATCATCGAACAGCTCGACCACGCCCGACAGCGCCGGATTGACCTTGGCGACGCCCGCCGCGGCCTGCCGCGCCAGTTCCTTCGCCGTCAGCTCGCCGTTGCGGACGCGGGCGGCCAGCGCCACGCCGTCGTGCTGCGCCCATTCACTCCAGCTCATCGGCAAAGTCATGTACTCAAAATCCCCTTGATGCGGCGTCACCTTCCTTTCGCAAGGAACCGCGTGAATCAACCGAGCTGGCGCGAGGGGCAGGGTTGCGTGGGGCGGAGAGGTCGGGGACGCGGAGCTGCCGGCTGTATCAATCCGACAGTCGCGCGATCGCTGCAACCGGCCCGCCGCCGGACACCGTAGCCCGCGGGCTCAATGGAGCATGTCCCTCGCTCCGTCATTGCGAGCCACCGGGTCCGCGCGAAGCGCGGCCCGATGACAGGCTCCGCGAAGCAATCCAGAGTCTCCCCGCGGTGGGATTCTGGATTGCTTCGTCGCATCAGCGCAAAATTGCTCTGCAATTTTGTCGCGAGCTCCTCGCAATGACGGCGTGGAGAGAGCGGGCGCCGCACTCCGCTCTCGTGCCCCGGACGCAGCGCCGCGTCTTCGACGATGCGCTGCAGCGCGTCCGGGACACGAGAGCACAGCACGAACACGTCGTCCTCCCCACGATTGTGGCGATATCGCATCGGTTCAACAAAAAATCCTCTGTCGACGGCCATCCGCCGCACCTTGATGAATCAACCCCGGCTGGTCCATAAGCGGCGTCCCGTGGCCGGTGGTTCGCCCCTGCGTCGCGTGCTTGGATAGAGGGAATCTCGCGTGGCAAATATCAACCAGAAGATTGCGCAGGAGCTTGGGGTTCGCGCCGAGCAGGTCGAGGCGGCGGTGACGCTGCTCGACGGCGGCGCCACGGTTCCCTTCATCGCCCGCTACCGCAAGGAAGCGACCGGTGCGCTCGACGACGCGCAATTGCGCACCCTGGAGGAGCGCCTGGTTTACCTGCGTGAGCTCGAAGACCGCCGCAAGGCCATCCTCGAATCGGTCCGCGAGCAGGGCAAGCTCGACGCGGCTCTCGAAGCCAGCATTCTCGCCGCCGACAGCAAGGCACGCCTCGAAGACATCTATCTGCCGTTCAAGCCGAAGCGCCGCACCAAGGCCGAGATCGCCAAGGAAGCCGGACTCGAGCCGCTCGCCACTCAGCTGATGGCGGAGCCTGGCAACGATCCCAAGGTCGTGGCCGAAGCCTTCATCAACGCCGAGAAGGGCGTTGCCGATGCCGCTGCCGCACTCGACGGCGCCCGCGCCATCCTGGTCGAGCGCTTCGACGAGGACGCCGACCTAATCGGCGCGCTGCGCGAGGAGATGTGGACCAATGCGCGCATGGCCTCCAAGGTGCGCGACGGCAAGAAGACCGAGGGCGAGAAGTTCGGCGATTATTTCGATTTCTCCGAGCCGCTGACGAAGCTGCCCTCGCACCGCATCCTCGCGATGTTCCGCGGCGAGAAGGAAGAGATCCTCGATCTGCAGATACAGGCCGAGGCCGAAGCGCCGCCGCCGGGCGTGCCGAGCGCCTATGAGTTGAAGATCATGAAGCGGTTCGGCATTGCCGATCTCAAGCGCGCCGGCGACCGCTGGCTGATCGACACCGTGCGCTGGGCCTGGCGTACAAAAATCCAGGTCCATCTCAACATCGACCTGCGCATGCGGCTGTGGAACTCGGCCGAGACCGAGGCCGTGCGTGTGTTCGCCTCCAATCTGCGCGATCTCTTGCTGGCGGCGCCCGCCGGCACCCGCGTCACCATGGGGCTCGATCCCGGCTACCGCACCGGTGTCAAGGTCGCCGTGATCGATGCCACCGGCAAGGTGGTCGACACCACCGCGATCTATCCGCACGAGCCGCAGCGGCAATGGAACGAGTCGCTGGCGACCCTTGGCAGGCTTGCGCTGAAGCACCGCGTCGAGCTGATCGCGATCGGCAACGGCACCGCCTCGCGCGAGACCGACAAGCTCGCGGCCGACCTCGTCAAGGGTCTCCCCGAACTGAAGATGACCAAGATCGTGGTGTCGGAAGCCGGCGCGTCGGTCTATTCGGCCTCGGCTTTCGCCTCGGAGGAATTGCCGGGCCTCGACGTCACCCTGCGCGGCGCGGTCTCGATCGCGCGGCGGCTCCAGGATCCGCTCGCCGAGCTGGTCAAGATCGAGCCCAAGGCCATCGGCGTCGGCCAGTATCAGCACGACCTCGGCCAGGCCAAGCTCGCAAAATCGCTCGATGCCGTCGTGGAAGACTGCGTGAATGCCGTCGGCGTCGACGTCAACACCGCCTCCGCGCCGCTGCTGGCGCGCGTATCCGGCGTGGGCGCAGGCCTTGCGCAAAGCATTGTAGCGCACCGCGACGCCAACGGCCCGTTCAAGTCGCGCAAGGCGCTCAAGGACGTGCCGAGACTCGGGCCGAAGGCATTCGAGCAGTGCGCGGGCTTCCTGCGCATCCTCGGCGGCGAGGATCCGCTCGACGCCTCCGGCGTGCATCCGGAAGCCTATCCGGTGGTGCGCCGGATTCTCGCGGCAACCAAGAGCGACATCAAGGCGCTGATCGGCAGCAGCGAGATCGTGCGCACGCTCAAGCCGAAGGATTTCGTCGACGAGACCTTCGGTCTGCCGACCGTCACCGACATCCTGCGCGAACTCGAAAAGCCCGGCCGCGACCCGCGCCCGGCGTTCAAGGCCGCAGTCTTCAAGGAAGGCGTTGAGGAGATCAAGGATCTCAAGAAAGGCATGATCCTCGAGGGCACCGTGACCAACGTCGCCGCCTTCGGCGCCTTCGTCGACATTGGCGTGCACCAGGATGGCCTCGTGCACATCTCGGCAATGTCGAAGAATTACATCAAGGATCCGCGCGAGGTGGTGAAGCCCGGCGACATCGTCAAGGTGAAGGTGCTGGACTTCGAGGTCGCTCGCAAGCGCATCTCGCTGACGCTGCGGCTGGATGACGAGGTTGGCGCCAAGAAGGACGCGCCCGGCATGCAGCGCGACAACAATTCGCGCAACAGCGCACGCATGACCTCGTCGGCCCCGCGCAAGCAGGAATCCTCCGGCGGCGGCGCGCTTGCGGAGGCGTTGCGGCGTGCAGCCGAGAAGAGCGGCGGCAAGCGGATGTGACCTCTTAACCTCTCCCCGCCCTTTGCGGGGAGAGGTCGGATCGCGTCAGCGATCCGGGTGAGGGGCAGGGCACTATGGTGCCGAGACGGGAATCCATCCGACTCGTCGGATATCGGGCTCATAACTCAAATCGAATTTGCCGAAGCACCCCTCACCCCTCCCTCTCCCGTAAGAACGGGGAGAGGGAGTGACAGAGCGCCGCCTCCCTGACACCCGCGTCAGAATCTGGCGCATTTGTAAGTTGATGGGGACAGCGCATTCGCTTCTCCTGATCCTCCTCGTGCAGCGGGACTAGCGCTGCACTGCAAGGAGGATCTTCCGATGAAGAACAGGCTTCTCACAGGGCTCGTCGCAGCGGCAGTTGCTGCGACGCTGGCGGCTGCGGCGCCCGCTCTCGCGCGCGGTGGTTTTGGCGGTGTCGGCCACGGCGGCTTTGGCGGCGGGCATTTCGGTGGTGGCGGCATGCACGCCGGCGGCATGGGCGGTGGCATGCATGTCGGCGGTATGGGCGGCGGCATGCGAGTGGGCGGCATGGGCGGAGCTCATTTCGGTGGCGCCCGCTTCGCCGGTTCCCCGATGGCCGCTCACGCGGCGATCGGGCCGCGCTTTGCCGGTGCGCCGCTCGCGACCCGCGCCGCCTTCGGCCCGCGGTTTGCCGGCACGGGCTGGCACGGCAGGCATTTCGTTGGCCGGCATGCTTTCTTCTTCCGGCATCATCGCTTCCACCGCTTCGCCTTCATTGGCGCGCCGTTCGTCTATGCCAACTATTACAACGACGGCTGCTGGCGCAGGAGCTGGACGCCCTATGGGTGGCAATGGGTCAATGTGTGCGGAGACTATTGATAGTCGCATCGCCGTACCGCACCATTGTCGCGGTCGCCACCGGGCAGTTCCGCTCAGCCCCGGGACGGGATAGTCTGGTGGCGATCGTCGCGCGGAGTTCGTCATGACCGGAGGTCACCGCCGCATCCTGGTCGTCGAGGACGATCCGGAAACCGCAGGCCAACTCGTCGAGGAACTGACGACCTCCGGTTACGAGGTCGATCTCGCAGCTAACGGGCGCGAGGCCCTGAGCCATGGCGCCGCGCGCGATTATGCCGTGATCACGATCGACCGCATGCTGCCCGATATCGACGGCATCACCGTGATGCGGCAGCTGCGCGACGACGGCATTGCCGCGCCGTTCCTGATCATCTCCGCGCTCGGCGAGGTGGATGATCGCGTGCGTGGCCTGCGCGCCGGCGGCGACGATTATCTCGTCAAGCCGTTCTCGTTCGTCGAGCTGCTCGCACGGCTGGAGGCGCTCGGCCGCCGCAGCGAGACCATTGCCAAGGAAACGCTGATTCGGGTCGGCGATCTCGCCATCGATCTGATCGCGCGCAGTGCCAGCCGCCGCGGCCGCAAGATCCCGCTGCTGCCGCGCGAGTTTCAACTGCTCGAATATCTCGTCCGTAACGAAGGCCGCGTCGTCTCCCGCGCAATGCTGCTCCAGCACGTCTGGGACCTGCATTTCGATCCCTCCACCAACATCATCGACGTCTATGTCGGACGGGTCCGCCGCAAAGTCGACGATGCCCAGGACTATCCGCTAATCCACACCATCCGCGGCATCGGATATTGCCTCCGTGCTCCTGGCTAAGACGCTCCGCTCCTCGACCTTCCGTCTGGCGCTGATCGCGATCGCGGCGTTCGGGCTGATCGTCGCGGCCATCATGGCGTATGTCTATTTCGGCACGCTCGCCTATGTGAAGAGTAGGCTCGGCACCGTCGGCGATCATGACGGCTTCACCGGCATGATCGAGCTCGCGATGGCCGCGGTCGCCGTGCTGCTTCTGGTGCTCGCCGGGCTCGCGGCGGTGCTGGTGACACGGCGCACGGTCGGGCGGATCGAGCAGATCAACGCCACCAGCCGCGCCATCATGCTCGCCGGCCTCGACCAGCGCATTCCCTTGCGCGGCAGCAACGACGAATGGGACCGCGTCGCGGAAAACCTCAACCAGATGCTCGACCGCATCGAGACGCTGATGGGCGAAGTCAAGCAGGTCAGCGACAACGTCGCCCACGATCTGCGCACTCCCCTGACGCGCATGCGTGGCCGGCTGGAGAAGGCCTATCACGCCCCGCGCAACAGCGAGGCGGACGCGGCGCTGATCGGCGACACCATCGCCGATCTCGACGCCGTGCTCGGCATGTTCGCCTCCATCACGCGGATCTCGGAGATCGAAACCCGCGCCCGCACCGGCGCTTTCCGTGCGCTCGACCTCGCCGAGATCGCCGGTGAGGTCGTTGAGCTCTACGATGCCGCGGCCGAGCAGGTTGCTACAAAGCTCAGCCTCGCCAGCGACCGCGAGGTGCCGGTGACCGGCGACCGCGACCTCTTGTTCGATGCCATCGCCAATCTCGTCGACAACGCGATCAAGCACGGCCGCAAAGGCGGGCAAGTGACCGTCACCTGCCGCAGCGCCGATGGCTGCGCGGTGATCGCGATCGCCGACGACGGTCCGGGCATTCCCACCGAGGAGCGCGATCACGTGTTCAAGCGCTTCTACCGACTCGAACAGAGCCGCTATACGCCGGGCAATGGCCTCGGCCTCAGCCTCGTCGCTGCGGTCGCGCGTCTCCATGGCGCCGAGATCGCGCTGCATGACAATGTGCCGGGCCTCACCGTCCGGCTCAGCTTCAAGGCGGCATCAGCGATGTGAATCGGACGGCATCAGAGCTCGATCACGCCGCGGCGCGCCGCATGCGCGACCGCGTCGGTGCGGCCGGTGGCGTCCAGCTTGTCGAGCAGCGAGCCGACATGGAATTTCACGGTGTGCACGGAGATACCGAGCTGGCGCGCGATCATCTTGTTTGAGGATCCCTCGGCCATCAGCGCCAGCACGTCGAGCTCGCGCTGAGTCAGCGCGATGTCGCCGGGCATGATGCGCGGATCGCGGGCGACAACCGTCGCCGCGGCGGCTTCGCCAGGCGCGGCGAGGCGAAGTCCGGCGACGTTGCCGAGCAGCTTGGCGAGGCGATCGGCGAGGGCAGGGTCGTCGATCTCCAGGGCGAGCACGATCTCCGGCGCGTTGTCCTCGCTCACGCCTCCGCCCTCTCGCCGATCGTGACCTTGAAGCTGACCGGTTCGCCACCGCGGCGCGCGGCGACATCGACGACCGTGCCGACGCTCGCCGGACCCAGTGTTCGCGACAGCGCGCGCACGCCGGACAATTTCTGGTCGTTGACCGCCACGATCACGTCGCCCTGGCGGATGCCGGCCGCGGCCGAAGGCCCGGCCTTGTCGACATTCATCACCATCGCGCCGATCCCGTCGTCGAGCTGCACTGGCTGGAGCCCGAGACCAAGATAGCCGCGCGCGATGCGGCCGCGCGTCTCGAGCTGGGGCGCGACGCGCTCGATCGTCGCCGTCGGGATCACCAGCACCCGCCGCGGTCCGAGCACGGCCATGCCGAAGGCGTCACCCGATGCATCGAGCGCAAGGCCACCCTGCTGGCTACCGCGCAGGCGGACGTCGAGCTCGATCCGCGCATCGATGTCGCCGCCGCGCAGGCTGCGCCAACTCTTGCCCGACGTCGATACCATCCCGAGCGCCGCACTCGGCGTATCGCGGTTGGTTGCGACGACGATCGACAGCGTTCCTAGCGCAGGGACCGTTGTGGTCAGCTTGACCGGGGCAATGGCGGCCTCAGTGCGCAGTAGCGCGATGTCTGTCGTATGGTCGCGGCCGGCGACCGTGGCGGCCACTCGGCTGCCGTCGGGAAGCCCGATCTCGACCGCGCCCTCGTCGGCCAGGGCCTCGTCGGCGGTGACGATCAGACCAGGCTTCCAGACAAAGCCGGTCGCGCGGGAGCGATGCGAATGCACGGAGAGGACGGACGGCGCGGTGCGCGCCACCACGTCCGCGAGCGCGGACGACAGGGAAAACAGAGGAGTGGGGTCGGTCATGGCAGGCTCCTATAGCTGTCCTCAATCTGGGACGTCACAGGCATTTGCGAAACTGGCCGGGTGGCCAGGACATATGGGACGGCCGGGCCTCAGCAGCGCCGGCCGACGAACATGTGATTGGGAGCCGCTCACGGGAACGTGTAGCAATCGGCCTGACATTGCGCCGTACAGCCTCAACCATTTCCGCGAGCCCTGACTGATGACCCTCGATCTCACCCGCCGCATCCTGCTTCAACTTGCCGGCGCGACCTCGCTCGCAATGGCGGCCGCAGCCGCGGCGCGCGCCGAGGGGAATGCACAGGACGGCGGGCCGACCTATGCCAGCCGCACGCCGATGCGGGTCGGCATGGTGACGCTCCGGGTCAGGAACCTCGACAAGGTCGCTGACTATTACCGCGATGTGATCGGGCTCACCGTGATGGAGCGCTCGGCGGCTGGCGCGAAGCTCGGCACGGCCGGCATCACACTGCTGGTCCTGGAAGCCCGTCCCGAAGCAGCCATCGAGCCGCGCAACGCCGCCGGCCTCTACCACACCGCCTTCCTGATGCCGACGCGGAAGGATCTGGCGCGCTGGCTGGTAGCAGCCGCCGCGCATCGCGTGCCGCTGTCGGGCTTTGCCGATCACCTCGTCAGCGAATCCGTCTATCTCGACGACCCCGAAGGCAACGGCATCGAGGTCTATGCCGACCGCGATCCCTCGCAATGGCAATGGAGCGAGGGCAGCGTGAAGATGGCGACCGACGAGCTCAACATCCCCGATCTCTTGTCGCTGACCAACACGCGCGTGGCCGATTATGCCAGAGCGCCGGACGGAATGCGTATCGGTCACATGCATCTGCGCGTCGGCGATCTCGCGCAGGCCGAGAGCTTCTATCATGCCACCATCGGCCTCGACCCGACCCGCCGCCGCAACGGCGCCGCGTTCCTGTCGTCCGGCCGTTATCATCATCACCTCGGCATGAACGTCTGGCAGAGCCAGGGCGCGGGCCAACGTGACGATCAGGCGACGCGTCTCGCCTGGTTCTCGCTGGTCATGGAAAAGCAGGAACTGCTTGCCGCACAGGAGGAGCGCCTGCGCAAGAGCGGCGCGCAGGTCACAGCGCTCGGGAGCGGCCTGGAAGCCGTCGATCCCTGGGGCACGCGGGTGCGGCTTCTCAGGGTTTGATCGCGGCTACGTGCGTTGGTAATACCGGTCTGGCGTAAACCAGCTTCCGGGGTACACTCCGACATGGCCGATTTCCACGGCGTCTTTCCTTATCTCGTCTCGCCCGTCGACGCCGATGGCACGGTGCGCAGCGAAGTTCTCAGCACGCTCTGCGACGATCTGATCGGCGCCGGCGTGCACGGCCTGACGCCGCTGGGCTCGACCGGCGAGTTCGCCTATCTCAACGCCGCACAGCGCATGGCGATCGTGCAGACCACGATCGAGGCGGCCAACGGCCGCGTGCCTGTTGTCGCGGGTGTCGCCTCCACCTCGACGGTGGATGCGGTGGCGCAGGCGAAAGCGTACCAGAAGCTCGGTGCCGACGGCATCCTGGCGATTTTGGAAGCCTACTTCCCGCTCGCCGATGCGCAGGTCGAATCCTATTTCCGCGCCATCGCCGATGCCGTGGACATCCCCGTCGTCATCTACACCAATCCGCAATTCCAGCGCTCCGATCTCACCCTCGATGTCATCCCGCGCCTCGCCGCGCATCCGCGCATCGGCTACATCAAGGACGCCTCGACCAACACCGGCCGTCTGCTCTCGATCATGAACCGCTGCGGCGATGGCTTGCGGGTGTTCTCGGCCTCCGCCCACATTCCGGCCGCGGTGATGCTGATCGGCGGCCGCGGCTGGATGGCGGGCCCAGCCTGCATCATCCCGCGCCAGAGCGTTGCGCTTTACGACCTCTGCAAGGCCGGCCGCTGGGACGAGGCTATAGTGCTGCAGCGCCGGCTGTGGCGGATCAACGAGGCCTTCGCCCGCTTCAATCTCGCCGCCTGCATCAAGGCGGGGCTTTCGATCCAGGGCTACGACGTTGGCGATCCCGTCCCGCCTCAGGCCGCGCTGACGGCCGAGCAGCGCAGGATCGTGGAAGCTGCGTTGCGGGAGTTGGCATAGCCGATTGTCACGCGGCAATATGTCCTTGGACGCCCTGCCGAAAGCAAAGCCGTTCCCTATCTGCCTTGGTCAGGAAACTTCCCGCCGCTTGCGACGTTGCCGCGTGAGCGAGGTCCGCCATCTCATGCATGTGCATTCCGAACACTGCTTTCAGCACACACCGCGGTGATCGCCATGAATCGTCGATACGGAATTGCCGCGGCAGCTCTTGCCGCTCTGCTGCTCGTAATTACTGCTGCGAAAATCCAACATGCGCCATGGACCACTCCCACCGCGCGAGCCGTCGAGCAGCGCGGGCCGCTGTCCGAGGCCGAAACGGCCACGATCGACATCTTCGAGCGCGTGTCTCCTTCGGTTGTCCAGGTGGCGGCGAGATCGGCGGCCAATCCTCTCATGGGTGAGGAAGGCCAGGGCGGCGCTTCCGGCACGGGATTCGTCTGGGACCGCGAGGGTCACCTCGTGACGAACAATCATGTCGTGGCCAATGGCGGCGAGATCGCCGTGCGCTTTGCGTCGGGAGAGGTGGCCCAGGTGGACCTTATCGGCACGGCCCCCAATTACGATCTTGCGGTCCTGCGAATCCGGAGCGTGCGCGAACTCCCTCCGCCGGTGGCGCTCGGCAGTTCGAGCGACCTGAAGGTCGGACAATCCGCCTTTGCGATCGGCAATCCCTTCGGGCTCGATCAATCGATGACCAGCGGCATCATCAGTGCCCTCAAGCGCAGGCTTCCGACCCATGGCGGCCGGGAGATTGCCAATGTGATCCAGACTGATGCCGCGATCAATCCAGGCAATTCAGGCGGGCCGCTGCTGGATTCCGCAGGCCGCCTGATTGGTGTCACGACGGCGATCATCTCACCGTCCGGATCGAACGCCGGCATCGGGTTCGCGGTGCCGGTCGATGTCGTGAACCGGATTGTCCCTGAGCTCATCCGCAACGGCCGCGTGCCAACGCCCGGCATCGGCATCGTCGCCGCCAGCGAGGATGTTTCGACGCGGCTTGGCGTCGAAGGGGTGATCGTGGTGCGGACGGCCCCCGGCAGCCCTGCCGAACGGGCAGGGATTCGCGGTGTCAACTTATCGACTGGAGCGGTCGGAGACATCATCACCGCAGTCGAAGGCAAGCCGGTGCGGCGCCTCGCCGACTTGTCCGATGCGCTGGAGCAGGCTGGGGCCGGGAAGACCGTCCGCCTCACTGTCAAGCGCGGCTCGGACAGCCGCGACGTGAATGTGGGCATCATCGACATCGAGCGTTCCTGACCCCCGCAAAAGGGGGCGTGGCACATGTGCCGCGGCTCGGTTGTATCGACTGCAAAATCGGCTAAAACCGCCGCGGTCGTTTTCCGGATTTCAAGGACATAGCGGAATGAACATTCTTCCCGGCAATTTGCGTTTCGGAGCGGGCCAGCCCGTCAAGCGTTTGGAAGACCAGCGGCTGCTCACCGGGAAGGGGCAATTCATCGACGACAAGCCGGAGGACGGCGCGCTGTGGTTGCATGTGCTGCGCTCGCCGCATGCGCACGCGAAGATCGTCTCGATCGACACCAGCGCCGCGGCGTCCATGCCCGGCGTCACCTCGATCTACACCGGCGCGGACCTCGTCAAGGACGACATCGGTGGCATTCCGACGCTCAACATCTTCAAGCGTCCCGACGGCAAGCCGATGACGGTGCCGCCGCGCCGGCTGCTCGCCCATGAAGTCGTGCGCTATGCCGGCGAAGCGGTCGCCGCAGTGGTGGCCGCCTCGCGCACTGAGGCGCAGAGCGCGGCCGAAGCGATCGTGGTCGAATACGACGTGCAGCCTGCGGTGGTCGACCCGGTCGAGGCGGTCAAACCTGGTGCGCCCGTGGTGTGGCCGGAGGCGCCCGACAACATCGTCGGCGCGATGGCTTACGGCGATGCGTCCAAGGTGGACGAGGCTTTTGCCAAGGCCGCGCATACCGTCGAGCTCGATCTCGTCAGCCAGCGCCTCGTTCCTTCCGCGATGGAGCCGCGCTCGACCATTGCCGAGATCGACAAGAAGACCGGCCGCCTGCTGCTGCACGTGCAGTCGCAAACGCCGGCCTCGACCCGCGACGTGCTGGCGGAAGCCGTGCTGAAGCGTCCCAAGGACAGCGTGCGCGTGCTGGTCGGCGACATCGGTGGCGGCTTTGGCCAGAAGACCAACCTCTATCCCGAAGATGGCCTCGTCGCCTATGCCGCGACCAAGTTGAACCGGAAGATCCGCTGGCGCGGCGATCGCACCGACGAGTTCGTCGGCGGCACCCACGGCCGCGACCTCACCTCCACCGCCTCCTTCGCGCTCGACGAGAAGGGCAAGGTGCTGGCCTATCGCGTCAAGTCGATCGGCTGCACCGGCGCCTATTCCTCGGGGGCGGCCAACATCATCCCGCTGGTGCTCGGGCCGTTCGTGCAGACCGGCGTCTACGATCTGCCGCTGGTGCATTTCGAGGTGCAGTCGGTGATGACGCACACCGCGCCGGTCGGCGCCTATCGCGGCGCGGGCCGACCCGAAGCCGTTTTCATCGTCGAGCGCCTGTTCGACGCGGCTGCGCGCAAGATCGGCATGGATCCGCGCGCGATCCGCAAAGCCAACTACATCAAGCCGGCGCAGCTGCCCTACACGAACGCGGCGGGCCAGGTTTACGATTCCGGCGCCTTCGCGCATATGCTCGATCGCGCCGTGAAGCTCGCCGACTGGGACGGCTTTGCTGCGCGCAAGAAGGCGGCGAAGAAGAAGGGCCTGCTCTACGGCCGCGGTCTCACCTCCTATATCGAATGGACCGGCGGGCGTGCGCATACCGAGAAGGTCAGCCTGCACGCGACCTCGCAGGGCCGCGTCGTCCTGCATTCCGGCACCATGGCGATGGGGCAGGGATTGCAGACCACCTACACCCAGATGATCTCGGATACGCTCGGTGTCCCCATGGACAAGATCGACGTGGTTCAGGGCGACACTGATCTGGCGATGGGCTTTGGCAGCGTCGGCTCGCGCTCACTGTTCGTCGGCGGCACCGCCGTGGCAGTCTCCTCCAACGACCTGATCGAGAAGGCGCGCGAGAAGGCGGCGAACGCGCTGGAGACCTCGGTCGAGGACATCGAATATCAGGGCGGCATGCTCACTGTGGTCGGCACCGACCGCCGCATCAGCCTGTTCGATCTCGCCGAGAAGGAGAGCGGCGCCAGGCTAAGCGTCGATTCCGAGGGGGAGGTGGATGGTCCGAGCTGGCCCAACGGCACGCATATCTGCGAGGTCGAGATCGACCCCGAGACGGGCGTCTCCAAGGTCGTGCGCTACACCACCGTCGACGACGTCGGTATCGCCGTGAACCCGATGCTGGTGACGGGCCAGATCCATGGCGGCGTTGCGCAAGGCATCGGCCAGGCGCTGTATGAGGGTGTGTCCTATGATCCCGACGGCCAGCTCCTCACCGCGAGCTACCAGGACTACTGCATTCCGCGCGCCGACGACGTGCCGCCGATCGTGGTGACGCTGGACGATTCCGCGCCCTGCCGCACCAATCCGCTCGGCGCCAAGGGTTGCGGCGAATCCGGTGCCATCGGCGGCCCGCCCTGCGTCACCAATGGCGTGATGGACGCGCTGGCCGAGCTCGGCATCACTCAGCTGAATACGCCGCTGACGCCGCAGAAGATCTGGCAGGCGATCCGCGACGCAAAGGCGGGGTAGGAGTTCTCCGTCGCTGCCCCAAACTCAGCTTGTCGTCCCGGCGAAGGCCGGGACCCATAACCACCGAGTCAAATTTGGTGAATGCTGGTGGTTATCAGCTTCGCACCACAGCTTCTCCCCGGAGTATGGGTCCCGGCCCCCGTGCGCAATTGCGCACTAGGCCGGGACGACAGCGGAGAATGCAGCGCCAGCTCGAGCCTCAAATCCCCAGCATCATCTTCGCGATGATGTCGCGCTGGATCTCGGAGGTGCCGCCGAAGATCGTATAGGCGCGGCCGTTGAGATATTCCGGCATCACCGTCAGCATCTCCTCCGGGATCGCCGGCTCGTGGTTGAGCTTGTAGAGCGGGCGCATCGGCTCGACGGCGAGCGCGTCGTGGCCGATCACGTCGGCCCCGAGCCGCGTCACGGCTTGGCGGATTTCGCTGTTGCGCAGCTTCAGGATCGACGACACCGCGCCGGGATTTTGCCCGGTCTGCAGCGCCGAGAGCACGCGCAGCTCGGTCATCTCCAGCGCATCGATGTCGACCTCGACCTCCGAGATGCGCGTCGCGATATCGGGACTGTCGATCGCGCGGCCCGTGAGGTCGGACCCGGCGAGATCAGCAATTGCCTTCAAGCCCTCGCGCAGTTTTGCCGAGGCGATGCCCGAGCCGCGCTCGAACTCGAGCAGATATTTGCCGTAGGTCCAGCCCTTGCCTTCCTCGCCGACGCGGTTGGCGACGGGCACGCGCAAGTCGTCGAAGAACACCTGGTTGACCTCGTGGTCACCGCCGATGGTAAGGATCGGGCGCGTGGTGATGCCCGGCGTCTTCATGTCGATCAGGATGAAGCTGATGCCGTCCTGCTGCCGCGGGCCGTCGCTGGTGCGCACCAGCGCGAACATGCGGTTGGCGTGATGCGCATGCGTGGTCCAGATTTTCGTACCGTTGATGATGTAATCGTCGCCGTCGCGCACCGCGCGCGTCTTCAGCGACGAGAGGTCGGAGCCGGAGCCCGGCTCGGAATAACCCTGGCACCAATAGTCCTCGCCGGAGAGAATCCGCGGCAGATAAAAATTCTTTTGCTCGGGGCTGCCGAAACCGATGATGACGGGCCCGACCATCTTCACGCCCATCACGTTGACGTTGGGCACGCCGGCGCGCGCGCATTCGGTCTCGAAAATCCAGCGCTGCGCCGGTGTCCAGTTCGGCCCGCCATGCTCGACCGGCCAGCCCGGCGCGCCCCAACCCTGGCGGTGCAGCGTACGCTGCCAGGCCATGCCGATGTCGGGGTCGGAGAACACCGAAGGCGTCAGCGCGGTCGCGCGCTTCATCTCGTCAGTGAGATTCTTCGCGATGAAGTTGCGCACTTCGTCCTGGAAGGCGCGCTCCTCGGCATTGAACGACAGGTCCATGAGGCTCTCCCAGTGTCAGGCCGGCGCTTTGGTGCGGCCCAGCGCGGCGTGGCGGGCATAGTGGTGCGCGCTGCCGCCGAACAGCGTGCCGAAGGCCACGAGGCGCTTGAAGTAGGCGCCGACCTCGAGCTCCTCGGTGACGCCCATGCCGCCGTGGAGCTGGATCGACTGCTCGCCGACGAAGCGCGCACACTTGCCGATCTTCGCCTTCGCACCCGAGGCGGCCCGCGCGCGTTCAACGGGATCGGCGTCGGCTTTCAGCGCAGCGCGCAGCGCCATCGAGCGGGATTCGTCGACCTGCATCGCCATGTCGGCGAGGCGGTGGCGGATCACCTGGTTGGC
The DNA here is from genome assembly GCF_900099855.1 of Bradyrhizobium sp. Rc2d. Lineage (NCBI taxonomy): Bacteria > Pseudomonadati > Pseudomonadota > Alphaproteobacteria > Hyphomicrobiales > Nitrobacteraceae > Bradyrhizobium > Bradyrhizobium sp. Rc2d. The sequence goes on along the minus strand of NZ_FNCU01000002.1, from coordinate 327,236 downwards.
CGAGAGCGGACGGCCGAACTGTTTTCGAATCTTGGTGTACTCCAGCGTGGTGTCGAGCAGCGTCTGCATGGTGCCGACAGCTTCCGCACCGAGCGCGGCCATGGCGCGGTCGATGGCCCATTCGATGGCGGGTAGCGCGTCGTGACCGTCGCCGAGCAGAGCGTCTTCAGGTAGATGCACGTCGCACAGCTCGATGTTGCAGGCGCGTCCGCCGCCAAGGCGCTGATAGTCGCTGATCGCAATGCTCGGCGTCGTCGCCGGCACCAGGAACAGGCCGATCCGTCCCGAAGGTCCCCGATGATCGTGAACATGCGCGGAGACGATGATCTCGTCCGCAGCATGGCCGTCGAGGACGGCGATCTTGCTGCCGGAAAGGCGCCAGCCCTGCGCCGTTTTGTCCGCGACCGTCGCGACCTTGGCGAGATCGAACCGTGCGGCGCGCTCGGAATGCGCCAATGCGAGCTTCAGTGATCCGTCCGTCACCTTGGGCAGGCTCGCTTGCTTCTGCTCCGTAGTGCCGCATCTAGCGATCAGCGCGGCTCCCAGCACCACGGTTGCGACATAGGGCTCCGACACCAGCCCGCGGCCAAAAGCTTCCATCAGGATGCCGACATCGACCGCGCCGCCGCCGAGCCCACCAAATTCCTCCGCGATCGGCAGGGACAGCCAGCCGAGCTCGGCGAACTGTTTCCACACCAAAGGGCTGAAGCCGAGCGGATCGTTCGCCATCTTGCGGCGATGATCGGCATCGTAGCTTTCGGCCACGAACCGCTCCGCGCTCTCGCGCAGCAACTTTTGCTCGTCACTGAGATTGAGGTCCATGGGGCTACTCCGCCACTGGCGGCTTGCGCACGGAGGGATGCAGGCCGGAGGGATCGACGATCATGCCGAACTCCTGGAGATTATGGGCGTGGCAGAGCTGATGCAGCGCAAAGGCCTGGTCGATCGCGGCGGGCTGGCCCATAACGTCCACCGAGCGGTTCACCGCCTCCTTGGTCAGCTTCAGCGCAAAGGACGGTTTTGTCGCGATCCGCCGCGCTAGCGCCAGCACACTTGATGACAGCTCCGCGCGCGCCACGACCTGGTTGACCATACCCAGCTGATGCGCCTCCTGGGCGCTCCAGCTGTCGGCGGTGAACAGGAATTCCTTGGCCTTGCGCGGGCCGAGCTCCCAGGGATGCACGAACCATTCGACCCCGCAGACGCCCATGGTGACGACGGGGTCGCAGAACTGCGCATCGTCGCTGGCGACGATGAGGTCGCAGGCCCAGGCCAGCATCAGCCCACCGGCGATGCACTTGCCGTGCACCTCGGCAATGGTCGGTTTTGCCAGATTGCGCCAGCGCCGGGTGATCTGGAGATAAATTTCCTGCTCGCGCGCGAAGCGGCCATGGGCATTGGGCTCGGCAAAACCGCCCCAATTTCCAATCGGCGGAAAATCGACGCCCGCGGCATTCTTAGCCCCGGGACGCAGGTCATGCCCGGCCGAAAAGTGCGGACCGTTGCCGGCGAGGATGATGACCTTGACCGCATCGTCCTGCACCGCCGCATCGAAGGCGGCGTTGAGGTCGTAGGTCATTTGCAGGTTTTGCGCGTTGCGCGCCTCGGGCCGGTTCATCACGATCCGGGCAATCGCCGGCTCCGGTCGCTCCACGAGGATGGTCTCGAACGAGCTCATCGCTTTCCCCTGGCGTTTCCGTTCTTGTTTTGCCCGAGTTGACTATGTGGGCGAGGGATAGGCAAGAGGCTTGCGTCGGTCGGCTGCTTTTCTCACGCGCTTAATCTGGTAGTTTGCACCAGATTCCACCGGGAGAAATTTGATGCGCAAGATCCTCACCGTGCTGGCGGCGCTGGCCTCGCTGAGCCTGACCAATTGCGGCTACAACGCGATCCAGAGCGAGGATCAGCAGATCAAGGCCAATTGGTCCGAGGTCGTGAACCAGTATCAGCGCCGTGCCGATCTCGTGCCCAATCTGGTCAATTCGGTGAAGGGCTTTGCCCAGCAGGAGAAGGACGTGCTGCTCGGCGTCACCAATGCCCGCGCCAAGGTCGGCAGCATCCAGGCAACGCCGGAGGTGCTGAACGATCCCGCCGCCTTCCAGAAATTCCAGGCCGCCCAAAGCGAGCTCACCAGCGCGCTGTCGCGGCTCCTCGTCGTCACCGAGAACTATCCGCAGCTCAAATCGGATGCGCTGTTCAAGGACCTGATGTCGCAGCTCGAGGGCACCGAGAACCGCATCACGGTGGCGCGAAACCGCTACATCAAGGCGGTGCAGGAGTACAACGTCACCGTCCGATCGTTCCCGACGAACCTCACCGCGATGGCGTTTGGCTACAAGGAGAAGCCGAACTTCTCGGTCGAGAACGAGAAAGAAATCTCGACCGCGCCGAAGGTGGACTTCAACCCGGCGCCATCGAAGTAAGCACGCGCCGTTTTGCAAATGCCCTTACCCCCACCCACCGCCGTCATTCCCCGCGAGGGCGGGGAATCCAGTACGCCGCGGCTTCACCGTAGTCCTCTGGCGTCTCTGGAATACTGGATCGCCCGGTCAAGCCGGGCGATGACAGCGAGGTTTTGGCGCGCCCGTTCTGCCTTCTTACAGCGCGGCGTTCTCCTGCTCATCCTGTGTCTCGCCTTCGCGCTCCCAGCCTCGGCCGACGTCGCCGTGCCGGAGCTCACCGGCCGCGTGGTCGACCAGACCGGCACGCTCTCCGGCGGCGACATCGCCGCGCTGTCGCAAAAGCTGCGCGATTTCGAGAACCGTAAGGGCAGCCAGGTCGCCGTCTTGATCGTGCCGACGACACAGCCGGAGACGATCGAGCAGTTCTCGATCCGCGTTGCCGACGCCTGGAAGATCGGGCGCAGGAAGGTCGATGACGGCGCGATCCTGATCGTCGCCAAGAACGACCGGCATTTGCGCATCGAGGTCGGCTATGGGCTCGAAGGCGCGCTCACCGACGTCACGTCGCGGCGGATCATCGATGAAGTCATCACACCGAAATTCAGGACGGGCGATTTCAGCGGCGGAATCTCGGATGGTGTCGATCGCATGATCCGGGTCATCGACGGCGAGCCGCTGCCGGTTCCCTCGCCGACCGTCAGCTTCGGCCATCTGGACGACCTCGCGCCGGTCTTCATCGTGACGCTGTTCGCCTCGATCGGGATCGGCGGGTTCTTCCGGGCCATGCTGGGGCGGTTGCTTGGATCATTGGCGACCGGTGGCATCATCGCCGCGCTGACTTGGCTCATTCTTGGCTCTCTTGCGCTTGCGATCGGTCTCGGCGTGCTCGGCTTCATCATCGGATTCATCGCCGATCTGTTTTCGGCGATGGGGCCAAGCACGCGATCGTCGCGCGGCGGTTCGTGGTCGAGCGGATCATCGGGAGGCGGCTGGAGCAGCGGCTCATCGAGCGACAGCGGCAGCTTCAGCGGCGGCGGGGGCAGTTTTGGCGGCGGCGGCGCCTCGGGGAGCTGGTAGGTCATGAGCATGAAGCGCATTGCCAGACACCTCGTGCAGCATCATTGGCGGGCAAAGCAGATCTTTCCGCAAGCCGTGCTCGACCGCATCGAGCAGGCGATCAAGCGGGGCGAAGCCACCCACTCCGGGCAGGTCCGCTTCGTGGTCGAAGGCGCGCTCGACGGCCGCCCGCTGTTCCGCAACCAGCCGGCGCGGGCGCGAGCGCTCGATGTGTTCTCGCATCTGCGCATCTGGGACACCGCGCACAACAACGGCGTCCTCATCTATCTCCTGCTCGCCGACCGTGACGTCGAGATCGTGGCCGACCGCGGCATCGACGCGAAGGTTGGCGCGGAAGGCTGGGAAAAGATTTGCCGGGCGATGGAGACGGAGTTCAGGTCGGGCCAGTTCGAACGCGGCGTGATCGCCGGCATCGAGGCCGTGTCGCGCGAGCTGGCGCGGCATTTCCCGCTGCAAGGACCGCGTTCGAACGAGCTGCCGGATGCGCCGGTGCTGATGTGACGGACTGTGATGTGGACGAGGTAGCCGCCGCGCGCTCCGTCATTGCGAGGAGCTCGCGATAAAATTGCGGAGCAATTTTGCGCTGATGCGACGAAGCAATCCAGAGTCTTTCCGCGGAAAGATTCTGGATTGCTTCGCTGCGCTCGCAATGACAACTGGAGACAGCGCCGCCGACTCTCTCACCGTCACCCTCGCGCAACGGCGAAGCCGTTATCGCTGGAGGCGCGAGCGCAGCGAGCTTCGAAGGGCGACGGCCCGGCCGTTGCGCGGCCGTTCATCTTGCCTCGATTACAATTTGTTGCACGCCGCCACGCCGGTTCCACTTTCCCGGCCAAATTCGGCCTCGGACGAGTTCCTAAAATTTCGGTAAGCGGGTCCTAAGGTAAGGATTTCGCAAGCAATGAAAGTTACCAAAAGGTCAACCTAGACTGGAGTATTTGAGCCGTGAGCGAACCAATGCCCGAGCAGGCCGCCCTGGATCATGGCGCCGTCGAAGCCGCAGCGACCGCGCCGCAGGCCGTCGAGGCTGCCGGGATCGAGGCCCCCTCGATCGCACCCGACCACGAGGCACCGCCCAAGCCTGACCCGGTCAAGGTCGAGCCGCCAAAAATCGAGGCGCCGAAGTTCGAAGCCAAAGCTGAACACAAGACTGAGTCCAAGGCTGAACCCAAGGTCGAGCCGAGCCCCGGCAAGCTGATCGTGATGGCGCCCTCGGAGCGCTCGTGGGACCGCGAGGATTTTGCTCCCCACGTCAAGGCGGAGGAACCGCGCGAAACCGGCGGCAAGCGCCGCTTGTCGGCGATGGCCGCGGTGGTTGCGATTGCCGCTTGCGTCGGCGCGATCAGCGGCGCGCTCGCGACCGCCGGCATGATGCACTTTGCCGCCCCGGCCCCGGCGCCGGTTCAGGTCGCCGATACCAGCGCGCTGGATGCTTCCGTCGCGCGGATCGATGCCGACCTCGTCGCGCTCAAGGCCAATGTCGAGCACAGCTCGAAAACCGGCGTCAGCCAGCTCAACCGGGCCAACGACCGTCTCGACAAGCTCGAGAAGGCGCAGGCCGAGCCGATGGCCAAGATCGCCAAGCTCTCGGAGACGGTCGACAAGCTCCGCGCCGCGCCGCCGGCCCCTGCGCCGGCCGCAGCCGCCGCGCCCGCCAAGGAGACCACCGGCTCGATCGCACCGACCCAGGTCGCGACTGCCGCAGCCGCACCGGCTCCCGCCCCTGCCGCGCCCAAGACCGAGGTCGGCCGCCTGCCGACGATCGAAGGCTGGAGGCTGCGCAACGCTGCCAATGGCGGTGCGCTGATCGAGGGCCGCGACGGCCTCTACGAAGTATATCCCGGCGATCCCATCCCCGGCATCGGCCGCGTCGATGCGATCCGCCGCCAAGACGGCCGCTGGGTCGTCGTCACCAGCAAGGGCCTGATCGTCGCGCGCTGAGCGTCCGATATTCGATTTTCGAAGAGGCGCTTCACCACCATGTGAAGCGCCTTTTTGCTTGAATAGGCATCCCCGCGCGGTGTTACTGGAGGCATGAGCCGCGCGTTGCGAATTCTCGTTGCTGTCGCTGCATTGTTGGGCGGCGTCGTTTCGCTTTCGGCGGCGGAGAATGCGCAACTGGCGCGCGGCACGGCGATCACCGATCCCGATCTGTTGCGCCGGCTCGATCAGAGCGACGCGCTCACGATCGCGCGCCTGCTATGGCCGGAGCGGAACGCCGACGTTCCGCTCACGACCGACCTGCTGTTCTCGTCGCTGCCACAGCTCAAAGCGATTCCGCCGGCGATCGATGCGGAATTCGACCACTACATCTCTCGGTACAAGGCGACATATCCGGGCGAGACGATCGGCGTCGGCGAGGGTTTTGAAGTCCAATTGTTCGATCTCGCCAATCTGAAATCGCGCGACACGCGTTTCGTCCTCGCCGGCATCGTCAACCGCATGGACCGCGCCTATGTCTCGGAAGAGTCCTGCGGCGAGATCCGGCTGATCTACCGTCTCGCGCGTTTCGAGGGCAGGCCGGACGGCGGCAAGACCGCGACGCGCCTGCCGATGACGCTCAATCTGGTGATGAAGGCGCGCGACGCGCGCCAGACGAACGCGAACGGCAATCCCGTCAGCTGCGCCGAGATCGCGCGGCGCTGGCTCGACAATGGCGACTGGCAAGATTTGATCGGCAATCGCTTCTCCTCTGACGATGCCATGCTCGATCGTATCGAGACCAACGTCCAAGTCTCCGTCGCGCTGAAATCGGCGCTACACGATTTCCGCTCCGACTATCTGCTCAAGGTGTTCAAGTACGACGCTGCCACCAAGCAGTTCGAGGAATCGACGCTGGAGAACCAGATCGATCGCGACCGGATCCTTGGCGACGATGCGCTTCGGCGCGGCTTCAGGGATTGGTTGCTCGCGCCCGAAAATCTGCGCGAGTTCGATCGCGGCACGGTGCTGATCCCCGAGAAATTCCTGGCGACATCTGCGGTGGTGCCGACACCCGCCGGGCTCGATGCCTCCGCCTTGCAGCCGGAGTTCGGCATGATGCAGGGAGAAGGAAAAGCGGAGGGCAGGGACGATCCCGTTTTCAGCGATGACGACGTGGTCGGTGCCTTGAAACAGGCTGCCGGGCGCGGCATCGATCTGCAGAGCGTCCGCTCGGTCGCTGGCTTTCAGCGCCGCCTCAACGACGTCACCTGCGCCGGCTGCCACCAGACCCGCGGCATCGGCGGCTTCCATTTCCCGGGCGTGGATTGGCTCGCAGACAAGCCGTTCAATTCCACCATCGTGCCGGCCTCGCCGCATTTCTTCGGCGACCAGCTCCGCCGCCGCGACATCCTGACCGCATTCGCCGCGGGCAAACGCCCTGATTTCTCGCGCGGATTTGCCAGCCGACCGCAGACCCGCGGCAGCCGCGAGCTCGCTGGCACCGAATATCAGGACGGCTGGGGCGCGCACTGTTCCCTGCAAACTGCGGGATCGGGAACGGCGGACAAGAGTTTTACGTCATGGAGCTGTGCTAAAGGTCTCACCTGTCAGGCTGCCGCGGCCTCGCGCCGCATCGGCATGTGCTTCATCAAGACGCGTTAGCGCGTGATCCGAAAAAGTGTGTAGCGGTTTTTCGAAAAGATCCTGCGCAAGATAAAGCAACCAAGCGATTTGGATGACCCATGACGGATACGAGCGAGGCCAACAAGGAGCGCAATCGCGAGATCGCGCGCAATGAGGAAGCCAAGCAGGTCACCGGCAGCATCCGCGTCAGTATCTGGGCGGTCGCGATGGCAGTCATCATCGGTGGGATTTTGTTCACGCTCGGCTGGCTGGCGTTGCGGTAGCCGGCGTCCTCACTTCGCGTAATTCGTCATCCGTTTTCCGGGCAGTAGCTCATAGGCCGGCTTCCAGCCGGGCAGGGCGGCCATGCGGCCGAGCCAGGCGTGGATGGCGGGATGGCTTGCCGCGAATTCGAAGCCGTGCTCGTCGCTCGGATAGTGCAGATAGGCCATCATCGAGATATCGGCGATCGTCGGCCTTGCGCCGATCGCGAATTCATTGTGTTGGAGGTGTCCGTCGAGGATGCCAAGGAAATCCTCGAGCCGCCGACGAAAATGCTTCAGCACCTGCGGATCGTTTTTTTCGGTGAAGGCGCGCATGAAACGGTAGGTCGCCATGTAGCCGGTGAGCTTGTGGTTGTCCCAGAACAGCCAGCGCAACAGCTCGAACTTTTCCTCGTCCGTCTCGGCGCCGAAACGCCCGTACTGATCGGCAAGCTTGAGCAGGAGGGGCGCGGTCTGCGTCATCTTCACGCCGTCGATTTCGAGCACGGGGATCTCGCCCATCTCGTTGACGGCCTTGCGCCACTCCGCCGTGCGCGTGACGCCGCCGCCGAAATCGGTCCAGACCGGCTCGAATTTCTCGCCGCAAAGCGAGAGCATCAGCGCCAGCTTGTAGCTGTTGCCGGATTCGGGGAAGTAGTGCAGGCGATAGCTGGGCATGGGGACCTCACGACGACGAATGTGGTCGTGAAACTATATCGGGATAGTACGGCATCGTCATTGCGAGCGTAGCGAAGCAATCCAGCAATGCATCCGCGGATACAGTCTGGATTGCTTCGTCGCAAGGGCTCCTCGCAATGACGGTGTTCGGAGCGAGCGACTCGGCCTTACCCCACCGCCCCCTTCGCCCGCAGCTGCTTGATCGCCGCCTCGTCGTATCCCGCGCCGCGCAAAATCTCGTCACTGTGCTCGCCGACGCCGGGCGGCTTGCGCGGCTGGACCTTCCTGGCGCCATCGATCCAGATCGGGCTGTTGATGGTGAGCATGGTGTCGTTCTCGAACGGCACCAGCACCTCGTTGTCGAGCATCTGCTTGTCGTTGGGGATGTCGTCGAGAATGGCGACGACGCCGAACACGAGGCCATTGCCGTCGAGGATCTTGCGCCATTCGGCGAGATCCTTGGTCGCGAAGGTATCGTCCAGAATCTTGATCAGCTCGACCGAACGGGCGTGGCGGTCGGGCTTGGTGACGAAGCGGGGATCGTCGATCAGATCCTCGCGCCCGAGGCAGCGCGCCAGCGTCGGCCACTGCCGCTCCTCGTTGAGCAGGGACAGGATCAGCCAGCGGCCGTCCTTGCACTGGTAGTGGTTGGCGACCGCGTTCAGCGCGCGCTCGCGCGGGCGCCGCTCGCCGAACTTCGAGCCGCAGAGTTTCGCCTGCGCCAGCACGCTCGCCGCCCACACCCCGTTCGCCATCAGGTTGGACGCGACATGCGAGCCCTTGCCGGTCTTTTCGCGCTGATAGAGCGCGGTGACGATGGCGCCGTAGAACGCCATCGCGCAGGGATGGTCGCCCATGCCGGCGACCGAGCGGGCGGGTGTCGTGTGGGTATCGGCGCGGACGAGGTCCATCAGGCCGGAGCGCGCCCAATAGGCGTTGCTGTCGAAGCCGGGCTTGTTGGCCTCTTCGCCCTTTTCGCCATAGCCCGTGAAGGAGGCGTAGATCAGTCGGTCGTTGAGATGGGCGAGGTGGTCATAGGTGATGCCGAGCTTGGCGCGCACCGGCGGCGGCATGTTGGTGATGAAGACGTCGGCCTCCGCCACCAGCTTGTAAAGCACGGCCTGCGCTTCCGGCTTGGAGAGGTCGAGCGCGATGCTCTTCTTGTTGCGGGCCTCCAGCAGCCAGGCGAAATTGTGCTCGCCGGTCGGATAGCCAGGAAGGTTCGGCAGATTGCGGTAGGGATCCCCAGTGCCGGGCGGCTCGATCTTGACGACGTCGGCGCCGAAATCCGACAGCACGGTCGCGGCCGCGGGCGCTGCGATGAAGCTCGCGCAGTCCAGAACCTTCAGCCCCGCAAAAATGCCCTTTTCCATCGCGGCGTTGCTCCCTCGCTCTTGTCGTTTCCCGCGCGCTGGAATTGGCGCGAGCCCATCATGGGAGCATTAGACCGATGTTTCCGCGGGATGCAACGACGCCTGGCGCAGGGCCTCACTCCTCCCCCGCAAGCAACGCAGCATTGCCACCGGCTGCCGCGGTGTTGATGGTCACGGTCTGCTCGGTCGCAAAGCGCGCGAGGTAGTGCGGGCCGCCGGCCTTGGGCCCAGTCCCGGACAGGCCGTTGCCGCCGAACGGCTGCACGCCGACCACGGCGCCGATCATGTTGCGGTTGACGTAGATATTGCCGACCCGGACGCGATCGATGATCGCCTCGATGGTGTCGTCGATGCGGGAGTGGACGCCGAGCGTGAGCCCAAAGCCGGTGCGCTCGATCGCTTGCAGGACACGTTCTAGGGTCTCGGGCCGATAGCGGACGACGTGGAGGATCGGGCCAAACACCTCCTCGGTGAGCTGGCCGGCGTCCTTGAGCTCGAAGATGTGCGGCGCGACGAAGCAGCCCTCTGGTGCGTGGCCTGCAAAGTGCAGCCGCGCTTCCGTCTTCATCCGCGCGATGTGGGCATCGAGACGCTGCTTGGCCTCGCGATCGATCACCGGCCCGACGTGGGTTGCGACGTCGCTGGGATCGCCGATCTTCAACTCGCGCGCCGCGCCTGCGATCATCTCGATCATGCGGTCGGCGACGTCCTCCTGCACGAACAAGAGCCGCAGCGCCGAGCAGCGCTGGCCGGCGGAACGGAACGCCGAGGTCACGACGTCGTCGGCGACCTGCTCGGGCAGCGCGGTCGCGTCCGCAATCATGGCGTTGATGCCGCCGGTCTCGGCGATCAGCGGCACGATCGGCCCGTCCTTGGCGGCGAGCGTCCGGTTGATCTGGCGCGCCACCTCGGTCGAGCCGGTGAAGACGATTCCGGCGATGTCCGCATGCGCGGTCAGCACGGCGCCGATATGACCATCGCCGGTGACGAGATGCAGCGCGCTTTTGGGGATACCGGCCTCGTGCAGCAGGGCCACGGCCTCGCGCGCGATGCGCGGGGTCTGTTCGGCAGGTTTGGCCACAACGCTGTTGCCGGCCATAAGCGCCGCCGTGACCTGGCCGAGGAAGATCGCGAGCGGAAAATTCCACGGCGAGATCGCGGCGAAGACGCCGCGGCCGCGCATGGCGAGCGCATTGCTCTCGCCGGTCGGGCCCGGCATGGCGGCATCAACTCCGAACAGCTTGCGGCCCTGCGCGGCATAGTAGCGGCAGAAGTCGGCGGCCTCGCGCAACTCGGACAACGCGTCGTCCAGCGTCTTGCCGCCTTCGGCTTGCAGCAGCGCGATGAAATGGGCGCTGCGGCTCTCCAGCAGATGCGCGGCCTGCTCCAGCGCCGCCGCGCGCGCGGCTGCCGGCGTCCGGCTCCAGGCAACAAAGCCGGCGCGCGCCGCAGCCACCGCTGCGTTGGCCTGATCCGGCGTCGTGTCGGTGATGGGCATGAGATCGGCCGTCTCGGCCTTGACGTCGGCCAGCAGCCGGTCGAGCGCGGCATGCTCACCGAATTCGACGCCGCGCGAATTGCGGCGCTCCGGCGCGAAGAGATCGCGGGGGAGGGGAATCTTGGGATGAGCCGCCTGTTGCGGACGTTCGATGGCATCGGCCGGACGCTGCAACAGCGCCAGGACTGGCACGCGATAATCGGCCGCCTGGGCCACGAAGGAGGAGTTTGCCCCATTCTCCAGCAGCCGCCGCACCAGATATGCGAGCAGATCGCGGTGGCTGCCGACCGGTGCATAGGTGCGGTAGGCGATCTCGGGGTGATCCTTGGCAAGCTGCTCGTAGAGCGCTTCGCCCATGCCATGCAGGCGCTGGAATTCGAAGCCGCCGCTCTTCCCGGCAAGCTCCAGCACGGTCGCGACGGTCAGCGCGTTGTGGGTGGCGAATTGCGGGAAGATGCGCGGCCGCAAGCCGAGCAGTTTTGACGCGCAGGCGACGTAGTTCAGGTCCGTCATCGCCTTGCGCGTGAACACGGGATAGCCGTCGAGCCCGCGCTCCTGCGCGCGCTTGATCTCGGTGTCCCAATAGGCGCCCTTGACCAGCCGCACCATCAGCTTGCGGTCATGCGCGCGGGCGAGCGCCTCGACATAGTCGATCACCGCGCTCGCGCGCTTCTGATAGGCCTGGATCGCCAGGCCAAATCCGTCCCAGCCGGCAAGCGAGGGATCGGCGAGCGTTGCCGCGATCACGTCGAGCGACAGCTCCAGCCGGTCGGCTTCCTCGGCATCGACGGTGAAGTTAAGGTCATGGGCCTTCGCGCGTTGCGCTAGGTCCAGCAGCAGCGGCACCAGTTCGCGCATCACGCGTTCGCGGCTGATCGCCTCGAAGCGGGGATGCAGCGCCGACAGTTTGACCGAGATGCCGGGCCGGTCGGGGAGAGGATGGCTGCCGGCGGTCTTGCCGATCGTCTCAATGGCGCTCGCATAGGCGTCGAAATAGCGCGTTGCGTCCGCTGCCGTGCGCGCGGCTTCGCCGAGCATGTCGAAGGAATAACGCGGCTTCTGGCCGGAGCGCGGCCGGCCGCGCTCCAGCGCCTGCTCGATGGTCTCACCCAGGACGAAATGATTGCCCATCAGCCGCATCGCCTGGCGCGTGGCGGTGCGCACGGCCGGCGCACCGAGCCGCTTCACCAGCCGGCCGATGGTGCCATCAGGCGTCTCGCCGGGTTGGATCACCCGCGCCGAGATGCCAAGTGCCCAGGCCGAGGCATTGACCAGGAAGGCGGTGGATTTGGTCTCGTGATGAATGAAATCGCCCTCGCCGAGCTTGTCCTCGATGAATTGGTCGGCGGTGCGTGCGTCAGGCACGCGCAGCAGCGCCTCGGCCAGCACCATCAGCGCGAGCCCCTCCTTGGTCGAGAGCGCGAATTCTCGCAGCATGTCCTCGACCCCGCCGAGGCGATCGTCGCGCTTGCGGATCGCCTCGATCAGCCGCGTAGCGGTGCGGTCGATCCGCGCCTCCTGCGGCGGGGACAGATGCGAGGCCGGCAACAGGCGCGCGGCGATGTCACTATCATCGGGCGCGTAGGGGGCGGAGAAGGGCGGCGGAATGTTCGGCATGGCGTGTCCTGTGGCTGAAATCCAGGGTAAGGCCCGCGTTACCGTGGTTCGATGGACAATTTAACCGAATTGCCTTAGAAAATGAAGATCATTCCCTATTTTACCGCGTATAATATGGAACTTGATCGAATAGACCGGAAAATCCTCTCGATCTTGCAGGAGGATGGGCGCATCGCCAATGTCGAGCTCGCCGAGCGCATCGGGCTGTCGCCGACGTCGATCGGCGAGCGGCTGAAGCGCTTGCAGCGCGAGGGCTTTGTCGAGGGCTACGGCGCCCGGCTCAATCCGCACCGGCTTGGCCTCGGTCTATTGGTGTTCGTCGAGGTGCTGCTCGACAAGACAACGCCCGACAATTTCGAGCGTTTCGCGCGTGCCGTGAAGCTCGCGCCCGAGGTGCTGGAGTGTCACATGGTTGCCGGCGGCTTCGACTATCTTGTCAAGGCGCGGCTGGCAGACATGACCGCCTATCGACGCTTCCTCGGTGAGACCCTGCTGTCGATGCCGGGCGTGCGCGAGACGCGGACCTATGCGGTGATGGAAGAGATCAAGCGCGACGCACCGTTGCCGGTGGGTTAGCGAAGTGCTGTCGCGATTGTCATTGCTGTGGCGTTGAACGAGCGGTCGTCACGGAAAAAAATAGCTATCCCTGTGCAATCGCAACGCCTGTCGTCGAATGCACTGGCCGTCTTCTGAAATTTTTTTGGCCCCGCTCCCGGACAGATCCGGGAGGCAGCAATGGCTGGCGCGGGCTTATACTTTGAGGTTCTCTGCGGACGTCTTGCCCCGGTTTGCGATCTCTTCGTATTCCACCGTCTGTCCCTCGTTGAGGGTGGACAGACCGGCTTTCTGCACTGCCGAGATATGCACGAACACATCCTTGCCACCCGACGCAGGCTGGATAAATCCATAACCCTTCGTCGGGTTGAACCACTTGACCGTACCTTTAGCCATCACGACTTCTCCGCGGGTCTTCCTCCGAGATCTCGAACCGCCAGTCCCCGCCAACCGGCCGGTTCGGTCCTAACAGGATACGCGGAATGTGGCAGGCTTGGTAGCTCAAACCACATCGGCATTTCCCCGAATTCCGCTCAACTTCGCAGCGTTTTTGCCGGTTTTGCCCGTTTCGCGGTCAAATGGCCGGCACGCGGCGCGCCATCCGTCAATAAGTCGCGGCCAGATAATCGACGATCTTGCCGACATCGGCATCGTCGATCGGTGCGCCATAGACCTTGATCATCTTGGTCACCTCGGCCTGCCAGAAGGCCTTCTTGTCCTTCATCGGCGGCTGCGTGGCGATGTAGTCGGACGAGTGGCAGGCGCCGCAATTGCCCTGCACGACCTCGAGATTGGGCCCCGGCTTGAACGCCGCGACCTCGTCTGGGGTTTTGTAATTGACCGGCGCCGCAAGTGCCGAACCGATCACGGCGACGAGGGCGAGCGAGATGGCGAGGAGAACGGTGCGCTGCATGATCATTCTCCTTCAGGCCACGGTCACGCGTATGGTTTCGACGACATTGCGCAAATAACCCGCGGGGTTCCAGAGCGGCGTGTCCGGCTGGGTCTCGCCGCCATTGCTGGTGGCGCGGACCTTGAGATCGTGGCTGCCAGCCGCGAGCTTCACCGGCAGCTTCCATTCGCGGAACGAGTATTTGCCCAGATCCTTGCCGAGCTTGGCGCTGGTCCAGGTCTTGCCGCCGTCGGTGGAGACCTGGACCTCCTTGATGCCCTTGCCCCCATCGAAGGCGATGCCGCGCAGGGTCGTAGCTCCCGCCTTCAGCTTGGCGCCATCAGGGACGCTGGTGATGAAGGAGCGGATGGTGAAGCGGTTGATCGGGATCGTCGCCTTCGGCGCAGTGCCCGGTTCGACTGCATTGTCGGGCGTATCGGGGATGCGATAGGCCGACTTCATCCAGAAGCCGTCATAGACGTTGTCGATGACCGTGATCTCGTTGAGGTGCTTGACCCAGTAGGTGCCGTAATAGCCGGGCACGATCAGGCGCAGCGGGAAGCCGTTGAGGAACGGCAGGTCCTCGCCGTTCATGCCATAGGCCAGCATCACCTCGCCGTCGGTGGCGTGATCGATATCGAGCGCCTTGATGAAATCGGGCGTCTTGTCGTTGACCGGGCCGTCCATGCCGTTGAAGGTGACTTGCTTGGCGCCGGCCTGCACGCCCGCCATCTCCAGCACCGCCTTCAGCGGCACGCCGCGCCAGCGCGCATTGCCCATGGCGCCGTTGGCGAGCTGGCCGCCGGCGACGCGTGGCTCGAAGAAGCCGCGGCTGTTGCCCGAGCACTGGTTGACGGCGACGATCTCGGTCGCCCTCATCTTCTTGATGTCCTTCAGCGACAGTCTTAGCGGCTTGTCGACCTTGCCCTTGACCTCCAGCGTGAACTTGTCGGGATCAAGATTGTAGGGCATGTCGGAGAGATGATAGCGCACGAAGAAGGCGTTGTTCGGCGTGATCGGGCCGTCGTTGAACACCGCGAACGGCGTCTCGAGCTGCGGCGGCCGGCTGGTCAGGCCGATCATCGGCCGCTTCTGCGGATACTTCACCAGCGGCCGTTCGCCATTGGCAAAGGGCAGGGTGACGGTGTCGAGCGCCAGTGCTTTGGCTGAGCTCAGTGTGGCCGCAAGTGCGGAAAGACCCGCTCCCTTGAGCAGGTCGCGTCGATCGAACATTCTGGTCCCCTCCCGGAGCTTTTCGTTGGATCACGGTCATCACCGCGATCCCGCGCTCAACTGTCGCAACGATTTGGACGAAGTCAATTCGTGCTTTCGCAGCAAGCCCATGCCGCTGCGTTGCAGCAGGCCGGTGTTACGTGGTGATGAGAGGGAGTCGTGTAACGGCAGCGACGGTGCACTCCACCTCTCCCGCTTGCGGGAGAGGTCGGCGCGGAGCGCCGGGTGAGGGCTCTCTCCTCTGGGGGATTGTCCCGTTGTCGAGGCACCCTCTCCCCAACCCTCCCCCGCAGGCGAGGGAGGGAGCGCACTCCCCCTGAGGCTTGCGCCTTAAGCTGCGACCCGCACGCTCCCGTCGACCAGCGCCGTCAGCTCCCTCGCATCCGCGATGACGCGCACCGCCATCGGCTCGTCGCGGCCGCGGATCGCGACCTCCTGCTGCGGCAGGGCGTGCTCGGCAAGGCCGGCGGTGCGGCGGACTTCCTCCGACACGATTGCCTCGCAGGCCAGCGTCTTGGTCATGTCCTGCAGGCGGGCCGCGACGTTGACGGCATCGCCGAGTGCGGTGAAGACGATGTGATCGCGATAACCGATATCGCCGATGATGACCTCGCCGCCGTGGATGCCGATACCGAAGCGGATCGGCTGGCGCAGATCGTGGCTCAGGAGTTCGTTGAGCTCGTCGATATGCATGGCGATCGCCGCGGCCGCCTTCAGGGCCTGCCGGCAGGCAGTTTGCGGATCGGCCGACAGCCCGAACAGCGCCAGCATGCCGTCGCCGACGAACTGGTTCGGCTGACCGCCGTTCTCGATCACCGCCTGCGACACCGCGCCGAGGAAGCGGTTGACGATGAAGACGGTGTCGAACGGCAGCCGCTTCTCGGCAAGCTGCGTCGAGCCGCGCATGTCCACGAACAGGCTGACGAGATAGCGCTCCTGGCCAATTCTGGCGGGCGTCGAAGCCTGCGCATTCGCGGAGAGTGTGTGCGGGGTGAAAAGCTGAAAGAAGGAGAGGTCGGACGTCGGCCGCAGCTGGCAGGCGAGCCTGATCGAGGGATCGCTGGTGCCGACCCGGGTCAGCACGAAGGCCTCGCGCTGCGACGGCTCGGGCAGGGCACCATGGTCGCCGATGATGCGGATGCGGCAGGTCGAGCAGCGGGCGCGGCCGCCGCAGACGCTGGCATGCGGCACATTGTGGCGCAGGCTCGCTTCCAACACCGACAGTCCCTTGGGAACCCGCACCGTCTTGCCGTTGCCGTAGGATAGCGCGATCATGCCGCCGCGCCGTTCGCGCAACGCGCGCACGCCGCGCGCCGCCAGCGCCAGTCCGAGCAGGCCGAAATAACCGACGGTGAGGCCGCCGGTGATGCGGTCGAGCGTATTGCCTTCCGCGACCGTGCCGACCTGGCGGCGGGTGAGATTGTGCGTACGCCATTCTCCATCGTCGCTCTCGACGGCGATGCTACGGCCGCCCTGATAGATGCCGAGCAGCGACAGCGTCGGGATCAGCACGGCCGCCGCGAGCAGATAGGGTGCCGCGCGCGTGAAGAACGGTTTGAGGCGAAGCCAGAAGAAGATGCCGATGCAGCCGTGCACCCAGGCAATGAGAAGCAGGATCGTCATCTGCCAGAGCCGGCCGGGCGATGCGACGAAGAACAGATAGAGTTCCTGCGGATACAGCTTTTGGTGTCCGTACAGCGTCTGGCCGAGCCGCACCCCGATCACATGCGCCATGACCAAAGCGGGGATGCTCAAGCCCAGCACCAGCTGGAGCGGCTCGATCGTCCGCCAGCGGAACTGCCGGCGCTGGTACAGCGCATAGAGGCCGAGCCCCATATGGGTGAGTGCGGCCGTGTAGAACACGATCGCGACGGGGAGGAACTGCCAGAATAGGGTGTGGTAGTAGACCCCGGCCTCCATGGCATCGACCGAGATGTTGCCGAGCGCATGGTTGAGGAAATGGCTCACCACATAGGAGAACAGGATGATTCCACAGATCAGCCGCACCTGCCGCACGCTGGTGGCACGGACGACGGACATCTGTATGGGAGCGGTGGCCATGATTCGGTTGTATCAGTTCATGAAGGAGAACAGCCAGCGTAGCGTTTAATTCCAGGGCTGGACAGGTTGTGAGGTCACAGCCGCGGCAAGGTTACGGAATCGTAGGGTGGGCAAAGGCGCCTTGGCGCCGTGCCCACCATTCCGCGTCCTTCCGCTCCGCCGTCGTCCCGGACAAGCGCGCTCCAAGCGCGCGCCGATCCGGGACCCATAATCACAGAAAGATGTTGTGCGACGGGCTGGTAACTCCGAGTCTTCGCCAAACTCCACCCTGTGGTTATGGGTCCCGGGTCTGCGCTTCGCTTGCCCGGGACGGCGGTGGCGGCCCGCATTGACTCCCCCTCCCAGGTTGGCGAAAAGCGCGGCCGTGACGACAGCCCCTGACATCACCGTGCCCCTCCGCGGCGCCGCGCGCCGGCCCTTCGTGATGGCCGCAGCGATCATCGCCGCGATGACCGTGCTGCGCATCGTCTACGCCTCCGCGATCGAGTTGCGCACCGACGAGGCCTATTACTGGACCTGGTCGAAGGAGGCCGCGCTCAGCTTCCTCGATCATCCGCCTGGCGTCGCCTGGCTCATTCGCTCCGGCACTGCGATCTTCGGCGACACCGCGCTTGGCGTTCGCTTCGGCGGCATCGTCGCGATGCTGGTGACGCAGCTGCTGCTCGCCGACATCGTTCGCCGTCTCACCCATGACGCACGAGCGATCATGATCGCGGTGCTGATGCCGGAGGCCGCGCTCTATTACGGCCTGCTGATGGCCAAGGTCGCGCCCGATGTCGCCATGATCCCGTTTGCGGTGGCGATGATGTGGTCGCTAGTGCGGCTCGCGCAAAGCGGCGATGGACGCTGGTGGCTCGCGGCCGGCCTGTTCGCGGGTCTGTCGATGCTGTCGAAATTCACCGCGATCATGTTCGCGCCCGCCGTGGCAGCTTTTCTACTCGTGCCAGATTGGCGCTGGCGTTGGCTACGCAGCCCCTATCCCTATCTCGCGGTGCTGGTCGCGACCCTCGTGTTCTCGCCGGTGCTGATCTGGAATGCGCAGCACGACTGGGCCTCGTTTCGCTTCCAGGGCGTGCGCGCCACTGCCAGTTACGGCATCTCGTTCCGCACCATCGGCGATTACATCGGCCTGCAATTCGGCCTTGTCGGCTTCGTGATGCTGCCGGTGGTGCTGACGGGCCTGGTGCTGACGGCATGGCGCGGCTATCGCACGCGCGAGCCGGTCGCGATCCTGTTGTCGACCGCGGTGCTGGTGCCGTTTCTCTATTTCTTGGTCAAGTCGATGACGCTTCGGGTCGGCGACACCTGGCCGATGTTCATGTGGCCGGTCGGCTTCGCCGCCGCGGCTGTGAACCTCGCAACGATGACGAAGGAGGGCTGGTCGGCGCGCATGCTCAGATCGTCAGCGTTCTGGGCCAGGACATCCATCACGACGGGCATCGCATTCGTCGTCATCGTGTTCCTCTACTACGTGGCCGCGCCCTGGAATCTCCTCGGCAAGATCGACCCGATCGGCGCGGAAGCCGGCTACGAGCAGGTCGCCGCGCGCGCGCAGGCCGCGCTGGACGAGACCGGCGCGACCTGGATCGCCACCACGGACTATCGCACCTACGCCATGATGCGCTGGCTGTTCAGGGGCCGCGTGCCCGTGGTCGAGCTCAACGAGCGCGGCCGCTTCCAGGATTTCCGCGATCCCGGCATGGATCGGATCAAGGGCCAAGCCGGCATCTATGTCGGGCGGGAGCCGGACAATCGATCATCGATGTGGGAGAACATCCCGGCGAAACGCGAGCCGCTTGGCCAGGTCGAGCGCCGCTGGCGTGGGCGCGTGATGGACACCTATGTGCTTGAGAAGCTCACCGGCTGGACACCCGAGCTCTCGCCGCCGAAGGATTCGCCGCTGTTCCAATGGCGCGTGCTGGCGGGGGAATTCAGCGCGAGGCTCGCGCGGTTTCTCTTACCCTCCCCTGGAGGGGGAGGGTCGATCGCGCGCAGTGCGAGCGGGGTGGGGTGATCTCTCCCCTCGGGCACTGTTGGATGTGGCGAGACCGTCACCCCACCCCGTCTCACATTTCGCTCCGCTTAATGTGAGCCGACCCTCCCCCTCCAGGGGAGGGTAAGAGAGAGCGCGCTACTCCTCCTCGTCCTTCTTCCGCAACAGATCCGTCGCGAGGTCCGACAGCTTCGGCGGCGGCAGGGCCGCGAACGGCAGCGGCCGCGTGACTTCGATCGCGGCAAGGCCGAGCCGTGCCGTCAGCAGACCGTTGAGCACGCCTTCGCCGAGCCGCTGCGACAGCTTCGCGGCGATGCCGTGGCCCAGCATCTGCTGCACCAGGCTGTCGCTCGCGGCCATGCCGCCGGTGATGGCGAGATGGGCGATGACGTGGCGGAGCAGGCGGATCATGCCGAGCGCGCCGGGGCGGCCGCCATAGAGGTAGGCGAGCTGGCGGATCAGGCGCAGCGCGGCGACGAACACGAACAGCACGTCAATCGCCGCGCGCGGCGAGACTGCCGTGACGATCGAGACCTTTTGCGCCGCTGACGACACCAGCCGCCGCGCCTCCGCATCCAGCGGCGACATCAACTCGCGCTCGGCGAGCCGGATCATGTCGGCGCCGTCGATGATCTCGCCGGCATGGCTCTCCAGCGTCGCGCGGGCGCGCGCGAGCTGTGGATTCTGGTGCGCGATGTTCAGGAGGTCCTGCACGATGACGCGGCTTTCCTTGCGATCGTCACTGGCAAGCACCGCGGCGGCGCGCTGATGCAGTTTCTCGATGGTCGCGAGCCGCGCCAGCCCGAACGCCTCGCGCCCGATCACCACCGCGAGCGCAAGTGCGGTGACGAACGCGAAAGCGAGGCCGACCATGCCGAGGCTTTCGCTGCGCGCAAACAGATCCTCGATCAGACGGACGACACCGAGCCCGGTACCGAGCAGCGTCAATCCGGCGAGCCCGGACCAGAACAGCGTGCCCCAGGGAAAGCCGCGGCGCGCCGGAAGCGCGGTTTGAACCAGCACCGGCAGCGCCAGTGGATCGGGCTCCGGCGTGATCTGGATGGTGCCGCGACTGATCCGTCCCGTCTCGTCGGCTTCGGTGACGACGACACTGGGATCGTCCAGCCGGAACGTCGCGGGCCGCCGCTGCTGGGATCGCTCGTTCATGAGAGCTTGTCTCCGATCAGGAACTGCAAGGCACGGTCGAGGCGGATGTGTGGCAGGGCCGGCTCTTCCGTGCCCTCGTGCTCGAGCTTCGGCGGGCGGAAGCGCAGGAAGCGGAAATCACTCTTCTCGGCGGCTTGCGTCGAGAGCCCGCGGAACGCGTCCGTACCGTTGAACAGCGGTTCGGGATCCAGCGGCAAATCGCCTGGAAAGGTCGCAACCTCAGTGTTGCCGTCGAAGAATTCGCCGCCGGCGCTTTCGCCCGCGGCGGGCGTTCCCAGGATCGACGGCAATTTGTCGCGGCCATGCGCCACCTGCGCCTCGCGCGTGGCGCGGATGGCGGCGAGCGCCACCACGTCGATCTGCGCGCCGGTATTTTCCGCGCGCGTCACCGCGCCGGTGACCGCACGGCGTAGCACGGCCTCGAGCCGGTCGTGGCTGGAATGATGCAGATGGTCCGCCTTGGTCG
Source organism: Bradyrhizobium sp. Rc2d (assembly GCF_900099855.1). Classification (NCBI taxonomy): domain Bacteria; kingdom Pseudomonadati; phylum Pseudomonadota; class Alphaproteobacteria; order Hyphomicrobiales; family Nitrobacteraceae; genus Bradyrhizobium; species Bradyrhizobium sp. Rc2d. The sequence goes on along the minus strand of NZ_FNCU01000002.1, from coordinate 306,415 downwards.
CCGCGAACAGGATGCGGTCGATGCGTGGCCGGAACAGGCTGGAGAGCAACGTGCTGCGACCGATGTTAAAGCAATCCAGAATGCCGGCAAGCGCGGCTTCGAGATCGTGCAGCGCTTCGGGTCCGGAGTTGAACGCGGTGAGCGCATCGGCGAGCACGATCTGGCGATCGAGCCGCGCAAAATGATCGCGAAAGAATGGCCGCACCACCATGTCCTTGTAGGCGTCATAGCGGCGCACCATCATTGCCCATAGCGATCCCTCCGGCGCCTGCCCGCCAGCGGGCACGTCGAGCGGCGCAAAGGTCAGCGCCGGCGTGTCGGCGAGACTGCCGGGCATCAGGAAGCGGCCGGGCGGCAAGAGGCTCATCGCGAAGCGCTCGTCGCGGCAAGCGCGCAGATAATCGGTGAAGAGCTTCGCGGCCGTCAGTGTTGCCTGCTCATCCTCGCGTGCGCCGGGCTTGAGCGTTGCGAGATGCGCGTGCCAGTCCGTTGCCAGATGCGCACGCGGCGCCTCACGCGACAGCGCCAGGCTTTCCGCCGACCATTGCTCAAAATTCTTCTGGAGCAGCGGCAGGTCCAGCAGCCATTCGCCGGGATAGTCGACGATGTCGAGCGTGAGCGTGCGGTCGGCGCCGTTCGGGCGCTGATAGTCGATGACGAGGCGGAGCTCGCTGATGTCGACGGTCGAACTCGGCCAGCGCCGCTCCTCGATCAGTGCGCGCAGATGGTTCTCATAGGCAAAGCGCGGCACGGCATCATCCGGCTGCGGCGCCAGATGCGCCCGCGCGATCCGGCCCGAGGCATAGGCCTCGAACACCGGAAACCGGCCGCCGCGGGTGAGGCCGTGAATCAGCGCCGTGATGAATACCGTCTTACCGGCCCGCGACAGGCCGGTGACGCCAAGCCGCACCGTCGGATTGAAGAAATGCTCGCCATAGTCGATCAGCGCCCTCGCCGACAGCCGCGCCTCCTCGACCATATCCTGGAAACTGAATGCCATATGAACGTGGGGGACCTTGGGCGGGGAAACGCAAAATGGATTAGTCACAAAAGTGGCAACTGCCTGAGGAAAATCAAGCTTCATACTTCCACCGCCTTTGTCGGCAAATCAGCCGTTTGAACGATGCGCCGATCTCGAAAGACCCATACAAGAGGGCATTGCCACGCTTTGCGGATTGCCATGACCGTCTTCCAACTGAAACAGCTTGCATCCAGCTCCGTCCACGCCGCAGCCGACGCGATGGGCTGGAACTACGATCGCGCCGAGCTGATCGCCGACGGCGTCGTGCATGCGATCGGCGTCCTCTTCGGCATCATCGCAGCGACCGTGCTGGTGGTGCTGGCCGCGGTCTATTCCGACGCCACCGACATCGTCGGCGTCTCGATCTACGTCGCCGGCTTGATCTCGATGCTGGTGCTGTCGGCGACCTATAATCTCTGGCCGGTGTCGCCGGCAAAATGGCTGCTGCGGCGGTTCGACCATTCCGCGATCTACCTGCTGATCGCGGCGACCTACACGCCGTTCATCCTGGAAGTGAAGGACAGCGTGTTCGCGCTGGTGCTGCTTGCCGGCGTCTGGTGCGCGGCGATCCTCGGCATCGTGCTGAAGCTTCTTTATCCCGGCCGGTTCGACCGGGTCTCGGTCGGCATCTATCTCGCGATGGGCTGGAGTGGCATCATGATCTACGACGCCGTCGTCAGGGCGTTGCCCTCGCTGGTGCTGGGCTTCATCCTTGCAGGCGGCCTGCTCTACAGCTTTGGCGTGATCTTCCACGCCTGGCGGCGGCTGCGCTTCCAGAATGCGATCTGGCACGGCTTTGTCTTGGCCGGCGCGGCGTGTCATTATACCGCGGTGCTCGACCTCGTGTTGAGCTAAGCAAGCCGCGAAGCGGTATAAGAGACGCGGTCCAGGACAAGAGGAGACGTCGCATGCAGGTGACTGGCAAGGTCGTGGTCGTCACGGGCGGCGCCAATGGCATCGGCAAGGCGCTGTGCGAGGCTTTTCAAGGGGCGGGTGCAGCCAAGGTCGTCGTCGCGGACATGGACGCCGCCAATGCGAGGGCGGTCGCGGCCATGGTGGATGGTGCCGCCTTCAAATGCGACGTCGCGCAGGAAAAGGACATTGCGCACGTCATCGAGGAGACCGAGCGGCAGTTCGGCCCGATCGAATTGTTCTGCTCCAATGCCGGCATCGGCGGCGGCTTCGATCCGATGTCGGAAAATGCCGGCGGCGCCTCCGACGAGCCGTGGCAGCGCAGCTGGGCCATCCACGTCATGGCCCACGTCTATGCCGCGCGGCATCTGGTTCCGCGCATGAAGGCGCGCGGTGGCGGCTATTTCCTTAACACCATCTCGGCCGCGGGCCTGTTGTCGCAGGTCGGCAGCCCGGCTTATTCGACGACAAAGCACGCCGCGGTCGGCTTTGCCGAAAATCTCGCGATCTCGCACAAGGCCCACAACATCAAGGTCTCGATCCTCTGCCCGCAGGGCGTCGACACCAACATGCTGCGCTCGATCCCGAAAGGCCCGCAATCCGGCGACGGCGATCTGACGCCGGAGCAGGTCGCGAAAGACGTACTCGCCGGCCTCGAACAGGAGACGTTCCTGATCCTGCCGCACCCCCAGGTGCTCGGCTACATGCGCAAGAAGACCGAGAACTACGACCGCTGGATCGGCGGCATGGCCAAGATCCAGGCGAAGATGCGGGAGGAGTTCGGGAAGTAGGGAGGGAGTGCCGCAATTTCGGTGTCGTCCTGGCGAAGGCCAGGACCCATACCGCGAGGTCTACCGATCTAGCCGCGATAGGAGTACCGAACGGCAAGTCTTCGCCAAACTACTCCTTGGGGTAATGGGTCCTGGCTTTCGCCAGGACGACGATGGGGCGAGCTGCACGGCTACGCCGCACTCCGTCCCTCCTCCTCCATCCGGCTCTGCCTGAGCGCCCGCGCATAGAGCATCATCCCCTCGCGCACGGTGCGCTGCTCCGCCTCCGTCAGCGCGGCCAGCGCTCCGCTCACCTGCTGCCGGCCGAACGCGTGCAACGCCTCCAGCGTGCGCCGTCCCTTCGCCGTCAGCGACAACAGCTTGCTGCGTGCATCAAGCTCATCAGGCGTTTCCCTGAGCTCGCCGCAGTCGATCAGCTTGCGCACCAGGCGGCTGACGCTGGATTTCTCCAACCGCAGGAAATCGCCGAGCTCTCCCGAGGTCATGGGCCCGCGGATGCCGATCTCGAGGATGGTGTGCACCGCCGACGGCGGATAGTCCGATGCCGCCACCGTCGCGTCCATGAAGCCGAGCTCGCGCACCATCAGGCGCGAGGCGGCGCGGATGTCGTCGATCAGCGAAAGCTCGGCCATCTTGACTCCCGGCATATAGTTGTATCATACAACTATATGCGTGCAACGGCGCGCGCAAGCGTTGTGGAGTGAGCCATGAGCGGAACTTTGCCGGCGGGGATGCGGATGAGGGGCAAGGTCTGCCTGATGACGGGCGGTGGCAGCGGCATCGGCCGCGCCACCGCGCTGCGGATGGCGTCCGAAGGCGCAGAAGCGATTTTTGTCGCGGGGCGGCGCGAGGCCGAGATCGAAGCCACCGCCGCGGCATGCAGCGAACTCGGTGCGTTGGCCATTCCGGTCAAGACCGACATCACGCGAGAGGACGACGTCGCGCGCCTCGTCAGCGCGGCCGTGACGCGTTGCGGCCGGCTCGACGTGGCTTTCAACAATGCCGGATTCCAGGAGCGCCGCGCGCCGCTGGAGGAGCAGGGCACGGAGATCTACGACAGCGTGTTCGACACCAATGTCCGCGCGCTGTTCCTGTGCCTGCGCCATCAATTGCCTGTTATGCTGGGGCACGGCCGCGGCAGCATCGTCGTCAACGCCTCCGTCAGCGGCGTGCGCAATCCCAATCCCGGCTTCTCGCTCTACTCGGCCTCCAAGGCCGCCGCGATCTCGCTGACGCGTTCGGCCGCGATGGAGAATGCCCCGCGCGGCATCCGCATCAACGCCATCGCCCCAGGCCGCGTCATCACCGACATGATGCTACGCGCCGGCGTCGGCGATGTCGCAACCGTGAGCGCCGGCCTGCCGCTGCGGCGGATGGGGAGCCCAGAGGAAGTGGCGGAGGCGGTGGTGTGGCTGGCGTCGGACGCGTCGTCGTATGTCGTCGGGCATGTGCTCGCGGCTGATGGGGGATTTTTGGCGTCGTAATTCTTCGGGGGGCGAGACTGCTTCCGCGCGTCGTCCTGGCGAAAGCCAGGACCCATTACCCCAGGAAGTCGTTGTCGTGTGAGATCGTCATGACCAGCCATTCGCCAAATGGCCTGCGGTGGTAATGGGTCCTGGCTTTCGCCAGGACGACGATGTGGCCGACGCCCCTAATGCTTCTGCCCGTACAGCACCGGCACCGCTGAATCCACGACGACCTCGACGAGGCAGGTGCCTGCATGTGCCATCCCGCGTTTCAGCGCTTCGCCCAGCTCCGCCGCCTTGCTCACCCGCACCGCATGACAGCCCATGCCTTCGGCGAGCCGCACGAAATCGATCCCCGGCAGTTCCAGCCCTGGCACGTTGCGCACCTGCATCACCTGGCTGAATGAGCGCATGGCGCCGTAGCCGGAATTGTTGATGACGACGACGGTGAGCGGCAGCTTGCGCTGCACGGCGGTCCATAGCGCCTGGATCGAATACATCGCCGAGCCGTCGCCGATCAGGCAGACCGTGCGTTGCTTCGGCTTGCCGAGCGCCATGCCGACCGCGGCGGGCAGGGAGTAGCCGAGCCCGCCGCTCGCCATCGTGTAAAAACTGTCCTGGCCGCGCATCGGCATGAACTTTTGCATCGCCGGCCGGTGCGACGGCACCTCCTCGACGAGCGACGCGCCCTCAGGCATCGCCTGCGACAACGAATGCAGCAGGAAGTCGACCGGCAGCGGATCGGCGGCTTGCGGCGGCGGCGGCAGCGTGCGGCCGTTCGGCGTTGACCGCTTGCTCTCTGGCAAAAGGTCGAGCAGCAGGCTCAGCGCCGGCTTCATGGTGGCGATGATGCTGGTGCCGACCGGCGTCACCGCCGCCGCATCCGGATCATCCGTGATCTGGAAGATCGTCGCGCCGCCGTCGAAAATCGCGGCATGGCCCTCGACATGGAAAGTGAACACCGGCGCGCCGATGACGACCACGAGATCGTGCTCGCGTAGCGCATCGGACAGCTGCGCGGGCGACGCATGCAGGAAGCCCGCGAATTGCGGATGCCGCTCGGGAAACGAGCAGCGAGCCGAGAACGGGCTGACCCAGACGCTGGCCTTGGCCTTCTCGGCGACGCGCACAATCAGGTCGACCGCGCCGGCGCGGTCGACGCCGGGGCCGACCACGAGGGCAGGGTGCTTGGCCGAACCGAGCGCAGCAACCAGCGCCTGCATCGCATCAGGTTCGGGTCCGATCTCGCGGCTGACCTTGCGCGCCTCGATGGGAGCTGCCGCATGCGCCCAGTCGTCGATCGGAATCGACACGAAGGTCGGCCCGCACGGCGGCTGCATCGCGGTGTAATAGGCGCGCGCGATCGCGGCCGGCACGTCCTCGGGCCGTGCTGGCTCGACGCTATATTTGACGTAAGGCCGCGGAAACTCGGAGGCGCGCTCGGCATAGAGGAATGCCTGTAGCGGCAGGATCGAGCGCGCCTGCTGGCCCGCGGTGATCACGAGCGGTGTCTGGTTGCGATGCGCGGTGTAGATATTGCCGAGCGCGTTGCCGACGCCGGCGGCCGAATGTAGGTTGACGAAGCCGGCATTGCGCGTCGCTTGCGCGTAGCCGTCGGCCATGCCGACCGCGCTGGCTTCCTGCAGCGCCAGGACGTAGTCGATGTCATCGGGCCAGTCGCTCAGGAACGGCAGTTCGGTCGAACCGGGGTTGCCGAACACCTTATTGATACCGAAGGATCGCAGCAGGTCGAGAGTCGCCTGCTTCACGGTGACGGATTTGCTGCCGGTCTTGCCGTTCTTGGACATGGTTCCGTCCCTTGTTGTTTAGCGAAGGTAGCAGCCCCGCACTCGTCATTGCGAGCGAAGCGAAGCAATCCAGGCTGTCGCCGCGGTGGCAGTCTGGATTGCTTCGTCGCTTCGCTCCTCGCAATGACGAGGAGGCCGCGGTGGCCTACCACACCGCCGTCCCCTTCATCGTCGGCTGCCCTTCCGCGTTCGCGGTCCACAGCTCCATGCTCTCGCCGCTGTCATTCGCGTTGATGGAGAACTCCGTGCCTTCGAACAGCGGCTGCACACCGCGATAGGTAAACTTCTTCGGCGCCTTGCCGTCGCGCAAGCGGGCCGCCATCTCGACGATCAGCGCCGCCTGCAACGGCCCGTGGAAGATCAGGCCCGGATAGCCCTCGACCTTGGTGACGTAGTCGCGGTCGTAATGGATGCGGTGGCCGTTGAAGGTCAACGCGGAGTAGCGGAACAGCAGCACGGGATCGGAGACATGGGTCTCGCGGTGCTGTGCCTTCGGAGGCTGGGGCGGAGCCTTTGCGGGCGCCGGCGCGCTGCTCGTCATCTCGCGATAGACGATGTCCTGCCGCTCGCGGATAGCGAGCCCGCGCGGCGAAGAGATGCTGTGCTCGACCGAGACGAAGCACAGCGTGCCGGTCGAGCCTGATTTCACCTGCACGTCGGCAATATGCGACGTCCGCGTCGATTCGTCGCCGACGCGCAGTGGCTGCAAAAATTCGATCTCGCCGCCGGCCCACATCCGGCGCGGCAGCGGCACCGGCGGCAGGAAGCCGCCGCGGGTCGGGTGACCGTCGGGGCCGAGCATCGACATCGGAAACACCGGCTGCGCCAGGCACCAATGCACCGCGAACGGTGCGGCATCGCCGGTCTTGGGCTCGCCGACCTCCTGGAACAGCGTCGCGCGCAGGCCCTTCACGAGCTGCGCGGTGACGATGTCGGTGGCCTCCGTGCTGCGGCCGATCCATTGCCGCAAGTGATCGATGTCGAGCTTCTCGGTCATGACGCCTCGCTCTTGTTATTTCCTGGATTGGGGACGCTCGCCGATGGCGGGCACAGGGCCGTAAGAGCGCATCTCGCCGACGATGATCGGAGCCGGCGCGGGATAGCTGACGCGGCCGTTCGGCGTGTCGACCTCGATGCGGCGCAGATGCGGATGGCTGGTGAGGTCGGCCATGGTGTTGACCTCGGCAAAGGCGATGTCGGCGTCCGACAGCCGCTTGAGAAGCTCGTCGCGGGGCATCTTGCCAAAGATATCTGCGACCGTCTTATCGGTGAAGTCGCGGTTGCGCACGCGCTCGACCATGTTGGCGACGCGCGGATCGCTCGGCAGATCCGGCTGGTCCAGCACCTTCGCGCACAGCGTCTTCCACTCGCGCTCGCTCTGGATCGAGATCAGGATGTCCTTGCCGTCTTTCGAGGTGAACACGCCGTAGGGCGCGATCGAGGGATGGCGCAGGCCCATGCGCTTGGGCGGATTGCCGGCCTCCGAGTTGAGCAGCGGCACGGTGCACCAATCCGCCATCACGTCGAACATGGAGATGCGGATGTCGGCGCCCTTGCCGGTGCGCCCGCGTGCGATCAGCGCCTCCAGGATCGCCGCATGTGCGGTGGCGCCGGTTGCGACGTCAACGATCGACATGCCGACGCGCGAGGCACCGTCGGGATTGCCGGTGATCGAGGCGAGGCCGCTCTCGGCCTGGATCAGGAGATCATAGGCCTTGCGATGCGCGTAGGGGCCCTCATCGCCATAGCCGGTGATGGTGCACGAGATCAGCTTGGGATAGTCCTTGAGCAGCCGCTCGCGCGAAAAGCCGAGCTTGTCCATCGAGCCCGGCTTGAGGTTCTGGATCAGCACGTCGGCGCTGGCGATCAGCTTCTCCAGCTCCGCGCAGCCTTCTTTCGTGGCCAGATCGACCACCGCCGATTGCTTGCCGCGGTTGAGCCAGACGAAATAGCTGCTCTGGCCCTTGGCCGCCGCGTCATAGCCGCGGGCGAAATCGCCCTCGGGCCGCTCGATCTTGATCACTTCCGCGCCGGCATCCGCCAGCCGCGAGGAGCAGAACGGCGCCGCCACCGCCTGCTCGACCGCAATCACCCTGATCCCGTCAAGTGCTCCCATGGCGCGACCTCAGTACGAGCGGGGCATGCCGAGCACGTGCTCGGCGACATAGGACAGCACGAGATTGGTCGAGATCGGCGCCACCTGATAGAGCCGCGTCTCACGGAATTTGCGCTCGACGTCATATTCCTCGGCGAAGCCGAAACCGCCATGGGTCTGGATGCAGGCATTGGCCGCTTCCCAGGACGCATCGGCCGCGAGCATCTTGGCCATGTTGGCCTCCGCGCCGCAATCGAGCCCGGCCTCGTATTTGCGCGTCGCTTCCTTCACCATCAACTCGGCCGCACGCATCGAGGCATAGGCCTTGGCGATCGGGAACTGGACGCCTTGATTTTGGCCGATCGGACGGCCAAACACCGCGCGCTCCTTGGCGTAATTGGTGGCCTTCGCGATGAACCATTTGGCATCGCCGACGCATTCGGCCGCGATCAAAATGCGCTCGGCATTCATGCCGGAGAGGATGTAGCGAAAGCCCTTGCCCTCCTCGCCGATCAGATTCTCCGCCGGCACCTTCATGTCGGTGAAGAACACTTCGGTGGTGGCATGGTTCATCATGGTGCGGATCGGGCGGATCTCCAGACCGTTGTTCTTGGCCTCGCGCATGTCGACGATGAACACCGAAAGCCCATCCGTGCGCTTCTTGACCTGCTCCTTCGGCGTGGTGCGGGCGAGCAGGATCATCAGGTCGGAATGCTCGGCGCGGCTGGTCCAGATCTTCTGGCCGTTGACGATGTAGCTGTCGTTGCCGTCCTTGCGCGCGAAGGTCTTGAGCGAGGTGGTGTCGGTGCCGCTGGTCGGCTCGGTGACGCCGAACGCCTGCAGGCGCAGTTCGCCGCTGGCGATCTTCGGCAGATACTTTGCCTTCTGCTCGGCATTGCCATGCCGCAGCACCGTGCCCATCGTGTACATTTGGGCATGGCAGCCGCCGCCATTGCACCCCGCGCGCTGGATCTCTTCGAGGATCGCAGCCGCGGCGGAAAGCTTCAGCCCCGCGCCGCCATATTCCTCGGGGATCAGCACCGAGAGATAGCCGGCCTCGGTCAGCGCATCCACGAACGCCTTGGGGTAAGCCATCTCGCGATCGAGCTTGCGCCAATATTCGCCGGGAAACTGCGCGCAAAGCTTGGCGACGGCTTCGCGGATGTCGGCGTAATCTTCGCTGTGGTGTTCTTGACTCATGGCGTTTCCAATTCTTAGCGGCAGTTAAGATAACGCCGGCCAATCCTCTGGCGTTGTGAAAACAACGCCAGCCCCCTATGCTCATTTGTTATAGCGTATGAAGTAGCCTTCCAGGATTGGCAAGCATGGATTTCCGGCAGCTCAGGACCTTCAGTTGCGTGGCGGAGCTCGGCAGCCTGTCCAAGGCGTCCGACACGTTGCGCGTGGCGCAGCCGGCGCTGAGCCGCCAGATCAAGCTCCTGGAACACGAGCTGCGCACCGATCTTTTCACGCGCAACGGCCGCGGCATGGTGCTGACCGAGGCTGGCCGCCTGCTGCTGGCACGCACCTCCGGCATCGTGCGGCAGATCGACCAGATCCGCGACGACATCCAGTCGGCCAAGGGCCCGCCGTCCGGCCAAGTCGTGCTCGGCCTGGTTCCGACCGTGAGCTGCGTGCTGTCGGCGCGCTTTGCGCGGCGCTGCGTCGAGAAATTTCCAGGCATCTCGCTGCGCATCGTCGAGAGCTACAGCGGCCATCTGGTCGAATGGCTGCATCGCGGCGAGATGGACCTTGCCATCCTCTATGGACGCTCGGCCGATCTGCATCTCAATGTGCAGAGCTTGGGGCGCGACAACATCGTCGCGGTTGGTCCGCGCGGCTGTGGTCTCGCGCGCAAAAAGAGCGTCGACATCGGCTGGCTGCTGCGGCAGCGGCTGGTGCTGCCGAGTCATTCCCACGGCCTTCGCGCCCTGATCGAGCACGCGGCCGCCCAGCGCAAGATCAAGCTCGACGTCCAGTTAGAAGCGGATTCGTTCCGCGTGCTGACGAGCCTGGTCGAGGAAGGCCTCGGTTTCGCGCTGCTGCCGCCCTCGTCGGTCCACGGCGAGGTCGCAGACGGGCGACTGGAGACCGCGCCCGTTTCCAAGCCGATGACGCGCGAGCTCATTTTCGCTTCTCCGATCGATCGTCCGGCCTCGACGGCCTCGCTCGCCATCACCGCGCTTTTGCGCGAGGAGGTCGCCGCCTGCCGCAAGGAAGGTGTGTGGGACATCAGGCTCGCTTGAAGCGCCAGCGCCGAATTCTCAGAGCGATTTAGGGCACAAGCCCGCAGCCGGCCCTTCGCATCTTGAGCGAGCTGTCATGCCGGAATTTTATAGCTGGCGGGCGTCAACGCGCCGCGGCTACGAGTGTGCAAAACCTCGTCATTGCGAGCGCAGCGAAGCAATCCAGGAATTCCTCCGCGGCGGCAGTCTGGATTGCTTCGTCGCAAGAGCTCCTCGCAATGACGGAGGATGAGGGCCTACCCCGGAATCCGCACCGGCAGCGACTCATACCCCTTGATGAAGCTCGAATAGATCCGCTTGGGCTCGCCGACCACCTCGATACGGTCGAACCGCTTCAGCATCTCCTCCCAGACGATGCGGAGCTGGAGCTCGGCGAGGCGCATGCCGACGCAGCGGTGGATGCCGAAGCCAAAGGAAAGATGGGTGCGCGGGCGCGGGCGGTCGATGATGAAATCGTTCGGCTTCTCGAACATCTCCTCATCCCGGTTGCCGGAGACGTACCACATCACGACGCGGTCGCCCTTGCGGATCGGCTTGCCCCCGATTTCGGTGTCGGCAAGCGCGGTGCGCCGCATATGGGCCAGCGGCGTCTGCCAGCGGATCACCTCCGGCACCATGGAATCGATCAGCGCCGGGTTGGCCCGCAACTTGTCGTACTGCTCGGGGTTCTCATTCAGCGCCAGCACCGAGCCGGTCATGGTGTTGCGCGTGGTGTCGTTGCCGCCGACGATGAGCAGGATGATGTTGCCCATCAAATTGTCGGGGTCCATGAACCGGGTGGCGTCGTTATGCGCCATCAGCGACAGCAAATCGTTGCGCGGCGCCGAGTTGACGCGCTCGTTCCACAGCTTCGACATGTAGGCATAGCACTCGTCCATCTCGCGGCGGCGCTCTTCCGCCGAGGCGACGATGCCGCTCTTGGGCAGCGCGGTCGAGACGTCGGACCAGCGCGTCAGCTTGCGCCGCTCCTCCCAGGGGAAGTCGAACAGGGTCGCCAGCATCTGCGTCGTCAGCTCGATCGAGACGCGCTCGACGAAGTTGAAAGTCTCGTTGCGCGGCAGATTGTCCAGCACGGTCTGCGAGCGCTGCCGGATCAGTTTTGCCAGCTCGTCGAGATGCTGAGGGGTGAACATCGGCGACACCGTCTTGCGCTGCGCCGAATGCCGGGGCTGGTCCATGGCGATGAAGCTCGGCCAGTCGTAGCCTTCCGGCACGTCGCGGATCGAGATGCCGCCGAGCGTCGAGTCCGAGGAGAAGATGCCGTGATTGGTGTCGACATGCATGATGTCGTTGTACTTCACCACCGACCAATACGGCTCGATCGGCGCGTTGGTGCAGTAATGCACCGGCTCTTCCTTGCGCAGCCGCTCGAACCACGGCCACAGCGTGTCGTCCTGGAACAGCCGGGGCGCGCCGGGATGGAATTGCGCCAGCGGCGTCGCATAGGCCTCCTCGCGGGCCCTGCGCATGCGTTCGGCCTTGTCCACCTTAACCGGCGCTTGGATGTTCATCGTCGTGGCTCCAGTTGGTTCTCTTTCTTTGCCTCTCCCCGCTTGCGGGGAGAGGCCGGATTGCATCAAAGATGCAATCCGGGTGAGGGGGACTCTCCGCGAGTCCGTTTCTCAGCGTGCTCGCGGAGAGAGCCCCTCACCCCGACCCTCTCCCCGTAAGGACGGGGAGAGGGAGTTAACTCACGCCGCAATCCTGACCGGCAGCGTCTCCAGACCCTTCACGAAACTCGAATAGACCCGCTTGGGTTCGCCGACCACATCAATATGGTCGAAGCGCTTGAGAATTTCTTCCCAAATAATCTTGAGCTGGAGTTCGGCTAGCCGCAGGCCCACGCAGCGGTGGATGCCGAAGCCGAAGGAGAGGTGGGTGCGCGGGCGGGCGCGATCGATGATGAAATCGTAGGGCTTCTCGATCGCCGCCTCGTCGCGGTTGCCCGAGACGTACCACATCACGACCTTGTCACCCTTCTTGATCTGCTTGCCGCGGAACTCGAAATCGGAGAGCGCCGTGCGCCGCATATGCGCGAGCGGCGTCTGCCAGCGGATCACCTCCGGCACGAAGCTGTCGAGCAGATCGGGGTTTTGCCGCAGCTTGCGATACTGCTCCGGATGCTGGCTCAGCGCGAGAAGCGAGCCCGACATGGTGTTGCGCGTGGTGTCGTTGCCGCCGACGATCAAAAGGATGAGATTGCCGAGGAAGTTCTTCGCATCCATGTCGCGCGTAGCAGTGCCATGCGCCATCATCGACAACAGATCGCTCTTCGGCGGCTGGGCGATGCGCTCTTTCCAGAGGCGAGAGAAATACGCCGCGCATTCCGTCAGCTCGGCCTGCCGCTCGTCTTCGCTCGCAACAAGGCCGTCAGGACCGGGAATGGTGGTGGCGATGTCGGACCAGCGCGTCAGCTTGCGGCGGTCCTCCCAGGGGAAGTCGAACAGCACCGCCAGCATCTGCGTGGTGAGCTCGATCGAGACGCGGTCGACCCAGTCGAACGCCTCGCCACGCGGCAGGTTGTCCAGGCACTCGGCCGAGCGCTTGCGGATGTTCAGCGCGAGATTGTCCAGATGGGTCGGCGTGAACATCGGCGCCACGGTCTTGCGCTGCGCCGCATGCCGCGGCGGGTCCATCGAGATGAAGCTCTCGCGGCGCAGGTCCGGATCGATGTCGCGGATGGTAATGCCGCCGAGCGAGGAGGCCGAGGAGAACACCGAATGATTGGTCTCGATCTCCATGATGTCATTGTAGCGCGTCACCGACCAATACGGCCCGAACATCGAGTCCTTGCAATAGTGCACCGGATCTTCCCGGCGCAGGCGGTCGAAATAGGGCCAGAACGTATCGGTCCTGAACAATTCAGGATCGCCCGGGTCGAACTGCTCCAGCGGCAGCGACGTGGCGCGTGCGCGAAGTGCGTCGAGCGTGGCCGCGCTCTCGATGGTCCCATGCATGACCGCTCTCCCTGTGGTGAACCGCGCGTTCTCGTTGAATTCTGCGCTGCGGTATTTGATTTGCAATTACAGCCGGTTGTCTGCGCCGGAGCAAGGGAGAGTTTGCCACATCCAACCTTTGCGGGAGGTGCGTAGCCTGGATGGAGCGCAAGCGTAATCCGGGGTTCGGGCCGCCACGACCGCTGACCCGGATTGCGCTGCGCTCCATCCAGGCTACGGGACGACAGATTTGCAACGTGATCCCCATCACGCCTCTAACGGCGGAATCGTGCAAGAAACCAACTGGAATCGGGGTAAATCGAACCCGGTCATCTTGGGGATCGACTAACCTCTGATCTATAGTTTGACCGTAACAGATGCGCACCCCGAGGTTGCCGCCGTGAACGACATGCAATGGGCCCCCATCGGCTCCGAACCCGTCCCGCCGCCGCTGCCACCCACGCGGGTCGATTTCACCGGCAACCGCTCCGAGTTCCGCAAATTGGTCACCAAGGGGGCCATGCTCGAACTCGTCACCTTCGGCTTCTACCGGTTCTGGCTCGTCACCGACATTCGCCGTCATCTGTGGACGAACACCGCGGTGGACGGCGATGCCGCCGAATACACCGGACGGGCTAAGGAGCTCTTGGTCGGCTTCCTGTTCGCGCTTGCGATCTTGATGCCGATCTATCTCGCTTATTTTCTTGTCGGCATCGAGTTCGAGCGCTGGCAGGGCTTTGCCTCGACGCCGCTCTTCATCGCCTTCTACGCCTTCGGCCAATTCGCGATTTTTCGCGCGCGGCGCTATCGCCTGACGCGCACGGTCTGGCGCGGCGTGCGGTTCTGGATGGACGGCTCGGGCTGGGCCTATTCGCTCCGCGCCATGCTGTGGGGTGTGCTGGTGTTCCTGACGCTCGGCCTGGCGCTGCCCTGGCGCGAGGCTGCGCTCGAACGCTACAAGATGCAGCACACCCATTACGGCGATCTCACCGGCGATTTCGAAGGCGACGGCTGGACGTTCTTCAAGCGCGGCTGGTGGCTGTGGCTGCTCAGCCCGATCGCGCTGCTGATCTTCCCACTCGCGCCGTTCTTCTATGCCGAGTTCAAGGCGCGCGAATGGCGCTGGTGGCTCGACGGCATCCGCATCGGCGGCGTCAGCCTGTCCTCGCGCCTGCCCCATGACGCCTTCTACGGCCTGTACTGGAAGGTGATCGGCTGGTGGATGCTGCTCACGACCGCCTTCGCGGCCTACATGGGCGGCGGCGCTTTTCTCGTCGTCACGTTGACCGGCGTTCCGGCCGAGGAGGTGTTCGGGGCTGGCAATGCTGCCAAGAGCATCCCGATGGTTGTGATGATGGTGATCGGCTATTTCGCGCTCGCCCTTGCCGTCAACATCGTCATGCGGGTCTATCTTCAGCGCGATCTCTGGGCCAAGGTGCTGGAGACCGTCGAGGTGCACAACATCGCGGCCGCGGCGGATGTGCGCGGCAGCGGAAAGCTCGCCAGCGCGCTCGGTGAAGGCTTTGCCGATGGACTGGATGTTGCAGGATTTTGAGCTGTGAGTGAGTTGTCTGCCGAGGCCCCGGCGCAGTCCGTGAAGCCGACGATCTTCTTCGACGGCGTCTCGAGCCGCAGGCGTCAGGTGATGCTGTCGCTCGGGGACGTGCTCGAGATCGCCGAAGACGGCGAAGCGCCGGTTCGCTGGGCCTATGCCGAAATCCGTCGTGCCGACGGCCCAGAGGGGGTTTTGCGCTTGGCATCGACGTCAGCGCCGCCGCTCGCGCGGCTCGAGATCCGTGATGCCGCGCTTGCAGCGGATCTCACCGCGCGATGCTTGCGCCTCGACGAGCACCAGACCTCGCGCCGCGGCGTCGCAAAGATCGTGGGCTGGTCGGTGGCCGCCGCCGTCTCCATCGTCTGCGTCGTCCTGTTCGGTGTGCCGCTCGCCGCCGACCGGCTCGCGCCGCTGGTGCCGAAACCGATCGAGCGACGCATTGGCGATGCGTCCGAGGTCCAGGTCAAGACCATCTTCGGCCGCAGAGTGTGCGAGGACCCCGCGGGCAAGGCCGCATTCACAAAGCTCGTCAACCGCCTCCGCGATGCCGCCGGCCTCGATGACGATTCCACGACGGCAGGCGTGCTGCCGAGCCCGGTGCCGAACGCGTTCGCGCTGCCGGGCGGCAAGGTGTTCGTGCTGAAGGGCCTGCTCGACAAGGCCGAAAGCCCCGACGAGCTCGCCGGCATCCTCGCGCACGAGCTCGGCCATCTCAAGCATCACGACAACATGCGCGGCCTGATCTACAACGGCGGCACCTCGTTCCTGATCGGCCTGCTGTTCGGCGACGTTACCGGCTCCTCGGCCGTGATCTTCGCCTCGCGCAGCGTCGTCGAAGCCTCCTATTCGCGAGAAGCCGAGACCGGCGCCGACACTTTCGCCATCGAGATCATGCATGCGCTCGGCCGCTCGCCAAAACCCGCGGCCGAGCTGATGTTCCGCATCACCGGCAGGGAAGGCGGCTCTGGTCTGACAAATATCCTCGCCAGCCACCCGCTCACCGAAGACCGCCTCGCGCGCATGACCAGGGAAGATCGTCCCGCCAGCGGCCCGCCGCTGCTGACGAACAAGGAGTGGCAGTCGCTGAAGGGCATTTGCGGCAGCGGGAAGATCTGAAGCAGAATGAGCCTTGCTTGAATTGGTGCGAGCCCAGAACTCGAATCACCTCTCCCGTAGGGAGAGGTCGGATCGCATCGAAAGATGCAATCCGGGTGAGGGGTTACAGTCTCACTGAGCGCCGTGGCCCTCACCCGGATTGCTCAGGCGCGCAATTGCGCGCCATAGCAATCCGACCTCTCGCCGCTGGGGAGAGGTAAGCCACGGACAGCCGACCGAACCTAACATCATCGTGCTCTGAACTACCTCGTCCCGTAAGCGCGGTCGCCGGCGTCGCCGAGGCCCGGCAAAATAAAGCCGTTCTCGTCGAGGCCTTCGTCGACCGCGGCGGTCCAGATCGGTACGTCCGGATGCAGACCTCGCAGCCGCTCAAGTCCTTCCGGCGCGGCGATCAGGCAGGCGAGGCGGATATCCTTGGCGCCGCGCTCCTTCAGCCGGTCGATAGCGGCCACGGCCGTATTGGCCGTGGCGACCACCGACGTCACGACGATCGCCAGGCGCTCGCCGAGATCGGACGGCGATTTGAAGAAATACTCGACCGCGGCAAAGCTGTGCGGCTCGCGGTAGAGCCCGATATGGGCGACGCGCGCGGTCGGCACCAGGTCCATCATGCCGTCGACGAAGGTGGTGCCGGCACGCAGCATCGGCACGAACACCAGCTTCTTGCCGGCGATCTTGGCCGAGTGCATCCGCGCCAGCGGCGTGTCGACCACGACGTCCGTGAGCGGCAAATCGCGCGTCACCTCGTAGCAGAGCAGCATGCCGATCTCCTTGATCAGCTCGCGAAACGACTTGGTCGAAATGGACTTGTCCCGCACCAGCGTCAGCTTGTGCTGCACCAGCGGATGATCGACGATCGTGACGCCTTGCATGATGGGATGCCTTTCTTCCTTCTCCCCTTGCGGGAGAAGGTGGCGCGAAGCGCCGGATGAGGGGTCGTCTCCGCGAACTTCACTGAGAGATGGGTTCGCGGAGAGAACCCCTCACCCGCCTCGCTGTCGCGAGGCACCCTCTCCCACAAGGGGAGAGGGTTAAAACACAGTGCCGTCGCTGATCACCTTGAGCGGCGGCGAACCATCAGGGCGCCGCGCAAAGGCGATGGCGCGGCCGGCGGCCCAGGTGCCACCTTCCAAAATGCTGGCGAGCGGCAGCGTGTCTGGCGTGCGGCCGAGCTTGACGCGGATGCGCTCCGCGAGCCGATCGAGCAACGCCACGGTGAGCGCGCGCCATTCCACGACGAGCAGCGAATCCACCGCATGCGCGCGCGCAGCGTCCGCGGCATCGCGCAGGCGCAACACCTCGTGATCGACGAACAGGCCGCCATTGCGGTATTCGGCAAGCCCGGTCAGGCCGTCGATGTCGGTCACGTCGAAGCCTGCGCGCTGGAGCGGTTCGATCAGCGAATAGCTCAGCCATTGCGACAGCTTGTGGAGCGGCACGAGGCCTTCTGTTGAGTCGTTCGCCTTGATCGCCGGATGATGCCAGCAATCGCCGAGCGGGACGCCCGCGAGCTCCAGCCGCGACGGCCAGATCGGCCCGAGCTCATTCAGCACGGCGGACAGGATGGCGGGCGCGGCAACGGCGCCGCTCGCAGCGTGAGCTGCGATGTGATCGAACAGTCCGCCCGGCCGCGGAGCGTCGTGCCGTCCAAAAATCTCCGGGTAGTTCGCAACATGCTTGCCCAGGCGCCGCAGCAGATCCGCACGCCCTTCTAGGCCGAGCAGCGGATTGGCCTCTCTGACCTGAAACGCAGAGGTGAGGGACGTGAGCGGCAATTGCGCCAGCACGTCCGCATCCGCCCTGAACGGCGCATGGGCATCGCGCGAGAAGAGGCCACTCGCGAACATGTCGAGGCTTGCAATCGCAAGCCCCTCGGATCGGCCGATGGCTTCCCCAGTCACAGAGTCCCGATAGCGCCACGCCGCACCCGCACCGGCATCGAGCAGGACGCTGACGATCGCGAGGTCGAATTCAGCGCGGGCCCGCGCCGCGCGGTCCGGCCACAATGCAGCGTCGGCCAACTGCGCCCAGCGGTCGACGCCGCCAAGTACAAAATGCCGCCAGCGCGCATGGAAGGGAACGTCCAGCGTCGGATAGGCCTTTCGCGTCACCGCGAGCACGGCTTCCGCGACGTCGTCCATGCGGCCGAGATCGATCGTGAAATGGTTCAGCCCACCGGCAAGTCCGATCTGGAGCATCTCACCGGCGCGCGCGCGTACCGCTGCTGCGCTGAGCAGCGAGCGGGCCTCTCGTTCCAAAGAGTCCGACATCACGCGATCAGTATTTTTCCAGCGAGCGGCCGACTACGCCGTTCACGTCCTTCTCCGGCGCGATGTCGGTCGAGTAATAGCCCGCGGCCTTCTTCGCGGCGATCTCGACATAGGCGTCGGCCGGGATCAGCTCGGGCGGGATCGGCACGCGCTCGACGATGTCGATGCCTTGCGAGGTCAGCGCGTCGTATTTCATGTCGCTCATCGACAGGAAGCGGTCGATACGGGTCAAGCCGAGCCAATGGATGGTATCCGGCATCAATTGCTGGAAGCGCGCGTCCTGGACGCCGGCGACGCATTCGGTGCGTTCGAAATAGGCCGCGGCCGCGTCGCCGTCCTCCTGGCGTTTGCGCGCATTGTAGACCAGGAATTTCGTGACCTCGCCGAGCGCGCGGCCTTCCTTGCGGTTGTAGACCACGAGCCCGAGCCCGCCCTCCTGCGCGCCGCGCGCGGATTCCTCGATGCCGTGGATCAGATAGGGCCGGCAGGTGCAGATGTCGGAGCCGAACACGTCGGAGCCGTTGCACTCGTCATGGACGCGGCAGGTGATCTTGGTGCGATGGTCCGGCAGCTTGCTGACGTCGCCGAACATGTAGACGGTGGTGCCGCCGATCGGCGGCAGGAACACCTTCATGTCCGGCCGCGTCACCAGCTCGGGGAACATGCCGGCGGTCTGCTCGAACAGCGTGCGGCGCAGCTCGGTCTCGCTGGTGCCGAAGCGCTGCGCAAGGCCGGGCAAGTGCCAGACCGGATCGATCGCGATCTTGACCACCGACACGCTGCCATTGGCGTGCACGACCTCGCCGTCGGCGCGCAGCCGCTTTGCGGCCAGCGCCTCGCGGATCTCCGGCAGGTCCAGCCGCGCTCGCGTCACCGCGATGCTCGGCCTGATGTCGGCGCCTTCGGCGATCTCCTGGCGGAAGTTCTCCGCAACGAGATGCCCCCAGGGATCGAGCGCGACGATTTTTGTGGGATCACTCCATTGCGGGAACGGACCGATGGTCGCGGCCGGAAACGTGTTGGTGAGGTCGGGACGCCTGATCGGATCGAGCGCGCCGGCGGACACCGCGAGCGCCCGGTACATCGCGTAGGATCCGCCATGGCTGCCGATCACGTTGCGATCCCCAGCGCGCGACACCGTGCCGATGATCGGCCCGCGGGCGCGCGCGTCGGCGGCGCCCCAATGGATCGGGAAGGCGGCCTTCCGGCCTGGCTCCGGATGGGAGGTCAGGCGGATGTGGTCGGTACGGTTCGCGCGGCTCATGTCCAGGCTCCCAAAAAGCCAACGGCCCGCCGTTCGGACGGGCCTGGCTCGGTCGCGTTGCCAGTCGAGGACACCGGCGACGCGAGCTCAATCCAACATATTGTAGCGGCCGGCGACGACAGACAAGTTAATCGTGCCGGACGGGCAGGGTCTTTGTTGCCAAATTCCCGTCGGTCAACGCGCCGGCAGGCCCTCCGTTTGACACCGCGCGCCCGCGTTGGCCGACCTCGCCGCTCTGCCTGTGCGGCCAGTTTAAGGGATTGAAATATTTCCATTTTTCATGTTTTCAAGGGGCTGCGTCGTTTCGCGCGACAGGCGTCAGGTTCTCGACAAAACCTGACATCAGGCCAATCGTGCGGATCGCCCTTGCCCAGGAGACTGCCATGCCCGCCGCCAGCTATATCGACCCCCGCAACGGACAGCTTTATCAGTTGGATCAGCCGCGCTGGTGCTCGGACGAGCGCACGCCACTGCTGGTAACGCCGGGCACCGGTATCTCGCGCGAGGACATCGATGGCCGCATGCGATCGCTCTGGCGCTACCGGGCGACGCTGCCGGTCGAGATCGCAAAGCCGATCACGCTCGGCGAGGGCTGCACGCCATTGGTCCAGCAGGAGTGGGGCGAGCTGCGGCCGTTGTTCAAGCTGGAATGGTTCAATCCGACTGGCAGCTTCAAGGACCGGGGCTCTTCCGTGATGCTGTCCTTCCTGCGCCAGATCGGCGTCAATGCGGTGCTGGAGGACTCCTCCGGCAATGGTGGCTCGTCGATGGCGGGGCTCGGTGCCGCCGGCGGCATGCGGGTGAAGATCCTCGCGCCCGCCTCGACCTCGCCGGCCAAGATCGCGCAGGTCCGCGCCTATGGTGCCGCGGTGCAGCTCGTCGAGGGTCCGCGCGAGGAGTCGGAAGCCGAAGCCATCCGCCAGTCGCACCAGACTTTTTACGCCAGCCACAATTGGCAGCCGTTCTTCCTCGAAGGCACCAAGTCGCTCGCCTATGAGATCTGGGAAGACCTTGCCTTCCGCGCGCCTGACAACGTCATCGTTCCGGTCGGGGCCGGCAGCAGCCTGCTCGGTTGCGCCTTCGGCTTCCGCGAGTTGCTGAGGGCCGGTCAGATCGCAAAACTGCCGCGCCTGTTCGCGGCGCAGCCGCTGAACTGCTCGCCGATCGATGCAAGCTTCCAGGCCGGCGCGGATACGCCTGTCGCGCGCGAGGTGCACAAGACCATCGCCGAAGGCACCGCCATCAAGAATCCGCTGCGCCTGCGCGAGATCATCGGCGCCTTGCGCGAGAGCGGCGGCGGCACCGTCGCGCTCACCGAGGATGACATCGTCGCCGCCTTGCGCCGTCTCGCGCGGCAAGGCCTGTTCGCCGAGCCGACCAGCGCCAGCGCAGCCGCCGCGCTGGACAAACTGTTCGCTGCCGGAGCCATCAAGGCGAACGAAACCACGGTGGCGGTTCTCACTGGCACGGGCCTGAAGGCCGCAACCACCGTTGCCGATCTGGTGCAGTAGGGCGGAGAGGACGTTTTCTTCCTTCTCCCCTTGTGGGAGAAGGTGGCGCGAAGCGCCGGATGAGGGGTCTCTCTCTCCGCATAATCAAATGAGAATTGAACTCGCGGAGACAACCCCTCACCCGTCTCGCCGCGATGCGGCGAGCCACCCTCTCCCACAAGGGGAGAGGGAAAAGAAGCATCTCACTCCTTCAGATCATTCACCCGCTTCACCCAGGCGCGCACATCTTTGAGCACGGCGGGCAGCACCGCCTTGACCTCCGCCACCGTCATGCCGGCCTTGATGCGGGGATCGTAGAGCAAATTGAGGATGTACTGATCGTAGACGTCGAAATAGCCCATCGAGACGTTGTCGTTGAACATGGTCCAGGGCACGCTGGTGGTGTCGTTGATGGGGCCGAGCGATTGCAGCAGCTCCTCATAGGCGCAGTCGAGGAAGACGAAATCGCCGTTGTCGACGGTGAGGATGACGTCGGAATGCTCGATCTCGAAATTATCGTTCTTGCGGAAGCCGGACAGGCATTGCGGATCCAGCGAGGCGCGGATCTCGCGCGCCTTCTCGGCGCCGTAAAAGCTGGTGAGGGTGCGGTAGAGATCGCGGTCGCGCACGAGTTTGACCCGCACATTCGCCGCCTCGCTGATCGTGGTCATGGCGATGTCGAGATGCTGCACGCGTGTCGCGATGTCGTTCACGACCTTCGCAAGCTGCGTCTTGCGATCGGCGCGATCGCCCTCGGCGTATACGCGCACCGGCCCGTCGAACTTGCGGATGCGATCGACGCGGCCGGCGAGGTGGTACTCGGCGCCGAACGCCGTCTTGAGAAAACCCTCGACGATCTCGCCGTCGGTGAAGCTCTTCTTCTCGGAGCGCTGGCGCGAGACGATGGCGGGCAGTTCACCCGCTCGGGCCGTGGTAGCGGTGTCAGGCACCAATGTGAGCGCGGCGAGCGCCAAGAGGGCGATGCGGAAGGCGGGCGCGGTCAGGTTCAATGCGCTCATCGTCGTGCGACGCTGCCGCATTCGCGTCGCGCGCACAAGCCCGCAAATTCACGCGCCTCGCGGGTTCCAGCCGCTCGTCTGCAGCCAAAGAGTACGAACTTCGCAATGCCGAGCTCGAGCCGCGGGCTCAACCTCTCCCGCTTGCGGGAGAGGTCGGCGCGCCCAGGCGATGCGAAGCATCGTCCCGCGCGCCGGGTGAGGGCTCTCTCCCCATTGGGTGTCTCACTGCGGAGACACCCTCTCCCCAACCCTCTCCCGCAGGCGGGAGAGGGAGCGCAGCACCGGTGTGGCCGCCTAGTTGTTCAACACCACCACGGTGGTACCGACCGCGACGCGGCTGTAGAGATCGGTGACGTCCTCATTGGTCATGCGGAAGCAGCCCGAGGACACCGCCTGGCCGATCGTCTCCGGCTCGTTGGAGCCGTGGATGCGATAGAGGGTCGAGCCCAGATACATCGCGCGGGCGCCGAGCGGATTGTCGAGGCCGCCCTTCATGTGGCGCGGCAGGTCGGGCCGGCGGGCCAGCATCTGCGACGGCGGCGTCCAGGCCGGCCAT
Source organism: Bradyrhizobium sp. Rc2d (assembly GCF_900099855.1). Taxonomy (NCBI): domain Bacteria; kingdom Pseudomonadati; phylum Pseudomonadota; class Alphaproteobacteria; order Hyphomicrobiales; family Nitrobacteraceae; genus Bradyrhizobium; species Bradyrhizobium sp. Rc2d. The sequence goes on along the minus strand of NZ_FNCU01000002.1, from coordinate 283,870 downwards.
TCCTTCTTGGCGGTGATCTTGTGCACCCCGCCCCAGCGGAAACCGTCGCGGCCGACGCCGATGCCGTAGCGCAGCGCCTGGCCGTTCTGGAGCACCAGGTACAGCCGCCGCTCGCCGGTGTTCACCACGATCGTGCCGGGCGCGTAACTGCCGTTATAGATGACGGTGGTGCGGGGGACGGGATTTGCGCCGGAACGGAAGAAGTTCGGGCCGCCACCCATGATGTCGCGCGTGTCGAACTCTTCGGCGAGCGCGCCGCCCGCCATGGCCGATAGCAGTGCGATGGCGGCGATCGGCGCGGCAAAAAACCGGATCATTGTCTCCCCCAAGCAAAAAAAACGATTCAATGGAAGCCACAGGCCATATTCGCGGGCATTCCGCAAGCCACGGCCCCGTGAGGAACGCCATGCTTAACGATTGGCGTTACCAAATCGGCAACCACGCCAATTTGCCGAAAAGAATTAGCCAAGCCGGCGCATCGTCACGCGGGGCAGGGCAGCGATGGCGGCTATTGCTTTGACGGCACGCGCGAACAATGATTGATCGAACCGATATCTGGATAATGCCGGTCGTGGGAGCCTTGGAATGAACGGTGCGGAAAGCCTGGTGCGGACAATGGTCAAGGGCGGGGTGGACGTCTGCTTCACCAACCCCGGCACCTCCGAGATGCATTTTGTCGCAGCGCTCGACCGCGTGCCGGGCATGCGTTGCGTGCTCGGCCTGTTCGAAGGCGTGGTGACGGGCGCCGCCGACGGCTATTTCCGCATGAAGGGCACGCCGGCCTCGACGCTGCTGCATCTCGGCCCTGGTCTCGCCAACGGACTTGCCAATCTGCACAACGCCAAGAAGGCCAATTCCGGCATCGTCAACATCGTCGGCCAGCACGCGGTCTACCACATCGGCTACAACGCGCCGCTGACCTCCGACATCGAGGGCCTGGCCCGGCCGATGTCGTCCTGGGTGCGCACCTCGCCGGATTCCAAATCGGTTGCTGCTGACGGCGCCGCAGCGATTGCCGCCGCCAAAAGCGCGCCGCCGCAGATCGCGACCCTGATCCTGCCCGCCGACACCGCCTGGAACGAAGCCGACGGCATCGCCGAGGTTCCGGCCGAGCAGCAGCGGGCGAGCTATTCGCCGCAGGCGGTCGAGCAGGCCGCAAAAATCCTGCATCGCGACGGCGAGGGCACGCTGCTGCTGATGACCGGCAGCGCGCTGAGCGAGCATGGCCTGGCGCTGGCCGAGCGCATCGCCGGCAAGACCGGCTGCACGGTGATGGGCCCGACGTTCCGTCCGAAGATGGCGCGCGGCCGCGGCCGTTTCTCGATCGACCGCATCCATTACGTCATCGAGAACGCGCTGCCGATGCTGGCAAAATTCCGTCACATCGTGCTGGTCGAGTCCGACGATCCCGTGGCGTTCTTCGCCTATCCGAACAAGCCGAGCATGCTCAAGCCCCAGGGCTGCGAGGTCCATCGCATGACCTCCTGGGGCGAGAACTCGGTTGCGGCGCTGGAAGCGCTTGCCGGCGCCGTGAAGGCCAGCGCCAGGGACGTCAAGCCGCAGGCGTTGCAGGAACTAGTCAAGCCGACCGGCGCGCTCACCTTCGCCTCGATCGCGCAGGCCATCGCCTGTGCGATTCCCGAGAACGCGATCATGGTCGACGAATCCCTCACCACCGGCCGCGGCTTCTTCCCACCGACGGCGGCGGCGGCCCCGCACGACTGGCTCCAGAACATGGGCGGCTCGATCGGCTTCTCGACGCCGCTGTCGATCGGCGCCGCGATCGCCTGTCCGGATCGCAAGGTGATCACCATGGTCGGCGACGGCAGCGCGATGTACACGATCCAGTCGCTGTGGACGCAAGCGCGCGAGAACCTCAACATCGTCACCATCGTGTTTGCCAACCGCATCTACCAGATCCTGCGCGGCGAGTTCGATAATGTCGGCGCCGGCGAGCCCGGCCAGCGTGCCAACGACATGCTGCGGCTCGATCGCCCGACGCTGGATTTTGTCGCGCTGGCGAAGGGCATGGGCGTGCCCGGCCGCGCCGTCACCAGTGCCGACGAGCTCAACAAGGCGCTGACTGAGGCCGTCGCCGAGCCCGGCCCGCGCCTGATCGAAGTTCAGATGTAGGGCGTCAACAGACGGAGCGCCGTGAGCCCGGAGGCACGATGCAGACCGAGCTGAACAAGGTGATCGCGGTGCTCCGGGATTTCTACGCGCAGGAAGCATTCCTTTTCGAGAAGGACGTCGGCGAGCGCGCGATCACGCACCGCTTCGCCGTGCACCTGGAGAAGCAGTTCTCCGGCTGGTCAGTCGACTGCAATTACGACCGGCTCGGCGAGCGCACGCTGCATCTGCCGCACGGCAGCATCATCTCGACCGACGACCATCTCGGCAAATCGATCTATCCCGATGTCGCCGTGCACCAGCGCGAGATCCCGAACAATCTGCTCACTGTCGAGATCCGCAAGGCCAGCAATCACACGCCGCTCGAGCACGATCAGCACAAGCTGAGGGCGCTGACCGACGTGCATGTCTGGTTTCCCTATTGGATCGGTTTGCTGCTGGTGCTCGACAGGCAGCACGTGACGATGTCGGAGGTCTATGTCAGCGGCCTCGTCGATGAGGCGCTGTCGCGCTGGTTCGCGACGCGTCTTCAGGAGACCGGTCTCGGAATTCGCGCATAGAGCAGCGCGGAGTGCGCGGTCACGCACGCCGCCAACTCGTCAGTAATGGTACGGCTGCGAGTACGCGTAGCGCGGGTTGATGCCGCAATAGGCCGACGTGCCGGAGGCGGTGGCGGCACATTGCTGATAGCTCGCGAACTGGCAATTGCCGGGATAGCCCCACTGGCGGCCTTGCAGGCAGTATCTGTCGTTTGCGGCCTGGGCCGGCGCCGCCGACAATGACGCTGCGATCACGGTTGCGAACGATGCAAGCGTGAGGATGGTGCGACGCATTTCAAATCTCCTTCGAGCATGGTGGAACGGCCGTGCCTTGGCGTTCCCGTGGCCTGTCTGACACATGGTCATGCTGTGTTGGTGTCCGCGACGCGGGATGCGTTCGACATAATGTACATCGTGACGCAGCCGGCGCCGGACAATGTGATCTCCGCCACAGTTCGCGCACAGGTTCCGACCTATCTCAACGACCTTGCACGCCTCGATCCCGTGGGACTAGGCTTGCCTCATTCGGATCAGGCATTTTGGAGGTTCTGATGCAGAAATCATATTTGCTGGCTGCGACGGCAGCGCTGGTGCTCATGATGCAAACGCCGCTCGCGCTGGCGCAGAGCGCGCCGGCCGCCGGCGGAACCGCTGCACCTGCCGCGACAACCACTGCGCCGGCCGCGACGACAGCACCGGCTGCGACCACCGACACCTCCAGCCAGCCAACCGATTCCAAGAAGAGCGCATCGAAGAAGCCGGCGAAGAAGAAGATGACGCGGCAGCAGGAGATCGATCATTCGATCGACACCGGCACCGTTCCCGCGCGCTACCGCAGCTCGGTGCCCAAGCAGTACCAGCAATACATTCCGTTCGATAAGCGGTAGCGGATCGCATGGCGGCGCGACCGGATCAGCGGCTGCGTCGCCGTTGCCCATTGCAGGATGACCTTGGCCATGGGATCCAACCACATACATTGTGGCGCGCGGTGCTAGATTAGGCTTAAGTCCGGGGGAAAGAATGAGTGACGACGGGAAGGATGCTGGCCTTGTGGCCATGATCACCAGCATCCTTGGAGGCAACAAGCGCGCGGACGTCGTGACGCCGCCGCCGCTCACCGAGGCTCCTCCGACAGCGCCGACGAACGGGTTCGAGGCGGTCGAGCTGTCCAGCACCGATGCGGAGCCGGCGGAGTCTGAGCCGGCCCCCGAAGCCGTACCAGCCGAGACCAAGCCGGTCGCGCCACCTCCGAAAATCGCCACCACACGAGACGGCAAGAAATTGCTGCCTGCGGAAGCGATTGCCGATCTCGTGCTTGGTGAATTGCGCAAGCTGGAGAATTTTCCGGCGACCGGCGTCTCGGTCACGGTCTATGGCTACCGGCACTGGAACGCCATGATCACCTTCGCGCCGTTCTCGACCACGTTCCGGAACGCGACCCGGTTCCGCCAGGCCCTGCCGGACCTCGTCTTCAAGCTGCGCCGCTTCGTCGAACTTGAGATATAGTCAGGGCAATCGGCGGGCGGCGCGAGCGTCGCGCCATTAGCCAAAACAAGTTCGACAGGATTTTGAAATTGAGCGTCGCCTTTACCAAGGAAGAGAGCGCCGAAACCGCGTCCGAGACGCTGTTGCCGGATCGCCCGATCTCGCCGCATCCAAACCTCGTGACGGAAAAAGGCTTGCGGTTATTGCAGGCTCAGCTTGCCGAGGCGCGCGCGGCCTATGAAGCCGCGCAAGCCATCGAGGACGTCAATGAGAAGCGCCGGCAATCGGCCGTGCCCTTGCGCGATGCCCGCTATCTGACGGAAAGGCTGCGCACGGCGCAGCTCGTTCCCGATCCGACCTCGATCGACACAGTCGCGTTCGGCAGCACGGTGACCTTCAGCCGCGCCGATGGCCGCGTGCAAACCTATCGCATCGTCGGCGAGGACGAGGCCGATCCGAAGGCAGGGTCGATCTCCTTCGTCTCGCCGGTCGCGCGGTCGTTGATGGGGAAGGCGGCCGGCGACGTCGTTGGTTCGGGCAACCAGGAGATCGAGATCCTGTCGATCGCGTAGCGAGCGCAATGTGTGTTGGGCTACGGCCTAGACCTGTGGGAGTTCAACGCCCGTCAGCTTGCCCAGTTTTGCGATGAGGTCCTCCTGGAATCCCGGGTCCGTCGCCTCATCGGCTGGCTCCTCCTGCCGCAGGTGATGCCAGTAGCGCCCGCTGACCAGGGCCGCGGAATCCTCGCTCACCGCCAGCCAGGTCTGAGTCCGTTGTCCGGTGTCGAGATCGACCGGGGCGCTCGCACCACCCATCTTCGTGCGCACCCATCCGGGATCGACGGCGTTGCTGAGGACGTTGGGCCAGCGCCGCGCCAGCGCGAACGCCAGGGCGACCACGTGCAGCTTGCTCTCGGCGTAGGCCTTTGCCGAATCCCAAGCGCGTCTGTTCCAGTCGAGGTCATCCAGCGAGCCCTCTCCACCGCGGTGCAGCCCGCTGCTGAGATAGATCAAGCGGCTGGGCCGCTCGATCAGTGCCGTCAGCATGTACGGCGCAAGAATGTTGATCGCCAGCGTGCTGGCATGGCCTTCCGGAGTCGCGCCGCGGCTCTGTTGGATGTAGACGCCGGCGTTGTGGATGATCGCATCCATGCGGCCGATCGAGTTGACCTGGTCCGCGATGCTCTTCGTCTCAGCGGCACTTCTGAGATCGCCGACCACCATTCCGGCGCCACGCGACGTGAGCGCGCCAAGCGCCGCGGCACGGTCGACTGATCGCGCGTGCAGTACCACGCGGTGGCCTTGATCGAGGAGTGATTGTGCCGCCGCCCGGCCGAGGCCGTCCGTGCTGCCCGTGATGAATACGATCGCCATGCGCTGTTCCTCCGGATTTCTGGATGTACTCTACAGCGCCCGCGCATCACTTCCGATATTGCTCGTCGCTCACCTTCTCCAGCCAATCCACGTTCTTGCCGCCGGAGGATTCCTGGATCGCGATGTGGGTCATCGCCGTCGTCGGCGAAGCCCCATGCCAGTGCTTCAGTCCGGGCGGGAACCAGACGACGTCGCCGGGGCGGACTTCCTCGATCGGGCCGCCCTCGCGCTGAACCCAGCCGAGCCCAGCCGTGATGATCAGCGTCTGCCCGAGTGGATGCGTGTGCCAGGCGGTGCGGGCACCGGGCTCGAACGTGACTTGGCCGGCCCCAGTGTGAGCCGGATCCTGCGCCTGAAACAGCGGATCGATGCGGACGCTGCCGGTAAACCAGTCTTGGGAGCCCTTCTGCGAGGGCCGAGACCCGTTTCTCTTGATGTCGATTTCCATTTGAGCCTCCTTCTGTGCTTCGGACGCGCGCGCCTGCACCCGCTGAATTCCGAGAGTGGCGGCGGCGCTGCCGGCGATGAGTACGCCCCGTCGCGTGATCACGGCATCTCTCCGGTCAGCGCGGACGCTTTTCGATGACGTCCTTGATCACTGGCGCCGCGGAGAATGCGTTGGGCCAGCCGGCGTAGAAGGCGAGATGGCCGAGCACTTCGCCGGTTTCCTCCCGCGTCAACCCATTGTCGATCGCGCGGTTCAGGTGATAGGTGATCTGCGCGACTTGGCCGGTCGCGATGAGAGCGCTCACGGTGACCAGGCTGCGGTCGCGCGGCGCCAGCGCCGGCCTGAGCCAGAGATCCCGGAACAGCACGTCGGTCGTGTACTGGACCAGGCTTGGCGTGATTTGCCCGAACTGCTCTGCAACCCGCGTCGCCCGCTGCTTCTCCGCGGTCTCATCGAGCGGCAGCTGCGGCCCCGAGGCCGGCGGGAGCTGATCGGCCCCGATGTTGCGGCTCCTGAACACCTCCCTCGCCGCCGGGATCGCATCCATCGCGTTCGCCCAGCCGGTGTAGAAGGCCAGATGCGTGATGATCTCCGATATCTCCGACGGCTTCACGCCATTGTCGAGCGCGAGTGCCAAATAGTACGGCAGCTCGACGGTTTGATCGCGCGCGATCAGCGCGGCGACGGTGACGATGCTGCGATCCCGCCGCGACAGCCCCGGTCGTTTCCAGAGATCGCCGAGAACGAATTTTTGCGCATAGCCTTCGAGGGCGGGAGCGACGGCGCGGACGTCTTCCGGCTTTGGCATTGGATTTACTCCTGCAATGGACGTCTGTCCGGCGGCAGCGCCGGCGAACAGACCCAATGAAAGCAAGGTCGCGAGCATCCTCATGACGGGGTTCCTTCCAAGCTTGTCGGGTGCGCCATCAGCCACAGCGCCACCAGGGCTGCGCAGAGCACGGTCACGGCGCTGACGAGAAAGACGATGTTCAGTCGTGCGCCGGTCGCGATCAATCCGAGTGCCGGGCTCGCGAGCCCTTGCGCGAGATCCAGGAACGCCGTGTATGCTCCCATGGCGAGCCCGCGGCTCTGCATGGGAACGCTGCGCACGGCTTCGACGCCGAACCCCGGATAGACCAGCGAGAAGCCGAAGCCGGTGAGCGCGGCGCCGGCGAGCGCCATCTCGGGCCGGACGGCAAGCCAGATCAGCGCCTGGCCCGCAGCTTCGATTCCCGCACAGACCAGCGCGACCTTTGCCCCGCCGAGCACGTCGGCTACATGACTGAAGAACACGCGGGCCAGGATGAAGGCGATGGCGTAAGCGGAATAGGCCAGCCATCCGTTGGCCCATCCGCGGTTCGCGAACAACAACGCGGCGAATGTGGTGACCGCGCCGAAGCCGACGCTGCCGAGTGCCGAGCCCAAGCCAGGGAGCCAGACGGCACCGAGCACCTCGGCGAAGGATGTGTGGGCCTTGTGGTGCAGGGGAGGGACTGCGGGGAGCCGGACCACGAGCAGGAGCGTCAGCAGCGGCGCGACGACGGTGGCGATCGCGACCGCCGCGAAACCGTAGGCAGCGTAGAGCACGGATCCCGCGGGCGCGCCGATCGCGAAGGCTGCAAACATCGCCGAGCCGACCCAGGCGATGACCTTGCCGGTGCTGCCGGAATCGGCGAGCGCCAGTCCCCAGCTCACCGCAGCGGTGATGATGAAGCTTTCGGCCGCGCCGAGCAGTCCGCGGCCGAGCAGCAGTATGGAGACCGACGCCAGCGGGGTCTGGGCGAAGCCGAGAGAAGCCAGATAAAACAGTCCGGAGGCCGCGGCAGCGAGCAGGCCGACGATCACGCCGCGCTTCGCTCCGCTTCGATCCGAGAAGTGGCCAGCCCACGGGCGCGAGATCAGCGAAGCGGCGAACTGGCTGCCGGCGACCAGGCCGACCACGAAGGTACCCAGGCCCAATCCATCGTGGACATGAAGCGGAAGGACCGGCATCGCGACGCCGATGACCAGGAAGGCAACGAACACCACCGCCATGATCGGCATCAGGTTGGCGACGCCGCGCGGCGCAGCGGTCTCTCGAATGGCTGTTACCGACATGCGAGCTCAGAGCTCGTGCTGCATCGGAGCTGGCGATCGGCGTCTTGCGACGCGCTGACGCCGTTCGGGAGCTCGATTGCTTCTGTCATGGATCCTCGCCTTCGTTCTGAAGCCGTCCTGCCGCTCGATGGCTGATCTGAACCTAAGACTTCCGCAGCTTACCGATTAGGTGATAGATTTCGCATGCGGTCATTAGCCGGGCTTATGAATGAATCGAGAGGATGCCAGCGATCTCCTCGCCTTCCTCGCAGTCGCGAGAGAACGCAGCTTCACGCGCGCCGCGGCAAAGCTCGGCATGACGCAATCCGCGCTCAGTCAGATCATCCGGAATCTGGAGGAGCGGCTCGGCGTGCGATTGTTGAACCGGACGACGCGGAGCGTCACGCCGACCCAGGCCGGAGAACGGCTGTTCCTCAGCGTCGGCCCGAAGTTCACCGAGATGGATGCCGATCTCGCTGCGCTCAGCGAATTGCGCGAGAAGCCTGCCGGAACCATCCGGCTGACGGCGACGGAGTTTGCCGCCGCCGAGATCCTGCTGCCGGCGCTCCGAAAGATCCTGCCAAAGTACCCGGACATCCATGTCGAGGTGATCATCGACTACGGGCTCACCAACATCGTGGCGCAGCAGGTTGATGCGGGCATCCGTCCCGGCGAGCTCGTCGCCAAGGACATGATCGCGGTGCGCGTCAGCCCCGACCTGCGGATGGCGGTCGTCGGGTCACCCTCATACTTCGCCGAACGCAAGCGACCGAAGACGCCGCAGGATTTGACTCACCACAATTGCCTCAATCTGCGTCTGCCGACGCACGGCGGCAGCCTCTACGCCTGGGAATTCGAAAAGAACGGGCGGGAGCTCAATGTGCGGGTGGAGGGCCAGCTCGTGTTCAACAGCGCGGGCCTTCTGCTGGACGGAGCGTTGAAAGGCTTGGGCCTTGCCTACCTCACTGAGGGACATGTGCAGTCCTACCTGTCCCAGGGACGTCTGGTCCGCGTGCTCTCGGATTGGTGCCCGCCGTTCTCGGGATACCATCTCTACTATCCCAGTCGGCGCCAGCCTTCACCGGCCTTCTCGCTGCTCGTGGAAGCGCTCCGATATCGAGGCAGGTAGAACGGCATGACCACGGGACTTCATGTCCGAAGGATGCCGCTTTGCGCCAGAGCTTCCCTCAAGCTCGGTGGTTGCCTCGGTGACGGTCAACGTTGCACGCCGGTTGCTGGGATCTTGCGGGCGCCGCACTTAGCGCAGCACTTGGGTCCAGCGGCTCCTCAAGGCCTGCCACCATGCCGCACGAAGGAAGTCGACGGCAGCGGCAGTTGGTGGAACTCGCCGGTTCGGCCGATCGCGGGGGCGAATTGACGCGTAGTCGATTGAAAATCAACTAACGATAAGTCTGGTCGGAAGCACCTGACAGTGGAATAATTCCCAACGGTTTCTTGATCAGATTTTGACGTCGACCCCGAACCGGCTGGCGACGTGGATTTTCATGATGGCCGCGCTTCCTCAGGACGTGGTGGCGGATTTGCAGCAAGAGAACGCGCGGCTGCTGGCCGAATTGCGCGCCGCACAAGATCGCGAGAGCGCCACCGCGGACATTCTCAAGATCATTGCCAGTTCGCCGTCGGAGGTGAAGCCGGTATTCGATGCAATCGCGAGGCGGGCCAATGCCTTGCTCGGCGGCTTTTCGACGACCGTATTCCGTTTCATCAACGGCATGGCCCACCTGGCGGCATTCACGCCGACGAATCCTGCCGCCGATGCGGCTTTGCAGAACATGTTTCCGAGGCCGATTGCCGATTTTGAGAGTTTCGCAAGAACACAGGCGGGTAAGGTGGTACCGACCCCCGACACTGAAGCGCTGACGACCGAAATCAAATTTATCGCGCGCGCCCGTGGCTTTCGCAGCATGCTGTTCGTTCCGCTCACGACCGGCGGCGTGGTGATCGGCATGATCAGCGTCACGCGAGTCGAGCCTGGCACCTTCGCTCCACATCACGTGCAGCTTCTGCAGACCTTCGCAGATCAGGCCGTCATCGCGATTGAGAATGTCCGGCTATTCGATGAGGTCCAGGCGAAGACGCGCGATCTCGCCGAATCGCTTCAGCAGCAAACCGCGACGGCCGATGTGCTGAAGGTGATCAGCCGCTCCACCTTCGACCTGCAAACCGTGCTCAACACGCTGGTCGATTCGGCGGCACGGCTGTGCGAAGCGGAGATGGCGTTCATCATGCGCCGCGAAGGTGATGAATATCAGGCCGGTGCCGCGGTCGGGTTTTCCGAGGAATACAGCGAGTTTCTGCAAGCTCACCCCATTATCCCCGGACGGAGCACGGTCACAGGTCGGGCCGTACTCGAGCGCCGTCCGGTGCAGGTCCTCGACGTCGCTGCCGATCCCGAATACGGCCTGCGCGAGTCGACTACCATGGCTGGTCAGCGCACGGCGCTCGGTGTTCCCCTCATGCGCGAGAATGAGCCGATCGGCGCGATCGTGATCGCTCGCAAGCGCGTGCAGCCTTTCACGGAAAAGCAGATCGAGCTCGTCGCCACGTTTGCCGATCAGGCCGTGATCGCCATCGAGAACGTACGGCTCTTCGAACAATTGCAAAGCAGGACGCGAGATCTGTCCGAGGCGCTGACGTACCAGACCGGCAGCGCCAATATCCTCAGGGTTATCGCTTCCTCGCCGACTGAAGTCGGTCCGGCGCTCGAAGCGATTGTGGAAAGCGCATGCGGGCTTTGCGAGGCATATGATGCGCTAGTCGTTCTGAGGGACGGCGACGACATCGTTGTCCAGGCGCACCATGGACAAGTTCCCGTGGTGTGGAGCCGACGATCGATCAGTGTGCAATCGCCCAGCGGCCGGGCCATTAGCGACCGCCGCACCGTTCACGTGCACGACCTGCTTGGGCCCGAAGGGGACGAATTCCCGACAGGACGGGAATATGCGCTTCGCTCCAACGTTCGGACTGTTCTAAGCGTGCCGCTGTTGCGCGAAGGCGAGAGCATGGGTGCGATCGTGCTTCGTCGCACCGAGGTTCGTCCATTCGGCGAGAAGCAGATCGCTCTGCTTCAAACTTTTGCAGATCAGGCTGTTATCGCCATCGGCAACGCGCGTCTGTTCGAACAATTGAACGAATCGCTGGAGCGGCAGACCGCAACGTCGGAGGTGCTGGAAATCATAAGCGCATCATCGGGCGCATTGACTCCGGTCTTCCACAAGATGCTGGAGAATGCGACACGGATCTGTGGCGCCGGCTTCGGCACTATGAATCTGTACGAGGAAGGCGGCTTTCGTACGGTCGCATTGCACAACGCGCCGTCAGCTTATGTTGAGACCCGGCTGCACCAGAATATTCGCCCACATCCCGCAAGCGGGCTCGGCACCGTCGAGAAAACTCATCAGACGGTTCATATCGACGACATCAGAACTCAGCCGCCCTACGTCGAAGGCAACCCGAACGTTCGTGCGCTTGCCGACCTTGCTGGCGCAAGGACCCTCGTCATCGTGCCCATGCTCAGGGAAGACGAGCTGATCGGCACCATCACGATCTTCCGCCAGGAGGTTAAGCCCTTCACGGACAAACAGGTCGAGCTCGTGTCCAATTTCGCGCATCAGGGTGTGATCGCGATCGAGAATGCACGCCTGCTGAATGAACTGCGCGAGCGAACTATGGAGTTGTCGCAATCGCTCGAGGAATTGCGAAACGCGCAGGATCGGTTGATCCAGACCGAGAAGCTCGCCTCGCTCGGGCAACTCACCGCCGGCATTGCACATGAAATCAAGAACCCGCTCAATTTCGTCAATAATTTTGCTGCGCTTTCCTCCGAACTGATTGACGAGCTCGGCGACGGGCTGCGCTCAGCCGCCCTCGGCGAAGCAGCAAGGCAGGACATCGACGCGCTGATACGCATGCTACAAGGCAACCTGGAAAAGATCGTGCAGCACGGAAAGCGCGCTGATTCCATCGTCAAGAATATGCTTCTGCACTCACGCGAGGGTTCTGGCGAGCGCCGTTCGGCCGATATCAACGCCATCGTTGAGGAAAGTCTCAACCTTGCCTATCACGGCGCGCGCGCTGAAAAGGCAGGTTTCAACATCAAGCTTGAAAGGAATCTCGATCCCAGCGCGGGGGCGCTCGACCTGTATCCGCAGGAAATCACGCGGGTGTTCCTCAACCTCATTTCAAATGGATTCTACGCGGCTAGCAAACAAAAGGACGCCGCCGGTGGCGGCTTCGAGCCAAGGCTGCGCGCGACGACTACAAATCTCGGCGGCGCCGTCGAAATCCGGATTCGCGATAATGGCGCGGGCATCCCGGCCGACGTGAGAGAGAAAATATTCAATCCATTCTTCACCACCAAGCCCGCAGGAGAAGGTACCGGGCTTGGCCTTTCAATCTGCCACGACATCATTGTGAAGCAACACGGCGGCAGCATCGAGGTCGAGACCGAGGCTGGCGATTATACAGAGTTCATCATTACGCTGCCGCGCACGCTGGCGGCACCATCGCAGACCGGAGGCAGAAGTTGAGCGTTTATATAATGGTCGTCGACGACGAGCCCGATGTCGAGGCGCTATTCCGCCAGCAGTTCCGACGTGATCTGCGCGCCGGTCGTTTCCTCATGGAGTTTGCCCCGTCGGCACCGGCGGCCCTGCAGCGTGCAGTCGAGATTGAGGATGCCACCCTGATCCTGATCCTGTCTGACATCAACATGCCCGGAATGAGCGGGCTGGAGATGCTATCTATCGTGCGCTCGGCCCGCCCCGATGTTCCGGTCATCATGATCACAGCCTACGGTGACGCCGAGACCAAGCGCAAAGCGCTGGAGAACGGCGCAGCCGACCTGTTGACCAAACCTATTGACTTCGCGGCGCTGCGCCAGGAGATCGATACAAGGCTCGAGCAAGCCGCATGACCGCAATCAGTCTCGTGGTCGATGACAAACCGGAACGGCTCGCAAGGTGTAATCTCCTAGGCGCCGTCCCAAGTGAAATTAGGCATCCTGCGTCAATGTTCACCGAAAACACCGGGGGTTCAAAATGAAGACGCTCTTGGTCCCGCTTCGAAATATTTCGATGATGACATCCACGCTCGATGTCGTCGTAGGCCTCGCGCAACGTTCCGGCGCCTATATCGAAGGCTTTCCACTCCGGTTCGGCATGCCTCAATATGTAGCCGCGGAATTGGCCACCGGCATCCTCTTAGATTCGTATCAAGTTAAGACCGAAGCCGAATTGAACGACATGCGCAACTTTTTCGAAGCATTCATGTTGAAGCACGATATTCCTCGAGCCACTGCGGGATCGCGCGGACCTTGCTTCGGCTGGCTGGAGACCGCGCCGGAGGGCGAAGACGTTGTCGGAAGTTATGGGCGCGCTTTCGATCTGATCGTGATGGCACGGTCTGACATTGATGCTCCGAGCCCTCACCGTCGCGCGATTGAATCCGCGCTGTTTGAGAGCGGCAGGCCCGTCCTACTGACGCCATCGAATGCACCAAGAAGCATCGCGACAAACATCATGATCCACTGGAATGGTAGTACCGAGCAAGCTCGGGCAAATGCATTTGCCATGCCGTTGCTTCGTGCGGCCGAAAGGGTATCGGTCCTAACCGTTGTTGGCGGCCAGGGGGTAGCAGGACCATCTGCCGATCGGATCGTCCAGCAACTGCGGTACAATGACATTGCAGCTCATGTGACAAGGGTTGGACTGGAAGATCGCGACACCGGAGAGGCGGTCCTCGATGCCGCCAGGGCTCAAGGCTGCGATCTCTTGATCAAGGGAGCCTTCACCCGCACCAGGTTGCGGCAAATGATATTCGGTGGGGCGACCAGCTATATCATGGAGCATGCGGATCTGCCTGTCCTGATGGCTCATTAGAGCCGCACGCAGGCCTCTCTCCGGATCATGCCATCCTGCCCCTGTTTTGCCCTCTAATTTTTCCTTGGGGCACAACGGAGCAGAAAACGTGGAGGAAGGGCGTTAAGTATCCCGCGTGAAGCCTGCACAGAGCCAGCCGATACACCAAAAAATGAAGGCCTTTATCTTCACCATCGCCGCAGTTGCCCGCGTTTGCGCCAGCATTCAACTCCGCGATGGGTTCACTCAATCTTGCTTCGGCGTCCCGTTAATCCGTGCCGGCTTACTCAGCCGATAAATCTATCTCGATCGTTCTTCTATGGTAACCACAGGGAAGAGACCTGCGCGACCTTCTTCGGAATTCCCAGTGAATTTCTGTGCGTAGGACATCGACCGTACGTCGTCCGGTGGGTCGGTGTTCTCGATGATTATGACCTGCTGATCGCTGGAAACCTGCTTGAGGTACTCGTAGAAGCGCACCTTAAGGTCGGTATGTCGTAAGTCATCATCAGCGCCATCTGGTTCCTTGTACGAGAGCAAAGGGGAGTCGAGCAGCGCAAAGCCTGGATGGGGGGTATCTTGCTCCTTACAATATCGGAGCAGCCCAATCGTAAACGCCGACTGCGTGATTGCTCTTAGACCCTTGCCAAATGACGTCCTGTTCTTGCCACTGATAACCAAATCGCGCGCCTTCTGATCGAAAAAGACGCGTTCGGCGTTTGGAAAATGCCAGCTTTGGAGGATGTTCTGGACGACAGTAGAGAACTTGTCGAGGCTCCCTGCAGGCAAGCTGGTATCCGGGGTGTTGCCGCCAGCTTCCTCTGCCTCCTCCAGTTCGAGTGCGGCCCTGCGATCCTCCAGGTCCTTGAGAGTTTGATAAAGACCGAGTGCTTCACGTACCTCGGCGCGCTTGTCCGCCAATTCAGTGTACGTGGTGCGCATCGCCCTCAAGTTGGGCGCCAGTTCTTGCTCGATCTTCGAGCTCACCTCGAAAACGTCTTGTTCGAGCTTGGGGAGGCGTCGCTGAAGGCTGCGTGACTCGGTGGTAAGCTGACGCACTGTTTTTGCAAGGTCTTCCTGAAGTGTGGCAATCTTGGAAAGCTCGGCTTCGGCCGCCTTGACAACCTGGTCCGTGTCGCCTTCGCAATCCGCCGAGCGGTGCTGATGCGCTGGTTCTGCGCCGCAAAGAGGACACATCCCGTCCGAGAGGGACGAGAACATCGTGCCGGCCTCTCTTATTCCTTCCAGCCTTTCGACGTCGGATTGGTAATGCCTTCCAAGCAGATCGAATCGATCAAGCAGAACGTGGACCTCTGCGAGACGTTCGTTGGCTTCCTCTAGCTTGCGCCGAGCATCGCGGCGCCGGCTGGAGGCGTCCCGAAACTCGCTTTCGCTAGCGGCGAGCTGCTGTCCTCTGCGCCGAATGGTCTCGTCGAGCCGTTGTTCCTGTTCCTGCAGTTGCTTCGGCGGGCCCGACAGTTGCCTTATCTTGGCTTGGTTCGCTGCGATCAGCTGACCGAGAAGCTCTATCTGTCCTGCTCTGGAATGCTCCTGTGGTGAACTCCGCGCCGGGACGAGCGCGGAGTCGTCGACACCAGTCAGAAGTAGCTTAAACGTCGCCGTATTGGGTGTGTCGGCGACGAGATTGCCGTCAGACAAGGGCGAGCGCTTCTGGATGATCTCCTCCTCGTCCACGATCGCAAGCCTGGCGAGATTCCTGAAGCTCAAGCTATTCGTTTCGTTAAGCTTGTTGCGCCGGATTCGTTTGTCGATGACACCAATCTTCTTCAGTAGGAAGCGCGATAGGTTATCTTCCTTGCGTTCATCATGCTGATCGCGCAGCTCAACGGCGCCTTCGGGAAGCTCGGTTTCGTGCAGGCCCTCGACCATCAGGAACCCGCCGCCTCCCGTGCTCCGATGCAACGTAAACGCCTCCCCGGAGGTTAGCTGCATGCCGAGGAGAACTCGGTCATAGCCTTCGCGCTCAGGGAAATCACGCAGCGGGCCTTTGCCACCAAGCATGAAGTCGATAGAATCGAGAATGAATGACTTGCCGGTGTCGGAAGCGCCGTAAAGGACATTAAAGCCCGATTCGAAGCGCATGGTTGCCGGCGGTCGGTTTGGGCCGAGGAAACTTAGGTGACGGATTTGGAGACGGGCAAAGTCGCTCATGACGTGCTAATGCTCCGCTCGAACTCCTGGAACTCAATTATCCAGTCCTCGAAATATTGTCGAATGAGTGCGTTGAACTCGGCGTCGGAGTAGCCACTGAAATGCTTGATGATCCAATCAGCCCTGTCTTTGAGTTTTAAGAGATAGGGCGACTGCAAAGCATCGAGAAATGCCGCCGCGTTCTCCCCGGCGACATACATCAGACCTGCTTCCTGTGGGGCCTGTTCGACCAGGTCCCGCGACATCATCAAAATCAAACCCTGATGCACGATGCCGCGTCTTACCTCGGCGTCAGGCGAACGAAGTGGCGTCGGCGGATGCAAACTCTCCGGTCCTCCTTCGAGGTCCCTGGTTCTGACCAAAAGATAGTCGAGCGCAGTCAGGCGTTGCAGGTCGAACGCCTTCGGATACGCGGCGCCGAGGAGTGCCACCGCGCGTATGCCGGCTTCGAGCGGGCCGTTGAACGTGACCTGCCGCCGAGGAAGCTTTATCGCGTCCATTTCAGTTTGTCGTCATTAGCAAGTTGATGGCAGATGCCTCTTCGATCCTGCGTTTGCGCAATGGGCGCGATGGGATTTGCCGTGATCGACATGTCTTGCGCCGCTTTTGTGACCGCCACGACACGCTTGTACCCGTCCTCATAATCGTCGTCGTGGGTGTCGATCACGCCTGCGTATATCTCATCCTGCAGCCGTTCAAAGGTGCCAGGCTCCACCTTGTCGCGGACGAACACCCGCAGCGCTTCAGCCTGATAAAACGCCTCGCGTTGCCGCGAGAAATGCTCTCTCAGCGGGGGCTTTCCGAGATCGGTGGTCGAGGTGACGGGCTTCTTCAGGTGATCCGCGTAAGCGAGATAAAGCTGTTCGACATATTTGGTTTCATTCGCTTCAATGTCGGTCGGCGGGCAGGGTACGGCCGGACGAGCCGGAAAACCGCCGCCAAATCGAGACAGATGGTAGGGCGACTTCTTGTGTTCGTCGATCAACGCAAGGGGCTGTTTGCCTTTGAAAATCGTGAAGTCGAAAGCGTTGACGTAAGCGAGGAAGGCGCCCTGCAGCAGGATATCTCCGGTGGTAGTAATTTCTTTGCGGCAGTGCTTCTCCCAATTGCTGATTAGCTCTTGCTTAAGTTTGGCGGGATTCTTCAAGAGGTTGTTCAGCTTTGTCCCGATGCCGGAGGGGGCGATGAACGTGTAGCTGCGCGGCGCCTTGTATTCTCCGCTGAACGAGAACCAAAGCACCTTACCGAGCTCAACGTAGATATCTGACGGCCGCAGCGGATTGTCGTAGTGCTTGCACTGATAGCTGTCCCAAATGCCGATGAAATCCTGGCCGGGCTCGAACACCGCAATGTCGACGCCCTTGTCGCCGGCACCTGAAAATCTGACGACCTCTTTTCCTTCGAAGAAATAATGCGCCCACTCGTTGGTAAAGGCTTCCCATTCGTCAGGCGAATACAGCCTTATTCTCGCGATCGGCAGGATCGGGGGGCCGCCCGTGACCTGTTGAGCCGTTACAACCGTCGTCGACGGCGGTAGAACGATAGGCTGATAGCCATGCATATGAGGTCACCGTCGCCCGAACACGCATGGGTTACGCGGTCGGCGGCAAGTGACGGGGGCGCACGATCGCAAGGTTGAATGATCCTTTTGTTGCAAGCTTGAGTATGACGTAGCGGCTCGTGATCGCAATATCAATCGGCGCGACAGCATTCTTTAGTATCATCAACGGCTTATCGACAGTCGGCAAGGCTGTGATAGTTCGCTTGCGGCACCGGGTGCTTAGTGATCCGCTCGGTCGAGCAGATTCCGAATCGGCTTGGTTCGGATATTAATAACCGCATGGATCTGAGCGATTACAAGTCCTGGCGTGCGCTCGTTTTTTGAAGTCGAAGAGGATTGGTCAATGGAAGATCGCGCCGAGCGTGTGAAGCAAATACTTGCCACTGTGAAACCGCTCGCGGCCGAGTATTACCGGCTCACCGGCAAGCCCTTAGGGGTTACAGGTGAAGTCGCCGAGTACGTCGCGGCAGAGAAGCTCCAACTGGAACTGACCTCAGCTCGCACGTCCGGTCACGACGCGATCCGCAAGACGCCGGCTGGCGAGATCAGAGTACAGATCAAGGGACGTGCGTTTGGCGAGGACTCAAAGCCGAGCCAGCGATTGGGCCGGATCAAGGAGAACGCCGACTGCGACGTCGTCCTTCTCGTCGTGCTCGACAATACTACCCTTGAGCCGGTCGGCATCTGGGAAGCTGCTTACGACAAGGTCATCGCGCGTCTGAAGGAGCCAGGCTCGAAAGCGCGCAACGAGCGCGGGGCGCTTAGCGTCGGGGACTTTAAACGGCTCGCAAAAGCCGTGTGGCCGCTAGTATGATGGGTACAGGTCAAGGGTCCGCAGGAATGTCTGGGAATCTAATTCAAGACGTGATGAAATCAGGTCATACTTGATCGCTCGATACTGAGCACCTCCAGCTCCGGATCATGCCATCCTGCCCGTGTTTTGCCCGACGTGTCAACCGAAATTCGGAAAATACGTAACCCATTGTTTCCGCTCGCGTCCGCTACTGTGCATGGGGTTGTTTTTTCATTTTTTTGATGAGACGGGTCGGGACAGCCGCGAGTGGGCCGTCAGGCGGCCGCGATCGCTCGAAACTGGATGGTTCAGGAAGAAAAATGGTGGGCGCACAAGGGATCGAACCTTGGACCTCTCCCGTGTGAACCACAATCTGTAGACCGCGGCCAACCAAATTCCGCCACAGTAAAATTAGAAAAAGCACTGTCGTATAGGGACAATTGTCCATATGCGGCCATAGTGGGCCATGTTTGGACATCCCATATCTTGTATGCCCCCGCTGTGCCCTTCGTGAGTTTTCCCTTCGGGCACACTAGAGCCGGAAAGCATCGAGTGAACGGATTGCGTCCCATTTGTCGGCCTGCTTTGAAAGTGCGGCGGGGGACGAGGAGAAGGGCAGGGACGATGGAAGCGAGTGATGAAGGCCACAGCCCTGGAGTGACGACGAACTACTTGAGGCTCACTGACGCGGCGATCCGTGCGGCGACGCTGCCATCAGGCAAGTCCCAGCACTATCTCCACGACACCGAGCAGCCTGGGTTGGCGATCAGGATGCGCGCGACTGGCGGCCGGACTTGGGTCTACCTTTTTACCAAGCCTGGGGCGAGGGGCACGCAACGCAAGACGTTGGGTGCATGGCCCAAGTTCAACGAGAAGGCCGCGCGCCTAGCCGCTACCATCGCCGCCGGCGAGGTGGCAAAGGGGGGCGATCCGAACGATGGCAAGCGCGAGGCCAAACGGCAGCAGCTGGCCGAGCGGGAGTGCATCACGCTGGCAAACCTGGTTGTTGAGGACGGCCCCTACGAAACATCGCTGACTGGACGCCAAGTCGTTAACTGGAAGCCAGCGATGTCAGCGCTCAGGCGCGGTCTCAAGGCTCATGTCGATCTCGCCATCGGCGAGCTGACCCGGCGGCAAATCATGGCGGCGGTGGATAAGATCGCCAAGACTGGCAAGCGGGGCGCAGCCAAGGACTTGCGTAAGCACGCCCACACATTCCTCGAATGGTGTGTCGGTGAAGGTTACGTCGAGCACAACGTCCTCGCCGGCTATCGCGCGCCGAAGGAAACCCGGGCGCAGCGGCTCGGACGTCGCACCAAGGGTCGGGCGTTGACCGACGAGGAGATCATCAAGGTCTGGCAGGCGGGCGGCAAGCTCGGTGCGTTTGGGCTATTGACGCGGATGTGCTTGCTTAGCGGTCCGCGCCGGAGCGAGCCTACCATGATCCAGTGGCAGAAGCACATCATGGATGACCGCGTTACCTTCGACGAGGCATGGACCAAGATGGGCCTGCATCACGACGTGCCGCGCACCCACCTCGTTGACGAGGTGCTCGCTGCCGCGAAATACTTCCAGCGGGCAACCTCCGACTTTGTATTCCCGTCGCCGAAGACCGGCGGCCAGATGTCAGGTTTCACCAAGATGGTCAGCCGTCTGGTCAAGGAAGCAGGTGTCGCCAAATTCACCATGCATGATTTGAGGCGGAGCTTGCGCACCATCATGTCACGCTGCGGCTATGACAACGAAATCCAGCGGCTGTGCGTCGGCCAAAAACCGCGTGGGATCGATCAGGTCTACAATCACGACGAACAGTGGATCATCCGCAAGATGGCATTCGAGGCGGCTCACGACTACATCGCGCAATTGGTCGGCGCGAAACGGGTCGGCAACGTCGTCCGGCTGCAACGGACGAATCCGCTCGACGCTATCAAGGGAGAATTGCTCGGTCGTCTCCGCGAGCATTATGCGGCTGGGGGCTAGTAATTTTGTCGCACCCAGCCAGATAGTCGCGCACCGCATCAACACGATAGAGAGGGCGGCGATCGACGTAGCGCCATTTCAGCGGGTGATTCGGATGGCGCCGCCACTGCTCGAGCGCCCCGGGTGTGCGCCGGACGACCGCCGCCACCTCCAATGCCGTCAAATTGGAGCTGCCTGGCAGTTTATCGATATCGAACGTCGCGGGCGGCGGCATGCCACGGTTCTTGCGAGGACGTTTCACATCGCGCGACATTTTCCTATCACCTGGCAAACTAAATACATCGATCCGATTGATTTCGTCCTTGTCGCCCATGTCTTCGACTGAATCATGATAGGTGCGAGGCAAAAAGATATTAGGCTTTCTTAGCAAGAAAGGAATCTAGAGCGGGAGTCTGGCTGCTGGGTAGCTATGGCGTACAAATAGGACAAATACCCGTTAATCTGTGCGCTTTCGGACGCCCAAGCCGAGCACGGATTTATGCGCGGCCAATCTACCGTCGCATCTGCGCCGTACCAAAGTGCAACGCAACGACGCCGAACCTACTGTGGACGACACGCATGCAGGCATCGTACGCGCCCCCATCGGAATAATCGCGACTCCTGTCTCTTGGCGCACGCTAGGAGCGACTGGGCGTCAATCTCTAGGAATAGTTCTACGCGCCTGGCCGACCAATCCCATGTTGATTCGGAACGCAGCTTGACACGTCAAAATAAATAGTCTAGTTATGCAAGTGACATTCGAAATGTTAGAGGATCCGCACTTGGAGGCTATCAAGATCGACCGGTGCGACGGTATCGCGCGCGTCACCCTGAACCGGCCCTCTGTGAAGAATGCCGTCACGCTGGCGATGTGGGGTGAGCTGTCCAGAATTTTTTCTCGCCTTGCTGACGACCGAGATGTCCGCGCGATCGTGCTGGCGGGGGAAGGCAATAACTTCTCAGTAGGCGCAGATGTCAGCGAATTCGGTGAGA
Source organism: Bradyrhizobium sp. Rc2d (assembly GCF_900099855.1). Lineage (NCBI taxonomy): Bacteria > Pseudomonadati > Pseudomonadota > Alphaproteobacteria > Hyphomicrobiales > Nitrobacteraceae > Bradyrhizobium > Bradyrhizobium sp. Rc2d. The sequence continues at coordinate 262,462 of NZ_FNCU01000002.1, read as the reverse complement.
TCCGAGGCAACAAGCGTCAGAGTGCCGATTATGAAGTGGTAGTCGATGCATGCTCTGATGCAATCGCGGCATCGGGAAAGCCGGTTGTGGCGGCCATTTCCGGTTATTGCCTTGGGGGCGGCTGTCATCTCGCGCTGGCCTGCGATTTTCGCTTCGGCGATCGAACCGCAACGATCGGGATTCCGTCGGCCAAGCTATCGATCGTCTACGGTGTTCGTAGCGTGCAGCGACTGCTGGGACTGTCGGGCATCGCGAATGCCAAGCGCATCCTTTACTCAGGCGACCGCTACCCAGCAGAGCAGGCGATGTCCATGGGATTGATCGACGAGATGCACGACGACGTCGCGCTCGCTGCCGAACAGTTCTCGCGGCGCTTGGCGCGTAATGCGCCTCTCTCGATCGTGGGCGCAAAATACATGCTGAACGGCCTTTCGATGGGAACCGGGACTCTTGATCTGGCGGTGGCGCAACAGCTTATCGATGCTGCTTCCGACAGCGAGGACTTCAAGGAAGGCCGGCGCGCCTTCGCAGAAAAGAGACAGCCGCGATTTCGCGGCGAATAAGAACGACCAAACAGGGAAGACAACCGGCTTTGGAGGGCGAATTCGATGAAGCCTGCCAAATTTGATTACATAGCGCCAACGACGGTGGATGCAGCAATCGAAGCCTTGTCGACGGCAAACGGCGAGGGAAAGGTTCTCGCCGGCGGCCAGAGCTTGCTCCCGCTCCTGAACTTCCGGATGGCGCGGCCTGCGGTTCTGGTCGACCTGAACGGCATCAAAGAGCTTTCGTTCATCGAGTTGAGAGGCGATCGCATCGCAATCGGAGCGCTGACGCGGCATCGCGAGATCGAGCAATCGCCCCTGATTGCGTCGAAGCTGCCTGTAATGGCGGCGGCGATGCGTCACGTGGCGCACCTGGCGATCCGCAATCGTGGCACCATCGGCGGCAGCGTGTCTCATGCGGACCCCGCGGCTGAGTTGCCGATGCTCTCCTTATTCTACGACGCGACGCTGTCGGTTCAGGGCCCGTCAGGGCGTCGGTCTATAGCTGCCGAGGATTTCTTCGTCGATGCCCTGACAAATTGCTTGGGGCCCGACGAGATCGTGGTGGAGCTCGAATTTCCGGTTTTGCAACACAGCGGTTGGGCCTTCGAGGAAGTCGCCCGCCGCTTTGGCGATTTCGCGCTTGCCAGTGTCGCCGTCTCGGTCCGGCGCAAGTCTTCTACCATCGACGACGCGCGCGTAGCCGTGATGGGTGTGGCCGACACACCGCTCCGGCTGAGGCAAGTCGAGGGCAAGCTAACCAGCATCGCGATCGACGGCCAGACGCCGGATCGATTTTCGGAACTGGTCACGTCGTGCGTATCGGCAAATGGCGATCTTCACGCCTCTGCCGAATACCGCCAGCACTTGCTGGGGCAGTTGGCCAAACGTGCCATGCAAGCGTCCTTGGCGGCGAAGGGGTGATCCGGCGATGACTGCGACAGTATCGGTAACCGTCAACGGCACGAAGTACGACGAATCGGACGTCGAGCCGCGCCTCCTGTTGTCCGACTTCCTGCGCGAAACGCTGGGGCTGACGGGGACCCACGTCGGATGCGAGCACGGTGTTTGCGGTGCATGCACCGTGCTTGTGAACGGCGACAGCGTCCGCTCTTGCCTCATGCTCGCCGTTCAGGCCAACGGCGCGGAGATCACGACAGTGGAAGGCCTTGGGACCCCTGATGTGCTCAACGAGCTGCAAGGCCAATTTCGCGAGCATCACGGGCTTCAGTGCGGCTTCTGTACGCCGGGCATGCTGATCACCGGCGAAGATTTGCTCCGCAAATATCCGCTCGCGACCGACGATGAGATCAGGGAAGGATTATCGGGCAATCTCTGCCGCTGCACCGGATACCAGAATATTGTTGCCGCGATCAGGAGCGCGGCTGCGATGCGTGCGGAGAAAACGTCATGAAGTTGAACTTTCTTCCCGCCGGGCGCCTTCGCATGAAGAAGAGCATATACGTGGCCGGCGCCGACCGCAGCGAGATGATTGATCTCCCGGTCAGCAGCGCCCTGATCCGGCACAAGCAGGGTAATGTGCTGTTCGACACCGGCTGCCACCCGTCGGTGGTCGACCATGCGGAGGAGCGCTGGGGATCGCTCGCCAAGGTCATGAAACCGCTAATGAGCGCGAACGAGACCTTGCTCCCGAGCCTTGCCTGTGTCGGGCTGGAGCCGGACGATATCGATGTCATCGTCAACTCTCATTTCCACCCCGACCATTGCGGCTGCAATCAGTTCTTCCGCAAGGCCACGATCCTCGCCCATGCCAAAGAGATCGACGCCGCAAACGCACAGGGTTCGGAAGCTGCGGGCTATCTCCGCGCGGATTGGGACTACGGCCAGCCTATCGAGCCCGTGCACGGCGAGAAGGATCTCTTCGGGGATGCCAGCGTCGTCCTGGTGCCGCTGCCCGGCCATACGCCGGGCTCCCTCGGCGCGCTGGTAAGCCTCGACCGCGACGGTCAGTTTCTGCTCGCTTCGGACGCGGTCAGCCTGCGTCAAAACCTCGACGCCGATACCGCGCCTCGCAATACCTGGAACCTCGAGGAGCAGCTTAAGACGTTCGCAGAAGTGCGGCGGATCGAGAACGCCGGTGCGGCGGTGATCTGCGGCCATGACGACCGGCAGTGGCAAGGCCTACGCAAGGGAATCGATGGCTATGAGTAACGACATGCGCGCGCAGCCATCGGATGTCGTGCGACCGCGGAATGTCGGCGCGTCCATCAAGCGTACGGAGGACCTGCGGCTGCTGACCGGTCGCGGCGAATACAGCGCCGACCGGAAGCCTGACCGGCCGCTTCACATCGCCTTTCTTCGCAGTGGTCAGCCACATGCGCTGATCGCGCGGATTGATACTGCCGTAGCGCAGGCATCGCCGGGCGTGGTTGCGGTGTTCACCGCGGAAAGCATCTCCGGCGACTTCAAACCGGTGATTCCGTTTTCGCGGATGGCGAATTACTACGCGACTCCGATCATGCCTCTTGCCTCCGGCAAGGTTCGCTATGTCGGCGAGGCGGTTGCTGCCGTCATCGCCACCTCGCGATATCTTGCGGAGGATGCACTCGAGTTGATCGAGGTCGACTATGAGCCGCTTGGTGCGTTATCGCGCGCGGAGCTCGCCGTCGTAGATGACGCAGCGCTGCTGCACGAAGAGGCTGGCACCAACGTCCTGATCGCGCGCGAATTCAGGAAGGGTGACGTCGCGGGCGACCTCGAGGCCGCTGTGGTGAGGGTAGGTGGCCGTTTTGAAATGACCCGCAAGGCTCCGCTTGCGATGGAGCCCCGAAGCTACACGGCCGAGTACGAGAAACGGCGAGACGCTATCACACTGTATACGTCATCGAATATTCCCGGAATCGTGCGTGACGCGATTTCGGAGTCGCTCGGCCTTCCAGGCCACCGCCTGCGCGTGGTGGCGCCCGATGTCGGTGGAAGTTTCGGATCAAAAGGGTCGCTCTATCCGGAGGAGCTCCTGATCTGCATCGCCGCCCGCAAGCTCGGCCGCTCTTTGAAGTGGACGGCGGATCGTCTGGAGGACGTCAGCAGTTCCAGCCAAGCCTTCGCCGAGATCGTCGAGGCCGAGATGGGATTCGATGCCAATGGCGTCGCGACCTCGCTGCAAGCCGATGTCATCGGCGATGTCGGCGCCTATTCGATCTATCCATGGACCTGCGGGCTGGAGCCGGTTCAGGTCGTCAGCTTCCTTCCCGGCCCCTACAAGATCGGATCGTATCGGGGAGCGGTCCGCGGCGTTGCCACCTGCAAGCCGCCCACCGGTCCCTATCGTGGGGTTGGCCGGCCGATGTCGACCTTCGTCGCCGAGCGCTTGATGGACCTTGGCGCTAAGGCGCTCGGCCTCGATCCCTTGGAAGTCAGGCGTCGCAACCTGGTCCGGCCTGAAGATTTCCCGTACCGGATCGCGTCCGGAATCATATGGGACAAGACGGGCTTCCTCGAATGCCTGGATGCCGCCGCTGAGGCAGCGAACTATGAACAGCTCAGGATCCAGCAAGCCGACGCACGCAACCACGGCCGATTGTTAGGCATCGGTATCGCTTCTTACGCAGAACTGACCGGCATCGGATCTCGGATTGCCGTCGCACCGGGTATGCCGATCAACACTGGCTCGGAGACGGCGAAGATCACGATTGATTCGACCGGCGCCATCACGGCCGCATTCGGTGTGGCCTCTCACGGACAGGGGCTCGAAACGACGCTGGCGCAGATCGTGGCCGATGATCTCGGCGCACGGTTCGAGGATGTCCGCGTCATTCAGGGAGACAGCGACGAGGTCCCGATGTCGACCGGGACCTACGCAAGTCGCAGCGCGGTGCTCGGCGGCGGTGCTGCCAAGCATGCATCGCGCATACTCCAGGAAAAGATCAAGCGAGTTTCCTCTCATCTCCTGGAGGCCAATCAGGACGACATCGAGGTTTCTGAAGGCAAAGCCGTTGTGCTCGGTACCGATCGTGCGGTGACCTTCAAGCAGATCGCAAAGGCGGTCTATTCCGATATGAAGACGCTCCCGGTCGAGGCGCGCGAGGAACTGACCGCGACATACACCTACGATCCCATCAATGGAACGACCGCGGCGGCGACCCACGTTGCCGCGGTGGAAATCGATCCGGCGACATGTTTCGTCCGCATACTGAAGTATGTGGTCGCCGAGGATTGCGGCCGGATCATCAATCCGATGATTGTTGATGGTCAGGTGCATGGCGGTGTGGCGCAAGGTATCGGGGCGGCGCTGTTCGAGGAATTGGTCTACGACGACGATGGTCAGCTTCTGAGCGCGAGTCTCGTCGATTATGTGATCCCGTCGGCGCCCGAAGTTCCGGTGATGGACGTCGTCCACATCGAAAGCGAGTCCGCGGTGGCTGGTGGATTCCGCGGCATGGGCGAGGGCGGCACAATCGGCGCACCGGCCGCCATTGCGAATGCAATCGCCGACGCGTTGTCGCCGCTCGATATCGAGGTGTCCATTCTTCCAATGACTCCGGAGCGCATCTTCAAGCTCATGGAGCAGGCCAGGCTCAAATCAAGAGGAAAAGCAGATGAGTGATCTCAAGGGACGTGTCGCCCTCGTGACGGGGGGAGGACGGGATGTTGGCGCCGCGATCTCGAAGATGCTGGCGGAAAAGGGCGCGAGCGTTGCGGTCAATTATCACAGCTCGAAAGCAGAGGCCGACGCGGTAGTTGCCGAGATCGAAAAGGCCGGCGGCAAGGCGAAGGCCTATCGGGCGGACATATCGGACGCGGAGGTTGTTCGGGCAATGGTCGCGAACATCAAGAGCGACTTCGGCGGGCTCGACATCCTCGTCAACAACGCCGGGCTCGTGTTCCGCAAGCGCTTCAGCGAAAGCTCGCCGGAAGACTGGAAGAAGCAGATCGATACTTGTCTCTATGGGGCGCTGAACTGTTCGCATAGTGCCGGGCCGCTGCTCGAGGCCTCAGGCCGCGGCCGGATAATTTCCATCATGGGAGATTCCTCGCGGGTCGGCGAGTCCGGTCTTGCGCTCGGGGCCGCCGCACGCGCAGGTACCATCGCACTGATGAAGTCGTTGGCGCGCGAATGGGGCCGCTCTGGCGTGACGGCCAATTCGATCTCGCTTGGCTTGATCGAGACCGCCCACGACAAGACATGGGTGGACGCAAACCGCGACAAGTTGGTCAAGGCCTATGCCATCCGACGGCTGGGATTGCCCTCAGACGTCGCCCCCTTGGTCACGCTATTGGCATCCGATGCCGGGAGCTGGATCACGGGACAGGTCATCAGCGTCAACGGTGGATACAGTATGGTCTAGGAGAGAACGACGATGCTGCATGTTGATCTGATTGCACCCATCGCAACGCTGCTCGGTCGTCACGCGAAACAGCGGCCGGCGCAGGTTGCATACTGGGATTCGTCACGGTCCGTCACATACGCGGAACTTGCAACGCGCACCGCCTCGATCGCGGCGAATCTGGCGAAGGCCGGTTTGCGAGAGGGCGATAAGGTTGCGCTGTATCTGCCGAACGGCGTCGATTGGATCGAATCATGTCTCGCCGCATTGCGCGCCGGCGCGGTCGTGGTGCCCATCAGCTTCGACGCCGCAGAAGGTGAGATCAGCTACCGCCTGAGTGATGCCGGCTGCAGCCTTGTCATCACCGCGGCGGCGCGGAAGGAGTTGATCGCAAAGTTTTGTCGTGAGGCACCGATACCGCCCTCAGTTATTTTTACCGGGCCGGATGCAGCGAACGCCGGGTCTACGCTGACGGATCTGGCAAGGGGTGAGGCGACCAACCCGCTCGATCCCGACGACATCGATCGCGCTTCCTTCATTATCTACACCTCCGGCACCACGGGCCGAGCCAAGGGCGTGCTGTTGTCGCTGCGAGGCATGTTGTGGATCGCCGCGGCATGCTGGACGCCGATCTGCGAGCTGACCGAGAAGGATGTCGTGCTGTCGCCACTCCCGCTGTTTCACTCCTACGGTCTCAACCTGTCGGTGCTCGGTGTCCTCGCGGTTGGTGCGAGCGAGCACATTATGGAGAAATTTTCGCCGCAGCAGGTTCTCGATCTGTTGCAGACCGGGAAGTATTCCGTCCTGCCCGGCGTGCCGACGATGTTCCACTATCTCCTGCATCGGGCCAAGGAGATCGGCCTCGAACGGCTCGGTTCAATCCGCCTCTGCATCTCCGCCGGCGCCATTCTGCCGGCAGCCCTGAACAAGGCGTTCGAGCAGCGCTTCAAGGCTCGGCTGCTCGATGGTTACGGCATCACCGAAACGTCCACCATGGTCACGATGAACTGGCTGCACGGAGCCCGGCCAATGGGATCGTGTGGGCTGCCAGTGCCAGGCCTTGCCGTGCGTATCGTCGATCCATCCTCGCTGGAGGATGTCCCGATCGGTGAGGAGGGTGAGCTGATCGTGCGCGGACCAAATCTGATGCACGGCTACTATAACAAGCCGGCGGAAACCGCGTCGGCCTTGCGAAAGGGCTGGTACCACACCGGTGATCTCGCCAAGTCAGACGCCAGCGGCTATCTGACCATCACCGGCCGGATCAAGGAGCTGATCATTCGCGGCGGGCAGAACATCGCGCCGGCCGAGATCGAGGAGGTCGTGGTACGGCATCCGCAGGTGACGGATTGTGCGGTCGTCGGGATCAGGCACGCCACACTCGGTGAAGTCCCCTGTCTCTTTGTCGTGGCTAAGACCAATGAGCTCGATGTCGCCTCGTTGATGGACCACTGCAAAGCCCATCTCTCATCCTACAAGATTCCAGAAGCCACCCACCTCGTCTCCGAGATTCCGCGTACAGGATCAGGGAAGATCATGCGCTTCAAGCTGGTCGAGGCGCTGGGCCGGGCGTAGGGTGCAATCAGGAGTCGATGGAGCGCGGTCCCAGGGCGCCGAAGGCTTTAGGATCGTAGGTCAGCCTGTAGCGCATGTCCGCCGCGACGATCGGCTGCTTGCAGCAATCGCAGTTCACCGACGCATGGAAGTCGTGCCCGCAGGTGAGATGGGTGAGCAGCAGCGGCGGTTTGCCCTTCGACAGCCAACGATCGCCCCATCGCAACATGGTGATGAAGGGCCCATAGAGGTCGCGCCCCATGTCTGTGAGAAGATACTCGTAGCGATCCGGCGAACTCTGGTATTGCCGGCGACTAAGTACGCCACTGGTGACGAGACGATTGAGCCGGTCGGTCAGGATATTCGGCGCGATCTCAAGCTCAGTCAGGATCTTGTCGTAGCGTCGATTGCCGAAGAAGCCCTCGCGAACGACCATGAAGCTCCATTTGTCGCCAATGATCTCGAGCGCGCGCGAGACGGAGCTCGGACGGCCAAGCTGGAAGCGGTTGCCGTCGGAGGCACGCCTCGTGTTGCGGCCGGCCTTGGCGGCATGGCGCCCAGCGCCGGGTCCGTCCCGGTATTTCGCATCGCGCGCGCTAACGCGTTCGCCGCAATGCGAGCACGCAACAATCGGGTGACTGTCGCATCTGCAACTCACGTGAACCAGCGTTAATGGCGCGGGCTTGCCGCCGGCGAGCCAGCGATCGCCAAATTGCATCAGGGCGATGAAGCTCGGATAGAGATCGAAGCCCATCTTGGTGAGACGGTATTCCTTGCGCAGAGAAGATCCAGGCGCGATCTGACGGAAGATCGCGAGTTGCGTGAGCTTACGCAGGCGATTAGTCAGTGTTGCGCGGGGAATGCCGAGCGCTGAGCGGAACGCCTCGAAGGTCTGTGTGCCGAAGAATGCCTCGCGGATGATCAGGAACGCCCACGCGTCGGATACGATGTCCAGCGTGCGTGCGACTGAACAATTCCGCTCGTTCCGGGCAGTGCCGGCTTGGGCTTTGCTCGCCTTCGCGGCCGTCCGAGCCGATGGCGTCGTCGTCTGGAGCTTCGCGATGGCAGGCATTCCCTCGACAATCCGTCTGCGCGGCCACCATTCGAAGGCCGCCTTCTAAGTCGGAGTTCGTTTAACACATCGGCACGATTGACTCTCTCGAAAAATTAGTCTAGTTACGCATGTAACAAAAGTCTAGTTATGCATGTAATAAATGCCGATCGGACCGGGTCCATTTGCCTTGGGAGGAATGCCATGAAGTCGGGAGCGAAGAAATTTCTGATCGCAGTCGCGGCAATGGTGGCGTTGGTACACCATGCCGGCGCGCAAACCGCGGGGATGTCAGACGATGCCGTGAAGATTGGCGTGCTGACCGATATGTCCGGCCAGTTCTCGCATGAGTCTGGCGAGGGCGCCGTGACGGCGGTGAAGATGGCGGCTGAGGATTTCGGCGGTAAGGTGCTGGGCAAGCCGATTGAGGTGCTGGTTGCCGACCACCAGAACAAGCCGGACATCGCCTCAGGGTTGGCGCGGAAGTGGTTCGATGTCGATCATGTCGACATGGTTGCCAACCTGATCAATTCCTCGATCGCGCTCACCGTTTCCCAGCTAGCAAAGGAGAAGAACAGGATTGCGATCATCAACGGGTCGGGCTCATCGCGCCTCACCAATGATGCGTGCACGCCCAACAGCGTTCACTATGCCTACGACACCTACGCGCTTGCCCGCGGCACGGGCAGCGCGCTGCTGAAAGGCGGCCAGAAGAGCTGGTACTTTCTCACGGCGGACTACGCCTTTGGACATGCGCTGGAGGCCGATACGTCGGCCGTCGTGAAGGGCTTGGGCGGCGAAGTCGTCGGATCGACGCGATACCCGCCCGAGACCTTCGATCAATCTTCATTCCTGCTGCAAGCACAGTCGTCAAAAGCCCAGGTCATCGGCCTCGCCGGCTCGGGCGCCGTCCTGGTGAATACGATCAAGTCGGCCCAGGAGTTCGGGATCCCGAAGGGAGGGCAGACGCTTGCTGGGTTGCTCGTTTGGATCACCGATATCAAGAGCCTCGGATTGAGCTCAGCGCAGGGGCTCGTGTTGACGAACGCCTTCTACTGGGATCGCGACGACGAGACGCGTGCATGGTCCAAGCGTTTCTACGAGCGCATCAAGCGGATGCCCCATATGGGCGACGCCGGCGACTATTCCTCGACCATGCACTATCTCAAGGCGATCGAGGCCGCCGGCACCGACGAGGCCCAGGCCGTGATGGGCAAGATGCGCGAGATGCCGATCAACGATTTCTTCGCAAAGAACGGCCGCATCCGCGAGGACGGTCGAATGGTGCACGACATGTATGTGTACGAGGTGAAGAAGCCGTCGGAGTCGAAAGGCGATTGGGATTTCTACAAGCTGCGCGAGGTGATCCCCGGCGAGCAGGCGTTCCGCCCGCTCAAGGATAGCGTCTGCCCGCTGGTCAAGAAAGGTTGAAGCAGGATGGATCAGGATTCAGCCGCCGCTGCTTTCGCTACGTTATCCCGAGAGCCGATCCGCACAGGGACCGATTATATCGATAGCCTGAGGGGGCGGAAGCTCAGGGTCTATCTGATGGGCGACGCGGTCGTTGAACCGGTCGACCATCCGATCATCCGACCCTCGATCAACGCCGTCGCCGAAACCTACGATCTCGCCATCGAGAATCCGGAAGTGGCATCGGTAATGTCGCCTTTGACCGGCGAGCGCATCAACCGCTTCCTGCATATCGCGACCAGCCCCACCGAGCTTGTCATGCAGAACAAGATGCAGCGCCGGCTCGGCCAATTAACAGGTACTTGCTTTCAGCGTTGCGTCGGCATGGATGCGCTGAACGCGCTGCATTCGGTGACATATGATCTGGATCAGAAGTACGGCACCGGCTACCACAGCCGTTTCAACGCCTTTTTAGGCCGGATCCAGAGGGAGAACGTCGTGATTGGCGGCGCGATGACCGACGTGAAGGGTGATCGCGGTAAATCGCCGTCAGAGCAGGCCGATCCTGATCTCTTCGTGCGTGTAACGAAGCGCACTAAGCAAGGGGTCTATATCAGCGGTGCCAAGGCGCATCAGACCGGTTGCCTCAACTCGCACTGGCTCATCGTCATGCCGACGATGAGGCTGGACGTTGGCGATAAGGATTACGCGATCGTCGGTGCCGTACCGGTTGACGCCGAGGGCATCACTTACATCTACGGCCGGCAATCCTGCGATACGCGTAGCGCCGAGGATGGCAGCATCGACGCCGGCAATGCGCGTTTTTCCGGTCAAGAAGCGATGATCGTCTTCGAGGACGTCTTCGTTCCGCTCGAGCACGTCTTCATGGATGGTGAGGTGGAGTTCGCCTCCTCGTTGGTCGAGCGCTTCACATGCTATCATCGCCGCAGCTATGTTTGCAAAACCGGCGTTGGTGACGTCCTGATCGGCGCCGCGGCGACCATTGCCGATTACAACGGTGTCGAACGTGCATCTCACATCCGCGACAAACTCGTCGAGATGACCCATCTCAACGAGACAATCTACGGCGCAGGCATCGCGGCGAGCCATCAGGGGACGGGGATGAAATCCGGTGCCTGTTTGCCGGACGAGATGCTCGCGAACGTCTGCAAGCATCACGTCACACGGCTGCCCTACGAGATCGGCCGGCTGGCACAGGACCTCGCCGGCGGGCTGATGGTGACATTGCCATCAGAGCGCGAGCTCAGGCACGAGACGATCGGTCCGATCATCGAGAAATACCTGAAGGGACGGCCTGAGATCGCAACGGAAGACCGAATCCGCATCTTGCGCCTGCTGGAGAACATGACACTCGGCAGAAATGCCGTGGGCTACCTGACCGAGTCCATGCACGGCGCCGGTTCGCCACAGGCCCAGCGCATCCAGATCGCTCGCTCGATGCAGATCGAATTCAAGAAGGAATTGGCCAAGTCCCTCGCTGGCATTTCGTCCGCATCGCTCGCGGAGATCGAGAACGATCTTTCGACTTACATGGCCAGAGTGTTTGCGCCTGTTCGCAACTGAGATCAGCTATCTATCTTGAACCTTCGGAGACGCCAATGGCTATGACAATGAATGGAGAAATCCAGCTCGCCGCCTCGCGAGAGGCTGTCTGGGCCAAATTGAACGACGCCGCCGTATTGAAGGTTTGCATTCCCGGATGCGAGGAGTTGGAGAGGATCGATGATCAAGGATTTCGTGCGGTCGCAAAGATGAAGGTGGGGCCCGTCTCCGCACGATTCAAAGGCAGGGTCACTCTGACCGACCTCGATCCACCAAGCAGCTATAATATTGTAGGAGAGGGGGAGGGCGGTGTCGCAGGCTTCGCAAAGGGGAGCGCAAGGGTCAATTTGCTTGAGCGGGATGACGGCACGCTGTTGACCTATCAGGTCGACGCGCAAATCGGTGGAAAGCTTGCGCAATTAGGACAGCGACTTGTCAATGGCACCGCCAAGAAGCTTGCCGACGAGTTCTTCGCCAATTTCGCGCGAGCCCTTTAGACGGAGAATAGCCGTCCCCTCCAACTCAGATCCCGGCCAGACAAGATTGAAGATTGATGCAAACTAGCGAACGCTATTGTGCATTCGCTGGTTCAGAAGCGCGCTGTCACAGCAAGCAAGATTTGAGAGCCAAAGGAAATAAACGGGCCATTAACCAAGCAGTAGGGTCACCGCGAGCGGGACCAAGAGCGACGTCACGAGCGCATTGAGGCCCATGGCGATTCCGGAGAAAACGCCGGCCACTTCGTCGACTTGGAATGCGCGTGCTGTGCCGATACCGTGAGCCGCGATGCCGACCGCGAAGCCCCGCGCGCGAAAATCGGTGATCGCTGCCCAATTCATTAGCGGGGTGACGACGATGGCGCCCATGATGCCCGTAAGCACGACTGAGACCGCCGTGAGCGACGGATCGGCGTGGAGGGATTCGCTGATTCCCATGGCGACACCGGCAGTCACCGATTTCGGCGCAAGCGACAGAATGATGGCATGCGGTAGGCCGAGAGCTTTGGCGAACAGAACGACGGACACGATTGCCGTGATTGAGCCGGCCACCAGCGAAACGAGCATTGGCACGATCGCCGCGACAACCCGCTTTCGATTGTCGTAGAGCGGCACCGCGAGCGCGACCGTTGCTGGTCCGAGCAGAAAGTGAACGAACTGCGCGCCGGCGAAAAAAGTGTTGTAGGAAGTGCCGGTTATTAGCAGGAATGCACCGATGATCCAGATCGAATGAAGCACCGGATTCGCCAGGGGATGCCTGTGTGTCGCAAGCGACAAGGTATCAGCGACCGCATAGGTCGAGAGTGTCACCGTCAGCCACAGTAGCGGTGACTGCGAGAGATAGACCCAAAGCGAGAATGAGTTTTCGCTCATGGCTCTACTTGGCGTTTCGTGAGAAGCCGGTTGATCGCCAGGAAGGTAGCGACCGTTGCGAATAAAGTGACTACGACCGACGCCGCCAAAGTCAGCAGGATTGCGATCCCGTGCCCAATGACCAGGTCGAGATTCTTGACCACGCCTACGCCAGCAGGAATAAACAACAAAGAAAGATGTGAAAGTAAGCCGCGAGCGGTGCTCTCAACGGCATCGTTCCGCAGCGGGCCGCGTCTGAGCGCGCTGAAGCGATCGCGCGTCAAGAGAAGGATGAGCAAGAACACCAATCCGAGTACCGGCCCCGGCATTGGCAGGTTGAGGCCGCGCACGATGACTTCGCCGCCTAACTGGCAGAACAGAATTAAGCTCAGACTTGCGATCATGGAGGTGCGTGGCGGCTGACGAATTGTTGTCGATGAAGGCCCTGGGCGCGTTCAGAGTAAGAGAAATGTGAGGGTATCGAGGCGATCCAGGGAGCGAAGTTTGAGCTGGATCCACCTGGCAACGTGCTACGCCGCAGGAATTTTCAGGGATGACATGAAGTGCTCCATGTTCGCCTCCACGCTCTCCCGACTGAGCATGCCTGTCTTCTGATCGCGGATCATTGCGTACATCTTTTCATGTAGGCCAACGGCGCGATACCGTCCGCTTACTTCCAGCGATTTGCGGATCCAGGGGGCAACCATGTTCAAAACGAAATCAGCGATCACCACGATGAGCTTGTTGCCTGCTGCCGCATAAACTGCACGGTGAAAGTCGAGATCGGCTTCCAGCAATTTGTCGATCGGCGAATGAGGATCCTCGGAGAGAGCCTTCAGGCGATCGATGCTCTCTCGCATGACCTCTAAATCTCGGTCGGTGCGTCTTATCGAAGCCAATTCCGCGCAGTTTCGATCGAAAATGTACCGAAGCTCCATCAGCATCTCAGGTGAAGAGTCCTGGAGATAGAGCTGAAACATCATCAGGGGCATGACGGCTGTGCCTTCGTCCTTCCGGATATAGTTGCCGTGCCCGTGGCGGGTTTCAATCAATCCTGAGACCGCAAGCGTCTTCATCGCCTCGCGAATGGGGGTCCGACTGATGCCGAGCTTTTCTGCGAGCTCCTTCTCATTGGGCAACTTGTCGCCGGGACTTAGGTTGCCGTTGGCGATCTCGCCCGTGATGTAATTCAACGCGACTTCGACACGCGTGGGTAGTTTTTTGGTTTCCATCCGCTCCATCGGTCGCTCGCAGTCTAATTTTCGCCGTTGCTCCGCGAAGCCAACACATAAGCCGCCGCGCGACCAGACGAAACAAACCAACATCCACAAGGTAGGAGGTATGATCTCAATTGACAACAGGTATAAGGTATGACCTCATATCTTCACGCAGGCGCGATCAAGACGCTGCGGGAGGAAACCGATGCTTTTGTCGACCGGGTCAAATCCGGAAGGTCATGGAAAGAACGCTGCTCCAGGGCCGCGCGACGAGCCGTTGTTGGTGGCGGACGGAATCGCAAAGTCTTTCAATGGTGTTCCGGCCCTTCGCGACGGGCGGCTCGTCCTCAAGCGCGGAACCGTTCACGCACTCTGCGGCGGTAACGGCGCCGGCAAGTCCACTTTCCTGAACATCGTAATGGGTTTGCTGCACCGCGACGAAGGCAGCATTCGTATCGACGGGATGGCCGTCGATTTCAGGAGTGCCGCGGATGCTTTGCGGCACGGCGTGACCATCATCACCCAGGAATTGTCTCCGGTTCCCGAGATGACGGTGGCCGAGAACATCTACTTGGGGAGGGAGCCGAAGATCGGCGGTCTTGTCGTGGACTTCCCGAAGATGCGGCAAGCCGCAAAACGGCTTCTGGATGACCTCGAGTTCGACGTGCCGGTCGGCGCTCGCATGCGAGACTTAAGCTTGGCACAGATCCAGCTCGTCGAGATTGCGAAGGCACTTAGCCACCGCGCGGACATCGTCATCATGGACGAGCCGACCTCGGCCATCGGCGAGCACGAGGTGCACATCCTCTTCAACGCCCTGAAGCGAATAAAAGCGCGTGGATCCGCGATCATCTACGTATCGCACAAGCTGACCGAAATTTTCGAGATCGCGGACGAATACACGGTCTTCCGTGATGGCCGATTCATCGAGAGCGGGGCAATTTCCTCGATCGATCGCAATCACCTCGTGACTCAGATCGTCGGCCACGAGGTCAAGACGGTCGAAAAGGGCAAGCCTAATGAAGGCGCGCCGATCCTGCTCGAAGTGCGTTCATTGTCGCGCGGATCTCATTTCAAGAACATCTCTGTAACGGTCGCTGCAGGAGAAGTGCTGGGCATCTACGGTTTGCTTGGCTCTGGTCGGACCGAGTTCCTGGAGACGATCTACGGCATTCACGCGCCGACCGCCGGAGACGTCTTTCTCGATGGAACGAGGGTCGATCCTGGCAATCCCAAGAAGTGCATCCAACGAGGTATGGCCATGGTGCCCGAGGATCGGAAGGATACCGGCCTCGTTCTTTGTGCCTCCATTGCACACAACATCGCCTTGTCGTCTCTAGCACTCCGCGCCGTGAGCGGGTTCGTCCGCCGCAAGGCGGAGGCCGCCGCTACGGATCGGATGATGCGATTGCACCGGATCAAAGCGGCATCTCCAAATATCCCCGTAGAGACACTTAGCGGCGGAAACCAGCAGAAGGTAGTTTTCGCCCGCTGTCTGCTGACCAATCCGCGACTGCTGATATGTGACGAGCCGACACGTGGAATCGACGAAGGGTCGAAGCAGGAGATCTACGCCTTTCTCCGCGAGTTCGCGGCGAAGGGCAATGGGGTGCTCGTCGTCTCATCCGAAGCGCCGGAAATTCTCCAAATCAGCGATCGGATTGCCGTGTTTCGGCAAGGGCGACTCGATCATGTCGTCGACGGGCACGAGACAACCCAGCAAATGCTGACAGATCTCGCCAGTTGAGCGGATCGATAGGCTCTCAAGAATTGGCGTAGGCATGCGGTTGAAGCGAGGAGTGGAATGGTGGCTAACGCAATAAGCAACGTCGCGACGGGTGCCAGATCCAAAAGTATCGCTGCTGTAGGACCATACCTGAAGTCGTTCAGCATCGTCATCGTGTTCGTGGTGATTTCGGCGTTCTTCGCCGTAGCCAACGAGTACTTCATGACGTGGCTCAACTGGGTGAACCTGCTGCGACAATCCTCGATTAACGGCGTTTTGGCGATCGGGGTGACCTTCGTGATCTTGACAAAAGGCATCGACCTTTCCGTTGGCTCCGTTATGGCCCTCGCCGGTATGATCGCGGCCAGCCTCGTGACCTCGACCAACCAGCACTTTGTGCTGTGGGCAATTGTTGCAGGATTAGGGACGGGAGCCGCACTGGGCTTGCTGAACGGCGTCATCGTGACGACCTTCAATGTCCCGCCCTTCGTCGCTACGCTCGGCATGCTGAGCATGGCTCGCGGCTTGACGCTGATCTTTTCCGACGGGCGCCCTGTTCCCAACCTCTCCGAGTCGTTTCGTTGGATCGGCGGTGGCAGCGTTGCGGGCGTCCCTGTACCGGTCTTGATCCTGTTTCTTGTGTTTGCGATCGGATGGATCGTGCTTTCTTACACGACCTTCGGGCGCTACGTGTACGCCGTGGGAGGAAACGATAAGGCCGCTAAGACAAGCGGCATCTCCACGCGGACCGTCATTGCATCCACCTACGTTATCTCGGGACTTCTCGCCGGACTCGCTGGCCTGGTGCTTACCTCCCGCACGACCGCCGCACTTCCACAGGCGGGCATCGGCTACGAACTCGATGCGATTGCGGCCGTGGTGATCGGTGGGACTAGCCTCGCAGGAGGGCGCGGCTCGCTAGTCGGAACGCTGTTCGGCGCACTCATCATCGGAACGATCAACAACGGCATGGATCTGATGGGCGTGTCTTCCTACTACCAGCAGCTTCTCAAGGGCGCGATCATTGTCGTCGCCGTGATGCTTGACCAATTTCGCAAGTGACACCTGCGAAGACCATTACAGACGATGACAAACGGCTGTAACGCCCAGCATGGGCGGACTAGGTGACTGACCACATCAATCGGAGGAGACGATGAAGGTTACGCGTAGATCGACGATGGCGAGTTTCGCCGCTGCTGCAATCATTCTATCGACCGGTACGGCCTTTGCTCAAAGCAAGACACGGATCGCCGCTTTATCGTTCGGGGAGTCCGGCGAGTACATGAAGGCCTGGTCCAGCGAGATTCAGAACCACCCGGCAGTCAAGGACGGTTCTGTCGCAGTCACGATCTTTGACGGTAAGTACGATCCGCTCGTCCAAGCGAATCAGATCGATACGGCCATTACCCAAAAGTTCGATGCCATCATTATGTCGCCGTTCGATCTCCAGGCGTCGGCGCCCGCGATCGACAAAGCCGTTGCTGCGGGCATTCCGGTGATCGTGTCGGCCCTGAAAACCGCATCGAAGAACTACACTGCGTCGATCATCGTCAACGACACGGAAGGAGGGCGTATTATCGGGGACCAACTAGGTAAGCTGCTTCCGAATGGTGGCAATGTGGTGCTGATGGAAGGGCCGATTGGTCAATCGGCGCAGATCGAGCGCAAGGCTGGCATCGATGCCGGCTTAGCCAAGTTCCCGAAGCTCAAGTTGATCGCAAGCAAGTCCGGCAACTGGAGTCGCGCCGAGGGGCAGTCGCTCATGGAGAATTGGTTGCTCGCGCATCCAGGGCAGATCAATGCCGTGCTCGCCGAAAATGACGAGATGGCGCTGGGCGCGATCGAGGCCATGAAGAGCGCCAAGGTGGACTTCAAGTCCGTTCCGGTGCTCGCAATAGATGGCATCCCGGACGGAAAGCGCGCGGTTCAGAAAGGCGAGATGACTGTCACGCTCTACAAGTACGCCCGTGCTGAGGGGCAGGGCGCCGTCGACCTCGCCCTGCATGCCGTCAAGGGGGACAGCTACAAGCCGCGGTCCGAAGTTTGGGAGTCTTTGATGGAGTGGAAAGGCGGAGGCCAGAAGGACTACGTGGTTCCCTGGCTTATCTTGGATTCCTCGAACGTCGCAAAATACATGTGATGTAAATCGTGCGCACGCGGTGAGCATCGCGTGCGCACTGATCTTAGACGGGATAGCTGCACATGACGACTCTGCAAAAGCGGGCGCTTCCGAACGGGCGCGTGAACTTGACTTCGCTCGGGCTCGGCACGTCGCCATTGGGCGGATGTGGTGTTCCGGTTAGTTTCGAGACCTTTGAGGCTGTCATCCTTAAGGCATACGAGCAGGGCGTACGTTATTTCGATGTTGCTCCACTCTATGGTCTCGGGAAATCGGAGCATTTCCTCGGCCACGTCCTTCGTGTTCACGGTCTTCGCTCGGAGGTCGTGGTAAGCACCAAGGCGGGTCGGCTGTTGAAGCCGGCAAGCCGTTCAAAGCGCGCGGAAAGTCTTTATGGGATCAACTGGGTCGATCCGCTGCCCTTCGTCGACGAATACGATTACAGTTACGATGGCATCATGCGGTCCTTCGAGGATAGTCAGCAGCGCCTCGGTCTCGACCATATCGACATTCTTTTCCTGCACGACGTGAGCGGTGTCTGGCACCAGGAGAAGTACCCACTTTATCTGCGGCAACTCCGTCAGAGCGGATATCGGGCGTGCGACGAACTCCGTCGCTCGGGAGCGGTTAAGGCGATTGGCCTCGGTGTAAACGAGACCGCTTCGGTGCTTGAAGTGGCCGCCGAATTCAATCTCGACTGCTCGCTCGTGGCAGGGCGGTACACGCTTCTAAATCATGCGCCACTGACTGACTTCTTTCCCGAGGCCCAACGTCTCGGCATCGGCATTATCGCCGGCGGTGTCTACAATTCGGGGATTCTTGCGGAGGGCAGTCGGGGTAATGCGTTAACGCGGACCTATGATTATCAGACGGCTCCCGAATCCATCGTACAGCGCGTGAAGGCGCTGGAAGCTGTTTGTGAACGTCACAACGTCGCGCTCGCCAATGCGGCTTCACAGTTCGTCTATGCGCATCCGGCCGTGACATCAGTGGTTCAGGGCGCGCTCACGACGGCGCATGTGGAGCAGAACGTCGCCTCCATATCGGCGCCAATTCCTCAGGCCTTCTGGATGGAGCTGAAGAGCGAAGGTCTGATTCCCAGAGAAGCCCCACTGCCGGACCAGGGCTCCATGGCTCTGTCCAGCTGAATGATCCAAGACAAGCAAGGAGAAGAGCGATGATTCCGCTCGAAAGACGAACTCTCGGCTGCACTAAAGTGTCCGTCACATCCGCGGGGCTCGGGACGGTGCCTCTTTCGGGATTCAATGTCGGAGTGCCCTATTCCGAATTCGAAGCTGTCGTCAAGGGAGCCTTCGATCTCGGGGTCCGCTATTTCGATTGCGCGCCGATGTATGGTCTCGGAAAGGCAGAGCATTTCCTTGGCCGTGCTCTCCGGGACCTCCGCGTTCGCGATCAGGTCGTCGTGAGTACGAAGTGCGGCCGCGTGCTCAAGCCCGCGAGCCGAACACCGAAGCTCGACACGGTGTACGGCATCGAATGGGTTGATCCTTACCCGTTTAGAGACACCTATGACTACACGTACGACGGTGTGATGCGCTCGTTCGAGGATAGTCAGCAGCGTTTGGGCCTAGATTATATCGATGTGCTTCTGGTCCATGACGTCGGGCGCGCATGGCACGGCGATCAAGCAGAATATTACTGGAACCAACTCCGTGAGAGCGGATACCGTGCCCTCGACGTGCTGAAGAGTTCGGGTGCTATCGGTGCGGTAGGGTTGGGGGTAAATGAGACCGAATCCGTCGTTGGAGTCGCGCGCGAATTCCCGATTGACTGCGCTTTGATCGCGGGTCGATATACGCTTCTCAACCATGCACCGCTCGATGGGCATTTTGATGAGCTTCAGTCTCGAAATGTCTCTGTAATTGCGGGCGGCATCTACAATTCGGGCATCTTAGCCGCTGGATCGAAGGCGGTGGCCTCGACCTATGACTACCAGCAGGTCCCCAGCGCTATCCTGGAGCGCGTCCGTTCAGTCGAGAAAGTTTGCGAACGACACGGTGTTGATCTACCGACCGTCGCGACCCAGTTCGTGCAAGCGCATCCCGCCGTCGCCACCGTGGTTCAGGGCGCGAAGTCGACAAGCGAGGTTACCCAGAACGTCCACGCCGTCTCGGCGCGGATACCCGCTGCTCTCTGGCAGGACTTGAGGAACTTCAACCTGATCCCATCGAATGCTCCGGTTCCTGAAGACGGGCGATCCTCGTGAGCGGATTTCTGGGCGCACAGTTCCGTGCCGACGATCCCTTAGAGGGGATTGCAACGGGTTCAGCGGTCGCCGAATACGACATTGTCATCGGGCCGGTCGTCCGCTATCTGCGCGATGTCGTAACTGATCGCTCTGTTCGTCTTCTCGCGAACTTCATCGGGACGTCACATCTGGAGGACGAAAGCAAGCCTGACGCCGGCGATCCGGATCATGTGTACGATGTTCTTGCAGCGGTTCGGGTCCCGCTGCAGCGGCGGCATGAGCATTACCACGTGAAGCAGGCGGCACATCTGCTGCTGCCGCCGCGAGCGGCCCTGGCACTGCATCGGCGCACGAGCGAGACGAGCTTGCTGTCAAAGGCCTGGGGCCATCTGCGGCGGGCGAGCCCGATCGCCAGCGGCGGCTTGATCGACCTGCGGCAGTGTTGTGGCCACCTTAAGCTTGGTGCTGATCCTCTGATTGGAGCCTCCGAATGACGAGATATGCCATCACTGTGCTCGAATACGCAGCGAGCCCCCAGCATCCGATAAGTGGGGTGTTATACGGGCGGCACAACAGTGGAAG
This sequence comes from Bradyrhizobium sp. Rc2d, assembly GCF_900099855.1. Taxonomy (NCBI): domain Bacteria; kingdom Pseudomonadati; phylum Pseudomonadota; class Alphaproteobacteria; order Hyphomicrobiales; family Nitrobacteraceae; genus Bradyrhizobium; species Bradyrhizobium sp. Rc2d. The sequence continues at coordinate 241,849 of NZ_FNCU01000002.1, read as the reverse complement.
CATGAACCTGCCGTTTGCCTATGTGCTCCTGCGCAGCAGCGACACGGTCGCGTTGGTTGACACTGGTTATGATCAGTCGGATTTCGGAGGCGAGATCGCCAATTCGATCGGCGTCACAGGCTGGACCCCACCTTCTCAGGTCCTGGGGGCCGTCGGCATTCGTCCCGAAGATGTGCAGCACGTGTTCCTCACACACGCTCATTTCGACCACATGGGCGGGCTGGACTACTTCCCGAACGCTAAGTTCTACATCCAGAAGCGCGAGATCGAAAGCTGGGTCTGGGCCATGACAAAGGGGCGCCGTTTTCGTTCCCTCCTCGGCGGCATCAATCCTGCCGATATCTTGAAGCTCGTGGATCTCGGACTGAAGAATCGGCTGCTCGTGCTGGACGGTGCGTCGCACGACGTCCTGCCGAATATCGATCTTCTTCCAGCCTTCGACACGCACACGGCAGGTTCGCAGTACGTGGTGGTCCGCAACGGCGGAAGCATCGAGGACCGATGGGTCCTTACCGGAGACGTCGTCTACACATACGAAAACCTGCACGGAGGCGATCGGAATGATCCATGCTTCGTGCCGCCAGGACTTGCGACGGGAAGCCAGACCAATCTAATTCTCACGGCGGAAGAGATGCTCGCCAGCGTCGGCGGCGACATGCTGAGGCTCGTACCCGTCCACGAGGAAAAGCTCAAGGACCACTTCCCGTCTAGGGTGAGTGATCGGGGACTTCGAATCACCGACATCGCGACACTTTGAAACGGCTCAGGGGCTGGCAAGCCAGCGAGGGTATCGCTCATGGATTACATGCGTTTGGGCCGCTCGGGCCTCAAGATCTCGCGGATCGTACTGGGTTGTATGAGCTACGGAGTGGGAGAGCGAGGGAATCATCCTTGGACGCTCGGTGAAAGCGAGAGCCGGCCGTTCATACAGAAGGCCCTCGACTGCGGCATCAATTGCTTCGATACGGCCAACGTTTACTCGGACGGTACGAGCGAGGAGATCGTCGGCAAAATTCTAAAGGAAATTGTGCCGCGAGACGAGATCGTGATCGCTACGAAGGTCTACGGCCGTATGCGGCAGGGGCCAAATGGGGCGGGTCTTTCGCGAAAGGCAATTCTTGCCGAAGCGGAGGCCAGTCTCCGGAGGCTCGGCACCGACTATATCGATCTTTACCAGATCCACTTTTGGGACAACGACACGCCGATCGATGAAACGCTCGAAGCATTGAACGATCTCGTGCGCAGCGGTAAGGTCCGTTACATCGGTGCCAGCAACACTTATGCTTGGCAGTTTGCCAAAGCTCTCTATCGGGCCGACGTGAACTCTTGGGCACGCTTCGTGTCGATGCAATGTCACCTAAATCTCCTCTATCGGGAGGAGGAACGAGAGATGCTGCCGCTCTGTCGCGACGAGGGCGTTGGTGTAATCGCCTTTAGTCCGCTGGCTCGCGGGCGCCTTACCCGCCCCTGGACTGAGAAAAGTGCCCGTTCCGAGACGGACAACGTAACGTCGCAGTTCTATGGACACGCCGAAGCGGCCGACCGGAGTATTGTGGACGTGCTGTCTGACATCGCAACGGAGCGTCGGGTAGCACCAGCGCATATAGCTCTCGCCTGGGTGGCCGGAAAAGATGGCATAACGGCGCCGATCATCGGCGCAACGAAGCCTCAGCACTTGGATGATGCAATCGCAGCCTTAGGTCTAAAGCTGACGTCAGAGGAAATTGCGCGGCTAGAAGAGCGCTATGTGCCTCACAGAGTTGTCGGCTTGAAGTGAAATAAACCGAATCCCACGTCAAGGGAAGCGCTCGGCAGATCAGAAGCAAATACGGAAAAAAGTGCCGGGATCTATGAGATCCCGGCACAGTCAGGGAGAGCCCTCCGAAGAGTGGAGCGAGGCTGGTCGTTCGCTTCGGGTCAGTGGTCAGCGGCTGAAGACAGGACAGCTTCAAGAAATCTCAAGCATCTCCCGGACGTCGTCAGGAGACGCAATTTCGCGGCCGCAGCCCCTTGCGATGACGCATGTCCGACGGACGAGCTCCTCGTTAGTCGGACAGCCGTATTCGATGTAGGGATAGTCCCCGATCCCCGGGGCGATGTTGCCGCCGCGCCTGGCTACGCCTTCGCACATGGACAGCAAGTTGCCGCCAACGATGTTGGCCGTCCAACTGTGGCGAACGTGCTTTGGTAAGAACGGCAAGAATGCGTCCAGCCCTTCGAGCGTGCCGGGATGACCAGTGAGATAGGGACCGTCGGTCATGTTGAGCAAGAAGTAGCCCGGCGTTGCTACAAGCCCCATTTCCATGAACGCTATCGCGCGTCGGACGAACCCGATCGACCAGCAGGTCATCTTCGGCTTTATGCCGGCAGATTTGAGAGAGCGGAAATAGTGCTCCACGGCGGACGTTCGGTTTTCATAGATGCGGTCGGAATGCTCGAACACGAGCTTGTCGCGATCGAACGCGTCGAGGTTGCTGCTTCCGGTATCGATTGGGACAATATCGGGTTTCGTCTCCGGGCTTTTGGCAAGCTCTAGAATGCAGTTGATGCGCGCGTTCGGGTCAGTGTCGTTGGCAAAGAAGCCAAGCGTCGGCAGGATCAGTATGTCGCATTTCTGCCTGACCTTGCGAATGATCTCGGCGTTCTTCTCAGCCGTGTGCAGGGGCGCGCCATCATCAGCTCTGGCGTGAAAATGCAGGATCGACGCGCCGGCCTCGCGACAGCGGGCCGCGGTTTCGGCGATTTCATCCGCCGTCCATGGCACATTCGGGTTTCCATCCCGCATCGCGTATTCGTTCACGCGAGCTTCGACGATCATCTTCTTGTGCGTCATTTTTGATGCCTCATGCCAACGAGCAGGCGGACTTCAAGGCCGTCCGTAGTGGGTTGGGCCAGCCACGATCGAGCGTTGCCCGAGCTTAAGACTCGGGCGCAGAACCCCCAAACGACTTTTAACGCCGACCTTGTGATAAAAGCTCACAGCCGCTAGAATGTCATTTTGAGGGGACGAATGGCGCGTCCAAAGCCTTCGCTCAATGCACTACGCGCTTTCGAAGCAACGGCGCGGTTGCGCAGCATGACTGCGGCTTCGCTCGAGTTATCGGTGACTCATGGGGCGATCAGCCGCCATATTCGATCGCTCGAAGAATTGCTTGGCGTTCCGCTCTTGGTGCGAACGTCCTCCTCGACAGACCCGACCCCTGAGGGGAGTCGCCTGGCTGAAGGCCTCACCGCTGCATTCAATCTTATAGATGGTAGTGTCGAGCAGATATTGCCTGGACCGCTGACAGTTTCATGTTCGGCGACCATCATGATGTATTGGCTAATTCCCCGCCTCGCGGCGTTTCACGAAGCGAATAAGAACATCGATCTTCAGTTCAATATGAACTACGATCAGGTGGATTTCATCCGCGATAAGGTGAGTATCGCGATACGTTCCAGCACCATCGCGCCACCCAAGGATGTTGTCATTAAAGAGCTTGCGCGGGAGTGGATTTCCCCCGTTTGTGCGACTTCCTATGCGAAGGCGAACAGGCTCCAAAAGCCCGGCGACATCGCGAGCTGCCGTCTGTTGGGTACGCGGACGCGTCCGGAGGCCTGGTCGGATTGGCTCGACGAGTTGGGGCTGCGGCAAGATGTCCACATTCAAGAATCCTACGAACACTTCTATTTGCTAATCCAGGCCGCGCTGTGCGGCCTTGGCTTGGCGCTAGTCCCGACGATGTTTGTCCTCGAGGAAATCAACAGTGGAAGGCTGGTCGCTCCATTCGGCAGCATCCCCGGCAAGCGAAGGTTGATGCTTTGGACCGCTCCTCACGTGGCGACCCGTCCTGAAAGTAGGGCGGTTTCCCATTGGCTCACGCGCGAGATGTCCACCACCGCGAAGATGTGTGCAGCCTTGAGCAGTGTGGACGCCTAGTTCAATCCTTCGAAGCCCCGAGCGGTGTCGGATCCGTAGATCGCGCGATGTGAGTTTTTCTCACACCTTGCTTCATCAATATCGTTTGCTGCCGCGGTGTACTCAAGGTCAGATGTGCCCGTCCATCATACGGGTCCTGTAGGCCGTCCGGATGAAAGAGACGAACTTTCGGAAGAAACGCAGCAAACCTCGACAGGGCGTACCATGCGCAGCGATAGTCCGCGATCCGAGTTTACCGCCCGATATCTCGTCGAGACCGGCGATAGCGTGGCGAGGGCAGCGGAAGTCATTGCCGGGGAGCAGTCGAGCGGGACGTTTCTTGCGTTACCCGGGGAAACCGATGAGCTCAAGAAGCGATCGCGAGCCCGGGTGATTAGCGTAACCGAGCTTCCGCCTGTCGATAGCCCGACTCTGCGCAGTTCCTTCTTCGAGAAAAACGATCGTCCAAAAGCGTTTCATCGCGGCGAGATCGAAATCGCATTTCCGATTGACAATGTAGGCTGCAATATCCCGACGCTCTTGGCGACCATTGCGGGCAATCTGTTCGAGCTGGGCGAGACGACGGGCCTCCGGCTCCTCGACATCAAGATGCCCGTCAGCTACGCCGCGGGCTTTCCGGGTCCGAAGTTCGGTGTCGAAGGCACCCGACGTTTGGCCGGAGTGTTTGATCGGCCAATGATTGGCACGATCCTGAAACCCAGCATTGGCATGTCTCCGTCCGAGACCGCCGCGCTCGTCGACAAGATTTGCGAAGCGGGCATAGACTTTCTCAAAGACGACGAGCTGATCGCGGATCCGCCGTATGCGCCCTTTGAGGAGCGCCTGAAGGCAGTGTTGCCGGTCATCGAACGGCATGCCGATCGGTTGGGTCGAAAGCCGATGTACGCAATCAACATCAGTGGCTCGATCGACGACATGCGACGTCGCCACGACCTGGTTCTGGAAGCCGGCGGCACGTGCGTGATGGTGAGTGTGAACTGGTGCGGCTTTTCGGCAATTGAACATCTGCGAACATACACTAATCTACCGATCCACGGTCACCGCAACGGCTGGGGCCTGTTTACACGCCACCCATGGCTCGGCTTCGACTTTGCCGCGTTTCAAAAGCTATGGCGCCTGACCGGTATCGATCATCTGCATGTCAACGGCCTGAGGAGCAAATTCTGGGAGCCGGATGATTCGGTCATTGCTTCGGCCAGGTCTTGTCTGGCGGCCTTTTCAGGCGTCAAGCCGATGATGCCGGTCTTCTCGTCGGGACAATGGGCAGGACAAGCCGGTGACACGTTTGCGCGGCTTGGAGCCATCGATCTGATGCATTTGGCAGGAGGTGGCATCATGGGCCATCCAGGTGGCATTGCTGACGGTGTCATGAGCCTGCGCCAGGCCTGGGAAGCCGCAGTTCAAGGCGTGCCAGTAACAGAATACGCCAAATCCCATCGACCATTGCAGCTCGCTATTTCCAAGTTCGGAGGCGCGTCGTGACGCAAGGTCGATATCGGCTTGCCTTCTACGGCGACGATTTCACAGGATCGACTGACGCCCTTGAGGCCGTGGCCTTCGCCGGGCTACGTGCGGCACTGTTTCTACGTCCCCCGACGCCGGACGTCTTGCAGCATTTCGGCGACCTAGAGGTTGTCGGCCTCGCGGGAGTAAGCCGCGGCATGTCGTCCGCGGAGATGACTGAGCGCCTGCCGGGAGATTTCCGATACCTTGCATCGCTTGGAGCACCAATTGTGCACTACAAGGTGTGCTCAACTTTCGACAGCTCGCCCGAGATCGGCAGCATCGGCCGGGTGATCGAGATCGCGAAGTCCGTGTTCGGTAACGATCCGATCCCGATCGTCGGCGGAACGCCTTCGCTGCAACGATACTGCCTCTTCGGCAATCTATTTGCCCGATCCGGGACGGATGGGAACATCTACAGGATCGACCGTCACCCGATCATGAGCGTTCATCCCGTGACGCCGATGAAGGAAAGCGATCTGGCCGTCCATATCGGGCGGCAGGCAGCACTCAAGTTCGAAAAACTCACGTTGCCCTTCCTTGATCAGGATTATGCGCGGGCCGCCGACCGGTTCGCAGAACTGACGAAATCTGCGCCCGATGCGATATTGCTGGATTCCGCGAATGCGTCGCAACTTACGCAGGTCGGCCGACTGCTCGCCGATCGCGCGGCCGGGAATCGAAGCGCATTTGTAGTCGGCCCGTCGGGTGTGGAATATGCTTTGATGCAATGGTGGCGTGAGGCCGGGATAATTCCTCCGCCGTCTGAAAACTATGGTAACCCGTCCCCGGTTGACCAAGTGCTTGCCGTGTCCGGCAGTGCTTCCTCGCTGACGGCCTTGCAGATCGACGCAGCCGTACGGGCCGGTTTTGCCGAAGTTCCTCTTGATGCAGCCGGCTTGCTTGATCCCGACAAGCATGGCGCCATCGCGACCCAAGTCGTCCAAAGCGCCACTTCTCTTCTGAAGGAAGGGCGTAGCGTCATATTGCATACGGCCCGCGGTCCGGATGATCCGCGGATCGGAAAGATGATCGAGAAGCTCGTCGGCGGCGGAATGTCTCGCGAGCTCGCCAAGCATGAAGGCGGCCGTGATCTCGGCCGCAAGCTCGGACAGCTCGTCAGTGACATCCTCGATGTGGTACCTTTGAAGAGATTGCTGCTGTCGGGCGGCGACACGTCGAGCCAAGTCGCGCAGTTGCTGGACATTGACGCCCTCGAAATTGCGGCCCGCATAAGTCCAGGCGTTCCGCTCTGCAGAGCCAGGGCGACACGCGGCCGGTTGGACGGACTTCAGATAGCGTTCAAAGGCGGTCAACTCGGCGAAGAAAAGTTCTTCGAACACGGGTGGCTAGGCAAAGTCTAACAAAAGCGAAACAGGGAGGACGCCATGAGTGTCCCATCGATGCCCTCGGGCGGCGTGGTTACGCACGATGGTGCGAGCGACGCCATGTCGTGCGCGGCTCTGCCGAAAGTCATGGAGAACTCAAGCAAGAACGTCGCGCTTGCTGCTGCGGACGGCGTCGACCGAGTGATCGGTCGACTGCTCGAGGTGTGCGTCTCCATACTGCTCGCCGCGGAGATCCTGCTGCTGTTTGCCGGAGTTCTGGCGCGCTACATCTTCCTCAAGCCGATCATTTGGTCGGACGAACTCGCGTCCATGCTGTTTCTCTGGCTCGTGATGCTGGGCTCTGCCATCGCGTTGCGACGGGGCGAGCACATGCGGATGACGGCCCTGTTCGCTTTCGTATCGCCGCGGATGCGAGCGCAACTAGACGCAATCGCATTGGCGGCATCGCTCGGACTGGTCGTCCTGCTATTCCCAGCCACGCTCGAGTACGCCATCGAGGAAGCGATCGTCAGGACGCCGGCGATGGACCTCTCCAATGCTTGGCGCGCCACCGCTGCACCCGTTGGCTTCGGGTTGATGGTCATATTTGCGCTGCTTCGGCTCGTTCGCCTCGCTGATACGAAATTGATCTTTTCTTCGCTCGGCACCGTCGCGTTCATTGTGGGCCTGTTTTGGTTGCTCCAGCCGCTATTTGGGCCGCTTGGCAACATCAATCTTTTCATCTTCTTCGTCGTGGTGGTGGCGTGCGCTGTATTCACTGGCGTGCCGATCGCCTTTTCGTTCGGTCTGGCGACGTTCGGCTATCTCATGCTCACTACGAGGACGCCGCCGCTTATCATCGTGGGCCGCATTGATGAGGGCGTCAGCCACCTGATCCTGCTTTCGGTTCCTCTGTTTGTATTCCTCGGCCAGCTCATCGAAATGACAGGCATGGCGCGGGCCATGGTTTCTTTCCTTGCCAGCCTGTTGGGTCATGTGCGTGGTGGACTATTGTACGTCCTCGTCGGAGCGATGTACCTCGTATCCGGCATCTCGGGATCGAAAGCCGCGGACATGGCGGCAGTTGCGCCTGTTCTTTTCCCCGAGATGAAGCGCCGCGGCGCCAAGGAGGGAGACCTCGTCGCGTTGCTCGCGGCAACAGGCGCCCAGACCGAGACAATTCCCCCCAGCATCGTCCTCATCACGATCGGGTCGGTTACGGGTGTCTCGATCGCGGCCTTGTTCACCGGAGGCCTGCTACCTGGCGTCATCCTGGCGATCACGCTCTGTTGCGTCATCGCGTGGAGGTACCGCAACGAGGACCGCAGCCTCGCCCGTCGTGCCTCCGCCAAGGAGATCGGCAAGACATTTTTGGTCGCCGTGCCGGCAATCGCATTGCCATTCGTCATTCGCTCTGCCGTCATCGAAGGCGTGGCGACCGCGACCGAGGTGTCCACGATCGGCATATTCTATGCGATCGTCGTCGGAGCTCTGTTCTACAGGCAATTCGACTGGCGGCGTATCAAGCCTATGCTGGTCGAGACCGCCAGCTTGTCCGGCGCAATTCTGTTCATCATCGGCACCGCGACGTCGATGGCATGGAGTTTGACGCAATCGGGATTCTCGCGCTCGCTCGCCGTGGCGATGAAGCAGCTGCCAGGCGGGTCAATGAGTTTCATGGCGGTGTCCATCGTGGCCTTCGTCGTACTGGGCAGTGTGCTCGAGGGCATTCCCGCGATCGTTCTCTTCGGGCCGCTGCTTTTCCCGATCGCTCAAGCGCTCGGAATCGATCTCGTGCACTATTCGATGGTCGTCATATTGGCGATGGGCGTCGGGTTGTTCGCACCGCCATTCGGCGTTGGCTACTACGCAGCTTGCGCGATCAGCAGGGTAAGCCCGGACGCTGGAATGAGACCCATCGTGGGTTACATGGCGGCCCTGTTGATCGGGCTCGCGATCGTGGCGCTGGTCCCGTGGATATCGACGGGATTCCTGTAAGGGCTGATGCCCAGACGCATAAGAGTACAAACCACGTAGAGAATGGAGGGAAGCGATGAAACGGACTTTCAATCGCAGGACGTTTCTTCAGGGGACCACGGCAGCAGCTCTGGCCACTAGCGTTGGATACCCTGTTAAAAGTGCTCGGGCGGCCGCGGAGTTCCGGCTTCGCTGGGGTTTCAATCTCGCCGAGTCTCATCCGATTACGGCGCGCGCCAGAGAGGCGGCTGAACGCGTATTGACGGAAACGAAGGGACGGGTGGAAATCAACGTGTTTCCCAACAACCAGCTCGGCGGCGACACCGACATGCTGTCGCAACTGCGCGCCGGCGGGCTCGATCTGTTCCTCAATTCCGGGATCAATGTTCTCTCGACGATCGTCCCGTCGGCATCGATTTACGGATTGGGCTTTATCTTCCCCGACTATGATGCCGTCTGGAAGGCGATGGATGGAGAGCTCGGTGATGCGTTGCGGCTTGCTATCGGAAAAGCGAATCTCGTACCCGTAGGCAAGATGTGGGATAACGGATTCCGCAACATCACCACAAGCACGAAGCAGATCAACACCCCCGCCGATCTGAAGGGCGTCAAGATCCGCGTGCCGGTCGGCGCGCTCTGGACGTCGATGTTCCAGGCCTTTGGTGCCGCACCGACAACGATCAACTACAGCGAACTGTATTCCGCGCTGCAGACCAAGATCGTCGACGGTCAGGAAAATTCGTTGGCGAATATCTTCACCGCGAATCTGTTCGAAGTGCAGAAATACTGCGCTTTGACCGGCCACATGTGGGACGCCTTCTTCTGCGTCGCAAATAAGCGGAACTGGGAAGCTATTCCCGAGGATCTCCGCAAGATCATCGCTACTGCAATCAATGATGCCGCGATGGCTGAGAGAAAGGATATGGCAACGCTCGCGACATCCCTACGGGGAGATCTGTCCAAGAAGGGCCTCATATTCAACGAGCCGGACGTCGCAGCCTTCCGGGAAGCGCTTCGCGCTGCCGGGTTCTACAAAGAATGGCGTGCAAAGTACGGCGAGGAACTGTGGACAACGCTTGAGCGGACCACCGGAAAGTTAACCTGAGACGACGAAGCGGGAGTTAGATTGATATGAGATTGAACAAGAAGGTGGCGCTCGTCACCGGTGGCGCGCGCGGTATCGGCCTCGCGATCTCCAAGGCGTTGGCGCGAGAAGGGGCTCGCATTGTCATCGCGGACCTCAACGTGGATGGCGCGAAAACATCGGCGTTGATGCTCGAAAACGCAAGTCGCGAGCATCTCGGCTTGAAGGTGGATGTAGCGAACCAGGAGTCTGTGACCGAGTTGTTGGATGAAATCGTCCAGCAGTGCGGCGGATTGGACATTCTGATCAACAATGCCGGCATCGGTGGCAATACACCCTTCCTCGATATCAAGCTCGAGGATTGGGAACGAATGATCTCGATCAATTTGACCGGTGCATTCATTGTAGCGCAGGCGGTTGCGCGCCAGATGGTAAATCAGGGCCGCGGCGGAAAGATCATCAACATTGCTTCGCTTTCGGGACAGCGCGGTGGAAACGGACGAGGCGCATATGGCGCCGCCAAAGCCGGGCTGGAATTGCTCACGAAGGTTATGGCGGTCGAGCTCGCGCAGCACCGGATCAATGTCAACAACATTGCTCCAGGAGCGATCGAAACCGAGATGGCCAAGACGGCACACGACCCGGCGACGCGGAAAGCCTATGAATATCTCATCCCAATGAGCCGCTATGGGCTTCCGGAGGAAATTGCCGATGCCGCGGTTTTCCTGTCGTCGGACGAGAGCCGATACGTTCACGGCCACACATTGAACGTCGACGGAGGGTTCCGCGAGGCCGGCTTGATGTTCGGACCTGACAAGACGCCTCCGCGATAGCCGGAGATTGAGACACCTTGGGGAACCGCTTCGTCCGGGAGCGGTCCTGATTTGCCGATGGAGAGATTACTGACGTGCGCCGAAACCGCCGAGCAAAGATCGTAGCAACCGTTGGACCGGCATGCTGCGAACCAGAGATGCTTCGAAAGTTGTTCGAGGCTGGAGTCGATACGTTTCGTCTCAACTTCAGCCACGGTGCGAAGCAGGACCATGCCAAGGTTCACGCCGCGATCCGAGCTCTGGAGATCGAGATGGGCAGGCCGATCGGTATTCTGCTCGACCTCCAGGGACCCAAGATTCGGATCGGTACGTTGCGCGAGGGGAGCCTGACGCTGCTGGCGGGCGAGACCGTTCGGTTCGTTCAGGAAGGCACCGAAGGTGATCGGGATGCAATCCCATTGCCGCATCCGGAGGTGTTTGCGGCGGCAGCGCCGGGGCACGATCTCTTGATCGACGATGGACGGCTGCGAGTTCGCGTCAAATCGCTCGACCGCGAGAGCCTTGAAGCCGAGGTGATCATCGGCGGAAAGCTCTCCAACCACAAAGGAGTTAACCTGCCGGGGACGATCCTCGATCTGTCGCCACTTACTCCGAAAGACCGTGGAGATCTCGATTTCGGTCTTCGACTGGGCGTCGATTGGGTGGCGCTATCGTTCGTGCAGCGGCCGGGAGATCTCATTGAGGCGAGGGGACTGATCGGGGATCGGGCAGCCCTCGTCGCGAAGATCGAGAAGCCGGCGGCGCTCGATCGAATTGATGACATCATAAATCTGTCCGACGCGGTCATGGTGGCGCGAGGCGATCTTGGCGTCGAGATTCCTCATCAAGACGTTCCTGGCCGACAAAAGGAATTGGTACGGGCCTGTCGATTGGCAGTAAAGCCGGTAATCGTGGCCACGCAGATGCTCGATTCCATGGTCGCTTCGCCGACTCCGACCCGCGCGGAGGCATCGGATGTAGCGACGGCCATCTACGATGGAGCCGACGCGGTAATGCTGTCCGCGGAGTCTGCCGTAGGCCGCTACCCGCGTGAAGCAGTGGAGATGATGGACAGCATCATCCGCAGCACAGAACGTCACAATATGTATCGTTCTATCCTCGATGCTTTGCGCCCGGAGGAGGAGCAGACGGCCCCTCACGCGGTGGCCGCGGCGGCTGCGGGATTAGCATCTGCGATCCATGCCTCTGCGATCGTCGTCTACACATCTGGAGGCACGACCGCAGCTCGCATTGCCCGTCGCCGTCCGGATGTGCCTGTTCTTGCAGTGACTCCAAGTATGAACACTGCGCGCCGGCTTTGTTTGCTCTGGGGTGCGCACAGTGTGTCGTCAACCGACGTGAACGACTACGAGGAGATGGTGTCTCGGGCCGTCTCTACCGCGGTCGGCGAGCAGTTCGCTAAACGCATGGACACGGTAGTGATCGTCGCTGGAATCCCATTCGCGCAGGCCGGTACCACGAACAACATCCGCGTCATGACGGTGCCTTGAGCGTCTCTAAGCTTAACTCACATCGCCCTTACAACTGGTCGTTGGAAATTATGCACTCTCATCGCGCTTAGTGGCGGCTTCTACGTTTCGCACTAAGAGGCATGCCAAGGAAAAGCAGTTGGAAGCTGGCGCGCTGCGGGTCAATTGGATGCGTGGTCGCTCGCATCCGACCAGCGCATTTACTCGCTCTCATGGCGGGTGGTCGGGGAAACGAAGGATGCTACCTAACCTGAAAAGCGCGGATCTGGTCTGGCTGGTGGCACAAGGCCCATTCTGCCGGGCGGAGTGAAGGAAGAGCCATGCCGATTGCATTCCCAATACCTGACGAGGCCGTGCTCGGCCGCCGCGGCGAAATTCTGACCGGCCTTGGCCAACTCGTTGCCCCGGAGGCGCTCATCGTCTCCGAAGACGAACGCCGCGCCTTCGAGACCGACGCCCTTACTGCCTATCGGCGCATGCCGCTCGCGGTCGTGCTTCCGTCGACCACCTCGGAAGTGTCGGCCGTCCTGAAGTTCTGTGCGCAAAATCAGGTGAAGGTTGTTCCGCGGGGCGCCGGAACGTCGCTCGCGGGCGGGGCGATTCCGCAGGAGGATGCGATCGTTCTCGGCGTATCGAAGATGAACCGGATCTTGGATGTCAATTTCGGGAACCGGACCGCCCGAGTGCAGGCGGGCGTTACCAACCTTGCGGTGAGCCAGGCAGTTGCGCATGAAGGCTTTTTCTATGCGCCCGACCCGTCGAGCCAGCTCGCCTGCACCATCGCCGGCAACATCGGGATGAATTCGGGCGGGGCGCATTGCCTGAAATACGGCGTGACCACGAACAACATCCTTGGCGTGACACTTGTCTTGCTCGACGGAACGATAGTTGAGATCGGCGGAGAGCACCTCGACAGCCCAGGCTACGACCTCCTCGGTCTTATCGTTGGATCGGAAGGCCAGCTCGGCGTCGTTACCGAAGCGGTCGTGCGGATTCGTCGTGCCGCGGAGGGCGCCAAGCCCGTCCTATTCGGCTTCGATACGAGCGAGGAAGCGGGGGCCTGTGTCGCGGCAATCATGGGTGCAGGCATCGTCCCGGTGGCCATTGAGTTCATGGATAAACAGACGATCGAGATCGTGGAGGGATTTGCCAAGGCGGGTTACCCGCTCGACGTCGGCGCTCTTCTGATTATCGAGGTGGAGGGCTCCGACCGTGAGATGGAAGCCATGCTCGCGCGGATCGTCGGAATCGCGCGGAAGCACAATGTCCGTCACATCAAGGAGAGCCACTCCGCAGCGGAAGCCGCGGCAATTTGGAAAGGACGCAAGTCCGCTTTCGGAGCAACAGGGCGTGTTGCCGACTACATCTGCATGGACGGTACAGTGCCGCTTGGTCAGCTGTCGAACGTCTTGAAACGCACAGGCGAGATTGTCGCGTCCTACGGCCTGCGCGTCGCAAATGTATTTCATGCGGGCGACGGCAACATGCATCCGCTGATTCTTTATGATGTTAACGATCCGGCCGAGCAGGCGAAGGCGGAAGCCGCTGGCGAAGACATCCTGAAATACTGCGTGGAAGTGGGCGGCTGCCTGACCGGCGAACACGGGGTCGGGATCGAGAAACGCGATTTGATGCGCTTCCAGTTCGAAGAACGCGATCTGTGGCAGCAGATGCGCGTGCGAGCTGTCTTCGATCCTGCATGGTTGCTCAATCCCGCAAAAGTGTTCCCGCTCGACAACCGGTTAACCGCGTAGCTACGCGTGCGACACCGGCATCGGGAGGGAGTTGTGTCCATATGACGCGCCATAATCCAACGTCTGAGGCTGAGGCCTGCGCAATCGTCGCAGAAGCTGCGGCGCAGCGCACTCCACTGGCGATTCAGGGCAGTGGGACGAAGCGCGCGTTCGGCAGGCCGCCGCAATTCGAGTTGACCCTCTCGTCATCGCAAATGACAAAAGTCACGCTCTATGAGCCAGCAGAATTCGTGATTTCCGCCGAGCCTGGCGCCCCTCTCAGTGGGATCGTTCGGCTGCTCGCGGAGCATCGGCAAGAGCTCGCCTTCGAACCTCTCGACTACCGCCCACTGCTGGGCAGCGACGGTGAACCGACGATCGGAGCGGTCGCCGCCATGAACCTTTCAGGACCGCGCCGAATCGCTGGCGGGTCAGCCCGCGATAGTGCTCTCGGGGTGCGGTTCGTCAATGGGCGCGGCGAGGCGATCAAGTCCGGCGGTCGTGTCATGAAGAACGTGACGGGCCTTGACCTCGTCAAGCTCATGGTCGGCGCGCATGGCACCCTCGGCTTCCTCACCGAAGTCACTTTCAAAGTCGTCCCGAGCCCACAGCGTGTAGCAACATTGTGGCTGGTGGGCCTCTCCGACCAGACCGCCATAGCGGCGCTGTCGGCGGCGCTCGGCTCGCCGTACGATATCAGCGGCGCAGCGCACCTGCCCGCGAAGATCGGTGACGGCGCGCGCACCTTGATCCGCGTCGAGGGGTTTCCCGATTCGGTAGAATATCGACTCGGTGAGCTGCGGTCGCTTTTGAAAGCGTTCGGCACGGCCGTGGTGCTCGCCGATGACACTGGGAGGGATCTCTGGGGGGCGATCCGCGATGCAACGGTCCTCGCTGAGCCTCGCGATAAGGCGATCTGGCGCATCTCAACGGCACCGACCAAAGGTGCTGACGTCGCGGCGCGGATTGCTCGGACTATCGATGCGCGGTGGTTCTTTGACTGGGGTGGCGGGTTGATCTGGCTGGCGTGCTCAACGGCCAGTGCCGCCAGTGCGGCAACGATTCGCGCGGCGACCCGTGAGGCCGGTGGACATGCCACCCTCGTGCGCGCACCCGAAGACGTCCGTGCTGCGGTCGATGTATTTGATCCTCCGGTCGAAGCGATTGCGCGGCTTCAGACCGGGCTGAAGGCCTCTCTCGATCCGGCTGGGATATTCAATCCTGGTCGGATGTTCCCCGAGCTGTAACGATGCAGACAACGTTTACCGCTGAACAACTACGGAATCCCGCAACAGAGGCTTCGGAAAAGATCCTTCGAAGCTGCGTTCATTGCGGCTTCTGCACCGCCACCTGTCCGACGTATCTGCTGCTTGGCGACGAGCTCGACAGCCCTCGCGGCCGCATCTATCAGATCAAGGACATGCTGGAGGGCAGCAAACCGGCGACCACGCCGGTCGTCAAGCACATCGACCGCTGCCTATCGTGCCTGTCGTGCATGACTACCTGTCCGTCGGGCGTGCACTACATGCACCTAGTGGATCATGCTCGCGCCTATATAGAACAGACATATCGGCGGCCCTTCCACGACCGGCTTGTCCGGGCCATGCTCGCGATGATTCTTCCCTATCCGAGACGGTTCCGAGCGGCGATCACTGCGGCGCAAATTGGCCGGCCGTTAAAGTATATCTTGGCCGGCTTGCCCCATGTAGGCGATCGGCTTGCGGCAATGCTCGATCTCGCGCCAGCCCATGTGCCGCTTCGATCCGCCACGCAAAAGCCGGGTGTTTTTTCGGCAATGGGAGAGAAGCGCGGCCGCGTCGCAATTCTCAGCGGTTGTGCCCAGCCTGTACTACGCCCCGACTTCAATGAGGCAGCCGTCCGGCTCTTGACCCGCCACGGCGTCGAGGTGGTACAAGCCAGAGGTGAGGGGTGCTGTGGCGCGCTGGTCCATCATCTCGGACACGAACGCGATTCACACGAATTCGCAAGGAGAAACATCGACGCGTGGATCGCAGAGATGGATGGCGAGGGCCTCGACGCGATCATCACTACGGCGTCTGGATGCGGAACGACGATCAAGGATTACGGCTTCATGCTCCGTGAAGATCCCGCCTATGCAGATAAGGCACGGCGGGTTTCGGCAATCGCGCGAGATATCACCGAATTCCTCTGGCCGATGAAACTGGACGTCTCACCCATAGCGCGCGATCTCGTCGTCGCCTACCATTCGGCCTGTTCGATGCAGCATGGTCAAAAGATCACTGAGGAACCGAAAGCGTTGCTTAAACAGGCCGGCTTTACGGTCAGGGATATACCTGAAGGACACATCTGCTGCGGATCGGCGGGGACTTACAACATTCTTCAGCCGGAAATCGCGAAACAACTGCGTGTGCGAAAAGTGGCAAACATTCGGCGCGTGAAAGCAGACCTGATCGCGACAGGAAACATAGGTTGCATCACGCAGATCGGCGATGGCGCCGACATACCGATCGTCCATACGATCGAGTTGCTCGATTGGGCGACCGGAGGACCAGCGCCGAAGTCATTTGCTGTGGGCTGATCTTAAAGGCGCGCGAGGTAACAACTGTGTGTCTGGTTGCAGCGAGTGCGAGATTGCGCGGTGAGAACTCGGGCATGGAAGACGCAAAACTCACCTTGGTTTTAGATGTCGCTCCCGATCATCCAGCGGCATCTGGCATGGTTCTGATTTGAGCGGCGGTTCTGGATTGGGCGGAGTGGGGTCGATAGCGCGAGCGAGCGCGCTCACGGCAAGCAAAAACGATCTTCTCAGCATGTCACATCTCCAAAGTGTTGTCGGGAGACGCAGCGTTCTTACAAACAGTCCTCCAGAGACGGAGAATAATGTCACCCGCTTGACGCATGTTAAGCGGGGCGTGCGGATGGTTCGCGCCGATCTTCGGGCGAAACTTGCAACGGCGTCGCCGCCATACATGAACCAGAATCACCTAAATGACGATCTAATTCTTTTGCTGTAATTGCCCAGACTTATATTGCTTTGGCGATCGCGGACCGAAGAGCCGCGCGAATCGGAGAAGCGCCCAGATCGAGTGCGCAACGGAAGATCGCCGTATGCCTCGTCTCGTTCGCTGTTCGACAGGAGCGCGGGTTTCGCGCGTTCCGCAACAACTAGGATCAGGCGACATGACGGTTCAAGGCCACAACGTCTCACTGCACGAACGAGCTCGCCGCATCAGATGCCATGCGCTCCGAATGGGCGAAGTGCAGGGGCAGGGCTACATCGCCCAAGCCCTGGATATCGCTGACGTATTGGCGGTGGCTTACTTCCATGCCATGCGGTATCGGCCGGAAGATCCAGAGTGGGAAGGGCGCGACCGCTTCCTTCTCTCCAATGGTCACTATGCAATTGCACTGTACGCCGCGCTGATCGAGGCGGGCATCG
Organism: Bradyrhizobium sp. Rc2d; assembly: GCF_900099855.1. Taxonomy (NCBI): domain Bacteria; kingdom Pseudomonadati; phylum Pseudomonadota; class Alphaproteobacteria; order Hyphomicrobiales; family Nitrobacteraceae; genus Bradyrhizobium; species Bradyrhizobium sp. Rc2d. The sequence continues at coordinate 224,582 of NZ_FNCU01000002.1, read as the reverse complement.
TTCCGGAGGCAGAGCTGGAGACCTACGGCTTCGATGATAGCCGTCTGCCGATGTCCGGTATGGCAAGCTACACGCCGGGGATGGAAATGTCGGGCGGTTCGCTGGGGCTCGGTCTTACCATCGCGGTCGGCCGATGCCTTGGATTGAAGCGAAAAGGATCCGACCGCTTCGTCTACACGTTGTTCTCTGACGGCGAGCTCGATGAAGGATCGAAGTGGGAGGCGATGATGTCCGCCGCTCACTACAAGTTGGACAATCTCATTGCCGTGGTCGACGTCAATAACCAGCAGGCGGATGGCCCTTCCGGCCAAATGATGGGCTTCGAGCCCCTGGTCGACAAAGTGCGATCATTCGGCTGGTTCGTTCAGCGGGTGGACGGTAATGATCTCAATGCCGTCGTTGCGGCATTCGATGCGGCAAAGACGCACGAGGGAGCCGTGCCGCGAATGATTATCGCCGACACGGTCATGGGAAAAGGCGTGCCGTTTCTTGAGGCGCGTGAGCGGAATCATTTCATGCGCGTCGATGCGAACGAGTGGAAGTTGGCACTCGCAGCGCTGCAGGATGGGAGTCAGCCATGAAGGTGACATCAAGCACCACTACGTCGAAGCAGCGCCTTACGACATCGGCAATGATCGCTTCGATTGCCGCAGAGGGACAACCAACAAGGGCCGCGCCGTTCGGCCATGCCTTGATCGAACTCGCGCGACGGCGTCCCGAAGTCGTTGGGATGACGGCTGACCTCGGCAAATACACCGATCTCCATGTGTTCGCGAAGGAGTTTCCGGACCGTTACTATCAGATGGGTATGGCTGAGCAGCTGTTGTTTGGGGGCGCGTCCGGACTTGCCGCAGAGGGCTTTATGCCGTTTGTGACGACTTACGCCGTGTTCGCTTCTCGGCGCGCCTATGATTTCATTCACCAGACGATTGCCGAAGAAGATCGGAACGTGAAGATCGCATGCGCGCTGCCAGGGCTCACATCCGGATACGGCCCAAGTCATCAGGCGGCTGAAGACCTGGCACTGTTCCGCGCGATGCCGAACATGACGGTTATCGATCCATGCGATGCTCTGGAAATTGAGCAGGCGGTGCCTGCCATGGCGGCGCATCCTGGCCCCGTCTATATGCGTCTGCTGCGAGGGCAGGTGCCGCTCGTGCTTGACGAATACGGCTACAAGTTCGAACTTGGAAGAGCGAAGCACTTGCGAAGCGGGGATGACGTTCTCATCATCTCTTCCGGCCTACTTACGATGCGGGCGTTAGAAGCAGCAAAAAAACTTGAAGCAGATCGTGTTGGCGCGTCAGTGCTCCACGTGCCGACCATCAAGCCGCTTGATGTCGAGACCATTGTGGCCGCTTGTAGAAAGCCGGGGCGAGTCGTCGTCGTCGCGGAGAACCATACGATCATTGGTGGGCTAGGCGAAGCAGTCGCCGCTGTTCTGATGAGGGAGCGTGTGCATCCTGCATTCCACATGATCGGCCTGCCGGACGAATTCCTAGCGGCTGGCGCCTTGCCTACGCTTCACGATCGATACGGAATTTCGACGGATGCGATCGTTAGCAGCGTCAAGTCCTGGCTTTGACGGCTACGTACCACGACGCGCGGACGCGAGTCTGCTTGTCGACCTTGAACGAGTCGCCCTGGGTCTGCCCATACGGAGCCTCCAAATGAGCAGACGGGCACCTTTGACAGGTTCGCTCGGTACGGGAAGCGTAGGTCCAAACCTGCGCGGCAGGTAGCCCTTTCAGAGGATCCTGGTGCTCGCGGCCATAGGCCTATCCTCGTAAGCTAGGGAGCTTTAGTGTTCCCCTCACTGAAGACTTTCGTGCTCATAGCGGATGCGCCTGTCGGCGGCCGCTCAGGCATTTGGCATTCTGCTTGGCGTGGAAACAGATTCCAGGAGGCCAATCAGAGTCCTGCGGTTCGCGTGTTTGCTGTCGAAGCCACCACGAACCTCTCGCATGTTTATCGACAAGCCAGGCGTAGCGAGCGAGATCGGCATTTAAAAAATCTCTCGGCAGTCTTATTCGACACCGGCTTTCTTTGCAGGTGCCGACGCTATTTTGCCCCGACCGTTTAGCACCCGTTTCTCTGATGCTAGCGCCGGTAAAGACGGTGACGGTCGGCGCGTGGGAGATTGTAGAACGTAACTCCCCTCGATCGAAGTTTGTTCGCCGCTCGAAACTGGCATTTGGATGAGGACAATTCACTCAATGAAGCGCGCAATTCGTTTGATCTGCTGATCCTATTTCTTATCGTCGGAAGAATGAGGGCGGCCGCAATGCACGACGGCGCCGGCACTGGGAGGAATTCATGTCTGCGCACCAGACCGCAACAACAACCGTAAACGATCGACGTCCCGACGCTCACTCGGTGGGAGCCGATAAGAGTGGAGTCCTTGCGGACCTCAAACCCGAAGTCTTCTTTCGCTACTTCGAAGAGATCAGCCGCATTCCCCGCGGGTCCTATAACGAGAAGCAGGTGAGCGACTACATCGCAAAGTTCGCGCGGGACCGCGGGCTCGAGTGCTACCAGGACGACATCCACAATATCCTAGTCAAGAAGCCGGGAACGAGCGGATACGAGAACGCGTCGCCGCTCATCTTCCACGGTCATACCGACATCGTGTGCGAGAGCGATGAAGGTGTGGAGCACGATTTCGAGAAGCAGGGCATCAAGCTGCGGATCGACGGCGACTTCATCCATGGCACCGGTACGACGCTCGGCGCCGATAACACGGTGGGTGTGGCGTTGGCGCTATCCGTGCTCGACGCCAAGGACATTCCCCATCCGCCACTCGAGGTCGTACTGACAGTCCAGGAAGAGGTCGGAAAGGGAGGCGCTCAACACTTCGATGCGTCCCGTCTGACGGGCCGGCGGTTGATCGATTTCAACTGGCACGATCCCAAGAGTCTCTTCGCCGGCTGCGCGGGCGACATCTCGGCGCGCTTCCGGATTCCGGTCGAATGGCAGAAAGCGCCGGCCGGCTTGACGGCGATGCGCCTGTTCGTGAAGGGACTGAGCAGCGGCCACTCGGAGTTCGACATTCACCTCGAGCGCGCCAACGCGATCGTCCTTCTCGCTCGGGTCGTCGGTGCGCTCCTCGACGAACTGCCGGTCCGGCTGGCGTCGGTCAGGGGGGGCGTCAATCGGTACGTTATTCCGGGAGACGCCGAAGCACTCCTGCTTATGCATCAGGCAGATGTGGATCGTGCGAGCGAGATCGTCCGGAACGTCGCCGCAGATATCAAGAAGGAGTTCTTCGTCAGCGACCCGAAGCTCGAGGTCGGTTTGGAGCCGAGCGACGGTCTCGTGGAGCGCGTCCTTTCGGATGTTACCGCCAATTCGGTTGTCCAGGCGATCACGCTGACGCCCAACGGCGTCCAAAGCATGAGCCTCACAATCGCGAATCTGGTGGAGAGTTCGAACACCATTGCCCTGTTGTCGACAAGCGACGAGGAAGTCGAGATCCTCTCGACCATTCCGAGCGCGATCAGCTCGCGGCGCTACGCCATCCTCAAACGTATCGAGCGGCTGGCCGAGCTGATGGGGCGTGGGACCAGGGTTACCACCTTCGCCGATTGCCCGGAGTGGCCCTACAACAAGGACTCAAAGCTTTTGGCGGTCGCCACCCGCGCGTTCGAAGATACGTTCAAGGCCAAACCTCACGTTGAAGTATCTCACTCAAGCCTCGAGTTGGGTCTTTTCAACAAGAAGATCCCGGGAATCGACATGATCTCGATCGGACCGGAAGCGTTCGATGTGCACACGACCCGAGAGCGTCTCAATCATACCACCGTCGAGCCTATCTGGCGGCTTCTCAAGGAAATTCTCCGCAATCTCAGAGATTAGCGCGACCTCGCGCGTCTCAGCGGACTGATCGTTAACAGAGCTCCATAATGACTGGAGCCCTGGACGAGGTTGCTCGCGCACGCGGGCAGCAGATGTTGCACCAGAAACAAGCATTGGAGGGGAAACATGAAGCGTTCTTTCTGTAATTCATTGGCGGCGGGGTTGCTCGTGGCCATCGTCATGCCCGGTATGGCGTTTGCCGCCGACTACGGGGCGGTTTTTCCAGGAATCCTCATGGACAAGGTGATTCCGCCAACCGGCAAAGAGGCGAAATCCCAGGTGAAGACCAATCGTCCCCTTAAAGTCGGTTTCCTGCCGACGGCAATGGATACGTACTATCAGCGTGTGCTGGCTGGAGTTAAGGAGGAGATCGATAGAGCCGGGGGACCTTCCACGATCCAACTGCTCGTGCAAGCGCCGAAGAGCCAATCAGCGACGGACGATCAGGTCCGCACGATGGAGGCCTGGATTAACGAACGCGTCGACGCGATAGCGGTCGCGCTCTACAACGAGGGCGCTTTGGAGCCGTTGATCCGCCGCGCGACGGAAGCGGGAATCCCGGTGTTCCTGTTCAACTCACCCGTCGCGGACGACCCTTATTACGTCAGCGATATCGGATACGACCAGAGCGACGGTGGTCGCGCTCAGGCGCAGTGGATTGTCGATAACTATAAGGACAAGGGAGAGGTCAAGATTGCTGTCCTTGAGGGCTTGCCCGGTCCGCACACTGCGCAACGCATGAAGGGCTTCAATGAAGTCCTCTCAAAGTACCCGAACCTTAAGATTGTGGCCAAGCAGCCGGCCGGTTGGGTGCGCGCGCAAGGTCTGACCGTGACCGAGAACATGCTCACCGCGCATCCAGATGTGGATATTCTCGTTGCGCTCTACGATGAAATGGCGCTGGGGGGCCTCCAGGCCTTGAAGGCGAGGAAGCTGAACGGAAAGATTGCGATCGTAGGCTACGAGAACATGAAGGAAGCCAACGACGCGATCAAGGTCGGCGATTTCGCAGCCACCGTCGATACCGGGGCCAAAGAGGAAGGCCGCAACATCATCCGCGCGGTCGAGCGATTCGTCATGAAGGGCGAAGGCGTCCCCAAGAAGATCTTCGTCGCGCCAAAGACGTACGATGCCAAGAACATCGGCACGTTTGATCCGGCCGACTACATCTACGTCGCCAAGAATACGAAGTAGATGGTCAGGAGGAGCCACGCTCGCCGCTCGAGCGTGGCTCCATCTGCTGTTACGAAGGGGCGACATCAATGAACCGGTCGGAACTGGCTCTCAAAATCACAGGCGTTGGCAAGCGCTTCGGAGCGACCAACGCGCTGTCGAGCATTTCGATGAATCTCGCCAAGGGCGAGGTGCTGGGATTGGTGGGCGAAAACGGGGCCGGAAAATCGACCCTGATGAAGATCCTATCTGGGGCCCATGTGCGTGACGAGGGCGAGATTGAAGTTGATGGGGGGCGGGTGGAGATCCGCGAGCCGGCGGACGCGCAACGGGTAGGTATAGGAATTATCTATCAGGAGCTCAGTCTGTTCCCGGACCTCGATGCGGTTGAAAACATCTTCATCGGCCGGGAGATGTCGATTGGAAATTCTCCGAACATGACGGTGCCGCTTCGAAAGAAGGCCATGCGGGATTGCGCCCGTCGAATCCTGAATGATGTGCTTAGCGTCGAGATTGATCTCGATTGCCCTGTTGGCTCGCTCACTCTTGCTCAACGACAAATCGTCGAAATCGCCAGGACGTTGAACTCAAACGCAAAGATCCTGATCATGGACGAGCCGACCGAGGCGCTTGAGAAAGCCGAACGAGAACGCCTCGTCAGAATCATTAACGATCTTAAGCTGGCCGGGAAGTCCGTCATATACGTGTCTCACAAACTGGATGAGGTCTTGAAAATTTGTGACCGCGTCGTCGTGATGCGCGATGGGGCGTGCGTCGCCGACCTGCCGGCATCGACGCTCGACGTGAACAAGATGATCGGCTTGATGATCGGCGGCTCGCTGGCAAAGCAATTTCCGACGAAGACAGATCCAGGCGCTGATCCTGTCCTCAAGGTAGAGGGTCTATCCCGACGCGGAGCATTCGAGAACGTCAATTTCGAATTGCACGAGGGGGAGATTCTAGGCGTTGCGGGGCTCGAAGGATCGGGCAAGAGCCGCCTTCTAAGGGCGTTGTTCGGTGATGGTGTGTGGGACTCTGGCAGAATCCTGCTGAAGGGACGATCGATCTCGATCGACTCGATATCGGCCGCGATGAACAACGGGATCGCGTTTCTTCCGGCTGAGCGCAAGACGGAGGGCATCTTCGCCGAACATAGCGTCGGCTGGAATTTGACCGCCTCCAGCTTGAGCAAATTCGGCGGTGTTCGCCTGGATCGGCGAGCGGAACGTGTTCAATGCATCAACCACATCCGGAAGATGGGTATCAAATCGGAAGGACCTGAGCAGTCGATCGGACGGCTGAGCGGCGGCAACCAGCAGAAAGTGCTCTTAGCGCGATGGCTGCTCACCGAGCCTGACGTATTGCTTCTCGAGGAGCCGACGAGGGGGATCGACATCAAGGCGAAGGCCGATGTTTACCAGCTAATCGCCAGCAGCGCGCAGACCGGAAAGGGGATCATCGTGGTCTCATCTGACAACACCGAGCTGCTGGGGTTGTGTCATCGGATAATGGTCATGTTTGAAGGCGAGGTGGTCGGAATACTGGACTCGGCTTCCGCAAGCGAAGAAGCCATCGCCTCGCTTTCGATTCAGCGGACCTGAGAAAAACAATGGAGAACAGAATGTCGACTCAGGCCTTGGATGCAAAGACATCGGTATCGAAATTCAGGCTCTCCGGGGGGGCGAGCGGCATCGTGATCGCGCTGATCGTTCTCATAGTGGCACTTGGAGTCGCATCGCCACGCTTCCTGAGCGTAGGTAACCTCACAGATATCACGCGGCAGGCGGTCTTTGTCGCCATTATCGCCTTCGGTGCTACCCTCGTCATTGCCATGCGAGGCATTGATCTCTCGGTTGGGTCGACGTTGGCATTCACCGGCCTGATTGCTGCGGACCTGATGAATCGGGGGCTCAATCCGTTCGTCAGCGTCGCCGCGAGCCTGGCTGTCGGTACTCTGATCGGCATCGTGAACGGCGTTCTGGTTGCAAAAGTCAAGATAGCTGACTTCATCGTCACCATGGCGATGATGGTCATCACGCGTGGATTGATCATGGTCTACACGGAGGGCATTCCGCTCACTGGCTTGTCGAATCCTTCCTTCCAGGCCTTCGGCCAGGGATTCGTTGGGTTCGTGCCAATGCCGGTGTTGGTCACCATTCTGACTTTTACAGCGGTCTACTTCCTGCTTTATCAAACGCGCTTCGGCCGTTACACGCTGTCGATCGGAAGCAATCCAGAAGCGGCGCGGCTGGTCGGTATAAGAATCGATCTCATCAAGATTGCTGTGTATGCACTTACTGGATTTCTGGCGGCGCTATCAGGCGTTCTCCTTACCTCACGGCTCGAAGCAGCAATGCCAGAGGCTGGCGAGGGCTATGAACTGGATGTGATCGCAGCGGTAGTTATGGGGGGTACGAGCCTCGCGGGAGGCAAGGCGTCTCTGTTGGGAACTGCTGCTGGGGCGGTCCTCATGGCCGTCGTGCGCAACGGTCTCAATATTCTCAACGTTAACACGTTCTGGCATCAAGTCGTGATCGGCGCGATCATTCTGTTGGCCGTGTGCGCCGACAAGTTTGGTGGCCGCTCGAGGGACACCTGAGTGCGGGAGGCAAGTGTGGGTTTTGGCCTAGGCCCAATCGAGAATAGCTTGCGATACCCCGTGGAGGGCGTCGAGGCGCTCGATCGACGGTTCACGTACAAGATCGGAAATGCACCGATCGAACGTCTCGCAACAGGCTTTGGATGGGTGGAGGGACCTGTCTACTTCGGGGATAGTGGCAGTCTTCTCTTCAGCGATATTCCGAACAACCGTATTTATCGCTGGTTTGAGGCGGATGGACATCTAGGAGTATTTCGAAGTCCTTCGAATTATGCGAATGGGCATACCCGCGATCGTAATGGACGCCTTGTCAGCTGTGAGCACCTTAGAAGAGTTACTCGCACAGAGCTGGACGGGACCATCACCGTCCTGGCGGACCGGTACGAAGGAAAACGGCTCAGCTCGCCAAATGACGTGATTGTGGCGTCCGATGGCGCGCTGTGGTTCACCGACCCCGGGTACGGCATCGACAGCGACTATGAGGGGGTCAAGCAGGAAGCCGAGCTTCCCCGGGCGGTCTACCGACTGGATCCCGCCGGATCGCTCAATGTGGTCGCGGACGATTTCGTGCGGCCTAATGGCCTGGCTTTATCTCCGGACGAATCGCAGCTGTATGTCGTCGACAGCGGAATAACGGACGGCGGCCCGTCGCATATCCGGGTCTTCGACGTGGTCGACGGACGCTTGAGGAACGGCGCGGTGTTCGCCGACGACTTCGCTCCCGGTTTCACCGACGGCCTGCGCGTCGACGTTCATGGAAACGTCTGGTGCAGTATGGGGTGGGCGGATCCCGCGGAAGACGGCGTCCGCTGCTACTCCGCGGAAGGGGCCTTGATCGGAAAGATTCATCTGCCGGAGACCTGCGCAAACGTTTGCTTTGGGGGGCGTCGTAAAAACCGGCTCTTCATGGCGGCTAGCACGTCGATCTACGCGGTGTGCCTCAACACGACGGGTATTTGACTCGCGCCGAAAGCGCGACGGGACAAAACGAGGAGACTTGAAGTGCTTGTGGGAAAGGTTGCTATCGTCACAGGAGCCGGCAAGGGAATGGGCGAGATCCATGCCCGCGAATTTGCGGCGCAACGTGCAGCCGTGGTCCTAACCGATGTCGACACAGAGAGCGGTCGTCGTGTTGCTGATGAAATATCAGCGTCCGGCGGCACGGCAATTTTCGTCGAACACGATGTGATTGACGAGGAGGCGTGGAGCAACGTCGTTGATCAGGCGGAGCGCTCCTTCGGATATGTCAACGTGCTCGTCAATAATGCAGGAATATTCATCCGCGAGGCGATTGAAAAGCTTTCCCTCGTGGACTTCCGAAGGCTGTACGAGGTGAACGTCACTGGCGCGTTCCTCGGGTGCAAGCTGGTCGCTCCCAGCATGAAGCGGGCGGGCGGAGGTTCGATCATTAACGTGTCATCAGTGTCCGGCATCGTGGCGAACATGCCGGGCATGACCGGCTACTGCGCGACGAAGGGGGCCATTCGCATGCTTACCAAGGCCGCGGCCGTTGACCTTTGGCAGCACGGGATCAGAGTGAACTCTGTACACCCAGGCACGATCAGGACGCCCCTCAATGAGAATTACTTCTCTGATCCGGAGCAGACGCGTCTCATCCTGGGAAGCACGCTCATGGCAAGACCCGGAGAGTGCTCGGAAGTATCGGCGGCGCTCACGTTTTTGGCGTCGGACGGATCGAGCTACATGACGGGTTCCGAATTAGTCGTCGATGGCGGTATGACCGCGGTCTGATCTCCGCGGTTCAAGGCCTGCCGGATATCAACCTCAGCCAGAGGAGAGGAAAGTAGGTTAAGGCTCAAAATGCCTTTCAATCGCAGGGTTCACCAGGCCTGATCGACAGGAGCGACAATGACCTCGCTGATCGCGACGCTTGGCGGCTGGTTCAGCGCGAAAACCACTGCTTCGGCCACAGCCTCCGGCTTGATTGCCTGCCTGGAGAGATCGATGGCGACGTCCTTCGCCCTGCCATCGCGTAGCTTGTGGGGCCAGCCCGTATCGATCACGCCGGGGCTCACCATTCCAACCTGGATGCCGTGCGAGGCACCGACCTCTTTGCGCAGGCTCTCTGTCATTCCTTGGATGAAGAACTTCGTCGCGGCATAGACTCCGCCTGCTTCGCCGGCACGGTGGCCTGCAACGGAATCGATGTTGAGGATGCGACCCGCCTTGCGCTCGAGCATGGTGGGAAGGACGGCGGCGATGCCGTGCAGATACCCGCGCAGGTTGACATCGATCATCTTATCCCAGTCCGCGATCGCGCGCTCGTTCCAGTACGAGAAGAGCATCAGGCCGGCGTTGTTCACCAGAATGTCCACGGGGCCGTAGGTGCTCTCCGCTAGCGCGACGAGCGATTCAAAATCTTCTACGCGGGTAACATCAGTCACCTTGTAGACGGCCTTGCCACCCGCGGATTGGATATCGGCCACCAACTTCGTGAGGCCGCCCTCGTCGATGTCACCGAGCACCATGCGCGCGCCCGCTCCGGCCAGGCGCCGGCTGGACGCGGCACCGATGCCCGACGCAGCGCCTGATATGACGGTAACGGCATTCTCGAGATACTTCATAGTCATGTCTCCGTTTGACAGCTTGCTTGGGCCGCGCCTCAGAGCGGCTCGCGATCAATTCCAGTCGGCAGCGAGGTCGGGCGGCGAGAAAGCCGATTGCATGTTCGTCAATGTGCTCATGGCTTTGGTCCAGCGGACGACCGCGGTAAGGCGCGCCGCGTGCTCATCTCGATGAGACAGCGGTACCGAACGCGCTTGCTGACAACACGCTTGCCGCCGCCACTGCGAGCACTGGCGAGCCGACCACCAAATCCAGTCCATAGGCACTGATGAGATAACCGGCTTCCGAGAAGCTGACGTCGACCGAGCGCGCGCAGTCCGGCAGAGCCCCATCGCCGCGAAGTCGCCGGTGCGGTGTAACAACCCGCCCAAGTCCAGAATGAATTGGGCTGGGGCGATCCCGCTCCGGGGGCCGCTATGGATACTGTGTTCACCGACATCGCCGCGCTCAGTCCTTTAGGCCCGAGTCGGGCTGGGCGCCGCCTGCGTGCGCCGCGGCCTTGAGCGTGTCGGGGAGGATGTTGTTGACGACGTGACCGATGAACTTGCTGCCGGGCTTGCCCGAGACGATGCGGTCTTTGCCCGCTTTCATCGCTTCATAGCCTTCATGCGCTACCTTGGTCGGCGCGGCCTTCACACCGAGGCCTAGCTCGGTCGTGTCCATGCCGGCGCGATGCCAGAAGGGGGTATCGACCTCACCCGGCAGAAGCAGGGTGAAAGTGACGCCGCTGTCCTTGTTCTCCTCCTTCACGGACTCTACGAAGGAGATCAGGAACGCCTTGGTGCCGCCATATACTGCCTCATAAGGCGTCGGCATCGTGCCCGAGATCGAGGCGGTATAGAGCAGCTTGCCCTCTCCGCGCTTCACCATGTCGGGCAGCAGGCGCTTGGTGAGGTGAACTTGCGAAGTCACGTTGAGCTGGATCATCTTGATCTCGGCCGCGAGATCAGTCCGGCCGACGAAATAGCCGCCGACATCGACGCCGGCATTGAGCGCCGCGGCGGCCAAGGGGCGACCGGTCTGCTTCACCGCATCGGCGAGCTTCTCGACTCCAGCGTAGTCGGTGAGGTCGGCTTCGACGATGATTGCCTCAACACCGGTCGCGCGGACAGCATCCGCGGTACGGTTCAGGTCACCGTTGGTGCCGGTCGCAGTGATGATGACGTCGTGGCCGTCGGCTGCGAACAGGCGCGCCAGCTCATAGCCGATGCCGCTGGATGCGCCGGTGACGAGCGCAAGCGGACGAATGTCGGGGTTCGTCATGCGATTTCTCCTTTGAGGTTCAGTTGCAGCCGAGCGCGTCGGCTGCCTCGGTCAGGCTTTCGGCAATCACGTCCCAACCTTCCTTGGCATCGAGATCGGTGGTCTGATTGGGGCCGTGCTCGTGAGGACGACGCACGAAGACGGTGCGGAGCCCTGCAGCGCGAGCAGCCTTCAAATCATCATTGTGCGCGGCGACCATTCCGACCTGGTCTGGACGCAGACCAACCGCGTCCGCCGAGCGCAGGTAGGTCTGCGGCATCGGCTTGTAGCTCTTCGTGACCTCGGCCCCGGCGATGACGTCCCATGGGAGGCCACCGAACCGCGCCAGGTTGAGCATCCCCGCGATATGGCCGTTCGACAACGGGCCGAGGGCGAAGTGGCGCTTGAGGCGGGTCAACCCCTCCAACGAGTCGGGCCAGGGATCCAGCCGCTCCCATGCCTTGTTGAGGTCAACGAGCTCCGCATCGGAAATCCGGCCGAAATCCGCATCGTGCCGGCTCAGCACCGTTTCGAGGTTTTCGCGATTGAGAACCTCAAGCTTGACCCAGGGGCGCTCGCCGGCCCGCACCTTCTGCATAGAGGGCTGGTAGAGAGCCCGCCATTCATCAGCGAAGACGAGTGGGTCCACCTCGATGCCGTGCCTGGCAAGGAACGGCTCGGACGCCCGTGCAACGCCCGTACGCCAGTCGACGACGGTGCCGAAGACGTCGAACCCGAGAAAGCCGACAATGGAGAAGTCTATGGGCATCACTGGCTCCTCAGTCGCGGTCGACACTGCGGCTGGCCGCCTCTCGGGCCGCCACATCCTTGCGGACCATGTCAAACTTCTCGAGCATGCCGTCGTAGCCGAAATTGCCGAGCGGCAGACGCAGTGGCGGATGATCGTCGTGCGCGACATCGACGATAGCGCGCGCGGCTTTGGCAGGGTCCCCGAGCTCCTGGCCTACGTTCTCGCGGAAGGTTCGGCGCTGCTTGCCGGCGGTTTGATCATAGTCGGCGATTGCGTGAGGGCCCGACACCTCGGCCGCCGAATTGCCCGCCCAGTCGGTCGCGAATGGACCGGGCTCGACGATCACAACCTTGATGCCGAGCAGTTCGATCTCCTGCGCCAGCGCTTCGGAAAGGCCTTCTACCGCGAATTTCGAGGCGTTGTACCAGCCGACGGCGGGAAAGGAACGGATGCCACCGACCGAGGAGGTGTTGAGGATCAGGCCGGACCGCTGCTTGCGCAGGTGCGGCAGCCACGCCTTTGTCACCGCCGCGAGGCCGAAGACGTTGACCTCCATGAGGCGACGGACGTGTGCGTCGTCACTCTCCTCTACCGCGGCGAAATAGCCGATGCCGGCATTGTTGAAGAGAATGTCGATGTTACCGAAGCGCTCGCGCGCAATCTCGATGCTGCGCGAGATCTCATCCCGCTTGGTGACGTCGAGCTGGGCGACTGCGACGCGTTCGGGGTCGATCGCGACCACATCGTCGAGCGCGTCGAGGGAACGAGCGGTTGCGACGATGCGGTCGCCGCGGCGAAGCGCCTCGAACGCCACTTCGTGACCAAAGCCGCGCGACGCGCCGGTGATGAACCATGTCTTCATGAGATGCTCCTCAAAACGCTGCGGGAAGCCGTCTCAGACGTAGGAGACGGAGTAGCGGAGGTGGACGATGCCATTGCGCCGCATTTCGTTCGCGCTGATCGAGAGGCGAACATGGTCGGCAAGCCCTTCGGGACCGGCCTCGAACAAGGTCCGACCCCGACTACGCCCGCCGATCGCAGGGAAGAGAAGCAGGCTGATCTCGTCGACGAGCCCGGCCTTGAAAAACGTCCCGTTGGTGTGGCTGCCGCCTTCCAGGAGCAAGCGCCTGATCCCGAAGCGATCGGCGAGGATCTCGAGGACCGCGGCAAGGTCGATCGTGTCGTCTTCGGCGACGATGTAGGAGATGCCGTCGGCGGCGAGCTCCGCCAGATGCGCGTCCGGTACATCGCGGCCGAGAACCATGATGATCGGCGCGCCGTAGGTCTCAGGGGCCGTCCAGTGGAGCTTGCCATCCTGATCGATCAGGATGGCGTAATCATCGGCACCGGCACGGCCGACGTGGACCGGCCTTCCGACCTCGCCATGATCGCTCGGTGGATGGGGCTCGCCATCCGCGAACTCTTCACCGACCGCGCGCCCGGCGATCCAGGCATCACATTCGAGCTCGTCGTGCACCCGGTCATATTCGGCAACCAGATCGTCCGACGAGCGGCCCGTCGACGGGCTCCACTGATCGACGACGAGCTGACCGTCGAGCGGGCTCATCATGTGGCAGATGACGTGAGGCTTCATGTTTCGTCTCCTGAGAAGGGGCAGCACCGCGCATCAGCAGCACCGAGATGTCATGATCCCCAACCCGCCCGCCGCCAGCGCGGCACCGACGAGGCCCGGTCGACGCCCAGCCAAAGCCGGCTGCGATCGCGAGCCCGCCCGTCCAAGAGCCGATCGCGTTGGACAGGTTGAAAGCCGAATGGTTCATGGCGGCGGCCAAGGACTGCGCGTGGCTTGCAACGTCCATAAGCCGCGCCTGAAGCGCAGGCACGAGCGCGAAGCCGATGCCGATCATGAAGAGCGACGCGCCGGCGAGAATCGGGTTGGGTGCGGCGAGAAAGAACAGCGCGAGGAACACGATGTTCCAGACGATGATGCCGAAAATCGACGGGATCAGCGCCCGGTCCGCGAACCACCCGCCGGTGATGTTGCCGACGATCATGCCCAGGCCCCACAGCGCGAGAAACAGGGGCACCGTGCCCTCGGCCACGCCGGTTTCCTGAACAAGGGTCGGCGTAATGTAGCTGTAGACAGCGAACATGCCGCCGAAGCCGATCGTCGCAACCGCGAGCGTCAACCAGATCTGCGGACGGGGAAAGGCGGACAGCTCGCGCCGCGGACTTGCATCCTCGTCCGCTTCGACCACGGGAATAAGAATGCGCAGCATCACCAAAAGCAAGGCACCGCCAACGGCGACTAGTCCGAAAGCCGACCGCCAGCCAAAGCTCTGGCCGAGCCACGTCGTCAGCGGCACGCCGACGAGGTTCGCAGTGGCCAGCCCCAACATGACGCGGCCAATCGCCTGCGCGCGCTGGCAGGGCGGCGCCATGGCTGCGGCGACGATCGAGGCCGTCCCGTAATAGGCGCCATGGGGGAGCCCCGCAACGAAGCGGCCAGCCGCGATGCCGAGATAGTCTTGAGTGACCGCGGAGACGAGATTGCCCACCAGTACGATCGCGGCGAGCAACAGGAGCAAATTGCGCTTCTCCATGCGCGACGTCGTAATGGCAAGGACCGGCGCGCCGATAACGACGCCGAGCGCATAGGCGCTGATGAAATTGCCTGCCTGTGGGATGGAGACTCCGGCCGACTGCGCCATGCCGGGCAGAAGTCCCATGGCGGCGAACTCGCCGGTTCCGATAAAGAGGCCACTTAGACCGAGCGCGATCTGCGCGAGCGCCACGCCCTGCGGGGCGGCGACAATCTTGTCTTCTATCATGATCCTTGTCTTTCTCGTGCTGCCCGGATCACAGACCAAGCATGTCCCGGGTTTGCGCGACTGAAGCCACCTCGCGTCCCATGGCGCGTGACAGGTTGGCGATGAACTGGATAACGGCGCCATTATCCGGGCAGCCGAGTTCCGGCCAACCATAGTCGCCGAGGCCGGCCGAGACGTGGCCGTCGCGCTCGATTGCGAGCGCGGCCTGACCGGTCACGTTGCCGATCTTGTTCGAGACGGACCATTCGAGCGGTCCGCCGGGAAGGAAGCGTAGATGTGCCTCCAGGCCGTCGATCGTGCCCGGGTGGCCGCCCAAAATACCGCCACCCGTCAACTCGAAGACGAACCAGGCAGGGGCGTCGACGAGGCCAGTCTCACGAAGTGCCTCGAACATACGCGTGAAGGGGACAGCCCAACTGACGAACTGCGGTTTGACGCCAAGCGTGCGCAGCCGTTCTGCGAAGAAGCGCAGCGTCCCGGTGCGGTTCACATAGGTCCGCTCGCCGGAGCGAAACCCGCCGTCCTTGAAGCGGTCGATGTTGGTGCTGCCGGTATCGATCGGCGCGATATCGGGACGTGTGGCGGGATCGCCCGCCAGCGCCTCGATATGCCTGATCCGATCCTCATCCTCCCCGCCCGCAGTGACCTGACCGAGCGTTGGATAGACCAGGACATCGCACCGCTCGCGGATGGCGCGGATAGCCGCTGCATAGGTTTCGGCACGGTGGTCGGGTGAGCCATCGCCGTGACGTGCGTGGAAATGGACGATGCTGGCACCTGCCCGGCAAGCACGCGCCGCAGCTTCGCCGATCTCCAATGGCGAGAACGGGATGTGCCTGTTCTCGCTACGCGGCGTGTACTCGTTGATCCGAGCCTCGATGATGAGCTGTTTGCGCGCCATCACTCGGGGCCTACTTCTTGTCGGTCCAGCGATGCTCCGGCTGATAGCCGAGCACTCGCTTGGCCTTCTCGTTTGAGATGACCGCCTCGTTGCCGCTGAACGCCTTGCGGCGCTCGATATTCGGAAAGTGCCTGTCGAGCAGCTCGGTGGTCGAAGTCCGCATCACCGTTTCATCGTTGGTGATGAAAAACTCGTCCTTGCCGCGGACATCATGTTCGATCGCCAGCGCAACCGCCTGAGCTACGTCGCGATTGTCGATGTAGGTCCAGAAGTTCCAGAGACGCTTGGTGGAGTCGTCCTGCCACTTCTCGAACCCCTCATACTCCTCGGGGTTCATGACATTGGAGAGGCGAAGGCAAGTGATGCGCATCTCGGGATCGTTGAGACAAAACTGGCGCGCCATCTCCTCGCCGAGCACTTTAGTCAGCGAATAGACGTTGTAGCCTCGCATCGGATAGGCCTCGTCGACGGGGACATAGGGAGCGGCGGTTTTGTCGTAGGGTATGCCGGTGGCGACCTCGCTCGTGCTCCAGATGACGTTCTTGATGCCGAGACGGCGCGCAGACTCGAACACGTTATAGGTCGTCATCATGTTGATGCGCAGCTCTTCGGCATCCGGCTTCATGCGCGGGTGGGGCATGCTGGCCAGATGCACGATCGCGTCGAATGCCTTGGGCTCCGCGCGAGCATAAGTATCGGCGCCGATCGACGACAGAGCGTCGAGCGCTTGGCCGAAGTCGGTGAGGTCGGCGACAATCGCGGCTTCCTTCGGATCGGATGGCGCGATGTCGTCAATTAGGAAAACCTCATAGCCCTTGTCCCGCAGATAGGGGACGAGGACCGTGCCGATTTTGCCGAGTGCGCCGGTGACGGCGACACGCTTGCCGTTAGCCATTGTTCATCTCCGGGTATGCTCGAGGCCGGAATGTCGTTCCGGAGGCCACAACCCGTTAGAACGGCATCCGATGCGAACATTGCGCTCAACACGCTGTACGATCTGGCTCACACACCGCATGGCCACGTGGCGCTTTGATTCGCGAGAGCAGCCTTTGCGCAACGTGGCGGTCCATCGACCCGAGGAAGGGAATTGAAGTTTAGGGATTGTGCTTTCTCGGTCATTGGACTGTTAAGCACCGCTGCACAATGGGGCCGTATCGCCAGGTTTGACCTAGATTCGCGTCGCAAATCGCGAGATTTATCCGCCGCCCTGGAAATCACGCGATGTCCAGCTCCAAGTCGACATGATCTGGCAATCGAGCCTCAGTGAAATTTGCTTCAAGCAAGCTAGTACAATGAGCTGCGAGCGATTGACGGTCTCGGGTCGCGCGCATTAATGTATGCATTAAGGGACGCAAAGATCCTGTGACGCATTTGGGCGCAGCCCGTTCTTGGGAGGGATCACATGTCTAGCCTGATTAAAAACCTTAGCGCTGCGATAGTTGCTTCTGTCGCAATCATGGGCTTGGCCATAGGCCCGTCGATGGCGGCGGATGTTGCTGCGGCATTAAAGGATATCGAGGAGCATCCGGCATCCGGTCCGCACGGGGAAAAGCCCGTTCTCGCCAGCGACCTGGAGCTAAGCCCGGAGGAGATCGCAAAGATCAAGTCGATGAACGCGACTGCGGCTATCGTCATGCACTACACCGCCTCCGATTGGGCGAAGGCGCAGATGGCGGGCCAAAAGGCTGCTCTCGATATGCTCGGAATCAAGATCATCGCTGTCACGGACGCGGGGTACAAAGCCGAGCAACAGGTCTCCGACATTGAGACGGTCATGGCCCGCAAACCGAACGTGATGATTAGCGTTCCTGCTGAGCAAAACGGCACGGCCGCCGCGTACAAGCGTGCGGCGGCTTCCGGTATAAAGATCGTGTTTCTCGATCAGACTGGCGCCGGAATGTCGCCCGGGACGGATTATGTGAGCCTCGTGTCTTCCGACAATAGAGGTATGGGCAAGGCTGCGGCGCTGCTTATGGCGCAGGCCCTGAACGGAAAAGGCAATATTGGATTGATTCCACACGCTTCCGACCTGTTTGCGACCGTCGAGCGCGTCATGGGATTCAAGGAGGCGATCAAAGCCTACCCTGACATCAAGATCGTGGCCGAACAGGGCGTCGGTGGCCCTGACTTTTCCGGTGAGTCTGAGCGTATCGCCTCTGGGATGCTGACCGCCCATCCTGAACTGAACGGGATTTGGGCTGTCTGGGATGTGCCGACCGAAGGCGTGCTCGCTGCGGCGCGTAGCAGCGGACGCGGGCCGAAGGATCTCGTGATCACGACCTGCGACCTTGGTGTAAACATCGCTATCGATATGGCGAAGAATGGTTACGTGAAGGGGACAGGATCGCAGCGGCCGTACGGCGCTGGCTATGCGGAAGGCATTTTGGCCGGCTATGCCCTGATCGGCAAAGCGGCGCCGCCCTATGTCGTCCTTCCCGCACTGGCGGTGACCAAGCAGAACTTGATTGCCGGCTGGCCAATGTCCAATGGGACGCCGCCGCCTCAAGTGGTGACGGACGCGTTGAAGTAGGACTAGTAGGCCCGGGAGTTTGTCCCCGCACGCGAGCTATGGGTCATGAGCGAATCCAGCAACGCGGTCGAGATGACCGGCATCAAGAAGTCGTTCGGAGGGCTCCAGGTCCTTCGCGGCGTCGATTTCGCGGTCAAGCAAGGAACGGTCCACGCGCTGATGGGTGAGAATGGCGCCGGAAAGTCGACGCTGCTCAAAATACTTCAGGGAATTCTGACGCCGACCGAAGGCTCGATAACCATCTTCGGTCGGCAGATGAATAGCTTTAGTGCCGCTACATCCCGCGCCTCGGGTATCGGGATGATATTTCAGGAGCTCAGCCTGATCCCAAGTCTGACCGTCGCCCAGAACATCTTTCTTTCTCGCGAGCCGAGAAAATTTGGGCTTCTCGTGGACGATCGTACGGCGCGGGACCGATCGAGAGTGATCATGTCCGAACTCGGCATGGATGTCGATCCGGCAACACCTGTTCAGAAGCTCAGCACTGGCCAGATGCAAATGGTCGAGATCGCGAAAGCGATCTCGCAAGACGCTCGCATCCTTATTTTGGATGAGCCGACATCCGCGTTGACCGGCGTTGAGGTCGAGCGTCTCTTTTCTCTCCTCAAACGCCTGTCCGCGGACGGGGCCGCGATCGTCTACGTGTCGCATCGGATGGATGAGATATTCGAGATCGCCGAGGAAGTGACCATCCTCAGGGATGGTCGGAACGTCGCGACCGCCCCAGTGCGCCAGTTCGAAATCCAGGACGTCGTCGAGCATATGATCGGCAAGCGGGTTGGAAGTTTCAGCTGGCGGCCGCGTTCGGTTGACCGCACGCGTAGCCCGGCTCTCGAGGTCCGATCGGTATCCGGGCCGAATAAGCCGATAAACGCTTCTTTCGAAGTTTATTCCGGTGAAGTGCTCGGAATTGCAGGCCTGTTGGGTTCCGGCCGCAGCGAACTGGCTCGGGTCATGTTTGGTATTGATGCAATGACCTCCGGCGAAATTCGAGCGAAAGGCCAAGCTGTCAGAATTCGCAGTCCACGTGAAGCGATGGAAGCGGGAATCGCCCTCATACCTGAAAGCAGGGCTCGCGAAGGCCTGATCGCAGCGCACAGCATACGTACAAATCTCAGTCTACCTCGACTAGGCGACCTCGCGCGAGGCCCGTTCCTTGACGGCACCAAGGAGACCGCTTCTGCGACTGGCTTGATTCAACGACTGCGTATTAAAGCAACCTCCAGCTCGGTGCCGGTGCGAACACTCTCAGGGGGCAACCAGCAGAAGGTGGTGCTCGGCAAATGGTTGGCCATGAATCCCGAGATACTCATCCTGGACGAGCCCACGGCGGGCATCGACATCGGGAGCAAAACGGAAATCGTCGATCTCATCCGCGAACTTGCGGATGAGGGACGGGCCATCATCATCATTTCTTCCGAGCTCGCCGAACTTCTGGCGGTTAGCGATCGAGTGCTCATCATGAGCGATGGACGCATTGCCCGCGAGGTGTCCAGGGACGAGATTTCCGTGGCGGCCGGCGAGCCGACCGGAAGCGCAGACGAAGGGGGGCAGATCGCCAAGGCGGAGCACAACCTTCAAGTCCTAATCCAGGAGGTGCGGCTCAATGCTCCGACGTACTGATGGAACTGGAACTGCAGCGACGACGCATCGAGGTCCGTTGGCCATGGTTAGAGGCGCTTCCATTGTCTCGGACTGGCGACAATACGTCGTCTATATTGGGTTCGCGCTGATTTTCGTGATATTCGCGATCACGCTGAGTGATCGCGGCTTCCTGTCAGCCAATAATCTGCTCAACATCGCACGACAAACCGCGATCATCGCCATCATGGCGATGGCCATGACCTTCGTGTTGTGCGCCGGTGAGATCGATTTGTCGGTTGGAGCCATTGCAGGCTTGGCTTCCGTGACCTCAGGCCTCGCTCTCAGCCGTTACGGGCTTGTACCTGCGATTGCGGCCGGACTTTGTACCGGTCTCCTTGTGGGAGCCGTGAATGGAAGCTTGACCGCCTGGATCGGCATTCCCTCCTTTCTGGTCACGTTAGGTATGATGGGCTTTGCCCGTGGGCTTGGCATGTGGATGAGCGGAACCTCTCCCGTGCCGGTGATCGATGACACCTTCATCGCCGTTTTCGGATCGGGAAATATCGGCCCGGTCCCGATCCTTGTATTGTGGGTCGTGATCCTCGGCGCGCTGGCTCATACGGCCCTGCGAAAGACCCCCTTCGGACGAAAGATCTTGGCCACTGGTGGTGGTGAGACAGCAGCGCGCTACAGCGGCATCAAGACAAGAACCGTCAAGTTTCAGGCGCTTCTGATGACTGCCACGGCGGCTTCCATCGCAGGTATGCTTTACGCGGGACGCCTGCACTCGGGGCGCTTCCAGCTGGGAGAGGGCGATGAACTGTCGGTTATCGCCGCCGTCGTTCTTGGCGGTACCAGCCTGTTCGGCGGAGCCGGAACCGTCATCGGATCAATCGTGGGCGCGCTGCTGATCGGCGTTATCAACAATGGCCTCATTCTGCTTGGGCTCGACTTTAGTCAGCAGCTTATGGCGCGAGGCGTTCTCATAGTTCTGGCGGTCGCCTTGGGCCGCAGCCAGCGCGCCTGACCGAGCAGAACTCAAAAAAAGAGGGACTATCGCATGACCTTGGTCATCGTCACTGGTGGAAGCGGCAAGCTCGGCCGAGCTTGCGTCAAGGATCTCTTGGATCACGGCTACCACGTGGTCAACGCGGATGTCACACCTCCTGCGGTGGACCTTTGTCCTTTCGTGCAGGTCAATCTCACGGATCTCGATCGCACCATAGAGCTGCTTTCCGGCATGGAATGGTATCACAAGCGAGGGGTGGACGCAGTTGTTCACCTCGCTGCCGTTCCAATGCCCGGCGTTGTGGCTATCAGCGAGGTATTCGGTATCAATACGGCCAGTACCTATAATGTCTTCGAGGCCGCGCGCCGCCTTGGCATACGCAATGTGGTCTGGGCTTCAAGTGAGACCTTGCTCGGTCTGCCATACAAGGATCCGCCGCCATATCTTCCAGTCGACGAAGATTATCCGGCGAGGCCCGAAACGGCTTATTCGCTGTCCAAAGCGGTCGGCGAAGAAATTGCGCGTCAGTTTTGCCGGTGGGATCCCCTACTGAAGATTGCGTGCCTGCGATTTTCGAACGTGATGGATCCTGCCGAATACGGGCAATTTCCGTCCTTCGATCCGGAAGATCGAAAGTTCAATCTGTTCGGTTACATCGATGCACGTGATGGGGCTCAGGCGGTTCGATTGTCGCTGGAGGCAGATATCAAGGGAGCAGAAGTCTTCGTAATTGCCAATGCCGACACGGTATCGCCGACACCCAGTGTGGAGCTTGCACAGAAATATTTTCCTGGCGTACCATTCAAGAGGAAAATCAGCGGAAATGAGACGCTGCTCTCCATAGACAAGGCTCGTCGAGTGCTCGGTTATTCACCGAAGCACAGTTGGCGGCCGGCTCAAAATAAGGGTTAGACAAGAACTTCTCGTTCAAAAACTCGGGGAGCCGCTTTTGGTTGAGATGAAATTGAATCACCTATCCACTCGACCATTTCGTTTGCAGCCTTGTGATGGCACGCCGTAGCCTTCCGATGTCCGGCCTAAACTAAAAATCACGTTCATTGGGAGGAGCAAATGGAGTCGAGCAAGACTCGTTCGGAAATCAGGCGCCGGGATCTTGTCAAGGGAGCCGCCTTGGTGGGCGGTGCGGCGTTGACCGAGGTGGTTGCTACACACAGTGAAGCCAAGGAACCGAAGTCCGATAAGCAGGTTCCGTCGTATTATCGATTTGCGTTGGGGGAAGCACAGGTCACTGTCGTATCGGACGGACCGTTGCCCCTTGGAGACCCGAGCGAAAGCTTCCTGGGTGTGCCGAAGGAGGAAATCGTGCGGATGCTCGACAAGAGCTTCCTTCCGACAAAGGAAGTCGTGCTCGAGCAGAATGCGCCGGTTGTCGATTTTGGAAACAAGCTGGTGCTGTTTGATACCGGAATGGGATCACTCAAGCAGTTCGGGCCCACCACGGGGCGCCTGAAGAGCAGCCTCGCCGCTGCCGGAATTGCTCTTGAGGACATCGACGCGGTCGTCTGTTCGCACGCGCACTGGGATCACATCGGTGGTATCTGGGGGGACGATAACAAGCCGACCTTCCCGAACGCACAGATCTACATCAGCCAGACCGACTACGACTATTGGACTGACAAGAGCAAGCTCGGCGGTGATCTCGATGGTCTGGTCAAAGCGGCGATCCAAAACCTGCCGCCCGTGCGCGATCGCATCGTTTTCTTCAAGGACGGCGAGCAGCTTCTGCCGGGTGTTCACGCGATTGCATCGCCCGGTCACACACTCGGTCATCACTGCTTTATGATCGAGTCGGCGGGGAAGTCGTTTTGCTATCTCGGGGATCTGACGCACCATCCCGTGCTGCTTTTCGAAAAACCTCGAATGGAGTTTCTGTTCGACACGGATTCCAAGCTGTCGGTAAAATCACGTGTGAGAGTGCTGGATATGTTGGCCGCGAACAGGACGCCGCTGATGTCATATCACTTCCCTTGGCCCGGCCTTGGCCACGTAGGGAAGGATGGTGACGGATTCCGCTATTATCCTGAGCCAATGCACATGTCGTCTCTTTAGCTTGCGGGGTAGGTCAAGTCGGGCACTGCCAGACATTGACCGGACCTGTCAGCGGAGTTCAGCCGCCGGTCTAATGGCGGCCTGCCAAGTTGGTCGCTGACACCGACCAAACAAGCGCGCAAGCGCTCCTCCCGAGACTGGCCCGGCCCTAGAGGTCGGGCCGTTTTTTAGAACGAGTGTTGAAATGACCGATCGACGCCCTCTCCTTCGCGCCGTTCTAGATGCTGCGATCGCCGCCGCCCATCCCAACGTCATACTGGTGCCTCATCTTCCGGCAGCTCCGAAGGGCCGTTTGATCTGTCTCGCAGCCGGCAAGGGGGCCGCCGCCATGGCCGCAGCGGCCGAGCGGCACTACCTGGATGTGTTCAAGTTTGATGCGGATCGACTGATCGGCATTGCGACGACCCGGCACGGTCATCGCGTGCCGACGAGATGCGTCGAGGTCGTTGAGGCCGGCCATCCGGTGCCGGACGAGGCAGGACGGGAGAGTACCGAAAGGACGCTGCGACTCGCCCAGAGTGCCCAAGAGGAAGACTTGGTCTTGGTGTTGCTGTCCGGTGGCGGCTCCGCCAACTGGATCGCACCTGTTGACGGCATTACCTTCGTCGAGAAGCAGAAACTGACGCGTTCGTTGTTGCGCTCCGGCGCACGGATCGACGAGATCAACATCGTCCGCAAACACCTGTCGCGTATCAAAGGTGGACGCCTCGCGCGTGCCAGCAGGCGGGCCGAGGTCGTGGCGCTTGCAATTTCCGACGTGCCATTCGACGATCCGTCCTCAATTGCGTCCGGACCGACCGTACCGGATCAGACGACGCTTGCGGACGCGCGAGCGGTAATCGAGAAATACGACCTCCTGCCAGATGAGGCGATTCGTCATGCCCTCAGGGATCCGCAAAACGAGAGCTGTAAGCCTAATGATCCGTGTTTTGCCAGGACGCGCCTGGAGCTAATCGCAAGGCCACGCGACGCGCTGGCTGCAGCGATTGCTGCCGCAAGAAAAGCTGGCTACGAGATCATCGATCTCGGAGCTGATCTTGAAGGTGAGGCGCGTGATGTCGCGGCCAACCATGCGCGCCTCGCGCTGCAAGCTCGGTCGGAACGAAAGCGCGTCGCCATAGTGTCGGGTGGGGAGCTAACGGTCACCGTTCGCGGCAATGGGCGTGGCGGACCCAATCAGGAGTATGCACTCGCGTTAGCCCTCGCGCTCAACGGCGAGAGTGGCATCGCAGCTCTTGCTGCAGATACCGATGGTGCAGATGGCGGCAGCGAGGTCGCGTCAGATCCTGCCGGCGCCATCATTGACGAGCGGACCCTTAGTCGGGCCAAATCGCGCGGCCTCGACGCTCGGTCATATCTCGGCAACAATGACGCAAGCGCCTTCTTCGCAGAGATCGGCGATCTGCTGCAGACGGGTCCAACGTTGACGAATGTCAATGATCTGCGGGTCATCCTGGTTGAGTAGCCGCAGCCGCCGCCTGGCCCATTCGGAGCGGAACGGCACGCGATCGCCCGGACGTTCGACGTGCCTCTAGGTCTCAGTCTCGCGTAAAGCCTGCGACATCCATTTCCGGAACGTGGCGATCTTCGGTACGTTGGTGCGAGAGCGGCGGTATACTAGGCTGTGACACAGCATACGAGCGCCATTCGGTCCGAAAGGCATGACCAGGCGACCGCTTTCGAGCTCGCGTTGGACTAGCAGTCGGCTCTCCAAACAAACACCGAGGCCGTCAACGGCGGTGCTGATGGCCATGAAAGAGCGGTCAAAACGAGGGCCGCGCTCTAGATCCAGCTCGAGCTTTGCGTCCTCTGCCCAGTGCTTCCATCGGTAGAGGTTGACCTCGGAGTGGATCAAGACGTGCTTCTTTATGTCAGCCGGCGTCCGAATCCGCGATGCGCCTTTCATGAGCTTGGGTGAGCACAATACGACGATCGTCTCGAGCGGAAACGAGTCAACACCCAAGTAGGCTGCAGGCACGAAGGTGCCGTATCGAATATCGATGTCGACGGCATCGCCTCCGAGGTCGGCAGCGTCGCCCGATGCATTCAATCTCAAATCGATTTCCGGATTGAGCGCGCCGAATCTGGAGAGCCGTGGCATCAGCCACTGGCTCGCAAAACTCGGAACCGAATGGATCGTCAGAATGTCGCTTTTGCCTTTTCGCGCGACAGTCTGGCTTGCGGCTTCAATACGCCCGAGCGCCTCGGATACTTCGTCAGCATACTTTCGACCGACGTCGGTCAGCATGACCGCGCGGTTGATTCGATGAAAGAGCTGTACGCCCAAAGTGGTTTCCAGTGACCTGATCTGGTGGCTCACGGCGGAAGGCGTCACCCTTAATTCGTCCGCGGCGCGAAGGAAGGAGCCAAGACGCGCCGCGGCCTCGAAAATCTGAATGGCGCGCAAGTGGAGCAGGTGGGTCATGGTTCACATGAATAGAGATCATCTAACTTGGACTTTAATTCCTTTGTTCGTGCCGGGCAAGGTTACTAGGCTCAAGGGATAGAGAATGCGGGCTGACAACCGCAAGATCCGGAGGTGCGTCCACTGGGCTCTCATCACGAGAGTCCTCCGCTCCTTCTTGCTTGGTCAGCGCTCCTTCGCGAAGGCGAGGGAGGCAGCGCGCTCGAAGGCAATACGAAGGGACACCATCGCCATATGAGCATGACGCGGGATAGCAAGAGCACGGATCTATCCAAGGCAATCAACATCGGGTTTATCGGCCTCGGATCCATGGGCTCAAGGATGGCCGCGCATCTCTGCGCTCGCGGCTATCGAGTGAGGGGATACGACGTCAGAGCTGAAGCTCGCGCCGCGTTCGAAAAGCAAGGAGGTATCTGGGCCAATGCAGCGAAGGATGCCGCGCTGGGCGCGGACTTTCTGGTGCTCATGGTAGTGAACGTTGCCCAGGCAGAGCAACTGCTGTTTGAGGCGGGTGTTCTTGAGGCTCTGCCAAAAGAAGGCGGCGTTGTTCTCATGGCGACCTGTCCAGCGGCAGACGTGGAAAGAATATCAAAAGCGGTCACCAAAACCGGCCGCAGCTTCGTCGATGCTCCCGTGTCCGGAGGAGTCGCGGGTGCCGCCTCAGCTACGCTCACCATCATGGCGGCTTGCCCGAACGAAACGTTTTCTCGCGTGGAGCCGCTTCTTCAGGCGATGGGAGACAAAGTGCATCATGTCGGGTCGATTCCTGGGCAGGGGGCGCTGGTAAAGACAATCAACCAGCTCCTGTGCGGCGTGCATCTGGCGGCAGCTGCAGAGGCCGTCTCACTCGGTGCGCAGGCGGACATCGATCCGCAGATCCTGATCAAAATCTTCTCTGAATCCTCAGCGTCCAGCTGGATGTTGCGCGACAGGGGCTCCCGTATGATTGCGGGCGAACCTCAGGTGACCAGCGCCATCGATATCTTCGTCAAGGATCTCGGAATCGTCTTGGATGCCGGCCAGCGTCTGAAAGCGCCGACCCCGCTCGCGTCCATCGCACAGCAGATGTTTTTGGCGGTTTCGGGCCAAGGCTTTGGTCAGGTCGACGACAGTCAGGTCGTAAGAGCGTATCGCGCAATGACCGGTGTGTCGGGAAGGTGAGATGATGCGCCAGGCAAACAGTCATTTCGCTGATCTGAGCGAAGTTTCGCTGCATTACTTGGCCGCCGGCAAAGGCGACCCGGTGGTTCTCCTGCACGGGATCCCTCAATCCTCGTATGAATGGCGGTTCGTGATGCCACGGCTCGCTGAGCGATACTTCGTGATCGCTCCTGACCTTCGTGGTCTGGGAGACTCGACCCGTCCGCAATCGGGATACGACAAGAGGACCGTAGCCGAGGACATCTGGCAGCTTGTCAACGGGCACTTGGGAATCGAACGATTTCATCTTGTCGGACACGACTGGGGCGGGCCGGTCGCGTTCTCGCTCGCTGCACATCACCCGGAGGCGGTGTCGAAGCTCGCGATTCTAGACGTGACGATTCCGGGCGATGGCGGAGAGATGTCGCAGGGCGGGCGCCGATGGCATCACCCCTTCTATCGCACTCCGGATCTTCCCGAGGCACTCTGCGCGGGGCGTGAAGAACTAGTGCTGAACTGGTTCTTC
The DNA here is from genome assembly GCF_900099855.1 of Bradyrhizobium sp. Rc2d. Classification (NCBI taxonomy): domain Bacteria; kingdom Pseudomonadati; phylum Pseudomonadota; class Alphaproteobacteria; order Hyphomicrobiales; family Nitrobacteraceae; genus Bradyrhizobium; species Bradyrhizobium sp. Rc2d. The sequence continues at coordinate 197,399 of NZ_FNCU01000002.1, read as the reverse complement.
GAGAACTACGGCCATCGCGCCAATTGCCTCTCGGAGGACGACAAGCAGGAATATTACCGGACCTACAAAAAGCTCGGGGCGTTCCGCGCAATGTTCGGCTACTACCGGGCCTTTGCGCAGGACGTCGCGGACAATCAGGCGATATTGGCATCGCAAGGCAAGCTCAAGATGCCGGTTTTGGCGCTGGGCGGCGAGAAGGCATTCGGACGCGGGCTCGAAACCATCGAGTCGCTAAAGCGTGTCGCTGAAAATGTGCGGGGCGGCACGATCCCGGACAGCGGACATTGGGTGGCCGAAGAGGCGCCGGAATTCATCTCCGAGGCGTTGTTGGGCTTCTTTGCAGAGAAGGAATAGGCGCAGGCGTTCGCCGGCGCAGAAATCGACCAAAGAAAATACCAGTAACATTGTGGAGGAGGAGACGATGAGAAAGTTGTCGCGACGTGGCGTACTGCACGGGGGAGTTGGTATTGCACTTGGTCTTGCATATCCCGCGATTGTCAGGGCCGAGCCGCAGTTCAAGTTGAAGTTCGCCAATATCATGCCGAAGGATCATCCGCTCAACACGCGGATGACGGAGGCCGCCGAGGCGATCCTGAAGCTGACCGACGGACGTGTCGCAATCGAGGTCTTCCCGAACAGTCAGCTTGGCACCGACGCAGATATGCTGAGCCAGCTGCGGTCGGGTGCGATCGAGTTCTTCGCATCGTCGGGCCTGATTGTAGCCACCCTGGTGCCGGTCGCTGCGATCACCGGAATCGGATTTGCCTTCGCGGACTATTCCCAGGTCTGGAACGCCGTCGACGGTCCTCTCGGAAAACACATCATCGCGAGTTTCGCCAAGTCGAACATCGTTGCCTTCGAGAAGATGTGGGACAACGGCTTTCGGCAAACCACCTCGGCCAAGAGCCCGATCAAGACGCCCGATGATCTAAAGGGCTTCAAGATCAGGGTGCCGCCGAGTCCGTTGTGGACGTCGCTTTTCAAATCCCTTGGCGCCTCGCCGACCTCGATTCCGTGGGGCGAGACCTATTCCGCTCTCCAGACCAAGGTGGCCGATGGCCTCGAAAATCCGTTGGCGGGAATTTACTTCGCCAAGATGTACGAGGTCCAGAAGTACCTCTCCGAAACGAACCACATGTGGGACGGCTTCTGGTTCCTGGCAAACAAGCGGGCGTTTGAGGGAATTCCAGCCTCGGACCGCGATGTCATCGTCAGGACGGTCAACGAGGCTGCAGTCAAGCAGCGCGCCGACGTTGCGGCGCTCAACAACTCGCTCCAGGGCGAATTGAGCACGAAGGGCCTGGAGTTCGTCAAGGTCGATACGGCCGCGTTCCGCTCCAAGCTGCAGCAATCGGGCTTCTACGGCGAATGGAAGGGCAAGTACGGGGACGAAGCCTGGTCTCTTCTCGAGGCAGCGAGCGGCAAGCTGAGCTGAGGGCACGATGGCGGTGACTGACGAACCAGTGATGATCGGCGTCCGACCGGGTCTTGGCCCACGGCTGACAGCTTGGCTGATATCTCTCACCGAGTTGTTCGCTGGCGCGGTCGTTGCGGTCGAAGTCGGAGTGCTGTCGATCGGCGTGATTGCCCGGTATGTCTTTCAAGCGTCGATCGTCTGGACCGACGAACTCGCTCAGATCTTGTTCGTCTGGCTCTCCATGCTCGGCTCCGCCATCGCGCTGCACCGCGGCCAGCACATGCGCATGACAGCCCTTGTCGATCGGTTCGGCCCTTCGGCGCGGGCAAACTGCGAAACGGTGGCATTGTTGGCCTGCGTCGCCTTCATGGTCCTCATGCTCTGGCCGGCGATCGACTACGCGCACGAGGAATCGTTTGTGATTACTCCGGCGCTTGAGTTGCCGGGATCGATGCGCGCAGCGGCGCTGCCCGTGGGCCTCGTCCTCATGGTCGTCTTCGCGCTCGCAAAGGTGGGTTCGATTGCACGACCTCGGTTGTTGACCGCCTTTTGCCTTGTGGCCGGCATGACTGCGCTCATGTGGTTGTCTCGCGGCTTCTTCCTGGGCCTCGGTAACCTCAACCTCGTGCTGTTCTTCGTGGGCCTGGTCGGCGTGGCCGTGTTTCTCGGCGTGCCTATCGCATTTGCGTTCGGGATGGCCGCTCTTGGATACATCGGACTTGCAACGAATTCGCCTGTGCTGACGATCGCCGGGCGGATGGACGAGGGCATGTCGCACCTCATCTTGCTCGCCGTCCCGCTCTTCGTGTTCCTCGGCTACCTGATGGAACTCACAGGGATGGCGAAGGCGATGGTCGACTTCCTCGCAGCGCTGCTCGGGCATGTCAGGGGCGGGTTGAGCTACGTTCTGATCGGCGCCATGTACCTCGTGTCGGGCATCTCTGGTTCGAAAACCGCAGACATGGCCGCGGTAGCCCCCTCGCTGCTTCCGGAAATGAGGAAGCGTGGACAAAAGAGCGGGGAGCTCGTCGCATTGCTCGCCGCGACCGGCGCCCAGACCGAGACCATCCCACCCAGCCTCGTGTTGATTACGATCGGCTCGGTTACCAGCGTGTCGATCGCGGCGCTCTTTACGGGGGGCTTGGTACCGGCGGTCGTCCTCGGTCTCTTCCTGGCGATGGTCGTTTGGTGGAGTAACAGGCGAGAGGATCTCTCGCACATCTCGAAGCCGCCGCGGCGGGATGTTCTCCGCGCGTTTCTCTTCGCGCTCCCAGCGCTCGCGCTTCCGTTCATCATCAGAGCGGCGGTCGTCGAGGGCGTGGCCACGGCCACGGAAGTCTCGACAATCGGTATCGCATACTCGGTCCTCGTCGGAATTTTGATCTATCGCCGGTGCGACTGGTCGAAATTTCCAAAGATGCTGATCGACACGGCCGCGCTGTCGGGCGCCATTCTGTTCATCATCGGTGCCGCGACAACCGTCGCCTGGTGTTTGACGCAGTCGGGGTTTTCGCGCGATCTCGCAAAGGTCATGGCGTCGCTTCCCGGCGGCGGCCCAACCTTCATGGCCGTGTCGATCCTGATGTTTATCGTCCTGGGGAGCGTGCTGGAGGGAATACCGGCGCTCGTGCTTTTCGCTCCTCTTATGTTCCCAATCGCGAAGGCTGTCGGCCTTCACGAGGTGCACTATGCGATGGTGATCATTCTGGCGATGGGAATGGGACTCTTCCTTCCGCCATTCGGCGTCGGATATTACGCAGCTTGCGCGATCGGTCGCGCCGATCCGGCGGAAGGCATTCGTCCCTTGATGGGATACATGCTGGCGCTGCTTGCCGGCCTCATCGTGGTCGCGTGCATCCCCTGGCTCTCGATCGGTTTTCTCTAGCGCCTCAGCCTCGAACGATTTGATCGGACGGCGAAGAAACAATCACAGACGTGAACAGACAAGGGTTAAACATGACTATCGTGCCGCGAACACCCGTATCTCGAGATCAAGACCTGGATGGGGCGATGGCCAATGCAATCAGGATGCTGTCTCTCGACGCCATCGAGAATGCCCGGGACGGTCATCCTGGTGCACCGCTTGGGTGTTCCGAGATCGCCACCGTCCTGTTCACGCGCCATCTCAAGTTCAACCCCGCCGATCCGACCTGGATCGATCGCGACAGGTTCATCCTGAGCAACGGTCATGGATCGATGTTGCTCTATTCGTTGCTGTACCTGAGCGGATACGAGGCGATCGACATCGAGCAGATCAAGCGCTTCCGTACGCTCGGATCCATCTGTCATGGTCATCCGGAATATGCGGTCGAGCACGGCATCGAAGTTACCACCGGGCCACTGGGGCAGGGATTCGCCAATGGCGTGGGTATGGCCATTGCCGAAGAATATCTGCGCCAGATGCTCGGCTCCGACCTGCTCGATCACTTCACTTATGTCATCGCGGGTGACGGTTGCCTGATGGAAGGGGTCGCCCAGGAAGCGCTTGCACTGGCTGGCCATCTTCGTCTCGGAAAACTTGTCGTTCTCTGGGACGACAATTCGATGACCGACGACGGCAGCACGGACCTGTCGACCAGCGAAGATATCCGGACGCGCTTCCGGGCGGCGGGTTGGCAGGTCCTGGATGCGAACGGACACGATTTCGAATCGGTCGACGTCGCGATCGCGCACGCGAAATCCGATCCGAGGCCCAGCCTCATTGCGTGCGCGACGGTGATCGGCCGCGGGTTCCCGCGGCTTGAGGGAAAGCGGGGCGCACATGGCGGGCGCGTTTTCAAGGAGGATACGCAAGCCGCTCGCGAACGCCTTGGCTGGACCAGTCCGCCCTTTGTTGTCCCTTCGGAGGTCCTGAACGGCTGGCGGAGCTTGATCAGCGCGCGCAATACAGAACGGTACGATACCTGGAAATCGCGGGTCTCCGAACTTGCGCCTGAGCGACGCGCGCTTTTGGAACGCCTGGCGGACCGCAAGATGCCGGCGGACTGGCAGGCTCCCTTGCGGCAATACAAGGAGTCCGCGCTTTCCTTGCCGGCCCAACCATCTATCCTGTCGTCCGGCGAGGCGGTGGCGACGTTGTTCGACGTATTTCCGGAATTGCTCAGCGGCGCGCCGGATCTTGAGGGGCCCACCTGCCACAAGCGTGACCTGCAGGCTTTCACCGCGATTGAGCGCGGTGGCCGTTTTGTGCACTACGGCGTCCGTGAACACGCGATGGGATCGATCATGAACGGGATGGCCGCTCACGGCGGAATCATGCCGATCGGGGCGACCTATCTGGCCTTCTCCGATTACCTGCGGCCCGCCATCAGGATGGCAGCCCTGATGGGGTTGCCCGTCGTCTTTATCAACAGCCACGATTCCATTGGTATTGGACAGAATGGCCCGACGCATCAGCCGGTCGAATTTCTGGCCTCACTAAGGGCCATCCCCAATATTCTGGTGCTCCGTCCCGCAGATGCCGTCGAGGTCGCGGAGTGTTGGGAGATGGCGCTGTCGCGGCGTGACGGCCCATCGTCCTTCATCCTGTCCCGCCAGGCTCTCCGGCTCGTGAGGACGACGCACTCGAACGAGAATCTGAGCGCGCGCGGTGGCTATGTTCTGTCCGAAGCGACGGGCGGAGCACGACGAGTTACGCTGCTCGCGACCGGATCTGAGGTCGCCGTCGCGCTCGACGCAAAGGGACTTCTCGAGAACCTGAATATTCCGACCGCTGTGGTATCGATGCCGTGCTGGGAGGCATTCGAGCAGCAACAAGAGAGTTATCGACGAAGCGTTCTTGGAGAGGACGTGCTGCGCGTAGGCGTTGAGGCCGCCGTCCGGCTCGGGTGGGAGCGCTATATCGGAGACGCCGGCATATTCGTGGGCATGTCCGGCTTTGGAGCGTCGGGACCGGGCGAGGAACTGTTCCGCCATTTCGGGATAACGGCGGAGAACATTGTGACGAAGGTCTTGCAACGTCTTGAGTCCGGCAAGCAATCGTGACGGCCGATCCGGCCGTCAGTCGAGCGCGACGCCGATGGCCGGGGAACGAGGCCAGCGCACGATAACGCCCGCCGACGTTTGCCTGACCGATCCTCCCTTTGCCCCGTGTTTGGTCCCTCTGCTGCATGCAGGCTGTCTGACTATCTACTGACCGGTAGCCCGGAGGGCCTGTAGGGCGCCCGGCGGATTAGGATCGGTCACGTTGCGTGACCGGTTCCAGTCGCAAGGCTTGACAGAAATAATGCATACATTAATAAATGCACAGAGACGTTTTTTTGCGGACTTGGGACCCTGGCCGCAGCTGAGGGAGCCGGTGATGAAGAGTTCGATCCAGCGAGTAAAGGCGATCGTGTTCGATACGTTCGGCACGGTGGTGGACTGGCGTGGAAGTATCATTCGCGACCTCTCGGCGTGGGGGGAATGCGAAGGGATCAAGGCGGATTGGGCCGCGTTGGCCGACAGCTGGCGGGGGCGGTACGAACCCGAGAAAGATCGGGTCAGGACCGGGGAAATCGCCTGGACGAATCTCGACGAGCTGCACGCTCATGCCCTCGATCAGGTTCTGGCTGAACTCAACCTCGAAGCCCTGTCAGTGGATCAGCGCCGGCACATCAACCGCGTATGGCACAGGCTGGAAGGCTGGCCCGATGCGGTCGAGGGGCTAACCCGCATCAAGCGCCGATACGTCATCGGCCCATTGTCGAACGGGAATGTTGCGCTGCTCGTCAATATGGCGAAGCATGCCGGGCTGCCGTGGGACAACGTCTTCTCTTGCGAGCTGTTTCGGCACTATAAGCCACATCCCGAGACCTATCTCGGCGTGTGCAGGCTCATGTATCTCGATCCAGCGGAGGTCATGATGTGCGCTGCGCATAATGGCGATCTCGCTGCTGCCCGGGCAGCTGGCCTGAAAACGGCCTTCATCCCGCGTCCGACCGAGCATGGTCCGGGCCAGAAGACCGACCTCGAGCCGACGCAGGATTGGGACGTCGTGGCCAACGACATTATCGAACTTGCCGAGCGCGTCGGCGCGTAGATACACGCCAGTCTGCGGGCCCAGTTGAGAAGAGGATATAGCGCAATGCAGTCCTACAAGATGTTCGTCGGCGGAGAATGGGTCGACGCGGTGGGCGGCGAATGCTTCGAGTCTCTCAATCCTTTCACGGGCAAGGCCTGGGCAACGATCCCGCGGGGAAAGCCTGCGGATGTCGACCGCGCCGTGGCGGCGGCCAAGGCTGCATTCAGAACGGGGCCCTGGCCAAAGCTGACGGCGACCGAGCGCGGACATCTGCTCCGACGCCTTGGCGATCTCATCGCCGAACACGCCGAGCAACTCGCCCGAACCGAGGTGACGGACAACGGCAAGCTCATCAACGAGATGGCGTTCCAGCTGAAGTACATTCCGCAGTGGTATTACTATTTCGGCGGCCTTGCGGATAAGGTCCAGGGCGCTGTCATCCCGATCGATAAACCGCAGACATTCAATTTCACACGGCAGGAGGCCCTCGGGGTATGCGTCGGCATCACCGCCTGGAATTCGCCGCTTCTGCTTCTCGCCTACAAGCTCGCTCCGGCGCTCGCTGCGGGAAACACCTTCGTCGCAAAGCCGTCTGAGTTCACGTCCGCCTCAACGCTGGAGTTCGCGAAGCTTGTGGACAAGGCCGGCTTTCCGCCAGGCGTTTTCAACGTGGTTACCGGGTTTGGAGGTGAGATCGGCGATGCCCTGATCTCGCATGCCGATGTTGCAAAAGTTGCTTTCACCGGAAGCGAAGCCACCGGGCGTCGAATCGGCGAACTGGCGGCACGCAGCTTCAAGAAGGTGACGCTCGAACTCGGCGGCAAATCGCCTCACATCGTCTTCGACGATGCGGAAATCGACAACGCGGTCAAAGGCGTCATCTCGGGGATTTTCGCCGCGACCGGACAGACATGCATCGCCGGTTCACGTCTCCTCGTTCATCGGAGCATCCACGACCAGTTCGTGGAGCGCGTCGTCGCGTTTGCCAGACGGGCCAAGAAGGGTGATCCGCTCCTGGCCAGCACGCAGGTCGGCCCCGTCACGACGCCCCCTCAATATCGCAAGATTCTTGACTACATCGACGTAGCGAAGGGTGAGGGGGCCACCTGCGTGCTGGGTGGTGGGCCGGCGACCGGGCCTGACATCGGAGAAGGCGGTTACTTCGTCGAACCGACGATATTCACGGGGGTGCACAACCGGATGCGCATTGCCCAGGAAGAGGTCTTCGGTCCCGTTCTGGCATGCATTCCCTTCGACGACGACGAAGAAGCGATCGCGATCGCGAACGACACGACGTTTGGCCTGGCGGCAGGGTTCTGGACGCAGGACATTCGAAGGATACTTCGGGTTTCGGAACGACTTCAGGCCGGTACGGTGTGGGTCAATACCTATCGCGTGATCAGCTACCTCTCGCCTCTCGGAGGTTACAAGCATTCGGGCATCGGCCGGGAGAATGGACTGGATTCGATCCAGAATTATCTCCAGACCAAGAGCATCATGATTGGGACCGCGGAAGACGTGGTGGATCCCTTCGTGATGCGCTGACAGCCGTTGCGCCTCTCACCCGGCCTGATTGTTCGGCAGCTGTCGACCTTGGATCATGTCGGCAGCCTTTTCTGCGATCATAAGCGTCGTGGCGTACGTGTTCGCAGACGGCATCGTCGGCATGATCGAGGCATCAACGATCCGCAGGCGGTCAAGTCCGTGGACCCTAAGCTCGTTGTCCACGACAGCATCCGGATCGGATGCCGGTCCCATGCGCGCGGTTCCGATGAGATGGTAGCAGGTGGTCCCGTTTCGATAGCTGTAGTCGAGCAGTTCGTCGTCGGTGGTCACGTCAGGGCCGGGCAGCGTCTCGTTCTGGAGATACTGCGCGAGCTCGGGCGTTGACAGGAGGCGGCGGATCAGGCGGAGGCCGCCGATCGTGGTACGTCGATCCTGCGGGTCGCTGAGATAGTTCGGCTGAACGACGGGGTCCTCGAAGACGTCCGTGGAGCGGGCGTGCACATATCCCGTGCTTTGCGGGCGATGCGGCCAAGCGCCGGCCGACACGCCGGGATAGTCGTCTAGCACATAGACGGCCCCTTGCTTGTAGGAGCCGGGCGTGAACACGCATTGGAGGTCCGGCGCATCGAGGCCTTCGAATGACTTCCAAAAGACATGGACTTGCGACGGGGACGTTGCCAGGATGTTGGGCAAGCCGACGGCCCAGCGGGCGATCTGTCCTCCAAGACGAAGCCCGCGCGACAGTTCGTTCAATGTGACGACGTCCGGCCTGGCTTTCATCACAATCCGCACCGCATAGTGGTCGCGAAAGTTCGCTCCTACTCCGTTCAGCTCGTGTCTCAAGGGTACACCCAAGGACGCAAGCGCAGGCGCTGGGCCGATGCCGGAAACCTGGAGCAGCCGTGCGGTATTGGCGGTACCCGTCGCCAGGATGACTTCGCGTCTCGCGCGAACTTCGTTTGGCGTAGCACCACGTCGACGCAGATACCGCACCGCGACTGCGCGACGCTGGTCGAGCACAATTTCGCTCGCGCGAACGTTGGTGCGGAGTTCCAGGTTTGAACGCGACAGGGCAGGCTTCAGGAATGCGCGCGCGCTGCTGACTCTCCAGCCCCGGTCGATCGTGCGCTGGAAGTATCCCACTCCCGCCTGATAGCCGTTGTTATAGTCCGGGTTTTGCGGAATTCCAGCGTTGATGCAACCGCGAATGAAGGCCTCGGAGACGGGGTGAAGCCAGTCCATTCGACTGACCGGAATTGCTTCGCCTTGCTCGGGCTCCTTCTCGATATCCAACCGCCGCACCGAGCGACGAAAGTAGGGGAGGACTTCGTCCCAAGCCCACCCCCGATTGCCCCGTTGGGCCCATCCATCGAAGTCAGCCGGTTGTCCGCGGTTGTAGACCATTCCGTTGATGGACGAGCCGCCGCCCAACGTGCGGCCCTGCGTCGTTGCGATCGGTCGGCCGCCGGTTCGCTCGGTCGGATCCGTCTTGAATTGCCAGGTGCAGGTCGGATCGAACAGCGTCTTGATGAAACCGGCGGGCAGGTGGATGAACGGGTTGCGATCGGGCGGTCCCGCCTCGAGCAGGCAAACCGTGGCGACGCCATCGGCGGTAAGCCGGTTCGCGAGGACGCATCCAGCGGCGCCGGCGCCAACGATCACGTAGTCGAATTCCTCGCTCATCGATCCATCCCCAGGCGTGTTTCGCGTTCTCGACCCATGGTTTCCCGCCCGGGATCAAAGATGCTGCGAAAACGGCTTGATTTCCAGCCTCACATTTGTAACGATCGCATTAATGCATGCATTAATGAATGCTGTAAAGCAAGGAGGAGGGGACCATGGGTGCGGAAACGGGGCGATCGAAGACCGGCAGCGATGATGCTCTCTACCGGAAAGTCACGCTTTATCTGATGCCGCTGCTGATCACGTGTTACACGGTGTCGTATCTCGACCGGATCAACATCAGTTTTGCCAAGCCCCATATGATGGGCGATCTCGGATTGAACGAAGCCGTCTACGGGCTCGGCGCGGGACTCTTCTTCCTCGGATATGCGGCATCGGAAGTCCCCAGCAATCTGTTGATGCACCGTTTCGGCCCGCGGCGATGGCTGAGCCGCATCCTGATGACCTGGGGCCTCATCTCGATGGGGATGATGCTGGTTTGGTCCGAATATTCCTTCTATATCTTCCGCATCGCGCTTGGGATCGGAGAAGCCGGGCTATTTCCTGGTGTCATCTTCTACCTGATGCGATGGTATCCGACCGAGCGTCGCGCCACCGTCACGTCGCTCTTCTACCTCGCTGCACCTCTTGCCGGCATCTTCGGCGCGCCGATTTCCGGTCTGATCATCGCCCACATGCACGGAACTGCATCACTGGCCGGCTGGCAGTGGATGTTCTTGCTAGAGGGTATCCCGGCCGTCCTGCTGGCATTCGTGGTCTGGTTCAAGTTGAGCGACACCATCGAGGGGGCCTCTTGGTTGTCGTCGTCGGAAAAGGTGCGCCTTCGCGCCAACATCGATGCGGAGAACGTCAGGAAGCCCGAGATGGGCATCCTTGACGTCTTCAAGAACGTTGACGTGCTTCTGCTTGCTGCAATTCTCTTCGGGATCGTGCTCGCACAATCGGGAATTTTCTTCTACCTCCCGTCCTTGATTAAGGGGGCAGGGGTTACGGACACCGTCCAGCTCGGCATCTATTCGGCGGTGCCTTACGCCGGAGCGGTGATCGTGATGCTCGCAGTCGGTCGCAGCTCCGATCGGAAGCGCGAGCGCTTCCTGCACTTCGTCGGAAGCTGCCTGTTCGGCGTTGCCGGCTTCCTGATCAGCGTCTGGTTCAAGCACAACCTCGTTCTTGTCCTGATCGGGCTGAGCATGGCGCTGGGCGGAGTCATGGCCGTGCTGCCGGTATTCTGGAGTCTGCCGACGGCCGCGCTCAAGGATGTTTCGGCCGCCGCCGGAATCGCCTTCATCAATTCGATCGGATTGACGGCCGGGTTCTTTGCGCCCTTCATCATCGGCTTTCTCACGCAATCGACCAACACGCTGGACCTGGGCATCTACTGTGTGGCCGGAATCTGGACGGCGTGCGTGGCCGTTTCGGTGGTCTACTTCACCCGGCAAAAGTCCCGCAGCGCGCCTGTGACAGTTGGGGCCTCTGCCGGTGCGGCTCGTTGAATCGAGGGCAAACAAACTGCAGCGCTATCCGCGGATAGCGCTGCCAGGCACGAAGTGCGAACTGATCGGCCGCTCAGGGCAGCTTCGAGAGCAGGTCGGTCAGAAGCCTTCCCGCACGTTCGCGGTGCTCTTGGTGCAGGCGCATGGCGGCGTCAGCGTCGCCCTTGGCAATTGCCCGCACCAGAGCGGCGTGCTCCCGGTTCGATTGCGTCGGTTTAGGACGAAGGCGGAGCGTCAGCAGGCGCGCACGATGCGCCTGCGACCAGAACTGATCGACTGTCTGAATGATGCGTCGGTTGCCGCAACTGTTGATCAGTGTCCGATGGAAGGACTCGTCCGCTTGGGCCCACGCCTCCAGGTCATCCCGATCCAATGCGGCGTCCATGTTGGCGACGGCCATATTGAGAGAGACCAGAGCCTCCTTGGCGATTCCACGCCTCGCGACGAGCCCGGCGGCGGTCGCTTCCAGGCTCGTGAGCACCTCGTAGATCTCGCGCATGTCGTCCGCCGACACCGGAAGGACGCGCATTCCGTGGCGCGCGCGGATTTCGACAATGCCTTCGGCGCGCAGCCTCACCATCGCCTCTCGTACAGGGGTTCGGCTCATCCCAAGACGTGCCGCCGCCTCAAGTTCAAGAACGAAGCTGCCGGGGGCGATAGCGCCGCTCAATATCAGCTCGCGCAGCCGGGCATAGGCGATATCAGCTTGATTGGGTTTGCCGCTCGGGGACGCAACGGGGGTCAGGCGCGTCCGTGTCGGCACCTTGCGGGGCGCAGGCTTGAGGTCTGGCGACTTTTTTCGAGGCTTGGTTGTCATTGCGGTCAGTTCTTCTCTCCCTGGTCTTACCACTATCGCCGTGAGCAACCAATTGCATCGCGACCATCAGTCGGAAGGTTCGGTTGTGGAAAGATCCGAGCCAGATCCGTCACTTGTCGAAACCTAGCCTTGGCCCAGGTCGAAAGAGAAGGGGAGGCTCATCGCTTGCTCCAAAAACTCGTGGATGAGGGGCGGTCCCCGCTGATCGCCCCTCGACTAGCCGGGAAAGGATCGTGGCTTGCAGCTTCCGTCATATCGGACTAGTGTATAACTAATGCATACGTTATTGAACGCAACAACGGCACCCCTTTGTGTACAATGGCGATGCGATCCGCAAGCCTAAGCAGAACCGACCTGGAGATGCAGCGTGACAGTCTCTTCCAATCATCTTGATATTGCGGTCCTGCCGGGCGACGGTATCGGCCGTGAAGTCATGACGGCCTGCCTCGAACTTCTGGCCGCCGTGGAAGCCAAGACCGCCGGCGCGCCTTTGCGACTGACCACCTGGCAGGCTGGAGCACAATTTTATGCCGAGAGCGGTGAAGCACTGCCGGAGGCTACCCTCGATGCCTGCCGCGGGGCGGACGCTGTTCTGTTCGGCGCTATGGGGTGGCCGGACATTCGGCATACGGACGGAACAGAGATCATTCCCCAGCTCGATCTTCGGATGGCGTTAGATCTCTACGCCGGGGTTCGCCCGATCCGTTGGTTTCCGGGCCTCCCGCGGATCTTGTCAGACGAGCGCGTGGATGACATCGATTTCGTCCTGGTCCGGGAGCAGACAGAAGGGCTCTTCCACGCGCGGGGTAGGGGCAAAGTCGTCGGTGACGATGAGGCGTACGACACAATGTGCATCACCAGGAACGGTACCGCGCGAGTGAGCGATTTTGCCTTCCGGCTAGCCCAACGTCGGCAATCAAGGCGCGGCCAGGCGCGGGTGACCTGTGTCGACAAGGCGAACGTGTTCACGTCCATGGCGTTCTTTCGCAAGATCTTCGATGAGGTCGCGGCGACGCACCCGACCATCGGGGCCGACCATGCGTATGTCGACGCCATGGCGCTTATGATGGTCAAGAAGCCGTGGACACTCGACGTCATGGTCACCGAGAACATGTTCGGGGACATCCTGTCCGATCTCGCCGCCGGACTCGTTGGTGGAATGGGCATGGCCCCGTCCGCCGATGTTGGCGATAAGCATGCCTTGTTTCAGCCTGCGCACGGTACAGCCCCTGACATTGCCGGACAGGGAAAAGCGAACCCGTGCGCAATGTTCCTCTCAGCCGCGATGATGCTTGATTGGCTCGCGGAGAAGCATGGCGAGCCTCAGCTGGAGGTTCGTGCTCGTCTCATTGAAGCATCAGTACAAGTGGCGCTCTCTTCCGGGGCGGTGCCGATCGAGCTGGGCGGCACGGCGGGATGCGCGGCAGTCACGCGTGAAACCATTGCAGCTCTTCCGCAAGCGATGAAGGCGGTGGCGTGATGGGCGAGTTCGTGGTGACCGTGACCTTTTCCATCAAGGCGGGGCACACGGTCGAGTTTCGCGAGGCGATGCTGGCGAACGCCGCCGATTCGATCGCACTCGAACCAGGTTGTCGGCTCTTCGATGTCTGTGAAGCAGCCGACGGCGCTGAGATATTCCTTTACGAAATATATGACGACAAAGCGGCATTTGACGCCCACTTAGCGACCGAGCACTTCCGCCGTTTCGACCGACTGGTCTCGCCCTGGGTGATCGAAAAGCGGATTGCGACCTACGTCCGTCTCGGGGCCACGACAAGATCGCACAAGTCTGGTCATTAGTGACCTGGGGCCGTCGGGCTGGGGAATGTCATGAACTCCGATCAACTGAGAATGTTGTTTCCTAGCGCCGATGATAAAGGTCTGCGCGAGTTTGCGATCCAGCCGATCGAGCAGCGTCGCATCCTCGTGGGTGGTGAAATCCGCGATTGGGCGGGGCCAACCAAGGATGTGCTCTCGCCGGTGATGGTTCGTGACGACAACGGTCGTTTGACGCAAGCGCGGCTCGGCAGTCATCCGTTCGGAAGTGTCGAGTCGGCATTGGTCGCTCTCGAAGCTGCTGTGACCGCTTACGACAACGGGCGTGGCGTTTGGCCGACGATGCGCGTCTCCGATCGTATCCTCGCGATGCAGAAATTCTTGGCTCGCATGAGCGCCTGCCGAGGAGATATCTCGCGTCTCATCATGTGGGAGATCGGCAAGACGCTGGCCGATTCCGAAAAGGAGTTCGACCGCACGATCGACTATATTAGGGAAACCATCGAGGCCTTACGCAATCTCGACAATGCGAACTCCCACTTCGAAATCGTGGAGGGGACAGTCGGCCTCATCCGCCGCACTCCGCTCGGAGTCGTGTTGTGCATGGGCCCTTACAACTACCCGCTCAACGAAACTTTCGCGACACTCATTCCTGCCCTGATCATGGGCAATTCCGTCGTGTTCAAGCCGCCGCGTAATGGGGTGCTCCTGTTCGAGCCGTTGCTCAATGCCTTTTGCGAGGCGTTTCCCCCGGGGGTGATCAACTTCGCCTACGGCGAAGGCGCTGAGATTGTCCCAGCACTTCTCAGCACCGGCAAGGTCAACGTCTTGACGCTTATCGGGTCAAGCCGTGTGGCAGACCATCTCAAGAAGGTGCACCCAAAGACCAATCGTCTGCGTGCCGTGTTAGGGCTTGACGCCAAGAACGCGGCCATCATCATGCCTGACGCAGACATAGGGCTTGCGGCGCGCGAATGTCTGGCGGGAGCTCTCTCGTTCAATGGACAACGCTGTACCGCCCTGAAAATGTTGCTCGTCCACCGTGATGTTGAGCAGGCGTTCACGTCGGAATTTCTGCGGCTTCTCGGCGATTTGAAGATCGGAATGCCGTGGGCATCCGGTGTAAGCTTGACCCCCTTGCCGAGTACGGGGAAGGCCAAGCAGATGACCGAACTTCTGGATGACGCCGTCGCAAATGGCGCCGATGTTCTCAACGCCGGTGGCGGTACGGTCGAAGGCACGTTGTTCTATCCGGCGGTGGTATACCCGGTGACTTCAGCAATGCGGCTCTATCGAGAGGAGCAATTTGGTCCGCTCGTCCCGATCATGAGTTTTGACGATCTTGAGGTTGCGCTCGATTACGTCGCCTCATCCGAACACGGTCAGCAGGTGAGCCTGTTTGCCAGCGATCCTGACATGATCGGCCGTATGGCGGACTCGCTGGTCAATCAGGTGTGCCGGGTGAATATCAATTGTCAGTGTCAGCGTGGGCCCGATGTCTTTCCGTTCACCGGAAGGAAGGACTCAGCCGAGGGCACGCTGTCGGTCACGGATGCGCTGCGTTCGTTTTCAATTCGTTCGATGGTGGCGACGAAATACACCCAGCCAGCGCGCGAAATCCTCAATGCCATTGTCGATGGTCATCACTCGAACTTCATCCACACCGGCTTCATTCTATGACCGCAAACGACTCGAGAGCGATCCCGTAGCGACGGTAAGCCGCGATGGGTCCTGTTCGGAAAGAGGCCAGTCTTCGGTGTGCACGTGAGCGAGACGAAACGCCGAGAAGAGATTTGCCGGTTCGGCCGGTCATTATTCGAACGGGGGCTGACACCAGGCTCGTCGGGTAATATCAGCGTCCGACTCGAGGACGGCGGGTGGTTGGTCACGCCGACCAACGTTTCTCTGGGCTTTCTTGATCCGGCCCGGATATCGAGGATCGACGCGGAGGGGCGCGTCGTTTCCGGTGATCCTCCGACCAAGGAGGTGCCGCTCCATGCTGCGCTCTACGACACCCGCACGAACGCGGGAGCTGTCGTTCACCTTCATTCGACACATTCGGTAGCGCTCTCGATGCTGCCCGAGATCGACGCACGTGCGGCCCTGCCGTCGATGACGCCTTATTATCTGATGAAGTGCGGTCAGACGGCCCTGATCCCGTACTATCGACCAGGAGACCCCGCGGTCGCTTCGGCGATTACGGGGCTCGCGGGGAAATACTCCTCCATTCTGTTGGCCAATCACGGGCCGGTCGTCTCCGCCGAAACGCTCGAGGCAGCCGTGTTTGCGACCGAGGAACTCGAAGAGACCGCCAAACTCTATTTGCTATTGCGTGGCCTCAATCCACGCTTTCTATCACCAGAGCAGGAGAACGATCTGGTCAAAACATTCGGACTGGCTTTGCCGGAATCGGGGTCCTAGCACGGCAAGCCGGATGCGGGTCTCACTTAAGGAAGGACAGAGATGAACGCCGACATCATCGCGCGAGGGCGCGTCGCAGTTGTGACTGGTGCGGCGAGCGGAATCGGCGCGGCTGCGGCACGCCGCTTTGCTCGCGAAGGGATGCGCCTCGTGCTGTTCGATAGAGACGAGAAGAGACTTTGGGTGCTCGCCGGCGCGCTCGATACCGAAGTTGTCGTCATGGCAGGCGACGTATCCCGCGAGGCGGATCTCGAAGCTTTAAGGGAAGCGGCATACGAACAATTCGGTGAAGTTGCCTTGCTGATGAATAATGCCGCAATCATCGAGCGCGCGGGCCCTTACGAGAAAGTCGAAGCATGGCGACATGCGCTCGATGTCAATTTTTTCGGTCCACTCGCGGCCCAGCACCTCTTCGTTCCGCGAATGCTGGAAGCAAAAACGCGAAGCGCGATCGTCAATCTCGGGTCCAAGGAAGGTATTACCACCCCTCCTGGAAAAGCGGCATACTCCGTCTCCAAGGCGGCAGTTAAGGTTCTGACCGAACAACTCAGCCACGAGCTTTTGAAAGCGACTGGTGGACGTGTCACGGCGCATTTGCTGGTGCCTGGGTACACATGGACTCCCATGAACTTTCCGGGCCTGAAGCCGTTGCAGGATGTCAAACCGGAGGAGCCCTGGACGGCCGAACAAGTGATCGACCTGTTTGTCGAAAGGTTTCGGCGAGGCGACTTTTACATCATTTGTCCCGACAATTCAGTCACATCCGAAATGGATGCTAGACGAATTCGTTGGGCCGCGGACGATATGGTTCAAAACAGGCCCGCGCTTTCCCGATGGCATCCTGATTGGGGGCCGCGCTTTGCGGCCTGGATGTCAGGACCGCCGGAGGAGGGCTGAGATATCGTTGAAATGTCGAAGTTGAGCAATACTCATGTGTTCGACCGTCTTTTTCGTTTTCCCAGCGCGAAGCGTTCTTTCATAATTGCTTGAAGTCGTTTTGCGGGGAATTAGCGATCTCTCGTCCATCGTATGCGGGGAGGGAATGTGCGGGTACGACCCGAAGCGAAAGCCACGCCTGGACGGAGTTTCAACATGAGCAAAACCATCACAGCCGCAAAGGTCGTGTTTCTCGATAGGAGCACGATGCTGCCTGACGTTGTTTTGCGCCAATTGCCATTTCTACACGAGTGGATTGAGTACAAAGCGACGCGAGCCGAGGAGGTGAGCGATCGGATTGCTGATGCCCATGTTGTGATCACAAACAAGGCGCCGGTAACTGCAAAGGCGATTGCCACAGCACGCAACCTGAAACTGGTGGCAGTCGCTGCGACCGGCACAGATGTGGTGGATATTGCGGCTTGTGCTGCCAGGAATGTGCTCGTGTCAAATATTCGGGACTACGCGGTCGACACAGTCCCCGAACATACGTTCGCTCTTCTGTTTGCTCTTCGGCGCAGCGTTCTCGCGTATCGTGACTCGGTGCGGGCGGGACGTTGGGCTGAATCGGGGCAGTTTTGCTATTTCGATTACCCGATCCGGAATATCGCAGGATCTGTACTCGGGATCATTGGAGACGGTGCGCTGGGACGTGCCGTCGCGGACCTCGCGCGAGCCTTTGGGATGCGCGTCCTGTTTTCATCCTACAAAGGTGTGCAGGGAATGGGGCCGCTCTATACGCCGTTTGAAGACGTGCTGCGTCTCAGCGATGCGATCACCATCCACGCTCCGCTGATGCCGGCAACGCGCAACATGATCGGAGCGCCCGAGTTCGCGCTCATGGAACGCAGGCCGATACTCATCAATACGGCGAGAGGTGGTCTGGTTGACGAGATCGCTCTGGGTGAGGCGCTTCGTTCCGGTCGCATATCAGGCGCCGGCTTTGATGTGGCTACCGTCGAGCCTCCCTCAGCCGATCATCCTCTCATGCAACTGACAGGGCTGCCTAACTTCATCCTGACACCTCACGTCGCGTGGGCAAGTCAGGAGGCGGTGCAATCGCTTGCGGACCAGCTCATCGATAATATCGAAGCGTTCTGGAACGGCACGCCGAAGAATGTTGTGAGGGGGGCTCACTAGTAGACCGGACCGAGAAGTCTCGCGTAACCATAGATAAGTCCGCTAAGTGATGTAAGCGGACCGCGCGTCGCTCAAACCCATCGACGGCTTTAAATCCATAGCACCCCTTGAGCTGGTGCCAGTGCTTCGACCGCTTGAACCTGGGTACCCTATTCCACCACTCTGTCGGCTATGGAATTTGGAGAGATGGTAGAGCGGTATCTCTCGAGGGGTTGCGCTGCGCACGATGGCGTCAGCGGCTTCGAGCTGGAAGTAGTGAAGGTGCTGCCGGGCTATGCCATCGAGGCGGTGAAAATTCCGCTGTCGGGATCGGTGACAGGCTTCGCCGGCGACATCGGCGCGGTGCTGACGAGGCGAGATATTTCGACTATTCTTCAATGCGGACCATTAAGGGCGGGGCAGGACAGGGCCCCGAGGGGAGATCGATGAGCACAGTAAAAAGCGCTCTGGCCCAGAAGCAGGGTGCCCTGGTCGATGTTCGTTCCGGCGACACGGTCGTCGAAGCCTTGCGCCAGATGCGCGACAATCGGGTCCGGTCGGTGCTGGTCATCGACGACGACGTGCTGGTCGGTATCGTGACCCAGGGTGACTGCGCTATCAAAGTGCTGCTGCCCGGGCTCGATGCGAAGACGACGCCCGTGGGCCAGGTGATGACGAGCAACCCGGTGACGGTTAAGCCGGACGATCGGCTGGAGGGCTGCATGGCAATGATGGCTGCGCGCGGCTTTCGCCATCTGCCGGTGCTGGACGCGGGCAAGGTCCTCGGCGTGATCTCGATCGGAGACGTCGTCAAGAACATCATCCGGGATTTGGAGCACAACGTGGACGACCTAATGGGCTATATCATGAAGGACGGCCCCGGGGGCTAACAGACGAACTGCGGTGTCGCCGCCCCCATATCTGCTTGTGGGCCCATCTGTGACCTCGGAGAATGTCCGCTCTTCGGTCGCTGTTGGGGGGCCACCGGACATCAATTGGCCAGCCCGTAGTGAGAACGTGCCTTAGCGAGCGATCAGGCGACTTCACGTGCTCGACTAGAGTCGTGGAAGTCCCTTGACGAAATCGCGACGCTTGGGGGACGACTTGTAGCGGGCAGAGCGGGAAAACCACCACTAACCTCGAAGATGGTCCAGGAACGCTCGCAGCGCGGAGGGCACTTGACGGTGGGAAGAGTAGTAGGCGTGGAAGCCCGGTCCGGGCGAAATCCACTCGGGCAGCACCGCGACCAGTGAGCCGCTCGACAATTGAGCTTCGACCCTGGCCTTCAGGCAATAGAACAGGCCAACACCGGCCTCCGCCATTCGGATCGAGAGCTCGGAGTCATCCAGAATGATCGTTCCGGGAACATCGATGGTGAGACGTTTCTCTTGATGCTCGAATTCCCATTCGTAGATTCGATCGGTGCCCAGGCGGATGCGGATGCACTTATGGCTCGAAAGATCTTCCGGGTGTTTTGGATGGCCATGATCTTTGAGATAACCGGGTGAGCCGACGATGACCCATTCGAGACTGTCGCTCAGTCGCGAGGCAATCATGCCCTCGGGCACGGTCCCGCCATAGCGGATACCCGCGTCAAATCCCTCAGCGACCATGTCGACGAACTTGTCATCGACGGCAATCTCCACCTCGATCTCAGGGAAAGCGGCGAGAAACGCTGGGAGCTTCGGCGCGAGAAGCAGGCGCGCAGCGTCGCGCAATGCGGTGATCCTGACGCGGCCTACAAGGTGGCCCCGGAACTCATTCAGGCCCTCGATGGCTTCCTCAATCCCGCGGAAGCGAGGCTCCAGCTCACGCACGAGCATTTCCCCAGCAGCTGTAAGATGCACGCTGCGGCTGGTGCGATGGAGAAGGCGGACGCCAAGCCGTTGCTCGAGGCTTCTCATGGAATGGCTGAGAGCAGAGGCGGAGACACCCCTGATGGTCGCGGCGCGACGGAAGCCGCCTGCACGTACAATCGCCAGGAAAGCTTCCAGCTCAACAAGGTCGGTTCGGTTACTCATATCGAGATCGATGCATTCGGCTCAACAGTTAGTCAATTTGCATTCAACAATCCGGCCTTCGGTGACCGGCCAGACCCCGCAGTCCGTCCATCCTCCACCAAAGCACGATCTGAGAAAAGGGTTGGTCTTCAACAGTTTCCGATGGGTTCGCCAAGTCACTTGTGGCTAGGCCGGTCAACGTCCAAGCGTCATTGGTCGACGCTGGCCATTCCTCTGCAGCGACGATGCACCCATCGTCCGGTAAGACGGATTTACCTGACTTTGACCTCTCCCCACTCATTTTCAAAACTGTCTGGAAAATTCCCGACCGCTGGGTGGGCCAGTGCGAACACATGGGGGCGAATGCGGATGGCTGGGCGTATCAAGAGAAAACCGACGGGCAATCTCATTCCGCCCCTGCGATTTCGTGCGAAAATTGTAGCCGGATTCGGGGCGGTTCTCGTCATCCTGGCCATCAGCATGGCGTTCGCCTATTTCGGATTCGAGCGTGTCTCCGATGGAGTCGGGTCCTTCCGGGTCAGTGTTTCGGAGGCCGATCTCGCACGCAATATCGATCATGAACTGCTGGCCTACCGCTCGGGTGCTCGATACTTCGTGGTCACTGGCAAGGAAGACGATGCGATGGCAGCGCTGGCTGCCGAGGCCAGCTTGAAGAACGCCATCGATCAATCGGTCAAGAACACCAAAGCGCCGGAGCGCCTGGAGCGTCTCAACAAGCTGGCAAAGGAGTTCACCGGCTTTTCGGCGACATTTGCCAGAATCCTCGAACTGAAGCGTAGCAGTGCGCTGATCGTGCATGATCAACTCACGCCCAGCGCGAGCCTGCTGAAATACAAGTTGGACGATATCCGTCTTGGTGCGTCCGACACCGAGACTCAGGCTATTGAGTTCGGTACTAAGCAGGTCAACACGCAGTTTCAGACCGCGAACGCAGCCGCCAGCAATTTCTATCTCAGTTCGGATCAGCCGGTAGCAGCGAGTGCGCTCGGTGGGCTGAAATTGGCCGAGAATTCGTTCAAGGCGATCTATTCGGCGGACGAGAAGGTCGTAGCCGGCCTCAGGGAAGCCAAGGCGTTGCTGCAAGCCTATCGCGAGGCGCTGGAAAAGCTCATAGCGAATGCCAAGTCCGTCGATGAGCTTGTGGCGGAGATGGGCAACTCGGCCGGGACGATCATGCAAGGTTCGGCCGCGATGAAATCCGATCTCCTTGCCGAGCAGCGGCGACTGGAAGCGGAGTCGGAACAGGCCATCGGTCGGACCGAGCAACTGATCGTGATTCTCGCCGCCGGCGGAATACTTCTTGGCGCTGTCCTTGCTCTCCTGCTCGGCGCCGGCATCTCTCGCCCAATGATCGCGATGTGCAATGCGATGCGAAAGCTGGCGTCGGGAGATTTTGACGTGGTGTTGCCGGGGCTTGGCCGAGAGGATGAGCTCGGTGAAATGGCCGCGGCGGTGGAAGAGTTCAAGCTGCAGGCGATTGCTAAGGCTGAACGGGACGCCGCAACGGCGGAGACGCAGAATCGGGAGCAGGCGGCCTCTCGACGCGCCGAGCTGATTCGATTCGCCGACCAATTCGAGAGCGCGGTCGGCTCCATAGTATCAACCGTCTCGGCCTCCGCAGCGCAGCTCGAGACCGCTGCGACCACGCTGACGCGGACCGCAGAGACCACACAGGGCTTGTCGAGCCAAGTCGCCAACGTTTCCGAGCAGGCTTCCTCCAATATGCAGTCGGTCGCTACGGCGACGGAAGAGCTCTCTGCGTCGGTCGAGGAGATCGGTCGGCAGGTCCAGGGTTCCAACCGTATCACGGAAGCTGCCGTGGTGCAGGCCAAGGAAACCGATGATCGCATAGCCAAGCTGTCCCGCGCGGCGCAACAGATCGGTGATGTCGTGAAGTTGATTACAGCGATCGCCGAACAGACCAATCTCCTGGCCCTCAACGCCACCATCGAGGCGGCGCGCGCGGGTGAGGCAGGGCGGGGCTTCGCCGTTGTCGCGAGCGAGGTCAAGTCGCTCGCGAGCCAGACAGCAAGCGCGACTGACGAAATCTCGGCCCACATTGCCGCGATGCAGGGCGCCACGAGCGAGTCAGTGGGGGCGATCAAGGAGATTGGGACGACGATCGATCAGATATCGGCGATTGCAGCCTCGATCGCGAGCGCGGTCGAACAGCAGGGCGCCGCTACCCAGGAGATCGCGCGTAGCGTCCAAACCGTCGCGCAGGGCACGCAGGCTGTGGCCGTCGACATTGGACAGGTCAATCGCGCTGCGACCGAGACCGGAACTGCTTCGGACGAGGTGCTGAGTTCGGCCAAGACACTATCGACCGAGAGTGTGCGTCTGCGGACCGAGCTCGATCGCTTCATGGCCAACATACGGGCGGCTTAGCCCGATAATGTTCAAAGGAATTGGCTCACTGTTAGACCGCGCCTCATGTGAAAGGTGCTCGGTCGGCGGTTGTAGTGTGGTTGCGCCTCCGCGCAAGAAGTTCACGCTGCGCTTCTGAGCTCGACAGCAGTCTGGATGAGGACTGTCGGAGTTTGTCGGGATGAGCCTTGATGCGATTCGTCTGCTATCGGCTCGTCTCCGGTGCGATCTGAGCCAAGATCAGGGACGAACGCGTCATCTAGCGACGCAGGGCGCTCGATCAAGACATGATCAGGCCACCATCGACATTGATCGTCTGGCCCGTGATGTAGGCTGCGTCGGCGGAAGCG
Source organism: Bradyrhizobium sp. Rc2d (assembly GCF_900099855.1). Lineage (NCBI taxonomy): Bacteria > Pseudomonadati > Pseudomonadota > Alphaproteobacteria > Hyphomicrobiales > Nitrobacteraceae > Bradyrhizobium > Bradyrhizobium sp. Rc2d. The sequence continues at coordinate 174,491 of NZ_FNCU01000002.1, read as the reverse complement.
AGGAACGAGACAAGCGCTCCCACTTCAGCCGGAGTACCAGCTCTGCCCATCGGAATCCCTTTGATCCATTCGGCCATAAGTTCGCCCGGACCATATTCGCCAAGCATTTGACCCCAAACGCGGTCGTTGTAGTCCCACATTTCGGTGTGGATGATACCAGGGCAAATGGCGTTGACGGTGATGCCTTCGCGGGCGAGTTCTTTGGCGAGGCTCTGCGTTAGCCCGACGACGCCGAACTTCGAGGCGGCGTAGTGCGGAGTGTAGATGAAGCCTTGGCGAGCCTGTCCGGAGGCGGTGTTGATCAGGCGACCCTTAGTGCCGCTGGCGCGGAAGCGGCGGACTGCTTCCTGGCAGCAGAGAAACACGCCCTTCGTGTTCACATCGAGGTTGAGGTCCCATTCTCGCTCCGTGAGGTTCTCGACCTTGGCTATCGTGATCACACCGGCATTCTGCACCGAGATCGAAATTGCACCGATCTTGGCTTCGGTCTCGCCATAGGCTTCCTGGACGGCCTTTCCGTCGGTTACATCCAGCGCGAGCCCGATGACTTGGGCGCCCGTCTCTGTAGCGAGCGCCGCGGCGGCCTCGACAGTGTCTTTCTCGATGGCAGCGATGGCAACTTTCGCTCCCTCTTCGGCAAAGCGCTTCGCTATGCCGCGGCCGATGCCTTTGTTGCCTCCGGTTACGAACACGGTCTGGCCTGCGAAACGATGCATGGTCTTTCCTTCCACAGTGCGCAGCGGGCCGACGGTCCGATTATGCCGTGAGTCGTGCTGCAGTGAATTTGTCGGTTACAAGGACGTCGATCACCCCAAGTTTCAGGGCGCCAGCGATGGCACGTGTCTTGGATTCGCCGCCCGCGAGGGCCATCACCCGGTCGGTCTTGCGGAGATCCTCCAGCGTGATGCCGATGACACGATCGTTGAGCGGAGTTTCCACGGGCTTCCCGTCTTTGTCGTAGAAGCGGTAGGAGATCTCGCCCACCGCGCCAGCCTCCTGCAGGATTGCCATTTCCTGGCGTGAGAAGACGTTGCCGGACCGGGCGAGGAGTTCGGACGGCTCTACGGCACCAATGCCGACGATGGCCAAGGTGAGGCGCCCGAACAGGTCCATCGTCTCTCGCACCACAGGGTCGGCGAGCATAACGAGCTTGGCTTCTCGCGACGAAGTGATGCCCTGCACCAGAAGAAGACGCGGTTCGCCGCCCGTGAGCCGCGCGAGACGGGCCGTCAACTGGGTGGCATGGGTCTGAACCGAAGCATCGCCCATGCCACCCAAGATCTGAGCAACATACTTCGCCTTGCCGTTCTTGAGCGGATGAATGTTGTCCACCATGCGCAGGATGGTCTGACTCCAGCTCGACACCCCCACGATCTCGTCCTGCTGGAACGTGATTTCCAAGAAATGTGCCGCGGCCTCGCCAATACGCGCCATGATCGCCCCGTCTCGATCCTCGGAGCAGTCGACCACAATCGCTTCCGTCAGGCCATATCGCTCGCGCAGCGCTGCCTCGAGCTCTGCGAAGGTACCCGCCGGAGGGATGACGGTCGTTCTGACGATGTCCTCCTGCTCTGCGCGCTTCAACATGCGAGAGACTGTCGTCTGTGACATGCGCATCGTCTCCGCGATCTCGGCCTGACGCTTGCCCTCGACGTGATACATCTGCGCGATACGCGCGATCAGTCGCAGTTCGTTGACGCGTCCCATAGCGATCTCCAGCCATGAATTTTTATTCGTTCATAGTCGAAGCCCGCTGAACGGTCGAGCGGTAGATCGCGTCCTGCCATACGAGCAGCCGATCGGCCACATCCGACCGACGGGGCGCAAGCGTCGTCCCACCGCGCGGAAGAGCCGCGATCGCGGCGAGGTCCAGCCAGACGCCAAGCGAGAGACCTGCGAGATAGGCTGCGCCGAGAGCCGAAGCTTCCGGAGCGTCGCACTGGACTATCGCGTGGTTCAAGGTATCGGCGACGCATTGCATGAGGAAGGGACTCTTGCTCGGACCTCCGTCCGCATAGAGAGTTCTGAGCCGCGTTGGAGACTGCGAAGACATCTCCTTGAACACATCGTAGGCCTGGAAGGCGATAGCATCAGTCGCAGCACGCGCCATCTGGGCACGGCTCGTGTTGAAAGTGATTCCGGAAAACAGTGCGCGGGCATCGGAATACCAGTAGGGCGAGCCGAGGCCGAGGAACGCAGGAACAAAGCCGGGGCCACCGGGCTCGGCAGTGGCGGCGAGTTCGATCAATGACTGAACATCGGGGATGCCGAGGATATCCGCCATCCACGGCAAGGCGGCGGCTGAAACCAGAATGTTCCCTTCGAAGGCGTATGTTGGCCGGCCGCCGATGGACCAGGCAATCGTCGTGGTGATGCCCCGTTGGGGCGCAATGAAGCGGGGCAGAGTGGTCATGATCGAAGAACCCGTTCCGAAGGTCACCTTGCCGTCGCCAGGATTGAATGCGCCGTGACCGAAGAGAGCGGCATGACTGTCACCAATCGCTGAGGCTATCGGAATGCCGTTCCTGAGACCTGGAACGTCCTTGGTGACTCCGAAAAAGGACGAACTGTCACGAACCTCAGGCAGCACGGACTTGGCAACCCCGAAGAGGTCGCAAAGCTCGTCACTCCAGACCTGACCGTTCAGGTCGTAGAGTTGGCTTCGGGCTGCATTGGTTGAATCGCAGGCGTGAACTGCCCCGCCGGTGATGCAATTGATCAGCCAGCTGTCGATGGTGCCGAGGCGGATGGCGCGCCCAGCGGGGGCGCGGTCCAGCAGCCAACTCATCTTCGGGCCGGGAAACATCGGATCGATCGGCAACCCAGTGAGCTCCTGAACACGCGGTGCATGTCCGGAGGAAATCAAATCGGCACACGCGGACGCGGTTCGGCGGCACTGCCAACTCAGGACGGGACCAAGAGGCTCGCCGGTTTCGGCGTCCCAGATGGTGACGGATTCGCGCTGGTTGGAAATGGCGATGCCGACGATATCGAGATCGGGACCTGCCTCCAAACAGGCGGCAACCGCTTCAAGAACAGACTCCCAAAGACGAATAGGGTTCTGTTCAACCCAGCCCGGCTGCGGGTGCTCGATACCAACCGGAGAGGCGCCGCGCGACAGGATCTGTCCGTCGGTCGAGACCAGTACGGCCTTAGAATTTGTGGTGCCTTGGTCAATGGCAAGGATGGCGGTATTCATGATGGCTCCGGAAAGCACAACATCGAGGCGCGTGAAAGGAAAGACTTGCGGCGCCCCACACGAAATCTAAACGCGCACGTTCATGCGCTCGAAGACTTTCGTGCGATAAGCGACAGCGCGACTTCGGCTATGGCGTGGGGAGACATGCCAAACTCGTCGAGCAGGAACTCCGCGGAGCCTGTAGGTGCGAATATGCCCGGAACGCCCAAGATTTTCATCGAGACGGGAGCCTCCGCGACCACGACTTCGGCGATGGCCGAACCCAGGCCGCCGAAGGTCGAATGCTCCTCTGCGGTCAGAATGGCACCAGTGTCGCGCGACGCAGCGACGACGGCCTCGACGTCGATCGGACGCACGGTCGCCATGTTGAGGACACGCGCCTCGATACCCTGTTCTGCGAGAATGGCGGCTGCCTTCATCATGCGATGGGTCAGGGTGCCGTTGGCAATCAGTGTAATCGCGTCGCCGTTGCGCAGCAGATTGGCCTTGGCCAGTTCGAACTTGTGGTCGGCGGGAAGCAGATCCGGAACGCCGACACGGGATAGACGGAGGAATACGGGACCCTGATAGCTGGCGGCCCACTCCACGGCAGCAGCAGTCTCGATCGAATCGCAAGGTGCCACGACGGGCAAGTTTGGCAGGACTCTCGTCCAAGCGAAGTCCTCAACGGAATGATGAGTCGGGCCGAGTTCGCCGTAGGCCATGCCCGACGAGATGCCAATCAGCTTCACGTTCGCATTGGAATAGGCGATGTCCGCCTTGATCTGCTCCAGCGATCTGCCCGTCAGGAAGCAAGCGGCGCCGCAGACGAACGGCAGCAGGCCGCCGTTGGCGAGACCAGCGCCCACCCCAACCATGTTCTGCTCGGCGATCCCGACGTTGACGAGACGCTCGGGCCACTTGGACTTGAAGCCGCCGAGCTTGGACGAGCCGACGGAATCATTGCAGACAGCAACGATCTTCGGATTGTCGGCGCCCAGGCGCTCCAGAACGCCGACAAAGGCGTCGCGGCAGTCATGAAGCTTGGAAGAAATTGTCACGGCATTCATCAAAGGGTCCCCGAAAGCTCGGCCACTGCAATTTTGTACTGTTCGGCGTTGGGCACCTTGTGGTGCCAGTCAACCGTGTCCTGCATAAAGGAGATGCCCTGGCCCTTGTTGGTATGGGCTACGACGCAATGCGGGCGATTGCCACGTTTCTTCAGCGCCGGGACAATCTCGCCCATCGCGTTGCCGTTGATTTCGGTTACATCCCATCCGAAGGCTTCTAGCTTGTTCGGGAAAGGCGCGAGATTGTTTGTGTCTCCGAGCGAGGCCCCCTGCTGGAAGCGATTGTGGTCAATGATCAAAGTCAGATTGTCTAGACGGAATTGTGCCGCGGAGGCGATGGCCTCCCAGTTGGAGCCTTCCTGCATCTCGCCGTCTCCGGTCATGACATAGGTGTGGTAGTTCGCTCCAGTCACCTTCGCCGCCTTCGCCATCCCGACAGCAACCGGAAGACCATGCCCGAGAGGACCAGTGTTTGTTTCTACGCCCGGTACCTTGTTGCAGTTCGGGTGGCCATTGAGGCGCGAGAGCGGCTTCAGGAACGCGGATATCTCCTCCTCCGGAATGAATCCCCGCTTTGCCAACGTGACATACAGCGCAAGGGCGACATGTCCCTTGGAGAGCACGAACCGATCGCGGTGGGGGTGTTTCGGCTGATCCGGCCAGACGCGTAGTACGCGGAAATAGAGCGCGGTCAGGATGTCGATTGCCGACATTTCCCCGCCAATATGGCCGGCGCCGGCTTCGTATACTGCTTTCAGATCGCGAAGGCGTATCTCTTGAGCGATGCGGTCGAGATCGTCTTCGTGCATGTAAACCTCGTAGGGAATAAATATTCAAGATCGATATGATTGGGCATGAGGGTGAATTTGTCAAGTCGGATCGCTGCTTGTGGGGAGAGCTGGCGATTTGGGAATAATTATTCCTATTGAGCTCAATATTCAAGCTAGTTTAGATCGCCGCGTCTGCAAAGGGCAGCGGGAGGAGTTTCAAATGGAAAAATTCGGCGACACGCATTTTATTTTTGCTATCGGCGCTGGTGCGGTCACGCGACGCAAGATGCTGGCACTCGCGGGAACTGCGGTACTGGCAATGACGATGCAGTCGGCTGTGATGGCTGGCGGCCTCGACAAGAGCGACATACAGCTCGTCACAGTCATCCAAACGAATACCAACCCCTATATGCTCCAGTGGGCGGCAGGCTCGCAGGCATTCGCGGACTCGGTTGGTCTTCCACTAAAAACGATCGTTTCCAACGGCGATTCGCAGCAGCAGTTGGCGCAGATCCAGGCGACAATCGCCGCGGGCAAGAAAGTCGTCGTAACCATCAACCCAATCAACAGCGCGGACGTCCCCGCTATCGTTAAGGCGGTCACGCGCTCTGGCGGCTTCATCACGACGCAGTGGAACAAGCCGGAAGGCTACAATCCCTGGGATGTTTCGCCGAATTACGTCGCTCATCTCACCTATGACGGCTATTCGGCTGGCAAATGGACGGGCAAGTCACTCTTTACTGCAATGGGTGGGAAGGGCGGCATTATCGCGTTTAAGGGCGTTCTCGACAGCCCGCCATCCAAGCAGCGCTACGACGGCATGAACGAGGCGCTCAAGGACTTCCCCGACGTCAAGATCCTCGACACGCAGGCGGCTGGCTGGGACCGCCAGAAGGCCTATGACATCACGAAGACGCTGCTGACCAAATATGGCGACCAAATCAAGGGCGTGTGGGCAGCTAGCGACTCCATGACCCTCGGGGCCTATGCCGCATTCCAGGATGCTGGCCGCGTCGGCGAAGTTAAGTTTTCCGGCAACGACAACACTGAAGAAGCCCTCAAGCTGATCGATAGCGGCCCCAACTTCATCGACACTTATTCTTCCGACGGCTACTACAACGGCGCTCTCGGCCTAGCGATGGCCTACGACGCCGCCATCGGCAAGCTCGATGTTTCCAAGCTGACTCACGAGCAGCGCGCTGGCAACTACTCGCAGTTCGGGGTCGATAAATCGAACGTCAAGCAGCAGCTTAAGCCGCCAACCGGAGACGAGATCATGGCCGAAGTCAAAAAGGGCCTGTTCGCGCGCTTTGTTGGCCCTGAGCTAAAGTAATTCTCGGCGCCGCACAGAAGCGAAGCGAGAGAGTTATGTTGCATTCCGATAATCTAATTTCCAACGGCCATCGTGCTCTTGTGTCCGCCGGATCGAAGCCCGGCTTGAAGAAGGAATGGCTTGGCCCTCTCGCCGCTCTCGTCGTGGTAGTCCTGATCCTGTCGGTCCTGCGGCCGTCGACCTTCCTTACATGGGAGAACTTCAGGGCGATCACCGACCAGGCATCCATCCCGTTCATTCTCGCCATGGGAGCATCGTTCGTCATCCTGATGGGATGCATCGACCTCTCCATCGAGGGAGTGATGGCGACTGCTGCGCTGATCTTCGTGCTTCTTTCCGCCAACAGCGTGAACTCCGTGGATCTCGGAATCGGAGCGCCCCTGATCGCGCTGCTCGCGGGAACGTTGATGGGTCTGCTGACTGGCGTCATCCACACGGTCTTCCGGGTTCCGTCTTTCATGGTGTCTCTGGGCACTTGGTTCATCGGCCTCGGCATAGCAACCGTTCTCTTCGGTGACTCCGTCCCCCAGCTTTCCGGCCACCTGACGCGCACCTGGGCGAGCGCCTCGCCGCTCGGCGTCTCAAATGCCTTCGTGGTTTCTGTCGTCTTCGTGATGGTCGCCAAGTTCGTCAGTGACAATACATTGATGGGCAGATTCACCTATGCGATCGGCGCGGACGAGAACATCGCGTCTCTAAACGCCGTAGCAGTCAACCGCCACAAGGTCTACGTCTTTGCTCTCGCAGGCTTCTGCAGTGCGCTGGCCGGCGTGATCGGTAGCAGTCGCCTCGGTGTCGGCGTCGTTGACCTCGGCAGTGGCCAACTTTTCCAGACGATTGCTGCCGCCGTGATCGGAGGAACATTGCTTTCCGGAGGCCGGGGGGGTGTTATCAACTCGATCTGCGGCGTTCTCCTCGTGGTCATCATCAACAACGGCCTGATCCTCTTGGGAGTGAGCCCGGTATTTCAACGTGCAGTTTCGGGACTCGTCATCGTGGTTGCTGTCGTAGCGACAGCTTTCAGCCAGCGCTCGCGTCTGCGCATCGTCAAGTAGGGAGATCGGCCATGCAGGAGACAATCCCTCTCTCTCTATGCAACGTGTCGAAGAGCTTCGGCCCCGTAAGGGCGCTCAACAACGTCAGCCTCAGTGTTCGCACCCATGAGGTGCTCGGGCTAATCGGCGAGAACGGCGCTGGCAAGTCCAGCCTCCTCAAGGTCCTCTCGGGGATATACCAGCCTGACAACGGAGACATTCTTGTCTACGGACAAAAAAGGACCTTCAGCAACCCTGCTGCAGCTGCGTCTGCTGGGGTAGGAGTCGTCCACCAAGAGCAGTCCCTGGTCGTCAATCTCTCGGTCGCGGAAAACATTCTGATGTCGACGCGTGCGACGAAGTCGGGCAATAAGGACTGTATGGTTCGCTTCGGGATCTACAACTGGCGTAAGATCAATGAGGAAGCGGCAGAGATCCTCAAGCGGATTGGCTCCAATATCAATCCGAAATCCAAGGTCGAGGATCTTTCCTTCGCCGATCGGCAGATGGTCGAAATCGCCAAGGCGCTACAGATTAGCCGGCAACCGGGAGTGCAGCCGATCATCGTCCTCGACGAGCCGACTTCGGTGCTGGAGGACAACGATATTCAGCAGCTCGAGCAGGAAGTCCGACGGCTGAAGGAAATCGGTTCCGTGATCTTCGTGTCGCATCGCCTCGACGAGGTGATGAAGTTTTGTGATCGGATCTGTGTTATGCGCAACAGTGAAGTCGTCGGCGAGCATCTGACCAGTGAAGTCAACGCAGATGAACTCTTCCGCTTGATGACTGGACGACAAGCGGCGACCACGTCGCGCGAGCGCAATAAGTCCTTACGCGACAGCGCTGTTGTCCTTAATCTTGAGGGCCTCGGCGCGAAGGGAAAATTCTCTGACATTTCCCTGAAGGTTCGCAGCGGCGAGATCCATGCCCTCGTCGGCACGAACCGTTCTGGCCGGGAGGAGGTCTGTCGCGCCGTCTTCGGCGCGGAAGAGTTCGATTCAGGTACCGTGCGTTATAACGGAAAAGTCGTTTCGCGCCCGAGCCTGCGGGGAAGTGTTTACGGCGGAGTCGCGTACCTTCCTTCCGAGCGAAAGCTCGAAAGTATGGTGGCGGGCATGAGCGTTGCGGAGAACCTTCAGCTCACCCATCGCGGTGAGCGCGCATCCTCAATTTTCGTGAATCCGGCGGCGCGGCGCGACAGGACGAAGGAATGGATTTCGAAGTTGGATATCCGTCCGCCCATTCCGGATGCTGACATCGCTTCCTTGAGCGGGGGCAATCAGCAGAAGGTGGTGCTCGCGAAATGGCTCGAGGATTGTCAACTTTCTCTGCTCATTCTCGACCATCCGACCCGAGGCATCGATCCGGGCGCCCGCGAGGACGTCAGCACGCAGATCTTCGCTGCTTGCGAGGAGGGAGCCGCCGTCTTGCTGATCGCGGACACTCTTGAAGAAGCGATCTCTCTGGCGGACACCATTACTGTCATGCGCGATGGAGAAATAACAGCGACGTTCGACCTCAACTGCGGCGCGATCCCGACCCATGCCGAACTTGTGGCAAAAATGATATGACTATAGAGGCCACTCACGTGAATTCGCCCGCCGACAGGTCGACAGCCAGGTTGGGCTCGGCAGATCTCAAGGTGTTCGCGCCGCTCGCCGTGCTGTTGATCCTTCTCGGTATCATTTCGATTTTCCAGCCGAGCTTTGTCAGTGGCGTCGGTCTCGAAATCCTCGCGTATCAGGCCATCCCGATTCTACTGCTCGGTCTCGGTCAGTTCGGCGTGATCCAGCTCGGTCGCATCGATTTGTCGAGCGCGACCCTCGCTGTGCTCGCCTCCGTGTCGGTTGCCCAGCTTCTTGAGCCTCTTGGTGTGTTCGCCCCTGTCGTTACCATCCTGATCGGCGCGGCGGCCGGATTCGCCAACGGGATGGTCATCAGCTATTTCCAGGTGCCGTCGTTTGCCGTCACACTTGGCGCGATCGGCGTTTGGCAGTCGCTTTCGCTTGTGATCGCGAACGAGACCACAGTGTACGTGTCAGAGAACCGCGAGTTCATCGACTGGCTGGACAGTTTTCAGATCTGCGGATACTCCGCTGCCGTGTTTCTCGGGCTCGCGCTCGCCCTCCTGGCATGGGCCGTCATGCGCTGGACCCGCTTCGGCGCCTTCGTGAAGGCTATGGGTCTCAACGAGCGGGCGGCGGTCATGTCCGGGGTTCCGACTGCGGTCGTAACAGTGACGGTCTTCACCATCTCGGGGGCATTCGCGGCCCTGGCAGGCATCGTTCTAACTGCGCAGCAGGGAACAGCTTCGGCGTCCGGTCTTGGCGTGGGTCTGCTTCTGCCGTCAATAGCGGCAACGATCTGCGGCGGCGTGGCCCTGACGGGTGGGGTGGGCAGTGCGCTTAACGTGATCGTCGGATCGATGATCATCGCTCTCATTCCCGTTGGCAGCTCCGTGGTCGGGGTCGACCCGCGTTATCAGCAGATCGTATACGGGATGGTCATCATCTTCGCAGTCATTCTGACAATCGACCGCACCAAGCTGAAGTTCGTGAAATAGCGAGCATAGATGGGAGGATTCCGTGACTAACATCGAACAGCTTGAACCCAAGGAAGTGTTCAGCCATTTCGCCGCTCTTTCGTCGATCCCGCGGGGTTCGCAAAACGAGAAGCAGGTCAGCGACTACATCGTCAAGTTCGCCAAGGAACGCGGTCTCGAAGCGCGCCAGGACAAGATGTACAACGTGCTCGTGAAAAAGCCCGGCACGCCAGGCTACGAGAACGCGCCAGCTCTCATCCTTCATGGCCACATGGACATGGTTTGCGAGAAGGACCCCGGCGTAGAGCACGACTTCACGAAGGACGGCATCAAGCTGGTGGTTGACGGCGATTACATCCGAGCGGATCGGACGTCTCTCGGCGCGGACAATGGAATTGGATGCTCGTTCATCCTGGCGTTGCTGGACTCCAAAGATATCGCCCATCCGCCCCTGGAAGCGGTGATGACAGTCATGGAGGAAATGGGGAAGGTTGGGGCGTCTGAGTTCGACGTCTCGCAGCTCGAGGGCACCCGGATGGTTGACTTCAACTGGGTGACCGACGAGCAGATTCTTGCGGGCTGCGCGGGCGACATCTCCTGCACGATCGATGTCAACGCCGAGTGGGTAAGCACACCACCAAACACCCAGGCACTCACGCTTGCCATCAGTGGTCTTCTCGGCGGGCATTGCGAATTCGACATTCATCTCGAGCGTGCCAACGGCATTGTGGTCCTGGCACGCATGCTCAACTCACTGGCGAAGAAACACGACGTCCGGGTCGCCCGGTTCGCGGGTGGTGCGCAGAACAACGTCATTCCAGCACACGGCGAACTCGTGCTCGTCGTCCAGATGGCGGACAGGGCAGCCGTCGTCAAAGAAATCATCGAACTCAATACGACGCTTGCGAAGGAGTTTTCGGTTGCGGATCCCGACCTTAGGGTCACCGTGACCGAGGCCGCACTGCCGTCGCGCGTCTACTCCAAGAGTGCGACCCATCGAGTGGGCCGGATTGTCGCACTACTGCCGAATGGGGTCATCAGCATGAGCAGGTCAATCGACGGCCTCGTCGAGAGTTCCAGCAATCTTGGCACAGTCCGCGACACTGATGCCGGACTGACCTTCACCTGCACGATCACGGCGGGTGTGTCCTCACGCAAACACGACATTTTCGAACGCATGCGGCACTTGGCGGAAATGGCGGGTGGCGGTACGGAATTCAAGCAGTTCGGACTGGATGCACCCGAATTTCCACCTACCCCGAATTCGAGGTCAGTTCCGGCAGCCGTCGCAGCTTTCGAGGCCGTGCACGGCCGCGTACCGGAGGTCCTCGTATCGTCCTGCAGCCTGGAACTCGGCTTTTTTGTCAACCGCATACCTCGATTGGATACAGTCGGCATCGGCACCGAGCTGCAGCATCTACACTCCACGAAGGAACGCGTAAGCCATCGGTCCGTAGCTCGCTCGTGGAAGGTGGTCCGTGACTTTGTTGGTCGTCTCAAAGACTGATATCCTAGACTCGGCTGCGACGGCCAACATCATGCATTCTTTCGAAAATCACTCACACGAGAAGCAGTGCCGTGACCGGGGTTTCGTATGTAATTTCCCGGTCCCGAAATCTGACGAGGTGCTCAGGCGGAACATTGTCCCCGGCCGCAACTGGTTGGTAACTGGACGATCAACGGCACGGACTCGTCGCTCGACGAGCTTGCGCAGACTGCGACGAGATGTGCCGATCTTTCTCCTTTCATCGACACGGTGATGTGCCCGCCTCTGACGTTGGTCCGTTCCGCCGTTGGCGGCACCGCGGTTGGAAATCGGCGCACAGGACTGCAGCGATGAAGCGGCAGGCCAGTCAATGCGACGCTGTTGTCCAACCGTCGCAGTAAGGTATCCTCCATAAGGCCGCCTTGTTTGAGGGACGCGATCGCTGCAGGTCCTGAGGGTAATCCTAGGAGAAGCCGCATCTCGTTCGAGAAGCAATCGCGATGAAGTGCAGGTCCCCCCAACTATGGGGCTGGACGATTGTGAGGCAAGCAACTTCTCAGGACCCGCGTTAGCCCGCAAAGTCAAGAAGCCGCGGCTCGGACCCGCCAGCACAATTTGACGCACTTGCCTTGGTTGCTGCAAACGCCATCCGGATCTGCACCCTTTCGAAGAACTGTCCGGATCGGAACTACGATCTTGGTCGAAGGTTGTTTGCGCCGGTGAGGAGCCGGAGGGAGGCATAGCCGACCGGAGGACCGTCACCGGCGGTCGGCGCCTTGATGCCTGGCGCGATCTCGTGGCGCCACCGTCGGATATTTCGCGGACCGGCCCGCTAATCCGTCTTGTGTTGAGTCAAATCGGTCGACGCCTGACCGAGGACGATTTAGCAAAATCGCAGCCGTCCTTTGCACCGTAGGTGTCTCCCCTCAGAACCATTAGCTTCCGCGGCCTGTCATCATCAATGCGGCTGCCAGCCCGAAGCCGCCTTAAGGAAGGCTAGGGTCTCATCGGAGGCAAGCTTGTCGCCTGGCGGAAAGTAGCTGAGCTTGACGACCACCGTGCGCGTCGCAGGGTCGACAAAGATGTACTGCCCTTGCAGTCCAATTGCCATGTACGCCCCCCCGTTGCCAATCGTCCACCAGTGGTATCCGTAGCCCCGTGGCTCCGAATGCGCCGGATCGGTAGGACGGATCGACTCCGCGATCCACTCTGAAGACAGAATCCGCTGACCGTTGGCGACTCCCATGTTAAGCATCATGAGACCCAACCGGGCGAAATCGCGAAGGGTCGCGTTGAAGCCTGCACCGTTGAATTCTCGACCTACGCCCGGCGCTCCATCCATAATGAAGAAGCCATCGGCCTCCGCGCCAATCGGTTCCCAGATGTGCTTCGACATATAAGCGGCCAAATTGCTGCCCCCGCTCACGCGCTCCAAGAGGAGGCCAAGCACCGCCGTGTCCAGCGTTTTGTATTGGAAAACCTCGCCTGGCAAATACTTTCGGCTGATCGTGCGTGCCGCATCCGCAAAGCGAGCGACGTTCTTGACAAGTGCTTCGACGAAGCCGCTCGCCGCCACCCCCGGGTTTTGGAAATCGTACCGCTCTTCGTAGTCAACGCCCGATCGCATTTGCAAAATCTGCCGGATCGTCGCGTTTTCGTATCCGCCCCCCTTTAGTTCCGGCAAATAGGAGTCGATCTTCTCATCGAGCGACTTGATCCGACCTTCGGCCAGCGCACAGCCAACTAGCATTGAAGTTATCGACTTCGTCATGGAGAAGCCGATGAAGCGAGTTCGATCATTCGTGTTGTTGAGATACCTCTCGAAGACTATCTTTCCATCTTTCAAGACGATAAGTGCGTTTGTGTACGATCGTTCAAGGAACTGATTAGCCTGGAACGTTTTGCCGTCGTACTGATAGTTGAAATCAAGTGCGTGCTCTTCTCGCGGAAGCTGCCAGACTGGACCGGAGCGTGCGACCGTGCGTGTCGTGAACAGTGTATCCATGCTATGGAAAGTAAGGGCGTTGATGCCCGCATCGAGCATCCCGAAACGAAGGTTCTGTATGCCAATTGGCACATCCGACACTGGATCTTGAGTGATTTGTGGTTTCAGCACCTGCTCCGCCACCGCGCGCCCGACTAGCGTCACCCCCGTGCACGCTAGAACCAGGGAGACAGCAATTCGTTTCGACAAGCGTGCTTTCATTTCCGTTCTCCTAGCCGAGGATCGCTGCGCGTTGTGCTCGCGCTTAACCGTTGCGAGCAGATGAAAGAGGTCGGGCCGCCATGACGATGGCGGCTAGGCCTTTCAGCACGAGCGGTATGGATCTGAGCGACTGGCGCGGAGCTCGGCTGTAGGCGGGCGTGGCTGCTGGTCAAGAGTCGGTCACGTACGGCGTCAGCACTTGGCAAAGCGATCACCTCACGAGAGCCCCGGCGGGCGCCACGGTACAACCGATGGCGTTGAGGGCTTCGACTAAAGCCAAGCCGCTGCATGCGGCAACTGAGCAGCTCAGCTGACCGGCTGCATGAAAGCTTTGGCTGATCAATGCAGAACCTGCGACAGAAAATCTCGTGCTCTCTGCGTCTTGGGCTGACGAAAGAACTGCTCCGGCGTGCCTTCCTCGACTATAGTGCCTTCATCCATGAAGATTACCCGGTCGGCGACCTGTCTGGCGAAGCCCATTTCATGGGTCACGCAGATCATCGTCATACCATCGCCTGCGAGTTCTATCATCGTGTTCAGCACTTCCTTGACCATTTCCGGGTCGAGCGCCGAAGTCGGCTCATCCAAGAGCATGATTTTCGGCTTCATGCACATCGCCCTCGCGATGGCGACACGTTGCTGCTGACCACCGGAGAGTTGGGAGGGATATTTGGCAGCCTGATCGGCAATCCTTACCCTTCTGAGATAGCTGATTGCGACTTCCTCCGCCTCGGCCGCTTTCAACCCCCTGACAAGCATCGGCGCCAACATACAATTCGCAAGCACGGTCATGTGAGGAAAGAGATTGAAGCTCTGAAACACCATGCCGACTTCTCGTCTGACCTTGTCTATATTCGTCAGCCGATGGTCGAGCAGGCATCCCTCTACTACGATCGAGCCGCCATCATGCTTCTCGATGCGGTTGATGCATCGAATCAATGTTGATTTTCCAGATCCTGAGGGGCCGCAGATCACGATCTTCTCTCCGCGATCCACACTCAGGCCGATGCCCTTGAGCGCAGCGAACGAGCCGAATCGCTTGGTGACTGCGGACATGACGACCGTGCCGCCCTCGCTTGAGCCGCTTTCCATCGCTCGCACGCTCAACTCCATCTCTCTGGCTTTGTATTGGAGATTGACGACAATGACACCTTGAGAGTCCGGTACTACTAGTGATCGGGTATGCCCGGCAAAACGGGTTGAAGCTCCTTGACGCTCCGCTCCTCATTCCGGTGGTCGGCTGACAGCCGCACCTCAAGCCTGCGCAACAGCCAGCTCAAGCTGGTGGTGATAGAAAAGTAGATTGCTCCTGCCGTCAGAAAGACCTCGTAGGGCGCAAAGGTATTCGAGACCTCAAGGCGTGCGGCGCCTGTCAGATCGAGGAGGGTGATTGTGCTGGCGAGTGAAGTTGCTTTGATCGTCAGGATGATTTCGTTTTCATAGGCCGGCAGTGCTGCGCGCACAGCGAGCGGAATCGTAACCTTGCGTTGAGTCTGGAACCACGAGAGCCCGAGGGCTTGCGCGGCCTCCACGAGCCCCTTTGGCACCTGCCTCAGGGCACCAGCGATGATTTCGGCCGTATAGGCGGCTGAGTTCAGACCCAGTGCGATGATGACGCACCAAAAGGGGTCACGAAAAATCGGCCATAAAACCGAGTTTCGGACGAAGCCGAACTGGCCAAGTCCGTAATAAACGATGAAGACTTGCAGCAGAGAAGGGATCCCGCGAATGACAAGGATATAAATACTTGCCGGGCCATGGAGCCAAACCGATTGTGCATTGCGTGCATAAGCGAGAGGCACAGCTAACATCATGCCGAGAAGCAGGATGAGTATGGACAGGCGTCCTGTCATTCCCGCTCCCTCAAGCAGGTTCGGAAGCGCGTCGGCCATGATCGAGAAATCTAGCATGGCGCTCTCACGCAAAGCCTCGATTGGACCGAACCCCGGCGTTGCGAAAGCCCCAGGACACAACACTCGTAATGATCAGGTACAGGATCGCTGCCACGGAATAGACGAGGAACGGCTGCCTGGTCGCGCCGGAAATCACGGACGACGCTCGCAGTAGTTCCTCAAGTCCGATCACGGAAATTAAAGACGTCTGCTTGATCAGGATGATGGCAAGATTTCCGAAGCCTGGTAGGGCCAGCCGCCATGCCTGAGGCAGGATGATCCGAAAAAACGCAGCGCGTCGCGATAGTCCAAGTGCATGCGCCGCTTCAGTTTGTCCGCGCGGCACTTGTCCTATGGCGCCTCGAAAGATATCGCCGGCATAGGCGGCAAAAATGAAGGCAAGGGCCGCTACGCCTGCAGCGAACCCGTTGATGTCCACATATTCGCCGGTGAGCTTGGTCAGCGCTACTGTGCCGCCGAAATAAATCAGGTAGATGACGATGAGGTCGGGCACTCCCCGAACTACAGCGGTGTATGCTTCAGCGCTGTAGCGAAGGGGCTTCGCACCATAAATTTTTGCGGTCCCCAATGAGATGCCGAGTACGGTTCCGACAACAAGTGCTACGAGGGCTACCGAGAGCGTAGTGACCGCACCAAAAATTAGCTGCAGGCCATAACCCGAAACCCACTCCATCGTCATAGCATCGACCTGCTGACTTTTCGCAAGGTGTTGTTCTCAACCTTCCGACGGATCAGCTCACGGATAGGCCCTTCATGCCAGGCCTGAAGCTTTCCTTTGGATGTTCTCTCGTTTGCATAGACGATCCAGACGTCATCGGGAGAACCGATCACCTGGTCCACCCGCACCCGATCCGGGTATTGTTCTGCATATTCGAGGTAAACGAGAGCGGAATCGTATTTTTCCTTGAGAAGATTCTCAAAAATGACGGGCAGCGAAGGCTCGGATACCCGAATCTGCCACTGACTGGTGTCGATGTAACTCTCGGTCGCCGGAGCCAGCAGTCCGATAGACTTCGGCGTTTCGACATCCGAACGAGTGAGAACTGCTAGGTCCTTGCTACGACAGATGAAGCTGTCGACGGCGAACATCTTTTGGAAATGCGTACCGAGTGTCGGAGGCGTATCGGGATGAACAGCACACTGAAGGAGGAAGTCGTAGTCGCCATTGATCAGTCCCTGCATCGCTACGTTGAAAGTTGGGACGAGAACAATGTTTGCCTCCGGAATGTCGTGAAACTTGATGTATTCCTTGGTTACAAACTCATGGTTGGTCCCGGCCGGCCCGAGAGTTGCGAAGGTGATCATCGAATTTCGCCTGCACATCTAAAAGCGTTCATTATCCGTCTTAGTCGTCTCGAACGCTTGATTGCTACATGAGTGGGAAGTCAAAGTATTTTTTCACGATCTTGTCGTAAGTCCCGTTCGACAAAATCGTATCGATGGCAGAATTCACCTGCTCCAAAAGTTTGGCGTCATCTTTGCGCAGAGCGATGGCGTTTCCTTCACCGAGAAGACCGCCGGTATATTCCGGACCGACCAGTTCATAGTCAGCCGCTTGCGGACTCTTGAGGAATCCGAGCAACGAGGTCACACGATTGGCCAGAAGCAAGTCGACACGACCTGCAATTAGGTCCATTTCGACATCAGTAGTCTTGTCATAGCGAACAATCTGGGAATCGGGATAGGTCGCCGACAAATAGGCGTCCTGAATGCTACCGCGCTGTACGCCGATCACACGGCCCTTCAAAGCCGCGGGGCTCGTGTCTGCAAAAGTACCCTTCCTGGCAACAAACTGGCTGGACGTATTCTTGTATTTCTTGGAAAAGGCGACCTGTCGCCTGCGTTTTTCAGTAACGCCCATGCTTGCGACAATCATGTCGTATTTCTTGGCATTCAGGCCAGGAATAATTCCATCCCATTCCTGGGCGACGATCTTGCATTTGGCCTTCATGACTTCGCACAGCGCATTTGCAATATCGACATCCCAACCGGTCAAAGTGCCCTTGGCATCGACAAAGCTCCACGGCGGATAAGTGCCCTCGGTAGCGATGCGCAAGTCCTGAGCAATCGCACTTGACGCAATGAGCGTCGAAAGCGCAATGCCAAGAGCAGCAATCTTACGACTCGAAAACTTCATTTTACTCTCGTGTCAAACGTCCAAGCGCAGCCAACTCGCGTAAGTGTCCGCTCCGGGGCCTGAACCGTCAACGTCGCTGAGAATATTTTAACCTGATGCAAATCGCCTGCCTGGTTGCTGCGATAGGCCGCTCGTGGTGTAAGGTCATAGTATGGTGCTGGGCATAGTCGGTGCTGGGGTAGTAACCTCTTGTTTGGGTGCCGATATCGCATACTGTGGTGCTTCCTCTATTCGTCATTCTAGCGGAGGGTATCGTTTGGCCGGGGGAAAGCACGATAGGAAGCCAATAGAAGGCAAACGTGTTCGCAGGGGCGCACTCTCGGTTATGACCAGACCGGCAGCGAAGACAAAGGCGCCGGTCGACACCCATCAGTATGACTCCGAGAAAAGGAATGCTCTGGCGCTGGCTGTTGGCAAAGAGATTAAAAGCCTCAGACTGAGCCTGAATATGGCGGCAAATCAACTTGCCGAAGCCGCAGGTCTATCGAACGCCATGCTATCGAGGATAGAACACGGGTCCGCCACGCCATCCTTCACGACTCTGGCTTCGCTGTCGGCCGCACTTAGAGTGCCGGTATCGCGACTCTTTGCGGCCCACAATCAACCCACCGACTATTCTCTCGTCCGATCGGGTAAGGGCATCAACGTGCGCCGACAGGCTCATCGTTCAGGCCTAAGCTATCAGTTGCTCGGGCATCTGTTGTCTGGCGAGAAATATATCGAGCCCTACCTCGTGACGCTGACAAGTGATTGTTCAAACAACCCGGGATTTCAACATACCGGCATCGAATTCATGTATGTGCTGGAAGGGTCGATGATCTACCGTTATGGCGACGCAGTGATGGAGCTTCATCACGGAGATACGCTTGTATTCGACGCCAACTTTGTGCACGGCCATGAAAAATTGCTGACGCCGACCGTCCGTGTTCTGTCGGTGGTGTTCAATTTGCGTACGTGAGCAGGCCAATGCAGCGAAGTACCATGATCGTGCGACGAATGCCTATTTTCGGCCGAATACCCAACCGACGACGGTGTATGTGTCCGAGAAGGATTTCTGGATCGGGTTGTCGGAATTCCTCCATTTGCGATCGAGGGTCGCAGCTTCTGGAATCCATCCGTTTATCTGCGGGCCCTTTTGACGAGCGTGGATTTGAGCGCGATCGCGAGCGCCAGCGGTCAACTACGACCTCTTCTTCGTGGACGAACAGGAGCTTCCGTCAGAGCGGCTTCCCGGGGTCTGCAACATCAAGCTTGTGGTGGGATTGACTGGCGTGTGGTGCCGCAGTTCATGGAGAACGCTGCGGGGCGGTCGCGCCCGGACATGAGATGAAGTTGTACCTGCCGTCTATTCATATGAACCGCGAGTGAATGCCGCCGCGATCGAGGGCATTGTCGCGGGGGTAAGACGATCGAAGGCCTAGGCCGCAGCGATCCACTTGCGCAGGCCGGCTGTAGTGCGAAATCCGTCGGCGGCGTAGCAGCGCATGAATGGGTGGGAGGCTCGCATCATCTCTGCGAGCGCATGGCCAGGGCCGAGGTCCAGCACCTGGGTGACGCCCAACTCCGCGAGCGCCTCCAGCGTTGCCGCCCAGTCGATGGGATGCGCGACCTGGTTGGCCAATTTCGTCGTGGCATCTTGGGCGGCGAAGATACGTTCGCCATCGCCGCCGGCAAGCAGCACGCGCCCGCTTGCGACGGCCGCGTGCCTGCTGGCATCGAGCGCATGCTGAAGGGGCTTGCAGGCCTGCACGATTCTTGTCGTGTGCGATGCGATCTTCACGGTGAGAAGGCCCGTGCGCGCGCCTTCCTTGGCGGCCTCGTCGCAGATCGCGATGACATCCCGCTCCGCGCCTCCGATCACGACAAGAAGATCGGGATTGCGGATCGCGATCTCGCAGCGATGTTTGGTGAGCAGAGGTTCGAGCGCGGCCCGGTCGAGCCCGCGAACATAGCCGAGGCGGCCATCGAGCCCTGCCGCATCTTCCATCAACCGGGCGCGAATATCCGTGAGTCGCAAGGCTTCGTCGGCAGTCCAGATTCCAGCGATGCTCCAGGCCGCCATCTCCCCGACGCTGTAGCCCGTGACGGCGGCCTCATCGATCAGCAGATCGGCGATGCAGGCGTGGATCGCCAGTGTCGATGCGATGGTCAGGATCTGGCTGGTATGATTGACGGCGAGTTCATCCGCGCTGCGCGTTCTGATAAACTGTCGCGGGTCCGCGCCGAGAAAAGCTGTGGCTGCGGTAAAAACCGGCTCCGCAGCGGGCTGGTCCGCGACAAGATCAAACAACTTGTCCGAGAGCGTCCCTTGTCCGCCGCAGAGCAGGGCCAGCATCAGACCTCCAGCCGATCGACAAACAGCGCCATCGCCAGCAGGTCCGCGGAGCCGCCGGGGCTGAGATTGCGGTCAACGAACGTATGGTGAATGTCGCCCGCACGCCGGCGCCAATCCGGCGACCCAACGCCGCCGGCCGCGAGGAAGCTCGCGGCGCTCTCTTGCGCGAAGCGCAATCCGTCCGCTCCGCCCCGATGCAGCAGGTTGGTGTCGATGACCTCGGCGATAAGCCGCATGCAAGTCTCAACGCGCGCGGCTTCTTCGTCTTGCGGCGCAAGCTTGCGCGCGGCATGCAGCGCGGGCAGGGCGATATCATACACCGACGGAAAGCCGTCGGCGGCTTCTGCCCTGGCGCCGCCGGCGCCGTAGCGCCGTCCGGCCACTGCGCCATGGCTGCGCAGCGAGACCGGGCCCGACAGGATGTCGTCGCCCCAGCGCTCCCTCACCAGCCGTCCGAGCGACTTGCGGATGCCGACGGCATTGCGATAGCCGGCCACGGCGCAGAGCAGACCCAGCCCGAAGATCGCGCCCCGATGGGTGTTCACGCCATCTGTTGCGGCAAGCATCGCGCGCTCGGCGGCAACGCCGATCGCGCGCAGCCGGTTCATGCAAGCGCCCTCGGCGCCCGCGGCGCCGAGTTCGCTGAAAAACGGCATCAGGGTCGCGGCGCTCCGGCGCAACAGCGCGGCGTCCATGTCGCGATGCGCGCCGTTGTCGACATGGCTGACGAGGCCGGGCTTCGGATGGGTTTCTACCTCGAGCGTTAGGCACAGCGACGCAAGTTGGCCGAGTTCCTCCGCATCGAGTGCGCGTCCCGGCCGTGATTGCCATCTGAGCGCTGGTGTCATGACACGAGACCCGCGAGGAAGGCCGCGCGTGTCGTCGCGGTGACGCCTGCAGGACCCTTCACGAGGACTTCGTCCTCGTCAGTGCCGGTCAGTTCGCGCCATTGAACGCCGCCGGCTGGACCCGTTATCTCGCCATCCAACCGCATCGGTGCCTGCTTTGCGATTCCCGCAATGCCGGACAATACGGCTTCCGCCTGCTTCGCCGACGACAGCGGCCACAGCAGATCGAGATCCGAACTGTCTGAGAGATAGGGCAGGCCGGTGAGGTGCTGCCAGGCCAGGCTGCCATAGCTGCGGGTCTCCGGCAGAAGCGTGATGAGCTTGTCGATGGTCGGGTGCCAGGAAGCTGGCGCCGCGGCGGCGGCATCGGCCAAGAGAGGCGGCGGCGCGGACGCGACGATATCGATCGCGGCGAGCGAGACTGCAATGCGCCGCTTGCCATGGCTTGGCGGCAGCGGCAGTCCGAGCGGAACGAGACCTGCAGTATCGCTGCAGACGGGACGGCGGACGACGAGCGGGCGTCCCGCATGCGCCCAGCTCGCGACGATCGGCTCGCTGGCAAGTTCGGGATAGCGGTTCATCACCGCAGCCCATCCCGCGGTCGAAGCCTTCACCATGCTGTGGCGCGCGAGAGGCTCGAGCATCTTACGCCCCCTGGTGAGAAGCCGCAGCGCGCGCAACGCGTTCGGCAAGCTCGGCGGCCTTCCGCCGTCCGCCGCGCTCGGCGCCGAGCCGGCCGCGATCATCCGGTCCGTGTGGCCGTCGCAGCAGGGCGGCCAGTTGCGGCGCCAGCGGCGCGGCGTCGTCCCAGACGATGTGGACGCCGCCGGTCTTCACCATGTTGTCGAGCCCGGGCGCAAACACCGGCGTCGCTTCCGCCTTGGCCTTGAGCACGTCGATCGGAAGCTTGGTGACGCGTGCCATCGAGGGCAGATCCATCACCGCCGGATGGGCGCCGGGCAGCGCGACCAACGTACCGGTGGCAAGCGCCGTTGCGATGAACGCGCCGGCTGCGCTGCCGCCATAGAGCAGGCCGATAGTGCGATGTCCTTCGGCCTCCGCCAGCAGCAGGGCCTTGGCGAGATGCGACAGATATTCGCTGAGGCCCAGCAACTCGTCGCGCTTGCTCATGCGCTGGCTTGAGGAATCCACCAGGACAAGAATCGGCGCCTGATCCCCTGATTTGACGATCTCGATCGCGCGGCCTGCGAGCACGATGGCTTCGTCCACGCCGAAGGGCTGGCCTTGCGTGATGCCAAGCACGTGAATCGGCTCACCGCCGGTCAGGATCGCCCGTCCGGTGATTATCGTGCCAGCGGCGTCGATCTTGCTGCCGTTCGGAAACAGGCCGGCCAGGATGTCATCGAGCGTCATCGGCGTTCTCCCTGTTGTTGGCCGCGCGAAGGAACGCGCTGGTCGGAAGTGCGGGAACATCGGCCGGATCGTCGATGCCGAGCGCCTGCCAGATCTCCACGGCATCCTCGGCATCGCCAAAACGCTGCAATCGCCGCTGGAGCCGCGCCTGCTCGGCTTCGAGCGGCGTCACGTCGCATCCTCTGCCGACCTTGAGGGCGGCGATCGCGGCCTGGCGGAACGCCAGCGCGTCGTCGTCAACGAAAGTGTCGGCGCCGCCGATCAAATAACGATGCTTGCCGCCCATGGTGCGCCAGACCAGCGCGCGGTCGCGCGAGTCGAATTCCTCGATGCCCCTGTTTGTCTCGATCACCTCGGGGCCGCTGACGCTGAGCCGGCCCTGTTCGGAGATGACGAGGCGGGAGCAGGTGCCCGCGATCAGGCTGCCGCCGCCATAGCAGCCGGCGCGTCCGCCGATCAGACCGACGATGTTGACACCGACCCGGCGCGCCTCGATCACCGCGCGCATGATCTCGGCGATCGCGAGCTCGCCGGCATTGGCTTCCTGCAGCCGCACGCCGCCGGTATCGAACAGGATCAGCACGTCCTGCTTGAGCGCGCGTGCCGCGCGCAGAAGGCCGGTGAGCTTGGCGCCGTGAACCTCACCGAAGGCGCCGCCCATGAAGCGTCCTTCCTGTGCGGCGACAAGCACCGGCACGCCGTCCAGGCGCCCGCCGCCGATGACGATACCGTCATCGAACTGCTCCGGCAGGTCGAAGATCGACAGATGCGGGCTGATCTCGCGCAATTCAGGGCCGATGAATTCGCAGAAACTGCCGGCGTCGACGAGTGCGTCGACGCGCTGCCGGGCACTGGCCTCGTACCAGCTCTGCGAGACGGTGTTGGCCGCGACTGATGTCATCGTTTCGGCTCCTCGATCTTGCGGACGCCCTGGGCAAGGCGCAGCGCGACCGTGTCGGGCCGGGCGCCGCCGTCATTGATGGAGATGTGCAAGCCCCCGGCAGAGCGGCGTGCGACGAAGTCGCGGATCACGGCGTCCCACACCATGCCGAAGCCGTGGGCCGCCGTGGCGATGTCGATGGCGCAGACGTCGGCCGGGAGGTTGCGTTCCAGCAGCACCTCGAGATTGCCTGACGCAACGACGCCGACGATGGCCTGGGTGCAGGTACCGCCGGCAGACCTGGGCGCGGTCAGTCTGAAACTGAGCTTTTCCATGAAGAATTCCTCACCAGTTGCGGAAGCGGCTGGGCGGGTGGTAAAGGCTGCCGGAAGCCAGCGTGAGGTCCTTGATCGAGCGGGCCGCGAGCAGGTTGCGGTCGGCGTCGAGCGGATCGATGCCGAGATCCTCGGGGCGCTGGATCACGCCGCGCTGCCTGAGCTGCTCGACCAGCCTCGCATCGCGCGCGCGGCCGATGTCGGTGTAGCCGGCGACGCCGCGGATGGCCTGCTCGCGCTCGTCCTTGCTGCGGCACATCAGGAGGTTGGCGATGCCTTCTTCAGTGACGATGTGAGTGACGTCGTCCGAGTAGACCATGACCGGCGCGAGATCGAGCTCGAGCTCTTGCGCCAGATCGAGCGCATCGAGCCGCTCGACGAACAAAGGCGCGTTGCGCTCGCCGAAAGTCTCGCCGATCTGCACCACCAGCTTGCGGCCGCGGCGCAGCGCGGCATTGGAATCGGGATCGGCCTCGGCGCCGGCCTTGAGCCAGGGCTCGCTCGGGTGACGGCGGCCGCGGGGATCGGAGCCCATGTTGGGCGCGCCGCCAAAGCCGGCGATGCGGCTGGTCGTCACGGTCGAACTGTGGCCTTCGAGATCGATCTGCAGCGTCGATCCGATGAACATATCGCAGGCATAGAGGCCGGCGGTCTGGCAGAACGCACGGTTCGAGCGCAGCGACCCGTCGGGTCCGGTGAAGAACACGTCGGAGCGCGCCGCGACGTAGTCCTCCATGCCGACTTCCGATCCGAAACAATGGATCTGCTCGACCCAGCCGGCTTCGATCGCCGGAATCATGGTGGGGTGCGGGTTGAGTGCGAAATGGGTGCAGACCTTGCCCTTGAGGCCGAGCTTTTCGCCATAGGTCGGCAGCAACAGCTCGATCGCGGCGGTATTGAAGCCGATGCCGTGGTTGAGCCGGCGCACGCCGTAAGGCGCGTAGATGCCTTTGATGGCGAGCATCGCAGTGAGGATCTGGGTCTCGGTGATGGCGGCGGGATCGCGGGTGAACAGCGGCTCGACATAGAAGGGCCTGTTAGCCTCGACCACGAAATGTACGAGGTCGCCGGGAATGTCGACGCGCGGCACCTTATCGACGATCTCGGTGACCTGCGCCACGACGAGACCGTTCTTGTAGCTGGTCGCTTCGACGACGGTCGGTGTGTCCTCGGTGTTCGGCCCGGTATAGAGATTGCCGTCCTTATCGGCGCTCACAGCCGCAATCAGCGCGACCTTCGGCGTGAGGTCGATGAAGTAGCGCGCGAACAGCTCGAGATAGGTATGGACGGCGCCAAGCTCGATCTTGCCGCCGAACAGCATGCGCGCGATGCGCGCCGATTGCGGGCCCGAATAGGAAAAGTCGAGCCGCCGCGCGATGCCCTTCTCGAAGATGTCGAGGTGGGAGGGCAGGACCACGCCCGATTGCACCATGTGCAGGTCATAGACATCCTGGGGATCAAGGTTCGCGAGCGCCGAGGCGAGGATATCGGCCTGCTTCTGATTATCGCCCTCCAGGCATACCCGGTCGCCTGACCGGATCACCGCCTTGAGAAACGCCGGAAGGTTCGTGATCGGGACGACCTTTCCCTTGGCGTGCTGTCGGCCGGCAGCCAGGCGCTCGCCGAGGGCGGCCTTTTGCATACCCCAATCGCTCATTTCGGCTCCTTGGCATGCGAAGTTGGTCTTCGATGGGGTCAAGTGTATGCGTATTGCCTTCCAATGTCAATTAACGTATACATAACTTCATAAGCGACGAATGTTCGCATACACAGGAGGGAATTTATGATGCGAATGCATACAGAAGCCCCGTATTCGGGTGCTCGCGCCCCGCTCGCAGAGGGGAGGCGCCCGTGACCATTTCCGGCGTAGCTCTGCTCGCGATCTGCACCCTGCTTGGAGGCCTGCTCGGCGACCTGCTCGGTGTCGCCCTCGGTGTGAAAGCCAATGTCGGCGGCGTCGGCATTGCGATGATGTTTTTGATCGCCGCCCGGCTGTGGCTGGTCCGGCACGGCCTGCTCAGCCGCGGGCTCAATACCGGCGTCGAGTTCTGGGGCAGCTTCTACATTCCGATCGTGGTCGCCATGGCTGCGCAGCAGAACGTCGTCGCCGCGGCGAAAGGCGGCCCGATCGTCGTCATCGCGGGCGCCGGCGCGGTCTCCGTGTGTTTCGCAATGGTGGCCTTGATCGGCCGGCTTAGTGGCCGCGTCGAGACCATGGACGAGATCGAAGCCCGAGAGGCGATCGAGGCGAATGTGCCCCACTTCAAATCCGGGAGGGTCGGATGACCATGATCTCTCACATTCTCGCAGCCAATTCGCTGATCACCGCGTTCGCCGCCGTTGGGATCCTGATGTGGATCTCGGGGGCGATCTCGAAATACCTCACCTTCGGGCGCATCCACGGCTCGGCGATCGCGATCATGCTGGGTCTCGTGCTGGCCTTTTTCGGCGGGCTTGCCACCGGCGGCGAAAAGGGCGTCGCCGATTTGCCAGCGCTGACCGGGATCGGCCTGATGGGCGGCGCGATGCTGCGTGATTTCGCCATCGTCGCGACCGCCTTCGAGGTCGATGTCGTCCATGCGCGCAAGGCCGGATTGATCGGTGCGGTCGCGCTCGGACTAGGAACGGTCGTTCCGTTCATTCTGGGCGTGTTCGTCGCCGCGGCGTTTGGCTACACGGATGCCGAATCGCTCACCACGATCGGCGCCGGCGCGGTCACTTACATTGTCGGTCCGGTCACGGGGGCAGCGATCGGCGCGTCATCGCCGGTCATTGCGCTCTCGATCGCGACCGGTGTATTCAAGGCGGTGATCGTGATGATCGGCACGCCCTTCGTCGCCGGGATGATCGGCCTCAACAATCCGCGCAGCGCGATGGTGTTCGGCGGCTTGATGGGAACGGTCAGCGGCGTTTCCGGAGGACTTGCCGCGACCGATCGGCGCCTGGTGCCTTACGGCGCATTGACCGCGACGTTTCATACCGGGCTCGGATGCCTGGTCGCACCGTCCATTCTCTACTTTACGGTGCGCGCAATCATAGGAAGCTGAATGGCAGGCCTGTTCAAAGTCGCAACCGAAGCCGAAGAAGATGGCGGGCTTCTCTCCGATCGTATCCGCAATGCGCTCACGGACGAGATTGCCTCCGGCGCGCTCGTTGCCGGCTCGGCCCTGGAAGAGCAGCAGCTTGCCGATCGCTTCGGGGCTTCCCGCACGCCTGTGCGGGAAGCTCTCCGGCAGCTCGTCGTCAGTGGGTTGGTCGAGGTGCGCGGGCGTCGCGGGGTCGTCGTGGCGCGGATGACACCGGAGCGGATCATGGACATGTTCGAGACCAGCGCAGAGGTGGAAGCCATGTGCGTCAGGCTCGCGACTTATCGCATGACGCCGCTCGAGCGCAGCCGCCTGATCGAGCTGCACGAAGGCTCGCGGGCGATGGTCGAGGCCAACGACGTCGATGCCTATGATGCCTTCAACCGGGTGTTCCACGAATGCATCTACGGTGCGACGCACAACTCGTTCATGGCCGAGCAGGCGCAGGATGTCCGCGCGCGGCTCAGCGCCTTCCGCCGGACGCAATTGCGGCAGGGCGATCGCATTCGCAAGTCCCGCGACGAGCATGATGCCATCATGCAGGCGATCGCCGAAGGGGACGGCGAGACCGCCTCACGCCGGATGCGTGCGCATATGCTGAACGCCGCCGCAGCGCTGCGGCGTTACATCGAAGATCGCGTCAGGCCCGTCGACGGGCCTGAGCCCGACAATCTCTGACAAGGCGGTCATGGACCGCCCTTGACGTAAACGAAGGCAGACGCGCCTGAAGGTACCTCCAGCCGCAATTCGCACAAGCGGTCTGGTTGAACGCGTGGCGGCAGCCACCGGGTCGCCGCGCCAGCGATCAATTTTCGGCCCCTTCGCATGCCCACCGGGGGACGGTCGGATGCGCGAGTAAACTGAGGCAGTTCTCCAAAAAAGTGTGAATTACTAATCGTGGCTTGTTCTAGCGCCCTCACGCCAAGCTAAGGTTGAGGCTGGCGAACGCAGAACAACCAAGAAGACGGTTGGGGACTTCGGGGCTGCACGATGGCGGACAGAGATACGGAGGATTTTTTAGCCAGCTACCTAAAGGAGCTGAACGAGAACAATGCAGCGGTGTTCATTGGCGCTGGCATGTCGAAAGCCGCAGGTTATGTCGACTGGGCCGGGCTTATGTCCCCCGTTGCCAAGGGGCTCGGCCTAGATATCGCCAAGGAATCCGACTTGGTTGCGCTCGCCCAATATCATCTCAACGCCAACAACAATAATCGGCACAAGCTGAGCCAACTGCTGATCGATGAATTTTCGGACCTCAAGAACCCTACCGAAAATCATTCACTGCTAGCAAGGTTGCCCATTCAGACCTACTGGACGACAAATTACGACCGATTGATCGAGAAGGCGCTGGAAGCTGGCGGCCGGCGCGTAGATTCCAAATATACGGTCAATCAGCTCGCCACTACGCGCCGTGGACGCGACGCCGTCGTCTACAAGATGCACGGAGACATTGAGCATCCCACGGAAGCCATCTTGAGCAAGGACGACTATGAACGATATTCGTTGACCCACGGTCCCTTCATAACCGCCTTGTCGGGCGACCTCGTGGAAAAGACCTTCCTTTTCCTAGGTTTTAGCTTCACCGATCCCAATCTCGATTTCGTTCTTTCGCGCATTAGAGCGCGCTTCGAAAAGCATCAGCGGCAGCATTTCTGTGTGATGAAGAGGCGGACCCGAGACAAAAGGGAAAGCAAAACCGAGTTCGAATACGCCGAAACAAAGCAAAAACTTGTTACGCAAGACTTGATGCGATTCAACATCAAGACGATCTTCATTGATGATTACGGCGATGTCACACGGCTGCTCGCGGACATGGATCGCCGATTCAGGAGAAGGACAGTCTTCATATCGGGAAGCGCGTCCGACTATGGAGTTTGGGGGCAGGCCGCGACCGAGGAATTCATGTCCAAGCTGGCGGCGGAACTGATCAACAAGAATTTGCGAATCACGAGCGGATTCGGCCTCGGGATTGGCAGCGCTGTCGTGAAGGGTGCGGTCCAACAAATCTATTCGACAAGCCACCGCAGCATCGACGAGCAACTGGTTCTCCGGCCCTTTCCCATTGGCATAAGCGATGAGACGGTGCGGGCGCAGACGTACAAGCGCTATCGGGATGAACTCGTCGCCCAAGCTGGTATCGCCATTTTTGTTATGGGCAATAAGTCGGTCGATGGGAAAATCGCGAGCGCGGACGGTGTGCGCCTGGAATTCGAGGCGGCGAAGGCGCGCGGCCTTCATCTGATACCCGTTGGCTCCTCGGCTTGGGTGGCGGAAGAGCTGTGGAAAGAAGTAACTGGGAATATCGGGGCGTACTTTCCGAAGGACGCATCGAAGATCAGCGCGTTGATGCGGCCGCTCGGGAAGGTGGTCAAGAATCCCAACGATTTGATCGCACCGATAATCAAGCTGATTGAGCATCTAACGAGAGGTTGAACGATGGTCCGGAAATGTTTTTACAGCTTTCACTATACGCCGGACAACGGGCGCGCCAGTCAGGTACGCAATATTGGTGTGATCGAAGGTAATAGGCCCGCGCCGGATAATGACTGGGAAAAGGTTACAAGAGGCGGCGATGATGCAATCAAGAAGTGGATCGCCGAGCAGATGAAGGGCAGAACGTGCTGCATCGTCCTGGTCGGTAGCGACACTGCTAATCGAAAATGGATCAATCACGAGATTATAAAGGCTTGGGACAACGGATTGGGCGTTGTCGGAATTTATATTCACGGACTAAAGAATCTCAATGGAGAGACCTCGACGCAGGGAAACAATCCATTTGATTACATCGGCTTCGGCAATACTGGGAAGAAGCTGTCGTCGATCGTCAAGTGTTACAATCCGACAGGCGCGACGAGCCAGGACAAGTACGGCTGGATTTCTAAGCATGTGGAAAACGCGGTCGAAGAAGCGGTCGATATCCGCAGTAAGCATTAGTTTGTAGGAGGCAGCATGGCGAAGGCGCCGGTTTTTGTGAGCTTTGATTTTGATAACGACAAGGTTCTAAAGGACTTTATCATCGGCCAGTCGAAGCACGGAGATTCGCCGTTTAGTGTAATTGACCATTCGCTGAAAGAAGCTGCGCCGGAGAAAGACTGGAAAGAAAAGGCGCGCCGCGCCATCAAGCGCGCTGATGTCGTCATCGTTATGGTCGGTCCAAAGACGCACAAGGCTCCTGGAGTTTTGGCGGAGGTCGCTATTGCACGTGACGAAGATAAGAAGATTATCCAAGTTATCGGGTACAAGGATGGAAACTACACCGCTGTTGCAAACGCTGGTCGGCTGTATAGTTGGAACTGGGATAACCTGAAGAAGCTGCTTTCTTGATCTTAGAATGTGCTCGGCATCATCTGGCTGAATGTCAGTTAGTGCTCCTGCCTCCCTCTGGAGGAAGTCTGGGTGATGGTGGTCGCATCCGCCGAGAACTACTCGGGTCACTGCTGATGCCACCGTTTACTCGGCTGCTGGTCCGGCGCTCGTAGGTGCTCATTCGATCTGCTCTCGCGCCAATGAGCGTCTACGCTGCAGCGACCAGCTAAAGCACTTTGCCAGAAACTAGAGAAACGCGGGCAGGCTGCTTCGGCTTAAAGCCAACTCGGCGCCGCTATATTGCCCCGCTGTAGTGGCGGCGCCAGCTATCGTGATGTCTTCGACAGAGCGACGGGAGCGCGGGCCGGACTGCGCCCGAGTAGCCAATTCATCAGCATCATGCCGACAATCGCGCCGCAAAGTTCGGCCAGGATGAAGCCCGGCAAGTCCACCGAACGAATGCCGGAGAAGGTGTTCGTCAGCGAGCGTGAAATCGCCACGGCCGGATTGGCGAACGAGGTCGAGGCGGTGAACCAGTAGGCCGCCGTGATATAGAGGCCGACGAGCCAGGGCACGGCTGTTCGTTGGAAACGGATGCCAGCGAGGATCGTCGCGATCAGGCCGAATGCAGCAACCGCTTCGGCCAACCATTGCGCCCCGCCGGTGCGCACCTTCAACGAAAACTCGATTAGCGGAAGTGCGAACATCAGATGCGCCGCCATGGTGCCGGCGATGCCGCCTGCGATCTGTGCAATGATATACAGTGCCGCTTCGTTCACCGGCAGCTCTCGCCTGCCGGCGAAAACCAGTGTGACAGCAGGATTGAAATGAGCGCCCGAGATTGGTCCGAGAATTGTGATCAGCACGACTAGAATCGCGCCGGTCGGGAGCGTGTTGCACAACAGAGCGAGAGCGACGTCCTTGGTCAACGCTTCCGCCATGATGCCGGAGCCGACGACGGTCGCGACGAGGATGGCAGTGCCAAGCGCTTCGGCAACAAGGCGCCGCGAAAGGTCGAACGCGTCCATCAGCCGGCCTTCACTGTCGGGTTTGTCGCTCCTTCCGCGCGACCAATCTCGCGAAGCCGTGTACTGAGTGAGACTTTATCAATGCCGCCAAACGACAGGTTGATGAAGGCGCCGATCCGGTTCTTCAGATAGCGGAAGGCGGTAGCGAAGGCGGCGAGCTTCTCAATTTCACTGCCTTCGACGGCTGCTGGATCCTCGATGCCCCAATGCGCCGTCGTCGGGTGACCTGGCCACACGGGGCAGGCTTCGCCGGCGGCGTTGTCGCAAACAGTGAATACGAAATCCATCGCCGGTGCGTCGGGCCCTGCGAATTCAAGCCAGCTTTTCGAGTGCATGCCATCGATCGGATAGTCCGCTTCCTCGAGTACTCGCAGCGCCAGTGGATGCACCGCGCCCTTTGGTGTGCTGCCGGCCGAGAAGGAACGGAAGCGCTCGGCGCCGTCTTTGCGCAAGATGGATTCGGCGATAACCGAGCGTGCGGAGTTGCCGGTGCAGAGAAAGAGAACGTTGTAGATGCGATCAGACACGGCTTCGCGCCTTTTATTTCAAAGGGCAGCAGGGCGTGATCTAGACGTCAACAGCAGGCCGCCGACGGCTTGGATGCCGCAGATGGTGCGCAGCAAGCAGACTGCGTCTCGTGCGCAATCCTTGCCCCGTTTTCTCCGGTGCCGTCGCCATACACGGTGCTCTCGCCGGTCGTATGAAAGGTCTCCCAAGCGATGCCGGCCGGATCCTCAATCCAGGATTTTTCGGACTTTGCATAGCAGCAGGTCGTCTGACCCTGTTCGACGACATTGCCGCCGGCTTGGCGGAGAGGCGCATACACTTCCTGCAACTCGCCGCTGCTCTCGACTTGAATGCCGAGATGGTCGAGGCCGGGCTCACGCCCCCGCGTCGAGATCGCGAAATTCACGCGCGGGTCATCCAGCATCCATTTTGCGTAATCGGATTTGATCACGGATGGTTGGGCCGCGAACAGCGCCGAGTAGAAGTGAATCGAATCCGAAAGATCCTCGACGGATACGTGCACGTGCAGCCGCTTCATGGCATCTCCTTTCACCCTGGCACTTTCGAGCGTTTTCGCGCGGGTTTGCAAGCTACCGCCGGAATGCATGCGGTCCCATGACAGCAGTTCTTCGTCAGGAAGCCGAGCAGCGCGTTCATGGTCTCGAACTGCGCCGCGTAGATCATCGAGCGCCCCTCGCGCCGGACAGTCGCAAGCCCCGCCATCCGGAGGCGGTCGAAATGAAAAGTCAGTGTGTTAGGTGCCAGATCCAGCGCATCTGCGATCGCGCCGGCGGTCATCCCGTCAGGGCCGGCCTGGACCAGTAGGCGGAAGACATCCAGGCGACTATCCTGGGCAAGCGCAGCGAGTGCTGTAACGGCATCTCCTTTTTCCATATTTCAACGAATATCGAAATAATGGATCTTAGTCAATCGGGTCTCTGCGCCGCTAGGCGCTGCCGAGAGCCGCAGTGACATGAGGCTGGTCGCTTGCCCGTACTGGCGCAATCCCGGTGGTCGGGCGGACGAGATGTTTCAAATAAGCCATCAGGAGAAAGGGCGCCAACCAATCGGCTTACTGCGCCAACTCCCGCCGGATTAGATCGCGATCGAAGACGAGCTAGGTATGAAGTAGATCGAGAGCTAACGATGTTGGATGGCCACCGCATTCCAACTCGTCAATGATCTCAAGCTGGCGTGTGATGTGCATATCGCTCAGCGCAACGTGGCGCTGTGCCTCTGCCAAGTGACGTCGGACGAGCCGCAGCATGCGGGCAACCTAGCTCCGGACGGACCATGAAAAGGAGGCCAAGCGGTCGGATTCCGCTCGAACAGTTTGAACCCAAGCGTCGGGCACGATCATGAGCGAGCTAAAGTCGGCATCCGCGGCGTGCGACCACTCCGCGAGTTGCATGTTCATCGCGAGAAACAGCGCTCCATTGTGTCGGTGATTTCCCTCACTACGATTTTGCCCGCTGGTCTAACCAGGCGCTCCCCAAGCGACAGACTTTCTAGGGCACATTGGGGGGAATCTACGGGGTAAGTCATTGAAATGGTGGGCGCACAAGGGATCGAACCTTGGACCTCTCCCGTGTGAACCACAATCCCTAGACCCGAGCCAACCAAATCCGGCCATAGTTTTATGTAAAAACTCCTTTAGTTGATGTGAGTTATGGCCATGCGCGGCCACAAGAGCCCATAGGTGGCCTTGCTATATTTTGTATGCCCCCGTTGTGCCCGCCGTGGATTTTCCCTTGGGCACAAAAACGGGGGAGGTCTAAGACCCGGTTCTGTTTGGGTCTGTGGATCCTCCCTGCGCGGGCACACGGCAAGGAGAAAGTCTGAGGCCCGGTTCAGCTCGAGGGCTGACCGCCCTTCTTGCGGGGGGACGCCGGGCACAGAGAGAGGGAAGGAATCATGACGGGGCCGGCCAACCAGCTGACACTCACCGATACGGTGATCCGCAACGCAACGCTGCCGCCCGGCAAGGCGCAGCATTATCTCCACGACGACAAGCTGCCCGGCCTCGCCTTGCGCATGCGCGCCACCGGCGGCCGGACCTGGGTCTACCTCTTCACCAAGCCGGGGGTGAGGGGGACCCAGCGCAAGACCCTCGGCGCATGGCCCAAATATAATGAAAAGGCCGCGCGCAAGGCTGCCACCATCGCCGCAGGCGAGGTCGTCAAGGGCTTGGACCCGAACGATGCGAAGCGCGAGGCGAGGCGGCAACAGGCAGCCGAGAAGCAGCGCACCACGCTCGCGACGCTCATTGTTGAAGATGGTCCCTATCAGACGTCCTTGACGGAACGTCAAGTCGTCAACTGGAAGCCAGCAATGTCGGCGCTCCGGCGCGGGCTCAAGGATCACGCCGAGAGCGGCGTGGGGGACCTGACGCGACGGCAGATCATGGCTGCGGTCGACAAGATTGCCAAGACCGGCAAGCGCGGCGCGGCCAAGGACTTGCGCAAGCACGTGCATACCTTCCTCGAATGGTGCGTCGGCGAAGGTTACGTCGAGCACAACGTGCTCGCCGGCTATCGCGCACCCAAGGAAACCCGAGCGCAGAGAGTTGGGCGCCGAACAAAGGGCCGCGCGCTGACCGATGAGGAGATCATCAAGGTCTGGGATGCATCCGGCAAGCTCGGAGCTTTCGGTCTCCTGACACGCATGTGCCTGCTCGGTGGCCCACGCCGCAGCGAGCCCACCATGATCGAGTGGCGAAAGCACATCATGGATGACCGTATCACCTTCGATGCGGCATGGACCAAGATGGGGTTGCATCACGATGTGCCGCGCACTCACCTAGCTGACGAGGTGCTCACGGCCGCGAAACATTTCCAGCGGGCAACCTCCGACTATGTCTTCCCGTCACCAAAGACCGGTCGCCAGATGTCCGGCTTCACCAAGATGGTCAACCGCCTGGTCAAGGAAGCGAGCGTCGCCAAGTTCACCATGCATGACTTAAGGCGCAGCTTGCGTACCATCATGTCACGCTGTGGCTACGACAACGAAATCCAGCGGTTGTGCGTCGGGCAAAAGCCAAGCGGAATCGATCAGGTCTACAATCACGACGAACAGTGGATCATCCGCAAGATGGCGTTCGAAGCGGCTCACGACTACATTGCGGAGTTGGTCGGCGCGAAACGGGTCGGCAAAATCGTGCGCCTGCAGCGGACGAATCCGCTTGACCCGATCAAGGCCGAGCTCCTCGGCCGTCTCCGTGAGCATTATGCGGCTGAGGCGTCCTAGTGGTCTTGTCGCACTCGGGCCAGATAGTCGCGCACCGCATCGACACGATAGAGGGGCCGGCCATCGACGTAGCGCCATTTCAGCGGGTGGTTCGGATCGCGCCGCCACTGCTCCAGCGCTCCGGGCGTGCGCCGGATGACCGCGGCCGCCTCTAGCGATGTCAAATTAGAGCTGCCCGGCAGCGTATCGATATCGAACGTCGCGGGCGGCGGCATGCCACGGTTCTTGCGATGGCGCTTCGTGGCGTACGGCATTTTCCGACCAATTGGCGACCCTAACGCCCCGACCGGAGTCTTCTCGTCCTTGCCGCTCATGCCTGGTCCCAAACCACGATCAGTCTGAGGCGATGAGATCGTAGCCTGCTCTAGTAAGAAAGAAATCATGTGCGCAGGTATGGCTGCTGGGTTGCTGTGGCGTACGAAAAGGACGAACCGCTTCGATTGATCTGGGACGTGCCCTGGCGGCGTTTCGCTTCATTCCGGCTTTTCGCCTCATAACCTGAAGGTCATAGGTTCAAATCCTATCCCCGCAACCAACACAAGCCTCTGATTTGATGAGGTTTTCAGAGAGCCGCCTTTCGGGGCGGCTTTCTTGTTTTTGAGCCGTGTCGCCACCGTGTCGCCACGCGCTGAAGCCGATGTGTCCCCTACGATTGACGAAGCAAGCCCCATCGCGGCGCTTACTCTGATCACCTCTCGGCGGTCTACACTTTCGATCTTAGCGGCTGTGCTGCCCCCAGCCGACCGCCGTTCGCAATGCGAATCGAGCGCCGCGCGGATTTCCAACGTGGTCTAGGCCGACCATCAATTTGGTCGAAACCTGCCGGTTCTGTGTTTTGCCATCGGTTGTGAGGTCGTCGTTCAATAAGCCTTAGTAGTCACCTCGAAACTCTACGCCATGGCAAATTCCTTCGTTCTTATCGAGGAGATGATGGTCTGCATCATGTCCTTCTCCGCGACCGGATTGTAGGTCAGTGCCAGCTATGGTCGCCGACATGCGACGGTGCGTTGAGCAAGTATCCGCGGTTGGCACCATGATACTCGATCAACTGGATCGCTAGCGACCGCTTCTTCTTCTTCATCTCGAAGCACGGCTTTGACGGATTGGCGTTGTCCTGATCGCCCAACGGGGCCATTAGCACGGCCTTGGTTTGCGAACTTGGCTCTCGCTCTCCGGCCTTTGGCGGTCGTCATGGAAAATGTGCCGACCGTCGCCGAGTGAACCAATTTTCATATGTCACCATGACCCTCGAATAGGCTGGATATCGTTGGACATCCACGATTGCAACTCTGAGGCGATTAGCTCGCTTCCTTGAATCGACACCGTCCAAGGGAAACGCGGATCCTTTCAAACACTGATGCCATGCCTGCCGCGTCTTCCAAAGTTCGTTCCGCACTTGGCCTTTGGCCCGCAGCAACGCGAATCCACAAGCAGTATGGCGCTAATCTGGAGCCAAGCAGCCATTTAGCTTACAATATATTTGGTTCGGCTGCCTTCTTTTATTATCCGACCGATGTGCTTCGACGAGTGACAAAACTGGTATTGTAAGTTGGGTGAGCGTCGCCTTGGAGGGGCGTATCGCTTCGGTAAACCGGCTTACGGACCAACGGATTGACATTCTGGAGTCGGCTTGAGGATGCGAATCCAATCTCCACGATAGCGAGTTGCGAATTTGCGCAGTCATCACGAGGAGCACCGATGAAGCT
The DNA here is from genome assembly GCF_900099855.1 of Bradyrhizobium sp. Rc2d. Lineage (NCBI taxonomy): Bacteria > Pseudomonadati > Pseudomonadota > Alphaproteobacteria > Hyphomicrobiales > Nitrobacteraceae > Bradyrhizobium > Bradyrhizobium sp. Rc2d. The sequence goes on along the minus strand of NZ_FNCU01000002.1, from coordinate 138,171 downwards.
TTTCAGAGTTCTGCAAATGTCTTTCGCGGCGCTAGCTGTATGCTGGACCGGATTATGCAATGCAGCGGGGTATGTTTTCGAACTGCCCAACTCCGATCCAATTCGATCATCGACCAGAGCTCTTGGGGCACTCAAGTTCAGTTACGACATTAATCCGAAGATGACTAGCACCTGTCCGGCGGTTGTGATATCACAACAGCACATACTCGTGGACTACGTCTGCGCCTCCATAATTGAGAACGGGGATGCATTTGGTCGAGCCGTTAGCGCCACACTTCATCTCGGTGTCGAGGATTATTCAATTTTTACGAGGCCGACTCCTGGCATACGAAGCGGAGTAATTTCCGTTTCGGAAAAGAAGGAGCACCTGTTTGCTGTCAATGTTACCGCGGTTGTCGAGAAGAATGAAAAACACAAATTTGGAATCTTGGAGGTTTACGGAAATCCGGCAGCGACCTTTGGGATAATTCCGGTATCCAGCCGCCCTGTCCGAGTTGGAGAAGAATTAAGTTTGATCACAGGTTTCGGCTCCCCAATTCACGACTGTAAAGCCGACATGGCGTCCGGGAGCCAGCCATATCGCTTCTCCTATCACTGCGATGTCGCGATGAAGGACGCGAGTTTCATTTTCGCGAAGGATGGATCGGGTTTAGTTGGAATTCATATGACTGGCGACAGTGAATCTGCCGCCACTTCACAAGCAATAATCGAGGCGCCCCATACTACATACACCAGGGCAACGTTTGCTGCATTCAAATGCAAGCAACCGGCTGCTTTGATCGAAAGAATCGTATGTAGTGACGACCAGTTGCGTGAGCTTGATAGTAGGATGACCACCGCGTATTTCGCGCGGGTCAAAAGCATCCCTACCAATTCGAGCCAGAGGGGGACCGTCCTTCAAGAGCAAGATGCATGGCTGGTTTCGCGCACGAAACAGTGCAGGCTTCCCGACGACGGAAAGCTTACAGTTGAGGATAGCTTGCGGGCTCGGCATTGCTTACTCAACATCTACACCTCGCGAATCCAAACATTGTATGCAGCTATAGACGCTCCGTCCCCGTCTGTATCATGCGTCAACCCAAACTATCTACTTGCCCGTATAGTCTGTGGAGATAGCGCTCTGAAAGAGTTGAACGGCAAGTTGAACGCATTGCACTGGCGTTTCGTCGAAGGGATCCGGCGCGGCGAGGACCGGTTCTACCCATCATTTGTAACGGCCCACAGTTCGTGGGTCAGATCTCTTCGCGCACGCTGCCGGGTTGACCTGAACCGTGACTCTTCCTTCAACGACACTTCCATTGACGCAACGTTGTATGCCCGTAATTGCCTAGTGAGAGAATATAAAGATCGAATCGCGCGATTAACCGCAAATAGCTCATCTGGCTCAATAGATCGTCTTGATGACCGACCAGCCGCCATTACCGAGAATACGTCATATTTTGCGGTGGTGAAAGCTTTCGGGTCGTCCGCCGATGCCCAGACATATCTGAATCAACTAATGACGAAATTTCCATTCCAACGTTTCAGTCTATTTCCGCCGCATTCGATGGGGCAACAGTGGATGATAGTTCTGGCATCGTATACCGACAGCAATCGTGCGACGGAAATAGTGGATGAAGCACGAAAGAACGGAATGGCCAGCGATGCGTATGTATGGAAGATACCGGCGTCCTTTAACGTTCCGGATAATTGGGTAGCGCAGGATATTCATAGAACAATCTTACGCTGTTTGGTCGATGGCGCACAGACCATTATGCAGATGTATTCATGTTCCGGAAGCGTAGTAACCCCTGGAATTCTGCTGACGTGCATCAAAGGCGGGACGTGCGAACTGAACGCGACATCTCTTGGAGCTAATGAAACTTTGAGAAGTCAAAAGCTAACGTGGAGCTCGCCATTAGTCGTGACCCGCGACTCGCTTGATCTTAAGATTGTGAATGATTGTCTTGCAACGCATTCCAAAGACGAACGAGGCTTCAAGGCGTGTGCTGTAGGGGCCTTGTTAAAGGGCAACTCCGCATCTAAGTGTGGCGATACGTCTCGCAGCCAAAAGACCTTGCGGACTGTCTCCTGACGCAAACCGGTCTCGACGCCTCGCAGTTGGAATGTTTTAAGAACCATAAAACAGAACCGACTTCCTGCTTGGGCTCGCAAGACAAGAAGCAGTGGGTCGAGTCGAGGGAGTGCTTGGCTAAGTACCAAGACCCCCTACGTGCCGCCGCGGAATGCCTCGGCGCGAAAGCCAAGTTTGATGCGCTAGATACACAGTTTGCGAACTGTTTAATGAAGGCCCGCGCCGACTCGGATGGCAGCCTGCAGTGCATGCAAATGTGGCCTGCAATGGCCGACAAGCTTGAATTGACCAACTGCATTAGGGGGAATCAGGCCCAAGAGTTGCTTCAGTGCGCCACTGCAGCCGCAATTCCACTTGGACCTGCAAAGGAATGCATAGAGAAGGCTAACTCAGGATCTTGGGATCGAGAAAAATTGTTAACCTGCGTAGCAAACGTTAACCCCGCAGTTCGCGACGCAGTGGCCGTGATTCGATGTGTTTCGAGCGGCAATCGTCCCAATGACATCATTGCGAGTTGTACAGAGGGATTGATAAGGGACTCCAAGACGCGTCAGGTTCTTTCCTGCGCAGCTCAGGATACGCACGACAAGGGCGCCATGTTCGGTTGTATGGCAGCACCATTTTTGGGAGAGGAAGAGGGTCGACTATTGACGTGCGCAACTCAGTCTGGGAGCTACGCTGGTTTTGCGCTATGTGCGGCAGGTCCAAAGATGAACCCGGAGTGGATGATCGCGGCTCAATGTGCCGTCTCTTCAGGCGGTGAACCGACAACGACTGCCTCTTGCACAGCTGGTTGGCTGACGGTGAATGAGATTGAAAAGTGCTTTTCACAAGGTGTGGGAGGGGATGGATGTTTTGGAAAGAACAACACAATCGTAAAGTTTATCAATAACTATATTTCAGACATCACTAAGGGCCCCGGCCCGAACAATGAGGTAGTGAAGGCACTGGCGAGCGCGGGCATTGAATTTAAGGATGTTAGCTTCGAGACCCCACTAGGAGGACGTGAGGCGGCTTTGCCTAAGGCCGGGCGCGACTTTGATCGCTGGAAGAATGAGGCCGGTAAATGGGTCGGAGAGCGAGCGTCGGACCTCGTTGAATCACTGAATCCCTTCTAAAAATGGGCGAGCGGCGGGGGGGTGCCGGGTATCTGATGGTCATGCGGCAACAGCCGATGGACGCCCGCCGTTTGCTCATCCCGTGGGCCTCCATGAGATGCAGCGCTTCAACGCCAAGTACTTCGCCCTCGCTGCTCAATCATTTCCGATGCTCAAGCCAGGCCCGTCGATGCTGAAAGAGGGGCGTCCCGGCGAGAGCAAGACGATGATCTTTGCGCCTGGGACATTGCCAGACTGGGAGTTCCTTCCGCAAGTGCGCATCGTCCACCAGCTTCGCGAGGGCAACGCAAACGTCAACTTCTACACATGGGGGGATCACTTCCATGCACTAGCTGCGACTGTTGCAGCCGATTTGGCGCGAACTCCCTACCGCCCCGTTCCAACCAACAACAAGCGGACTAACCGCAGATCGGGTCTGATGATCGTAGTCGGGACGCCCCCAGAAACTGGTTTCGACGCTCAGCGCGAGAATATACTTGCGGGCCTGAAGGCAACCGACGAACTTCGCGCCTGGATCTGGTCACATCAAAGTGTCGTAGAGCGTTGGGCGGCCATTGTGGCTGCCCATCGTTGAGGAGCGGTTGGGACGAGCAACTGCAGCAGCGAGCGCTGCGGATTTGTTAAGCAGCGGACACAGAGTTGGCCAAAGGTTGCCGGTCCTGATGTCTGGCCCATTAGGAAATCGTGATAGGGCAACTGGTCATCTGGACTCCACGCCTTTGGCGAATTTCTTCGTCTTGATCGCGGCGATGATTGTCTGCATCATGTCCTTCTCCGCCACTGGATTGTAGGTCAGAGCCCAGCCATGATCGCCAACATGCGATGGTACGTCGAGAACGAACTCGTGGTTGGCATCTTGGTACTCGATCATCTGCACCGGAACTGACCGTTTCTTTTTTGTCAGTTCGCGACAGCACTCTGGATTATTTGCATCGTCCTTATCGTCCATAAAAATCATAATCGGGCCGGTATAAAGGGCGGAATGCTGCAAAGACGGACTACAGCCTGGAGCAACTGCGAATGCCGCCGCAAAATGGTGCGGATGATCAGACTCTTGTGTCGTCATCGATACCAGTGCCGTCGTGCCCCCGTTACTGTAGCCCATGATGTAGACTTCGTTGGCTTTTGCCAGGTCGTGCGGATGATTCAGAACAATGATAAAACTAAGCTCCTTCTGAAGTGGACGTGGCATATGAGCGTGTCGGGTTGTGCGCGGCTTCCTCAGGATGCTTGAGCTGCTCAGCCTTGAACGCGTTTAAGTAAGCAAGAGATCGTGGTGCATTACCGCACAACCAATAATTGACTTCTATTGAGCAAGTTCCTACCATCTCACTTGAGCACTGATCGGAGCCGGGCAATGCGGTACATTCGATGCGGACTTGTGTTCTTATTCTCCTTATCCCTTATCTCAGTATCGCTTGCAGACGATTCGAGGCCACTCCGGTTCACGGGCCTAGCCGCACAAGCATCAGAGTATTATGCGAGGAGCCCTTTGAATAATGCGTCGCCAATTCCTCAACTTGCGTCTCGTCTATGTTCGAAGGACTGCGGCCGAACTAGTGGTTCTGCCGTGTGTCAAGACAATCAGGCGTGCGATTGTGCATGCAACCGGCAACCTATATGCGAGTGTCGCTGATTGGCCCCGATGGCAACGGCGCTCGGCTGGCCTATGCTGGAAGTGCGAGGCGAATCTCTAGAGGTTTTAAATGATTAAGTCCGCTGGCTTTACCGTTGCTCCTTTTTTCCTGATCTTCAATGCCGAAAATCTGAGCGCGGAAAATCTTTCGCGCCAAGCTGCCAAGCCGAGCATCCCCCATTTGAAACAAATCGAACAGATTACATGCACCTGCGCGGGAAAAAGCTATTCAAGTGAAGCTCCTGTATGCACTGCGCCGAAGAAGCCAACTTGCGTTTGTCATGAGGCAGGCAAGAGCCCGACGGTGGAATGCAAGTAGGTAAGTGCGGAGTGACTAACATTGCGGGGGAGCTATCGCCAAAGACCGCGAAAGCAAAGATGCTTCGAATGTTCAAAGGACTGCAATAGACGAGAATTCGTGAGTTAAGCTTTTAATTGGGAAATGATCTCAGTTTTCATGGGGCTCTCAGATGAGAATAGTTTTCGGAATGATTGCTAGCATTACTCTTGGGAGCGTCATTGGTGCAGGAGGGTCAGCCGCTCTCGCTGAGGACTTGGACACGGCTATTCTAAAGCGGCTGAATACGAATCGGAGACTAGGTTGCGTCCCACATGGCGACCATCAGTCCTGCCGAGAGGCTGATAGGATAGTGACGCTAAACGTGTCGGTTAAGAGCCTAGATAAGGTTGAGAATGTTGCTTTTGCCGACGTGGGAAAACGCACTGGCGAAGAGAAGTTTTATACCTATACGAACTGTGGGACAGGGACTGAGAAACTTAAATTCACGGACACATTTTCAACTGAGAGCGGGCAAGAAATCGAGTTCACGCAGGAAGTGAAGACTTCAACTTCATTTAGCGGCAAACTGAACACTGAGTTCAGCATATTCGACGTAGGAATCAAAACCGAAGGAAACGCGTCTCTTAGTAAGGAGATCAGTCTTACCGACCGAAACAAAAGGACAACTGTCGAGAAGAAAACGAGGGAAGAGGTTTTTGAATTCATAGCCCCACCTAAGACGAGAGTTATCTACAGAGCGACGACCGGAGGCGGGATAAAGAAACTAAAGTTTTCGGGTAACGTGCTGGTTACTGGGATCTACCACTACAGAATCGGCAACATATGGGACCAAAACGCTAACATTGAACTTGCCCTGCCTGACGAAAAGGAGAGAATCTTTCCGTTCTCCGGCACGCTTTCGACAATAAATTTGACGACCCTGACACTTGAAAGAAATGAGGAGCCACTTTCAACGTCCTTCTGCAAGTCGAGAGCAGAACTAGCCAAGCAGGACGGAGCGCAGCTGCAGCTGATAGATGTTTCTGAGGGCAAGAAGCTGATGAGTCGGTCGAAATCTGTTGAGGTGGTTCAAACCAAACAAAGAACAGAGAAGAAATAGACTCGTATTCAATTGTTTCGCTGACGAAACATTGTTCTTCACTCAATATTGAGTGCACTTGGTAAGCTTAAAATTGATGGAAACCCCGCCGTCCTTGCTTCGACGACAACAGTCGTCTCGCTTGAGGTCATAGTAAGCCTTGTTGCAGTCGGTAATGCTGGTGCCCATAACGTCGCACTTATGGCCTAGGCTTTGCCGACTTTGGCAAGTATGTTCCCCGTAAGCTCTAAACAACCGCGTTTGTGCCTCCGCTGCGCATGGCATTGTACTCAGCAGAGAAGCAATTGCGATAGTCAAGGCTTTCAGCATGGATAACCTCCATCGTAGAAATCAAAATCGCTACTATCACGATTCGGCATCCAAAAGGGGCTCTGAATACGCATCCGGCGTAGGACGCAGGCTGGTTGATCATTCCCGTTGCCAGCGCGTGAGCAGGTTGGGGTTTTCTTTGTAGAACCTGACGAGCTCGATCAGGTTTTCGATGCCAAAGTCGGTGAACGCCCGCCCGCTGCCCGCTGTCGATCTCAGCCTTCTTGACCCACTCATGCAGCGTCTGCGGCGTGCAGCTGATCTTGGCCGCTATCGAGGTCACTGCCGCCCAGCGAGAGGAGTGCTGGTTGGCGTGATCCAAAACCATCCGAACCGCACGGGCCCGGACCTCGGGTGAAAATTCGTTCGTCGTCTTGCTTGTCATGGCTCCATCCTCTCAGGAGTTGGAGCCTCCGGCAAACCCGGGGCGATTCATAGGCCCCGACTTTATATAAGAGGCAGCATCGCTCATACGTCGGGAAGAAGAGTTGGAAGATCACCGAGGATGGCTAGTTCGCGTCGCGCACGAGCAAGGTAGCGCGCGGCGATTGTCGCAGTTCTATTCAGGTTTGGACCACGCACAACCCGATTGGCGTTACGCAATAGCATCTCCCAACTTTCAGAGTTGGGCAGTCGAACGTGATGACCACTCCGGGACTCGCGTCGTGGATATGCTCTACGAGCTCCGGGACGATTACAACTTCAGTCATTTTTCTGCGCTCATAAAGCACTACCTTTCAACGCGTTCGTTCGCCGAAACGTCTGCCCGGACGGTAGTTTCAGGCAGATACGAGCTTCTTCGCAAACTTGGGGCAGGCGGTTTCGGCAAGTGTTTCTCGCCTGGTCCTGGGACACCGACACACTCAATGCCTTGAAAATGATAAAGCCGGAGCTTCTCAATGATGGGGATGCTCTGGATCGTTTTAAGGGAGGCGGTGTGTTGGTGCGCTGCACAGGACACCCCAACATTTGTGCGCGCCTATGTCCTGGAGAGATGGCGGGCCGTCTTTGGCACATAGACGGGACAAGGTACCAATCTCGTGTGTGTGCTACAAGTGCCGAGCACACACCACGGCAGATCGATAAGGTTTCTATGAAAAGCTTATCGTTTGCAGCCGACTTATCTGCTTGAGTTGGCAGAAGCACGCCCTCGATCAAGTCTGGTGATATTAGCCGCAGAACACGGCCAGTAGAGGAGATAGATCAGCGACCTTAAACTTAAGGTGAGAAGTGTATCGAGTGCGAGACCTTTTCAGCGCACCTGGCTCTCGCGGCTTCGCATACTTGTAGGCTCGGATCGCAGCTCAAACTTCAAGCCGTCGCTGTTGACAAAGAACAGGGGCCTAACTCGACCGAATTAAAAGCCGCTGCTGTGAGAGGTTCGCCGAAGCAGGCTCCCGCATCGAGGTCGTATCGAGGTTGACGCGATTGGCTTGAACGTCGAGGGCGCGCGTTGCCGAAGCCAATCGACCACGCGACGGATGCTCGCGCCGTCCTCTTCCTGGATACCAGGGCAAGTGGAAGCAGGCGATGGCTCAAGCCCCGTTTGGCTATTGCTACAGAAGATTGCAATCAGATAAACTGTCCTTGTTCTTCATAGCATGGAGTGCCGAATATGGTGCAACGCATGCTCGCAAGTGGACTCATCGCTGCTGCGTGTAGCTTGGCCCCTCTTTGGGTTTGTCACGCGCAAGCACAAGTCTCCAACACTCTACAAGACAAACCAATTCTCTCAGAACCGAAGAGCAGCACGTCGGCAAAGAAGGACAACGCGCTTCAGTGCGATGATCCAGACCCAGTGCCGTTCACTCCGGAAAATATGGGGTCGGGAGTAATTCCTCCTGGCGTGACTGAGCTCAAGATAAGACCGAAGCCCAACGACCCGTGCACGATTGGCGGCACTTGGCGAAAAATTGGCGACACTTGGCGTAAGATCTCAGATTGACGCTCCCGGCTCTTGCCGCGCATGCCCTTGTGCTGCCCGCTTGTGTTCTCTCTGGTCGTGGTGACGAAACGGAACAGGGTTCACAGTCCGACGAGATCGGCGAACCTCTGAAGGGTCTGCTTCGCCCACTAAAGCGTAAGCGTAGCTCTGCAGCCCTTTTGAATGACGCTTGACGCCTATTTTGTTCGCGTGGCGCGTCGCCGCGGTATCCATGTGTCGGACAACGCGTTGACGGCGGCTTCGAGCGCCTTCCGGTCGACGACGTTGGGATCGAACCGCTCCGGGCCCCAGAGGCGCATGTGTTCGTGCTCGGGATGGCCGGGGTCGCTGATGGCGGCGAGGTATTCGGCGTAGCCTGGCGCACCGCCGACGTCTTCCGGAGGACAGCGGCCGGCGGCCTCGAGCAGGAAGGGAAGCCCCTCCGTCGTGGTGTTCCCGAACCATTTTTCGAGCTTGATCACATGGTCCCAGCTGTCGCCGAAGTCATAGAGATAGTGGATCGTCTTGGCGCCGGTCTCGCGAACGATATCGCAAAGCCGCGCTTTGCGGGCATCCAAGGGCTGGTGGCCGTAATCGTTGTGGGGATCAGGAATCCCCCAACGGACCTCACCAGCGAAGAACTCGAAGAGGTGACTGTTCGTCCAGCCGAATGCCTCCTGAAGCGTCAGATGCAACCGATCAAGGCGCAGGGTGACGGGTACGACAAGGCGACGCATCACCTCCGGCTTCACATCCTTGAGGGTCACCTTGATCCGGACCGCGGTCGTGTTCAGGCTCATGCCGCCAGCCTCGGATCGTGTGTATGCATCGTATAGGTCGACGCCCAGGGAAGCAGTTCGTCCAGTCGCGCCGCAGGCCAACCATTGACGAGCTTGGCGAGAACGTCAGCGAGCCAGTGCTCGGCACTGACGCCATTGAGCTTACAGGTCTCAATGAGCGAAGCCAGCAATGCCCAATTCTCGGCACCTTCGTCGCAACCGGCAAAAAGGGAGTTCTTGGCGTTGAGCTTGATCGGCCGCATCGCACGCTCGACCGCATTCGTGTCCATCTCGATGCGCCCGTCATCAAGGTAGAGCGTCAGGCCGTCCCAATGGCGTAGCGCATAACGCAAAGCCTTCGCCGTGTCGCTCTTCCCCGCAAGGTGATCAAGCTTGGCCTCAAACCACTGCTTCAAGGCTGTAGCCAGAGGCCGGGCATGCGCTTGTCGGCCGGCGCAGCGCTCGGAAGCAGAGCGGCCGCGCAGTGCCTTCTCGACCGCGTAGAGCTGGGCAATGCGCGCGAGCGCCTCGCGGGCGACCGGAGCTGGCGCCGGCGCAGCCTCCCGCTCGATCTTCACAAACTGGCGCCGCAGATGCGACCAGCAGAAGGCGAGCGTCCCGGACAGGGCGTCCGCACGCGTCTCTCGGGTCATGGTCTTGTAAGCCTGATAGCCGTCGCAGTGGATGATGCCGCGATAGCCCTCAAGCAGCCGCAAGCCATGAACGGCGCCGCGGCCCGGTGCATAGGCATAGACCACCCCTGGCGGATCAGGTCCGGCCCAAGGCCTGTCATCGCGTGACAGCGCCCAGAAGTAGCCGGTTTTTGTCCTGCCGCGCCCCGGATCCAGCACCGGCGCCGGGGTCTCATCGACACAGAGCTTCGAGGAGGCCAGCAGAAGCTGGCGCAGACGATGCCACAAGGGCTTCAATTCCTGGGCGGCGTAGCCGACCCAGAAGGCGAGCGTGGAACGGTCCAGCGCTATTCCGTGGGTCTCCAGCATCTGCGCCTGGCGATAAAGCGGCAAATGCCAATGATACTTCGCGTCGATCACATGCGCGACCAGCCGCTCGGTGGGCAATCCTCCCCTGATCAGTCGCTCGGGAGCAGCATGCTGGAGGATGACACCGTGACAGGCGCGGCAGGCCAGTTTGGGCCGGCGGGTGACGATCACGCGATACTGCGCCGGTACGACGTCCAACCTCTGGCTCTCATCGTGACCGATCTCAAAGAGATCGCCTTTGCAGGACGGACAGCAGGTTGCAGCGGGCATCAGGGTCTCGATGATGCGCGGCAAATGCTCCGGCAGCTGACCACGGTTGGCTTTGCGCTCGGCCGTCCTCTTCTCGCAGGTTCTGGGATTGGCGCGATCCTCGGCTGCTTCGAGGGCCGCGACGGCCTCTTCGATGTCCTCCAGAACAAGCTGCAGCTGATCAGCGTCCAGCTTTTCCGAGGACCGACCGAACTGCGCATCTTTTGCAAGCTTGAGCAACCGCTCGAGCCTGGCGCAGCGATCCAGCAGAGCCGCGGCAAAGACACGCAACTCAGCTGGATCACTCGGCAGCTCATCAGGCAAATCACTCATTGGCCCGAGTCTGCCATGCTTCGCGCCCCGATGCAGCGAGATTTGTATCTTTACGCAAGCGCTTTCGGCTGCGGGATCCGAGGCGCGTGCATCCGCGTCCAATCCATGCCGGCCAGAAGCGCCGACAACTGCGCGGCATTCATCCGCATCACGCCGGCCACGATGGGAGGCCATTTGAAGCCGTTGCTATCGAGCCGCTTCCAATACATCACAAGGCCGCTGCCATCCCAGACGACAATCTTCACCCGATCGGCGCGCTTCGCGCGGAACACCACCGCCACGCCCTTCATCGGATCATGGCCCAGCGTCTCCTTCGCCAAAAGCGCCAAGCCCTCCGCACCTTTTCTGAAGTCCACAGGTTGCGTCGCCACGTAAATCGTAAGGTTCGCAGGCGGCGTCAGCATGAACGTGTCCGTCGAAGCGCCAAGAACACATCACTCAACACAGCAAGGCCAGGCGCCCCCCGCACCTCCACGCGTGCTCCCTGGAGCTCAACCGTCACAATGGCTGCTTCCGGCGACCCGGTAGGCTCTGCGGCCGCCGGTAGCGCCGATTCCGACACCACCGGCACGAACGACAGCGTCTCCGCCGAAGCTGGCAGCACCAACTGGCCCAAACGCGCCCGGCGCCGCCAGTCATGCACCTGCTGGGGCCGGCAGCCATGGCGACGGGCGACGTCTGTGACAACCGCCCCCGGCTCGAGGCTTTCCGCGGCAATCTGTGCCTTCAAATCATCCGGCCAGCGCTTTCGACCTGCGCCAGCGAACACTTCAATACGCGGTGACAACGGTCGTCTTATGTCGTCAGAATGGTCGTCCATTGTGAGCACCCTTCCAGAAGATGACTCTTCTAACGGTGCTCTCAAGACTCCGCACAAACAATCCAAAGGGCCTCGGCGCTACGCTTACACTAAAGCGACCTCCGTAGAAGCTAAGAAAGCGCAAGTGTTTAGTCTACCAATTCTATGAATTTGAAGATTAGGGCGGTACATAGCGGTTGCGCTCCTCCCGCGCGGATCGAGTCACGCCGCGCCGCCGCGCCGGTCCTTTATTGCTTCGGGTGGGATTGACGCGGCGGGGCACCCCAACGGAAGGCCACCCATCATGAGCAATCAACCTGACCAGACCATCGGTGCAATGCATTTGACCGCTACACAACGTTAAGACGATTGGCATCCAGTCACCTTGGAATCGTTCGATCTATAAGACCGCATGTACAGAAAGCCAGGTGGCTCTTTCGTGCTTATGTTGGCAGGCCGCTGCCAGCAAGTGCGCATGGCAGATCGAGCGTACAGTCTATCGCCAATGGCAATCGGGCAATCGCCGAGCTTCGAGTGGCTAATTTTGAACTTCAAAAACCTTTAGAACGAATCCACAAACGTTTTGCGGCACATCAAAACGCCAGTTCGTGAAAAGTCCTATACCTGAAGAGTAGTGCTCAATGACGCTCTTCATGCAATCGATGTCGCCCGTGGTTAGCCGAAACTGCCCCTTTAATGTTTGAGGCTGCCCATTGACTGTATAGTCAAGTACAAAGCGCCAGTCTCCTGGGTACCAAATCCACGTTTGCGTTGACCTTGCCGTGAACATGCGGAGAGTTTCCGCGGACAACCAATCCTTGTCATCCAATGTTGGTCGGCATGGTTGCTGTTTTCCTTTTTTCAAAAGCTCTTCCTGCGTTTGGGTCATCACCTCACGAAGTCCCGAGCTAAGCGCCAAGAACGATAGAGTAAAATACTGTTCACCCGGCATAACCGACGTCACCGCAGTGGCGGTGCTAATAACTCCAGCTTTTGTGCAGAACTCGGCCGGATTATTGAAAAAGGCTCCCTCGACATCCAAATAATGTTCTTTTCCGTTTGGTTCGAATAGCGCCAGTTTGTTGACGGATAGAGTTTGAGCGACAAGTTTAAAGTGTGAGAATTTGAACGGGAGAATGACATTCGGTGAGCCAGCCACATGAGAAATAATCGCGGTGTTCCCAGCGAATGAAAGGCCCGTACTAGGCCACAGACTGTATAAGTAATAAGTGGGAGAGAGGGCCGCGAATAACATCAGCGCGGCCAACACCCACCGCAGTGGTAATTTAGACAGAACAGATTGCCAGTACGGCGTCGTTGATCGAGTTCTTTGAATCTTGCTCGGTAAAATTGTGCCGTTGTCGAGGAACGGTAACCAAAACTCCCGGACATAATGTTCACTAAAAAATTCGGAATGACCGAATCTATTGAAGCGGTCTTTGACCCCGGTTGTACCAAACCCGAATGTTCCAGTAGGGCCGTAACCCCAAGTCACAGCGCTGGCAAGAATTGGATAAACATCCGCTGTGCCGCAATCATTCAAGATCGGGTCGTCAGAGAGCTTCGCGCGGAGAAGTGCTCGGCGAAAGTCGTTCGAGACGATACTTCCGCACAAAATGATCCGATGTAGCGAGAGCCCCGGCTGCTCCAAACATTTCATAAGCGCATAAGTCCCAAAACTATGCGCTACGATTGATATATCCGCGTCTCTATTATTAGCTTGAATGTCATAAAGTTCACGAAGAACTCTCTTTATCGGGCCGCGTCGTGTCCAAAAGGGAAAAATGAAGCTAAACAGGTCGAAGAAACCATATCTGATTGGCTGACAAATCGCGCCGATCTCGCTCAGGGTTTGCGCGACCATTTCGGCCCACTCAGCTTGAGTGCGGATTCCATGAATTAGGACAACGATGTGCGACTTGGCCATCGCCTTCCCTCCGGCTTTGGATCGGTACAGCGGCCAGTTGAGTGGTTATATTGTTTCTATTGTGTGCCCAGTTGTAAAGAAATCTTTGCGATTCACGCCACCTCCCCGCTTTTAGGTCGATTGAAGGTGCCTTGTCTCACCTTCACGCTTTAGCGCCTGGAAAGGACAAGCAGAGGGAATGGAGCCCTTCTTTTATGAGAACGCGATAGTCTGATTTCGACTTGTGCGGAACTGGCCTTTTCGGCGGCAGGCTCACTGTGAACACAATAGTGTATTTGTAGCGAGTTGCGCACGTGCACAAGGCTTGGCGAGAAGGTATCGCGTCTGGTTCAGCGCAAGGCTTGCTAAACAAGAAAACTGAAAGCTCGCTGACATGCCGGTCGGCTTGTTGTCTGCAGTGCTAGGCGCTCCTGGGAGTTCGCATTGTTGCGGACCCAGACCGCAGTTCAAACTTCAGGCCGTCGCTGTTGACAAAGAACAGGGGGCCTGACTGGACCGAACCAAACGCCGCTGCCGTAAGGGGTCCCCCGAAGCAGGCTCCCGTATCTAGGTTGACGCGATTAGCTTGAACGTCGGGAGCACGCGTTGCCGTTGGCGTGTGGCCGTGTACCACGAGAGCCCCGTGCCACAGCCTTGAGGACAGGAACGGCTCCCGTATCCACAACATGTCGTCCTTGGACTGAGCCTCCAAGGGAATGCCGGGTCTTACTCCGGCATGAACGAACAACCTGTGCTCGTCGCGAACTTGAAGAGGCAGCGCTCTCATCCACGCGAGGTGCTCCGCCGGGAGATCGGAGGGGTCATCTATGCCGTAAGCATCCAGCGTCTCCTCGCCGCCGTTCGCCCACCACTGAATGAGGTCGGAATCGGAGCGGTTCCGATCTGCGGCGAGGCAGAGCATATGGTCGTGATTCCCCAGGAGGCACCGGAATCGCGACGAAGAGCTGGCCTGTTCTCGCATCAAGCAGGTAATCACTTCGTCGGAGGCGGGCCCTCTATCGACATAGTCGCCCAAAAAGAGGAAATCGTGCTCGATGTCGCCCGCGCTCTTTCGGCAGGCGTCGAGCAGAGACCTGAGCTCCTCGAAGCATCCGTGGATGTCTCCAACCGCGAAGGTCATGCGTTCGTTCATATTGACCGCCCATTGCAACCAATCTAGTTGACATCAGGAGCGCTGCTTCGCCAGGCAAATATTTTTTGCAAATGTTCCATAATGTGTAAATTTCTCGGGGCCTTGATTGAATATAGGTGGATTGGAATGACTGGGGACGAGGTCGCGTAGTGAGATTGCGAATTCATCGGGGGACGCGGGAGATTGGTGGCACCTGTATCGAGCTGGAGAGCGAGGGGGCCCGAATTCTACTCGATCTCGGTCTTCCGTTGAACGCCAGCGATCTTGCTTCCACACCGCTGCCCAACGTGGATGGGCTTTCCACGGTCAGCGGCAGCCTTCTCGGTATCGTTCTATCTCATGGTCATCGGGACCATTGCGGCCTGGTTCCGAAGGTCAGCCCCACGATTCCGCTTATCATGGGGAAAGCGACCGAGAGCATTATCCGGGCGGCCGCCGATTTCGTCCCCGACACTGTCGCTTTGAATGCAAGTCACTACCTTGAGCATCGCAAGCCAATTCAGATCGGCCCTTTCACTGTCACTCCGCGCCTCGTGGATCATTCGGGCTTTGATGCCTACGCCATGGAAATAACGTCCGGCGGTAAGCGCATATTCTATTCCGGTGATCTTCGCGCTCACGGCCGGAAACACAAGTTGTTCGACGCGCTGATCAGCGATCCGCCTCGCAACATCGATCTCATGTTGATGGAAGGGTCGAGCCTTGGCCGTTTGTCTGACGACGAGACATTTCCGTCAGAGGAAGACCTTGAGGGGACGTTCGTCACGCGCTTCGAGCAGACCGAAGGCATCGCCCTGGTCGCTTGCTCAGCCCAAAACATTGACCGGGTGGTCACGATCTATCGCGCGGCGAAGCGAACGGGCCGCAGCCTCATCATCGATGCCTATGCTGCTGAGGTGCTGAAGGCCGCGGAGCGCGAGAGCATTCCCCAGCCCGCGCCGGGATGGTCAAATCTCGCAGTCTACATCCCGCAAAGACAGCGCGTTCAATTGAAGTCCAAGGGGATTGCCGCCCTGGTCGATGGCTATCGCAGCTTTCGAATCTGGCCCGGGCAGCTCGCCGGGAGCGCCCCCGCTCGGTCATGCTGTTTCGGGGGTGGATGATGTCCGATCTCGAGCAGGCCAACGCGCTTGCGGGTGCGCGGGTGTTCTGGTCGCAATGGGATGGCTATTTGGCCGATGGCCAGGCCGGAGCGGCCTTGAGGGCCGATTGTGATCGCCGCGGCATTCCGTTCGAAACGGTACATACCTCGGGACATGCCGGTCCGTCCGACCTCAAGCGCCTTGCCGCTGCCGTGGCAGCGAAGCGCCTGATCCCCATTCATATATTTGAACGGCTTCGCTTTCCGGAACTTTTTAGCAACGTGGAATTGGCAAACGATGGTGAATGGATTGGCGTCTGAACTGGACTTCCTGAAGCGCGGTCTGTCCGGCTCGCAAATCGCAGGTTTGAAAGGGCTCGCGGACAGCCCGGATGATAATTGGTGGAAGGAGGTTCTGGAGAGCAAGAAGCTGCTGCTTGCAGTCCGAAACGGATATTTGAACGCTTATGTCAAGGGCCAGAGCGTTTTCAAGATTGCTTTCGGGAAAGGCAGCAGCGGCGGCAGCCAGCCCCGCATTGCCATCCATTACAAGTATCTGGTGAAGCCGGACCTTGAGAAAAAGGATCCGTATGTGTTGTTCGATGGAAAGACGTTCGATCTCAAGCCGGACGCCATCGTGAACACGGAGTACAAGTCAAAGCTTACCTTGCCGCAACTGATCAGGACTGCTGAGCGATTTGCCGTGGCCGAGAAAATCGGCGTGCACAAGATCGCCAGGAAGGAGCCGAAGGTCGTTGATCTCGAAATTGCCTTCACGAAGGCTGGGGAGAACGGTGATCTGTCCGCTCCGCGGATGGATATCGCCGTATTGGTGCCGGGAAAATCGGGTGGAGCGGAGCTGGTCTTCTGCGAAGCAAAATGCGCGGACAATCCCGAGTTGTGGAGCTTGGAAAAGCTGCCCAAGGGAGAAAAGAACCTTCGTCCTCTCGTGCGTTCCACGGCCGTGATCGCTCAAATCAGGAAGTACGAGCAGTTCATTCAGGCCAACGAGAATCAGCAAAGCCTGATTGATGGCTACGTCAGCGTCTGCAAGAATCTGGTCGAGCTCAGCACTCAAAGCTCGGCCAGGCAGGTCGATGACCTAGTCCGGCAGGTTGCAGAGGAGAAACTCTCGCTATCGATCCACCCGCACGTTTATCTCCTAATCTACGATTTCGGCCAGGACGAGAAGGACGGCCGGATCAAGAAAAAGCGGCAGGAGCTGAACAAGGCAGGAATAAGGACCATTGCCAAGGGAAAACCCGGTGACTTCCAATTGGCGGATGACATATTGCGGACGAAATGAAGGAATGGACGGTGATGCGCCGCCGCCGCAGTGCTTGGCCGGAGATGCATTCGTGACGAGAGGTTGAGGCGGAGGAATGGATTATTCGCATCAGCACGCTGCCGACGGTCCGCCGCGCGTAGGTATTTTTTGGGGCATACCCGGTGAGCGCGGCAGCGTAGCAATTCTGGAAGACTTCACACCGCTTGATGAGGCTGAGCGATACGGGGGCTTCCTAACTCACCCAGGCGGACACTACGAGGTCTGGGAATCTTGGCGCTCACAAAGAAATTCGGTCGCTGCTCGACGTGGCCTGCGCAAGTTCGTCGTTGAGAGCGAGTATGAAGACTTGCCGCGAGGTCGGATCGTCTATGACGTGGATAGGGCAGTCTTTGTCATCTATGCCGACCGTAAACTGCAGAAGCCCAATATCGTAACTAAGATTGTCGAAGCTTTTGGACTTACCGATCAGCCTTACGTGATTCGGTCAGACCAGCACTATCGTACCAAGTGAGCCGCATTGCAGCTTACAAGCCTGCGGCCTACGCGAATTGAAGCGTCGTTCCAGGGTTGCTCATTGTATCTTTGGTGGAAGGGAATGAGGCGCAAGTGAGTAAGATCGACCATACACGACCGATCCTGCGTCTAATCGACGACCTTAAACGCAGCCGAATGGAGGCTCTTCTACCGAAGGCATCCCAGCAGCTCTCGGGGGACCAGATAGCGCCAGCCGAGTTACGGCAAAAACCGGATTTCGAATCGTTCGGTGCACGAACTGAGGAGCTCAGTCGCGAGTTGCATCAGGCCGCCTGCTCAGTGCTGGCTCATATCGAGAAGCATGGCGATGTTCGGCTGGTCGATAAATTAATGGCCGCTACCCCTGCCTTCGTGGACAACCGCAAACTCGCTCGCTGGTTTACCGCCTTCGGTCCGGTTGACATCGTAAACGGAAAGGCCAAGTCCAAGCCCGGTACCCATACATTGCTCAAGGAGGCGATAGGTACCCCTTTCTGGACCCTAGACTTGGGGGAATAGCGTGTGTGCGAGTGGAGCTTCCTGCCTTGCCACTTTGTGGGCGGCTGACGAGGTGGCCACGGCCCTGCCGCGCAAGGGAAACCTCGCGCGTTGAAAAGTGATCGAGTTAGCCTGTTGAAAGTAAGCGCTTAGCCGGAGCCCTTGCTTCGGGATCGGGATAGCTGTGCGAAGAAGCCTCCGGGTTGGACGGAGGTTTGAGATGGGATTGGACAGCAAAAAGGACATCCATTTAGACGGCCCGTCGGCGGGGTCGGTGAGCCGGTTGGAAGTTCTTGAAGGACCGTCGGGGCGCCGCGTGCGTTCGGAAGCTGAGAGAGCTCGGATCGTCGCCGAGAGTCTGTTGCCCGGTGCCCAGGTGGCCGAGGTAGCGCGCAAGCACGGAGCAACGCGCTGGCAGATCTACGATTGGCGACGGCGGCTTCGACAACGAGGCGTGTTGCCGCCGTGCGAGGCGCCGCATCCCAGATTCGCGCCGCTGGTCGTAGAAGGTGCGTTGGAGGAGCGTCACGTTCCGGCGATCAAGCTTGAGATCGTGATCGGTGATGTCGTGCTGCGGACGGATACGGCCATAGATGGCGAGCAGCTGTCCCGGGTGATCCGTGCGGTGCGAGCGTCACGATGATCGCGGCCGGTGCTGATCTGAAGATTTACGTTGCAACGCGGCCGATCGACTTCCGCTGTGGCCACGATGGGCTTGCGGCGAAGGTGCAGGAGATGCTTGGTCTCGATCCGTTCAGCGGTGCAGCCTTCGTGTTCCGGTCGAAACGGGCGGACCGGATCAAGATTCTGGTGTGGGATCGAACGGGCCTGGTGCTGGTGCATAAACGCCTCGAGGGTTGCAAGTTCGTGTGGCCAAAGATTGCGGACGGCGTGATGCGGATGTCGCCGGCGATGTTCGCGGCCTTGTTCGAGGGGCTGGATTGGAGGTTGGTCCGCCCGGAAGAAGCACGGCGCCCGCAGGCGGCGGGATAACTGCGGCAGAATGACTCGGCAGCTATTTTGAACGTGGCACGCGCGGCGGCGATGTGCTCGAAATAGCGCATGAGCATCGCGGCGCTGCGCGACGAAAACGAACGCCTCAAGGCGCTTTTGGCGCAAACGCAGGCGGCCTTGAGCGAGCATCAGGGGGCGCTGGCGGCGTCGGAGGAAGCGCGGCGTCGGCTGGAGATCATTCTCGGCGAATTGCGACGCGAGAAGTTCGGCGCGAAGTCCGAGAAGCTGGGGCCAGATCAGTATCACTTACCCCTGGAAGACGTGGAGATCGCGCAAGGCATCCTGGACGCGGCGCAGGAGAGAGCCGAGGCTGTGATCAATGGCCGATCGCGGAACGTGCCGGATCAAGGTCATCATCGCAATCGCGGCTGCTTGCCTGCCCATTTGCCGCAGGTGGAACGGATCATCGAGCCTGCGAGCACGCTCTGTCCGTGCGGTTGCGGCGCGATGACGAAGATCGGCGAGGACGTCAGCAAACGCCTCGACGTGATCCCGGCACAATGGCGGGTGTTGGTCACACGCCGCCCGAAATACATCTGCCGCCGCTGCGCGGGCCCTGTCGTGCAGGCGCACGCGCCGGAGCACGTCGTACCCAGCGGGCTGCCGACCGAAGCAGCCATTGCGCACGTGATCGTCTCCAAGTTTGGTGACCATACGCCGTTTTACCGCCAGTCTGAGATCTATGCGCGCCAGGGCATCCGGCTTGATCGGGCAACGCTGGGCAACTGGTCCGGTCGCGCCTGCTTCCATCTTCAACCCATCGCGGACCACATGCGCCGCCACCTGGCCATGGCGGATCGTCTGTTCATGGACGAAACCACGGCGCCGGTACTCGATCCCGGGCGCGGCCAAACGAAGAAAGGCTACTTCTGGGCGATCGCCTCCGACGACCGCGGCCACAGCGGCCCAAGTCCGCCGATCGTGCTGTTCCGATATGCCCCCGGTCGCAGCGGTGCCTTTGCGGAGCAGTTCCTGGATGGCTTTGGCGGACGCTTCCCTGCAATGCGATGCCTATGACGGTTATGACCGGCTGACCGAAGTCGCTCGACCGCAAGGGCCGTGGACGCTCGTTCATTGCTGGAGCCATTTGCGCCGGCGCTTCGTCAAATTGGTCCGCAACAGCAAATCGCCGATCGCCGAGGCCGCCGTTCGGCACATCGCACAGCTTTACGCCATCGAGGCCATGGTGCGCGGCTCATCGCCGGACATCCGGCTCGCCGCGCGAAAGGAGCATTCGTTGGCTCTCGTCGCCACTTTGAAAACGTGGTTCGATAAGCAGCTGTCGATGATCTCCAGCGGCTCGACACTTGCCGAAGACATCCGCTATGCGCTGAATCACTGGCAGGGGCTGACCCGCTTCCTCGAAGACGGGCGCCTCGAGCTCGACACCAACCCGGTCGAGAACGCCATCCGGCCAGTTTGCCTGACCAGGAAAAATGCGCTCTTCGCCGGTCATGAAATCGGGGCAGAAAACTGGGCCTTGCTCGCGTCGCTCGTCGCCACCTGCAAGCTCAACGACGTCAACCCGGCTGCCTACATCGCTGAAACACTCGAGGCGATCATCGACGGCCATCCCCATAGCAGGATCGAAGACCTCATGCCGTGGAGATTCCGCAAAACGTCAAGCCAGCCTCAATAGGGTCCCGGCTAAGCGCTTACTGTTGAAACATGTGTGCCGCCACACAAAAGCAGGCAGTTGCCAACGTGTGCAGTGGCTGCAAATCCGGGTTCAATGTTTCAGCGGCTGTGCCTTGCCTGTGTTGCTGCCTCGTTAGCAGAAGGCGCGGACCAGAGGCGAAAATCAAACAGCGATCTTGGCTGCAGGCCAGACAATAGCCTCGAACCTTTCTCGATGCGCCAAACCCAACTGCGCCGTGCAAAAAGCCTCGCACCGAGTTGCCCCTAACCGCACAACTTACCATGCTGTTGTATGGTCGAGAGCTCCGCATGAATGCTGACTTTAGCTCTCGCTCAACAGATCCTCAAAAAGCTTTGCCCAATTGTCCAAGGTCGCGTTATCGAAAAGAGGTTTTGTTGATTCTAATGCTCGTCTCTTAGCTTCGCGCGCCACGTCCACCTTCCATCCATCATCCAGTGGAACGCCTTGTGATTTCGCCCACGCCTCGATTTGCGGAACGATAGGCACTCCGGACTTCACAACGTCAACAAATGGTACATCTGCTTTGCGTCCCCAGCGGTCCACGGCTGCGACAAGGAAGTCTTGGGGGAAAAGGTCCTCGATCTCGGAATTAGTGAAGCCGACATACTTGTCCGTAGTTTTTACCTTGCCCTTGGCGCTTTGGTACAAACCATTTTGCAGGTCGCGCGCCATCTTCCTGCCAGCGTCATCTCCGTCAAGGAGCACGTTTGGCAGAACCTCATCTTTTCCGCCGAGGATACTAGCAATAACCTTGGCGTTGTTCGCACCATGAGAGGGCGGGAACACCAGCTCTCGCTTTGGGGTTATCTTCTTGTTGGCGATCAGTACCGTTTTGATGAGAGCTAGGTAATGTTGGTCCGACGGTCCCTCCACGATCACAGGATGGCAGCCATACAGGATGCTTTCAGCGAGGCTCATGTTGAGCGCGGAGTAAATCGCGTATGTAGCTCCGGCTCGCCGAGGATTATCGCTGCCCTGTCGCAGGTCTGACGACGATTTAGTTGAGCCGTCCTCCGAAACAAAGACTTTCCGCACGCGGTCGAGCATGTCAGCATCGACTAGAAAGGGCGAATGCGTCGTGTAAATAATTTGATTAGTCGACGCGAGGTTTTCGAAGAATGCCGACAAGTCGCGTTGTGCCAGTGGATGTAGAGAGAGCCCCGGTTCGTCCAAGAGTAAAATCGCATCGGCATGGACGCCGCTGCTTTCCACCAGGAAAATAAGGTAGAAACTCAGAAACCATTGTAACCCGCTGCTACGATCTTCCAGTTCGATCTTTTCCGGCCGCTTCGAATCGCTGACCCAAATCCGAAAGTGGTCGCCGTCAGCTTGAAATTCGAATGTATAGTCACCTTGCTTCCACCAGTCGCGGAACTTTTTTGTCAGATCAGTTCCGGCCGAGTTCAACAAGATCGTGCGTTCGCGCTTTTTAGTCGCGATCTCCGCAATCTCTTGTTCGTTTGGTTGGCGGCTAGGATCCCGGAAATCGCGTCCGAGTTCTAGAATTTGCTGTGGTTGTAGTTGCACAAAATTGAACAGGACCCGAAGTGTCCTAGCTTTTGCGGCCTCCTTCGCGCCAAGGTCTTCGCGCGCTAAATTTTGAACGACATGCGGCAAGTAGATTTCGGAGTCGAGGTTGCCGTAATTTGAATAGTATACGAATCTCGGCAGGCTCTCGATTACGAGTTGTTTCACCGCATCGATTTCATTTGGCGCAGGAGCCAACAGTTTTAGCCTAGCGACCTGTAAGTCTTGGATCAGCAGATTCAAACGCGGCACAATCGAGCTTGTTGGAGCTGGCGTTTCAGGAAGGAGCGCTGAGAAGGGCGCAACCACAGCATCTAGCGCTTCAGCGTCATAAGCCGAGACTGGCCCGTCGCTCTGTTTTGCAGATGCTAAAGCGGCTTGTATGTCGGCCTTCAAACTCCCTTCCTTGCTTAACTGATTCATCGCGCTGATGTCGGTCTCAGCGGCCGTAAGGATTGCGACTAATTCCGCGCTGCTTAGCGTATCCGTCTTCTTGAAGTTCGGAAATGTGACTGTGTGTCTCCCATCGAAGAAGCGGTGGACACAAACAAGTGCAACCGAATTCTTATCCAATCCGGTAAGCTCAGTGAGCTTCGTCTTGATTGCATCAGTCGGCACAAACTCCGCATGTATGAACGGAAATGAGCCTGGAGCCGCACGCACTGCTGCGTAATTACCCTTTGGATAATCTGACGTGGGCTTAATGTCGCCTTCGCGTGCCGGGTTCAGCTTCCAGAGCGGGAGCAACAGATTAGTCTTGCCGGACTCATTGACACCAATCAGCGCTGTAACTCGCTCGGCGTCGATCCAGCCGCTGTCAACGACGGATCGAAAATTCGTCACCTTAAATCTGATCAACCGCATCATAATCTCCCGGCCCTCGCTACGAGATTGTCCTGGCAGACAGACAAACGCAATGCGTTTAGCCTCAAGAGTCCACAACTCGATGGGGCACATCGGAAAACCGGACGGGCGTCAGTGGGCGGAAAATCGCGGCGGCAGCCCGCCCCGGTTTCGCCTGCATGATCAATTGATTGTAGAGCCGCATTCGCCCGCAAGGGGAGGAGGGTCCCCGCGCAGTGTTAAGCCACGGAGCCAATGAATTCAGGGGAAAGCCGTCAGGGGCAACGTAAATGGCGCTCCCCCGGCTCGAATCCTCGACACCTCACATCTACCAACTGCGCAGGCGCTCTCAACTGTCGGCTCCCTTGCCGTCCGTCATACGCAGTGATCCGGGCTGGTACAAGCGGGCGCTCGCGATACCGGCTCACCGCTGCAGAGCCTTTATCCCGCTGAACCTTCATATTGCCCGTTGGAAAGAGGATATCGCTCGTTTCCACGTTCGCTGACAAACGCTGAACCGCGGATCGCGTATCGTCGAATTATATTCGCTCCCCGCGTAACGTTCACTCTGGGGCCGCAAACAATTCCCGGGGGCTCGGTGCTACTAAATAGCCGGAGCGAGGTTCTTGAAATGGGGGCTCCATCCATGCCAGGCTCGATACCGAGCGCTTGAGAAAGCCTAATCGGACCAGAGCAAAGTTTTTGCTCTAGCTCCGCATCGGAAAGGCTCTTGACGAACTTTAGCCGCCGATCCTTCATCGCATCAACGCTATCGTTGCATGGTTCAACTGCTCGGATCAGAACGGCACTTCCGTAGTCCAGTGCTCCGCACGTAAGATTCAAATAGCAATACTTTGGACCGTCCTTGTAAACGTATACGTGCCCTCCGGGCAGGTACATCGAATCGAAGAATCTGCGCGGAAGTCGTTTCCCGAGAGGACGTTTGTCGTCGAAACAGTGCGCAGCAGGGTCGGCTTGGCAATATGCCTCTGTTTCAACGATCCGGCCTCCAACCGCAGTGCCCTGCTCATCGACGTTAAAGAGGAAAGCGCCTATCAGCGCTCTTGCGACAGTTTCAACATCGGATTTGAAGAACTCCTGTGGAAGTGGTCGGAGGGACTCGAACGAGGTGCAATCAAACCCGATCATATTTCGTTTTCCCTTGATTCCGGCATTGGCTGCGTTAGGCAGCGCACGCCGCCGCCGCCATTTGCAATGTGATCAATCCTTAGCATACGAATCTCTCTTCGGGGAAAGCGGACTGCAAAGCGTTCCTCGCCGCTTCATCCCGCTCTGGGTCTCCAAAAATCGCGGTGATCACTGCGCCATTGGCAACGTGCGCATTTAGGTAACATGGCGCGAACAGTGAGCCCGAAAATCGCCAGAACCTTTGGCGAGGCGGCAAAACCTCAGCAACTCTGAACAGGGACATTCTCGTGTCTGTCATTGTTGTTAGGATATGGATATCGGCGGCCCGGCGGTTGTTAGATCGAAGGCCAGTGTCAATTCCCTCGACCAGAACGGTGCGAGATGGGGCAAAAAGCACATAACCGTCTGCGTGCCCACTTGGGATTGGTTCGTTCCTGTCGCCCTCAAGCCATACGACGTTGCGACCTCCTACTGACCAGAGCCCATGTTCAATTCGCGCCATACATGCGTCTGTCTCACCGGCAATCGCAGAATTTCGATTTGGATTGAGCAAGCAGCTCTTCGTCGTGACAATCGTACCGTATCCATCCGTGACAAACGCGCCACCCTCCGCGACGAATGGCACGCAAACTGTTGGCAATCCGGTGATAGATGCGATGGCTCCGGCAAGACGGTCTCCGGAACGAGGCGGACGCAGAGAGGTGGAGCCCCAACCGTTGAAGTTCCAGTCGATTGCAATGGGTGCGCCGTCTCGCAGCGCAAACGTTGGCAAAATGTCTCGCATCCAAATATCGTCAACGGGAGCCGGGAGGATTTCGACATTCTGACCAAAGTTCAGACATTGGGCTTCGTTGATAAGGTCTGGCGGCACTAAAAGCCGAACCGGCTCATATTCGGCGACCGTGCTGATGACTTCGCGAAGCTCTCGCTTCACGTTGTCTACGTCAGCTCCCCACTCTCGATGCACAGCCCAAGCCATATAGCAGAAGGCGTGCGGCTCCCATTCGGCGGGGATCTTGATCTCTGGAATCATTTCGCGGGTCTTTTTTGAGCGATCTGACCGGTCACAGCACAATTCGTCGGTCGATAAGCAGAACGCCTTCCTCATCATATTCTAGGCTCGCAGAGAACTTTCTATGCGGACGTTCCGGTCGCAGCCTCGCTTCGGATATCCCGGCTAAGTTCCGAACAGGGCTATTTGCTGAGAGGGCATGAAGGAAGTCATGGACTAAGGCAGTCAGAACAGGAGTTCTGGCCTCGTAATCTGGCACATCGTCAAATCCAAGCAGAGAGTCACTGGTCCAGAACGCAAGATCGCAGCAGGCCAAGGTGTTCGCGATCCTCGAATTATCGAATTCGAGATCGCACAGCTCGTGCGGGTGGCTGGGGCCGCGCCCCGCGAAATGCGCAAATCCGAGGATAGCATCGTAGGAATTATGGAGATGTGGCAGAACGTCGGGCCAGTCGACTCGACTGAGCCCACACGATTCAACGTCGATTAACGCCACTCGATGGTATCCCTCCGGCAAAGCTTTCAATTACCCATAATTTTGACCACTCGGGCTGATCCGCTGATCGGCGAAATCTTGAATCGAAAGAATCACTTGTGATTCCTTGCTGAGCACCTGATTCGCGAGGGGGTGCTCTATGGGGCTGACATTAAGGGATCGATCGGCCAAAGGCTGTTTGCCGTCCTTGGAAGGTGAATGTTGGATTGATCGAGAGAGTAGTGGATGCGAGTTTAGGGACGCGCGGCTCGGCGACAGATTCCGCAAACTGCTCACGCAGATTGGAAGCGCCATGGGACAAAGCATTCCGCTCGTCTGCCAGGATTGGGCGAATACCAAGGCAGCCTACCGCTTCTTCTCTAATGACCGGGTCAGCGAAGCGGACATTCTGGCCGGCCATTTCCAATCGACACGTGATCGTGCCGCCGCCACTGAAGGTCTCGTTCTTGTGCTGCACGACACGACCGAGTTCAGTTATCAACGCGAAAAGTCAGAAGCGATCGGCATCACCAAGAGCATAAACAGTGGACGGGATAAGGCGGGTCGCCTCAGATCGCACACGGTTTGCGGCATCCTGATGCATTCGAGCCTTGCGGTTACAATCGAGGGGGTGCCGCTGGGGTTGGCGGCCGTTAAGTTCTGGACTCGGAAGAAATTCAAGGGGACGGCAGCGCTTAAAAAGAAGATCAATCCGACCCGAATTCCCATCGAGAAAAAGGAAAGCGTCCGGTGGTTGGAAAATCTCAAGCAGTCCACGCAACTGTTGGATCATCCGGGACGATGCATCCATATCGGTGATCGCGAGAGTGACATCTACGAGCTTTTCTGCGCAGCACAGGAGATCGGAACTCATTTCCTAATCAGGACCTGCGTCGACCGCTTGGCTGGAGACGGGGACCACACGATCGCCGACGAAATGGACGAGGTCGCCGTCAAAGGGCTCCATCGCATCGAGGTCAGAGACAGCAACGGCGATCCTGATGAGGCCGTCCTCGAGATCAGATATCGCAAGATTCGCGTCCTGCCGCCGATCGGAAAGCAGAAGCGCTATCCCGCGCTGACCCTGACGGTGATCCATGCCGAAGAGCGCGGGACGCCGAAAAACAGAAAGAAGATCGATTGGAAGCTGATCACCGACCTGCCTGCTAGTTCCCGCACCGACGCCATTGAGAAACTGGAATGGTATAGTTTGAGATGGAAGATCGAGGTGTTCCACAAGATCCTCAAATCGGGCTGCAAAGCTGAGGAGTCGAAGCTCAGGACCGCCCAGCGTCTGACCAACCTGATCTCGCTCTTTTGCATCCTGAGTTGGCGGGTCTTCTGGATGACGATGCTCAACCGTTCCGCCCCAGACGCGCCGCCAGCCCTCGCGTTGACCGCGATTGAAATCGGCGTGCTCGATCGCCTCGTCAACGACAAACCAAAAGCAAAACAGAAAACGCTCTCGCACTATCTGATCAAGATCGCCCGGCTCGGCGGTTATCTCGCCCGCGCCAGCGATCCGCCGCCCGGCAATACCGTTATGTGGCGCGGGCTGTCACGCCTCACCGACATCGCGCTGGGCGCCATGGTCGGCGGAGAATTTGTGGGTAATTGAAAGCCGGCAAAGGCCGTCTTGTTTGAGGGACGCGAGGGCTGCAGGTCCTAGGGGTAATCCTAGGAGAAGCGCTATGACGATTTCGAGGGCGGAGGTGATCACATCGGTCGAGCGGCGGCGCCGGTGGTCGCAGGATGAGAAGGAACGGCTTGTTGCAGCATCGCTCGAGCCCGGAGCCAGTGTTTCCGAGGTGGCTCGCATGGCCGGCCTTCATGTGAGCCAGCTGTTCAGGTGGCGCAAAGAGCTTTGCAAGCACGGTGAGGCGAGTATAGCGCCGTTCGTGCCGGTCGAGATTGGGCCGTCTGTGCCGCCGCGGGAGGTGGCCGAAGCGCCATTGACGACGGTGCCGGCGCGTCGGCGGAAGAGCCATGGCATCATCGAGATCGACCTTGGTAGCGGGCACCGCATCCGGGTCGATGGTGACGTTGATGGAGACGCCCTGCGTCGAGTTCTTGATGCTCTGGTGCGCCGATGATCTCGGTTCCGACGGGCGCGCGAGTGTGGCTCGCGACAGGCTACACGGACATGCGCCGAGGCTTTCCATCGTTGGCACTCCAAGTGCAGGAGGTGCTGCGCAAGGACCCGCTCAGCGGTCATCTGTTCGTCTTCCGCGGTCGCCGAAGCGATCTTGTGAAGGTGATCTGGCACGATGGCCAGGGAGCATGCCTGTTCACCAAAAGACTCGAGAGAGGAAGGTTCATCTGGCCATCGGTTGCGGGCGAAGCAGTGACGATCTCGCCGGCGCAGATGAGCTACCTGTTGTCCGGAATCGATTGGCGCAACCCGCAAGAAACCCAGCGTCCGACGCGGGTCGGATAACCGTTTTGGGTTTGAATTTGCTGCTTGATCTGATTCAATGGCTTCATGACATCGAAGCCGGGCGCTCTTCCTTCGGACCTCGCGAGTGCCTACATGGCGCTGCTGGCCGAGCGCGAGGCTTTGCAGGCAAAATGCGATGTGGCCGTCGCGGACGCTGCCAGTGCGCGGGCGGAGCTGTCGGCCAACGAGGCGCTGATCGCGCACCTTGAGCTGCGGATCGAGAAGCTCAAGCGCGAACTGTACGGGCAGCGCTCCGAGCGCACGGCGCGGCTGATCGAGCAATTGGAATTGGAACTCGAAGAACTCGTCACCACGGCGAGCGAGGACGAGCTTGCCGCGCGGGCTGCCGCGGCGAAAACCCAGAGCGTGCGCGCCTTCACGCGCAAGCGACCATTACGCAAGCCCTGGCCGGACGACATCGAACGCGAGCGCGTCGTCATTGAGGCGCCAACGACCTGCGCCTGCTGCGGTGGGACGCGCCTGGCGAAGCTGGGCGACGATGTGACCGAGACGTTGGAGGAGATCCCGCGCCGGTTCAAACTGATCGAGACAGTGCGCGAGAAGTTCACTTGCCGCGATTGCGAGAAGATCAGCCAGCCACCGGCGCCGTTCCATGCCACGCCGCGCGGCTTCATCGGCCCGCAATTGCTGGCGACGATCCTGTTCGACAAGTTCGGCATGCATATCCCGCTCAACCGCCAGAGTGCGCGCTTCAAGTGCGAGGGGATCGACCTGCCGTTGTCGACGCTGGCCGACCAGGTCGGCCACGGGACCTTCGCCGTCATGCCGCTGTTCCAGCTGATCGAGCGTCATGTGCTCGCGGCCGAGCGCCTTCATGGCGACGACACCACCATCCGCATCCTGGCGAAGGGCAAGTGCACGACCGGCCGGATCTGGACCTATGTGCGGGATGACCGGCCCTACGGTGGGCCTGCGCCGGCGGCGGCGGTCTATTACGCCTCAAGTGACCGACGGGGCGAACATCCTCAGAAGCATCTGGCCGCCTTCGCCGGCATCCTGCAAGCCGATTGCTATGGCGGCTTCGAGCCGTTGTTCGACCCGCAAAAGAAAGCGATGCCGATCACGCCGGCGTTCTGCTTCGCCCATGCGCGGCGGGGCTTCTTCGAGCTGGCCGATATCGAGAAGAACGCCAGGGAAGGCAGCAAGGGCAAACCGGTCTCCCCGATCGCGCTGGAGGCGGTCAGACGCCTCGATGCGTTGTTCGAGATCGAGCGCGCCATCAACGGCCGCGGCGCCGACGAGCGGCGAGCCGTGCGCCAGGAGAGAAGCAAGCCGCTGCTCGAGGACATGCACGCCTGGCTGCTGCGCGAGCGAGAAACCCTCTCGCGCTCCTCCGAGGTCCTGAAGCCCATGAATTACATGCTCAGGCGCTGGGCCGACTTTGCCCGCTTCCTCGACGATGGCAGGATCTGCCTCAGCAACAACGCCGCCGAAAGAGCGTTGCGCGGCATCGCCTTGGGAAGGCGCAATTGGACCTTCGCCGGCAGCCTGCGCGGCGCCGACCGCGCCGCCATCATGCTGACGATGATCACGACCTGCCGCCTCAACGACGTCGATCCCAAAGCCTGGCTCGCCGACGTCCTCGCCCGTATCGCCGATCTTCCAGCTTCGCGTCTGCACGAACTGCTGCCCTGGGAATGGAAGCTTCTGCGCCAAGCCGACAAGCCCGCCGATCAGCAGGCCGCCTGACCTTCACGCAGCGCCATCATAGAGCTGCCCGTGCCCGCGCGCATGCGTCAATCAGGCGGTCTTCGTCGTATGCGTACACTCGATGAGAACGGCTGGACCCTGTTGTTGTTGGAAGCACAGATCGGACTGCAGGGCCAATTTCGCTGAAATCGTCGAGGTGGAATGAGCACCTGCCGACGAGAGGATCAAAGCCATACCATTCCGGAAAAGCCTCTAGAATGGATTTCACGCTTTTAGCGAGGGTTCTAGATGAGAAAAGGTCATCCCAGACGATGACGCGTCCTACGGATGCTGCAAGCGTGTTGGTCTCAATCTCGCTTACTCTAAACGTCCAAAAATCGATGGCGGACGCGCTAAGCGCATCGTCTGGAGGAGATTGCTTCCCATCCTTGCAAATATGCAGCCATGTCGCAGCTCGTCATCATTAGCGATGACAAAAGCTCTCTCGTTGCCGTCCGGGTCGACCCGGCGTCTGCAAGGAACGAAGGAGGAGAGCGAACACGAACCGGCTCCCGCAATTAGCTTGCGACGTGTAATAACAGTCACGGAAAATCTCGTGGTAGGGCAGCGAACGGTCGCGACCACAATGAAGCGTTCGCAATTGTTGTCAAATAACGCTAATAAAAATCTGCTTTGGATCCTAGGTGCCCAACCCTCGGGTTGTGCCGGTAGAGCCTCGACTATGGTTCACTGCGAATATAAAAGTTGGCGACATAACTCGCCACCGTTGCAACGAATGAAGATCGCTGGCCTAAAGGCATTGGCGTCCAAGCGAGTAGCCTTGAGATATTGAACGAAGTGCCCGCTTGTCAGAAGAAGCTGGCCGCGTACAATCGTTATCATGACAACTCCCTCAATTGAGCAAACCATTGCTTTCATCAAATCGGCCCATGCCGGTCAGGTGGACAAGGGAGGTGTTGAATACTGGAAGCATCCCGTATCCGTGATGAATCGACTAGGGCCAGATGCCTCTATCGAATGCAAGCTCGTGGCGTTGCTTCATGACGTGATCGAGGACACCAGATACACCGCGGAGGATCTGCTTCGCTTGGGTTATCCTCACAGGGTTGTGGATTCGGTGCAGCGCCTCTCAAAACCTAAAGGCATTCCGTACCTTGATTGCATCAAAGAGATTGTAAGGTCAGGTGACCGCATGGCAATGGCGGTGAAGAGGGCCGACAACCAAGACAATCTCGATCCTGCCCGGCTGGCGAAGCTGCCGCCTGAGAAACGAGCCGGTGACGACAAATACCGGCGCTCTATTGAATTGCTGACGGCCGCGCTCAAGTAAGCAAGTTCGTTTCGCGGGCCGCACAATCCAAATGTAGCGCGGCATGGAGCTTGAGACCCGGCTGCGGCATCGACCTAAGCGGCTTTGCCTTCGAGCAGCGGCGGCTCCTCTATCGCCGAAATCTCGGGCATTGCTTGCCCCATAATGCCGTGCAGGTCGCCTACCATGCCAACGGTAGATTCAACCATCGCACTGACTTGAGCTTCGCGTTTGGCCCAGGCTTTCAGCATGAACTTGCGCTCTTTATCGATGTCGTCTCGCATGTCTTTGAAGCGCTCAACAATGGCTTCAATCCGCTGTTTGAACCTTGATCCGGTAAGATAATGATAGACCTGTTCAGCCTTTGACTGCTGTCCGTCGTGCGTGAGCTGGCGACCTCCAAAAGACCTTGACGAAGAGTTAGGGCAACCGGAATCGCGCAGCGCGGGTGTGCGACGTAGACGCCATCGATCAGGTCGAAGGTCTCCACACCTTTGGGTAGGGCAGTGGAAATGATCAAGGCGATGTCGGCCTTGGCTGAACGCTTGTTGTCGCGGCCGATACCTGGCTACCAAAGCAAGAACGAAGAGTTCCTCAAGGAGCTCGACCGCGATCGCACTGAGAAGGGGTGCGAGTACGCTATCCTGGTCTCATTGCTCGAACCGGATAACGAACTTACAATACCGGCATCGTTGACGTCTTCCACCGCTACCCGAAAATGTAGGTCATCCGGCCGCAGTTCTTTCTCCCGATGATTACGCTTCTGCGGAATGCGGCCATCAACTCGCTCAAGTGCAAGACCGAGCTCGCGCTTGTGAAGGCGCAGAATATCGACATCACCCAGTTTGAAAGCCAGCTTGAGACGTTCAAGACCTCATTCTCGAAGAATTACGATCTTGCCTCCCGGCACTTCCAGACCGCGATCGCAGAGATCGACAAGTCTATCGACCATCTGCAGAAGACCAAGGATGCGTTGATCGGAGCCGACCGGAACCTCCGCCTTGCGAACGACAAGGCGCAGGACGTCACGATCAAGAAGCTGACTAGGGGCAATCCAACGATGGCGGCGAAATTTGCTGAGCTGAAGAGCCCGCCCGCTGAAGCCGCGGAGTGATCTCTGCCTAGCTAGGTTAAAGAGAGAGCGCCGGACATTTCATGGAGAACTTGCCTAGGTTGGTCAAAACCGCACGGCGCCTGGTAGCGGTCCTACGCAAGCGAGAGCCGGCTTGAGGTGCAGGTTCTCTCAGTCCTTTAGGAACTTTGCATAGGCTCGAACATCGATCATGGGCACCGTCGCGATCGTCTGCAGTCTCGCGATCAGCTCCAACAGGAATGCCGTTGCGGCGCGCTTATCGGCTTCGATCGTGTGGCCTTTCTCCTGCTTCATAAAGATCCCGTGTGCGGCCACGCATCCCAGGTCCAGCGGTGCCATCCCGTCAGCCGCCGTCAGCGCCTTCAGCGGCGGTTCGCCCAGTGCCGGCTTCCACTCGCTCTCAAACGTGAGCAAACCGCCGATGATGTGTCCAGGCGGCTTGGCTGGCTGCATACCACCGGCGGAGGGAATTGGCAGGCTGGTTCGATGAAGAGCCCGCACGCTCGCGATTTTGCGCGCGGCGTATTCGACCTGATCCGCATCGATTGACTGCTTGGCTTCAAAGACAGCGTAGACGCTTTCGGCGGGGATCACCAGGGTGCCGTCTTGCTTGAAAATGAGCGGAGTGTACTGGCGGTCATAAATGACGATGTCGATCTGCTGGCTAGTGGTATCCGTGCTGTCGATCACGAAGGCCCGATCAACGCGATATCGCTCCGGCAAGTAGTTCTTGAGCAGTTCGATCCAGATGCCCTCCGTCGCGTCGCCCTTGGCGACCGGATGGCCGATGGCGGCGCGGCTTCGCTCGAGCCGAAGTGAAATCTCCCCATGCAGGCCGGCGAGGAGCTTCTCGAGCGACCACCCGCTCATAGGACGATGTCTCTCCAATAGGGCGCAATGAGAGCAGCCGCCGCGGCCGCCTTAATGGCCTGCTTTTCGGCCACCGTGAGATCGTCGGAGATGATGTTGTTGATGTTCGACGGGTCGACGAAGCGCGCGGTCATGATGTTACCGCGAAGATAGGTGAAGACCGTGCGCATGTTGTCGGCCAGCGGTGACAACCAGGCGGTTTCAAGCGCCTTGATGACTGCCAGTTCGAGATAGAATGACGGAAACTCCAGACTCTTCTGGGTTCGCCAGGGCTTGATAAGCCGGATCTCGGCCTGGCGTCCCGAGCCGCTCACCTTCGCGATGTGCTGCGAGGTGTCGGTCTTGGTCCAGGTATCACCGCGCCTTTTGTACAGGCTGTGGTCATTGAACAGCCAGTTCTGCCGCTTACCCGGGACCAGGTCCACCGCGTCGCCGTTGACCTTGATGCCGATCGAGACGTTCTGCGGGCGCGGCTGATAACCTGCGGCCTTCAGGGTCGCGGCCAGGTCTTGTGGACCTCCGAGAGTGTCTCTGCCGTGTCCGGCGACAGTGAGATGAACAGATCGAGGTCGGTGCCGCTCTTGTTGGCCGTGCCCTTTGCGTAGGAGCCGCTCGGCGTGACGTCCAAAAGGTATCGGCCGGCCCATTGTTCGATGACCGGCCTGATCACGCCAGGCACGAACAGGGCGGGCGATGCCAGGCCCGTGCCGACCTGTTCGCGCATCAGAATGGCGTTCAGATAATCCTGCTCGGACATCATCCGCCATCCCCGAGAATTGACGAGACCCCGCAATTCGAGTGCATTCATCGATGGTCCTTCCTACGAGAGCACCCTGACAGAGGACCGGATCGAGCCGGCCCCGCCACCCAGGTCGATCGCCACATGCCAGTGACCCGACTGCGGCACCTGCAGCCTTACCGGTGTCTGCCGCGCCTGGCCGCCATAGTA
Source organism: Bradyrhizobium sp. Rc2d (assembly GCF_900099855.1). Classification (NCBI taxonomy): domain Bacteria; kingdom Pseudomonadati; phylum Pseudomonadota; class Alphaproteobacteria; order Hyphomicrobiales; family Nitrobacteraceae; genus Bradyrhizobium; species Bradyrhizobium sp. Rc2d. The sequence continues at coordinate 104,101 of NZ_FNCU01000002.1, read as the reverse complement.
GCGATGCTGCCGGCCTTGCCGGTAACTCTGGAAATTGCCGGCATCCATCAGCCGCACGTTGGCGGCATGGTCGAGGCTGACCTCGACCACTTCTCCGCCGTTCAAGTAGCCCAGGTCGTTGTGAATGAAGTTCATGGCTACTTGTCTTTCACCGTCGTGTTCGGATGGGACTGGCCGTGCTTGGTCGTGACGTACCGGCCCGAGATGGCGCTGCGATAGTGCGGCCCCCTCGACCCGTGCCTGCCCGGTGCCTCGTGAACCGTGGTGCTCGGGTGGCTGCGTCCATACTTCGGCGTCACGTACTGGCCGGTGGTTGCACTGCGGTAGGGACCGCCGCCTTTAGTTGATTTCGACATCAGTCGCTCCTTTCCAATCGCGACTCATGTCGACGATTCTGTACAAGTATATCTATACGGTTTGCGGCTCGTCAATGGCTGTGGTACAAAATCGTCAGATGAGCGGCGCGGCCCCCAAGCCGCGCCGTTACGATTCACGAGAGGTTTCGATGGCGCTGGCTTCAAAAATCAAAGAACTGCGGCTGAAAAAAAAGAAGTCGCTTCAGGACGTTGCGGATGAGGTGGGGGCATCCAAGGCGCACATATGGGACTTGGAGACCGGCAAGAGCAGCAATCCGTCAATCGAGCTTCTGACCAAGCTGGCAAAGTGCTTCGGCGTCAGCGTCGCCGAACTGATCGGCGAGAATCCGGCGGGCGAGGATGCCGACCCGCAGGTCGTGGCCATGTATCGGGAATTGAACGAATTGAGTTCTGCCGACCGCCAAGCCATTCAGGCCATGATGGATCACCTAAAGAACAGGAAGCCCAAGGGGTAGCCATGAAGATCTCGCGGATCGACTTGGCCGACACGGGCTCGCCGATGGGCCTCGTCACCAAGATTCTGTCCGTCGAAAAGGACCTGCCAATACCGGTGCCGATCGAAGAGTTGGCCCTCCAACTGGACATCGAGCGGATCGCGCCGCTTGAGACCGAAGGCTTCGAAGGAGGCCTCGTCACTGATGATGCTCGCTCGACCGGCTTCATTCTCATCAACCGCGCGGCGCCTTCCGGCCGCCGCAGGTTCACCATCGGGCATGAGTTGGGACACTTCCTGATCGTGTCTCATCGGCCAGTCGAGGCTGGTAAATTTCTTTGCTCGCGGGCCGATATGGCCAAATGGTCAACGGAGCAGGGCGACCGCTACGCGCGCATGGAAGCCGAAGCGAACGAATTCTCCGGCCTCATTCTGATCCCGCCACCAGCCTTGAAAAAGTTCATCCCCAAGGGCGATCCGACACTCGCGCACGTCCCGCTGGTCGCGAAGCACTTTGAGGTCAGCAAGGAAGCGGCCGCCCGCGCCTACGCCCGTTATCATCCAGAGCAACTGGCCATCGTCGTCATCAAGGACGGCGTCGTCCGGCGCATCCACAAGGGGCCGACGTTCCCGTGGATTTGCGTGCACTATGGCAAGCCTGTCCCGCGGGCTTCCAGCTTTCATGCGAAAGATCTGCGGCAGCGGGTCGCCAGCGAGTTGTCATCCATCATTCCGGAGCACTGGGTGGACCTGAAGCAGGGGCAGCGGGCAGAGCTGTTTGAGCAGGTCTATCCTCAACAAGATGGGTTTGCGCTGCTGATGCTTTGGCTGGAGATCGAGGAGGCGGAAGAGGCGGACGACAACCGGACCTCGGCGCAGCGCTTCAGAGATCAACAGGCGCGCTGGCGTTAGAGTCTTGCGTCCAAGGTCGGTCGAACGGGCGGCCGAGCGTCCGGGGCAAGACATTACTGGTCGGCCCTGGTTGCCAGCCAGATTGGCATCTTCGCCGTTCAAGTAGATGGACATCTGGCTGCTCTGGACCGCACCGGCGCCGCCACCGATCTGCGCGGGGCTCCAGATCGGCGATGTGAGCGTGTAACGGACGTCCACCCCGCCTGACACCTGGACGGTGAAAGAATAATTCATCTGAACGGGGATCAGGCGCTCGGCTTCATCCTCTTCGTGCTTGGCCCGGAAGTTCACCCACGTCTGTTCGGCATTGTCGAGAAGCCAGGCAGTCAGCGGACGCTGTCCATTGACGAGGATACGGGTGTACTGCAGCGTCTCGGGCGCCGCATCGTACGCCAGCATGATCGCCGTCACGCCGGGCTTCAGAAGCGCTGAATCGTAGCACTTGAAGGGGTCCTCGACTGCCGTGCCGAACAAGCCCGCGCCCTGATCAATCCGGAAGCTGTAGACCATTTCGTAGGTGTTCTGCGTGTTCAGCACCGGTGCAATGCCGTAGGTCTCGGAATGCGCGGCATCGAGCACCTGCTTATTGACGAAACTGGCGTCGCCCGCACCGATCCCCACGGTGTCCACTACCTTCAGGTCCATGTAAACGCCGCCAAACAGATCCGGCGCGATCGGAAAATGGACGCCGTCCGTGACTGCTTCCGCCCGGAGGGCCTCTGCCTGGTCGAGCAGGGCGCGACTTCCCGTCCGATCAGCCTGCAGCTTGATGCGCTGATGCGCGCGCGATCCCCGCCGCTCCGACGTCGATCCTGTCCATGCGTCCGCCGTAAACGAGCCCGGCCTCTGGTATTGAAATGGTGACCGTTGCGTCCCAAGGCCATTCGAGCGAATCGGGCTTGTCCTGACCGAACGGTACTTCGGTCCAGCTTTGCGCATCGGCTGGCATTCGCTCATCAAAGGCGAGGCCCTTCAACGTGCGGCGCGCTGCTGCGCGCACGGTATGCTGCCACAGGATCGCTGGGGGTACAGATCGTTGCAGTGGCCAAGACGAGACGACCAACCCAGAGTCATTCTCAATGGCTTACCGCGAAGATCCGGATTGTCCCGCCGCTCGACGGATGCGTAGAAGGCGTCCATGTCGATATGGATGATCTTGCGTTGGCGGTTCGGGGAAGCCGCCTCGTCGTTTTCGATGGTCACGTTGCGAGCCCGGCCGTGTCTTCCTTAACGCCGTGGGCGACGATCCGAAGCGTTCCGTCGGCGAGCGGCCGCTGTAGCTTCAGGGCCTCGTCCAGAGGGGCCGTCATCCAGGTCTCGACTTCTTTTGGCGTCGTCAAGATCACGGGCATCGCCTTGGGATGGATGGCGCCGACCTCGGCGTTCGGCTCCGTCGTGAGGAACGCGTAGAGGTCGTTGGTCGTCTCACCTTCCTTGACCTTTCGGACAGACGTCCAGTTAGTCCAGATGCCGGCGAAGCAGGCGAGGGGACGGGTCTCATCGAGCGCGAACCAGATATCACCGCCCTCGGCCTTGTTGAACTCGCTGAAAGAGTTGAACGGCACCACGCAGCGATTTTCGATCCCCAGCCATCGGGTCCAGTGCTTGCTCTTCACATTGCGGATGTTGGTCGTGCCGCCGTCCGGCTCCATCCGCAGCAATTCCTTGAAATCCACTGCCTTGCCCTTGACCTGCAGCTTTTCCGCTCGTTTCTTCGTGGCGTCCATCAGCGCTTTCGATGACGATGGCATGCCCCAGCGCGCCGTGGCGAGCTCGCGGCCCTCGGCTCCATTGCGCACGATCGGTGCCTGGTAGTCGGGAAAAACCCCCAGCATCGGCGCCAGATTGCCGACGTATCGGTTCACGACGCGGAACAGCGCGCTGATCGCGGCTTGGTTGGTCGTGATCGAATAAAGATTGCACATCGGTTAGGATTCGGTTCGAGGGTGGTGCGGCTGCCACGTCAACTGTAGCAGAGTCGCGGATGGACGCCGGCCCGCCTTGGCGCATTTGCGGCAGCGCAGGCGGCTGGCGAGATCGTGCACGAAAGTAGTCGGCGGGTGCTTCATCGCCGCGAGGTCCACGTCGCTTGGCGTCTTGCAGCGCGCGCGCCTGATCTCTAGCCAGGGAAAGCCTCCGTTCACGGCCTGATCGATGGTCGGCGACGGATCGATCGGTTCGCCGTCGCTCCACATCCGCTCGTTCCAGCTTTCGCAAAGCAGCCTGTCGGCTTGCTGGATCATCGCCTCGCCCTTGGCCCGCATCTCCGCCGATTGGGTCGCCAGCATGTTGGCCATCGCGCGTGCCTTGCCGAGCTCCTTTGCGAGAGCCTTGCGATCGCCGCCCGACAGGGGCGTGGGGTGATACTTCGGGGCCATCCGGGCATCCAGGCGCTAAGAGATCGGATCGGCAATCCGGAGCGGTTACGGCGTCTCGAACGCTGGCCAGCACCCGTCTTCTTCATGCCTGCCGGTGCGCTGCTGGCAGGTGTTGTCGAGCAACCGCTGCGCCACGTCCTTCCAGACGGCGTTGCCGCCATACAAACGGACAGCATCGGCGGTCTGGATTTCCAGGGTCCGCTCGCAGCGGCGGCAGGAGACGCGCAGCACGTGGCCCTTGATTTCCGAAAGGCGTCGCTGTCGGGCCTGGGCCACGGTCGTGCCGGCGCGAGGGTCTTTGAGGACCGATTCCCAATATTCGGCCGGGAGGGGGTCATCCGGACCCGCAGCGGACGGCGCTCGTCTACGATCAGCTTCAGCTGCCAATTTTTCCATCTGTTTCGGGGTCGGCATGCGCCAGCTCGCGGGTCGGTCGGTCATGCCCAAATTAGAACATAACAGGAACAAATGTCGAGTCCCACCCAGACGGCCGCTGAGAAAAATCCTCCTGCGGGACGGGGGCGCGATGTCGGAACCAAGCCGGGTCGTTCGTCTTGAATCCGGTATCAGTATCGGAGTTCCATCGGCATGGCCCCCCGCGCTTCCTGCGTCTTTCCCTCGTCACCTGTCCGGTCGCGCTCTATCCGGCCACGTCGGAATCCGAAAAAGTCTCGTTCAACCAGCTGAACCGAAAGACCGGCCATCGGATCAAGTACGCCAAGGTCGACGCCGACACCGGCGAGGAGGTCGACAACGAGGACATCGTCAAGGGCTACAAGGTTGAAACCGATACGTTCATCGAGGTGACCAAGGAGGAACTCGAGAACGTCGCGCTGGAATCGACGCGAACCATCGAGATCGACGAGTTCGTCGACCGCAGCGAGATCGATCCGCGATATCTCATCCGCCCCTACTACCTGCGTCCGGACGGCAAAGTCGGGCACGATGCCTTCGCCGTCATTCGGGAAACCATCCGCGAGATGAACAAGGTCGCAATCGGCCGTGTGGTGCTGACCAATCGCGAGCACATCATCGCGCTCGAGCCGCTGGACAAGGGGCTGATGGGAACGCTGCTGCGCTACCCTTACGAAGTCCGTCCCGCGGATGAATATTTCGACGATATCCAGGATGTAAAAGTCACCAAGGACATGCTTGATCTCGCCAAGCACATCGTCAATCAGAAAGCGGGCCATTTCGAGCCGGACAAGTTCGAAGACCAGTACGAGACTGCGCTCATTGATCTGATCAACCAGAAGCGCGCCGGCAAACCAATCACCGCGAAAGCGCGTCCTCAAGGTGAGAACGTGGTGGACCTGATGGACGCGCTGCGCAAGAGCATCGGAAGAGAGGGGGCCGCGGCGACAGAGGCACCCAAGAAATCAGGAAAAAAGCCGCGCAAGGCGGCGGCCGGGCAGAAGGAAATGTTGATGCCGATCGCAGGCAAGAAGCCGGCGAAAGAGGCCGCGTCGAAGAAGCCGGCGGCCAAGCCGCAGCGGAAGTCGGCTTAGGTGTCGTGAAGCATCGGTGACGCCGGACGGCCACTACTTCGTCGTCCGCGGCAGGCTCTGGCAAATGGCAAATCCCATCGCGACGAGGTCACGCGAGATCATCTCGTCGGCCGTCTAATGGCGGCCCGGCGGGTCGGTGCGCGCGCTAGGAAGGCGGCCGACCGCGAGGCCGAAGTAACGGTGCATAGGACCGTGGACGAGGCTAAGCAGGCGCTCGGCGAGCGCGGTCCGGTATGGCGGGACGACGGCTCGCCGGCTCTCGATTGCTCTGCAAAGTAGGAGCGATATGGCTGCGGTGAAAAAGACTTCCAGGAGATCGACCTTGAGCGCGGGCATTCTCGCATACGGCAAGGGCGCTCGTGGGCTCGAGGTCCTGCTCGTTCATCCCGGCGGTCCGTTCTGGCGTAAGAAGGATGATGGCGCCTGGTCCATTCCAAAGGGCGAAATCGATGCCAATGATGCTCCGGAGAACGTCGCTCGACGCGAATTTGCCGAAGAACTCGGCCCAAGCGCTTCGATTGGTCCACTCCAGGCGCTGGGAAGTCCGACAGCGAGGAGGGAAGCGCGTCATCGCATTCGCCAGCGAGGGCCACTTTGACCCGGTGGCGCTGACCAGCAATACCTTCGATATCGAATGGCCGCCTCGAAGCGGTCGACGGCAGAGCTTTCCTGAAGTCGACCGCGCGGAATGGTTTGATATCGAGCTCGCGCGGACCAAGATGCTGTCCGCTCAGGTAGAGTTCCTCGATCGTCTTTTGGCAATCGCAGTTGAGAGCGCCGGGAAATGAGCTTCCGGATTGGAATCATTTCGGACACGCACGGTCTGTTGAGGCCCGAGGCGGAACGAGGCCTGACGGGCGTCGATCATATCATCCATGCCGGCGACATCGGCCGCCCCGAGATCGTCGACGCGCTTCGCCGGATCGCGCCCGTCACGGCCATTCGTGGAAATGTGGACAGTGGCGAGTGGGCTCGCGACTACCCCGACACGAAACTCGTACGTCTGGCGGGAAAGTCGATCTACGTTCTGCATGACTTGAACACGCTGAAGGCCGACCCCGGCGGCGGCATCGATGTCATCATCTCCGGGCATTCCCACGTGCCGAAGATCGACAGGGTCGGTGGCGTTCTCTATCTGAATCCCGGCAGCGCGGGACCCCGGCGTTTCAAGCTGCCGATCACGCTTGCGACGCTCGAACTCACGCGTGCGGGCTTGCGACCGGAGATCCACGACCTCGAACGCGACTGAGCGCCACCGCGGAGGAAATTCACACCGGAGGAGGCGAATGCGTTAATTGTTCCGTTTGCCGGGTTTCGCCGAAGGGAAGCGCTATTTGCGCGGACGTTCTCGCTCGCGCACGACCTCCTTCGCCTGCTTGTCGGACCTGAGCCCAAGGTAGACGGGCTGGCGCAGTTCGCCCTTACTCGTCCACTCCGCAAATTTGACCTCGGCAACCAACGAGGGCCTGACCCAGGTCGTGGCGGCCTCGTCCTTCACTTTGGCAGGGAAGGGTGATTTAGGGGTCGTCAGCTTCACGAGCTTGGCGTGGAGGTCTTCCAGGACCTTGTGGCTGAAGCCAGTGCCGACATGCCCGATATAGCGCCATGCGTCGCCTTCCCGCACGGCGAGGACCAGGGCGCCGAAGAACGGCCTTGTGCGCCTCGGCGCCGTGAAGCCAGCGATCACCACTTCCTGCCGCTTTGCTGTCTTGATCTTCAGCCAATCTGCCGTCCGGCTTCCGGACGCATACGCGCTGTCGGCGCGCTTCGCCATGACGCCTTCCAGACCCTTTCGCTCGGCCTCGATGAAGAATTTCGTGCCGTTCGCTTTGCGGTGACGGCTGAAGGCGATCAGCCGGTGACGCGGCAGGATCGCTTTCAGCCGCTCCTTGCGCTCGAGAAGAGGCTGTTTGCGCAAGTCGACTCTGTTCTGAAACATGAGATCGAAGGCGCAATACAGGAGCTTCGCTTCATGGCGCAGCGCGTTCTGAAGCAGCTGGAAATGGGAGACACCGTCCTTTCCGATCGCGACGAGCTCGCCGTCGATCACGGCGTCGCCCTTTACGGCCTCCAGCGCTTTGGCGACCTCGATATAGCTGCGGCTGATGATCTTGCCGTTTCGGCTATAGAGCGAAACCTTGCCCCGGCGGATTTCCGCGATCATCCGGAAGCCATCGTACTTATCCTCGAAAACCCAGTCGGCGTCGTCGAATGGCGCGTCGGTGAGCGTAGCGAGCATTGGCTGTAAGTGCTTGGGCAGGGTCGACGTCCGGCTCATTCAAGGACAATCCTTCAGATGGTCTTGCGTAATGCAGGGACGGCACCTTATTGCTCGATGTGGCCAGGGCCGGTTCGATGAAGCCGGGGAGAAGCGCCTTGACGCCGATAGCCGCCCACCTCTTACGCTGAAACGCCACTGAAGAACTCCACGCTACAGCCGATTCAAATTGGCACAGTTCGAATCGTTCCGGAACCTGCGAATCCCTGTCGCATTGCTTCGATGTCACAACAGGAGGCACCGATGGCGGTAGCGAAGAAGAGCAAGACGGCGCGCGGCCGAAAACAGGACCGGGCGCGGGTGGCTGGCGGGCAGGACTACGAAGTGCAGTACGAGGCGAAGAAGACAGGAAAGTCGGCACCGGCGGTGAAAAAGGCCGTCAAAAAGGTCGGTAACGCGCGCAAGCGTGTGGAGAAACGGCTGGGCCGCTGAGTCGGGGACACGGTTGGCGTCGGGCTTAGCGCCCGTCCTCCTCGTCAGGAGGACATTCTGGGCAGGTATCACCGATCGAGTCCAGCACGTCGCGAACCGCGGCCTCCGCTGCTTCACGGGATACGCCTTCCGGCAGGTCTCGACGAGCGATATCGAAGGCCCGCTCTCGGGCATGCGGATCGGCGCGGTCCTGCATCCAGCCGTGCTCCTCGCACTCGCGGATGGCGCCGGCTTCGTTCAGCACGTTGATCGCCCAACCGCGCAGGGTGCGGATCGCCGGCCGTCTCTGCTTGGTCATCAGCATTGAAAGGTTCTCCCACGCTGAGACGAATCGGTTAGTCCCGCAGACGTTCCCCATCGCTAACACAGGACTGGGATTCCGGATCGTGGGATCTCGTGGTTTTTCGAGGCCGAATTTTCCGCCCGGCCAAGTGCTTGGGTGCGCAAGAATGAACTGAAGAAACCGATTTCCGATACTTCAGACGTCCGAGCTCAGGTGGTTGCTCCTTGTCCGTTTTGCGCGTGCTGCTGTCGCGGTACCGGGCTCTCGTGAACCGAGCCGCGCGGCGGCTCGGCCTTGCAGCTTCGATCCTTCGCGCACGAGAAGACAATGCCCCTCGCGGGGCAGAAATGAAAACCCGGACCTTTATGCAGCAGCCACCTGCACGAAGGTCCGGCCTTATCTTAGCGTGCCGCGATACCGAACGGCTGCAAAGGAATCATACCCTTTGGGAAGGTCTCGCTATTCATCCGGGTTGCGACCCGGAGGCGGCAATAGATCAGTAGCCGATACGACTACTTCTTTTTCTTTGAAGTCTTCTTTGCCACCTTCTTGGTAGCTGCCTTCGCGGTCTTCTTTGCCTTCTTCGCTTTCTTGGCCATGTCGTCCTCTGTAAGAATTGGCTCTCAGTGAACATGCCCACGCCGTGCATAGACATGCGCACGAGTGAGACGATATCACAAAAGCAAAATTGATACCAAGGAGACATAAATCCGCATTGAGTCGTTCGCCGGAGGCACTCGCTCTCAGGTCCCGCCGTCATTGCATTCCGGCGTCGCTATCACTGCCCCGAGCTCGGGTGCCTTTTTAACCGGTCTCACGACTGCACTCGGTCCCGGGTCCCGCCGCTACGCGTCGGCGCTATGCTGACCCTCTTGCGGGTGCCTCTTTCGCCGCGTCCGCGGGTGGTCTTCGCTTTCGCTCCGCCCACAGGCCTCTCTTCCATAGTTGTGAGACTCCTGTGAAAATGCCGGGCGGTTCTCGTATCATTGCTTGCATCACGTTCGCTCAGGTTTTGGCGCATGCGGCCTTGGCCGCACCGGGCTCTCGTGAACCGAGCCGCGCAGCGTCTCGGCCTTGCGGCTTCGATCCCTCGCGCCAGAGCTTTGGTGCTCCTCGCCGGGGGCACTCGGGAAAGGGGCTCGCCTGCGGCGATCGCTATCACTGCCCCGTTCCCGGGTGCCGCTATTGAACCGGTCTCGTCGCTGCACTCGGACCCGCGTGCCCCTTCGGGTCGCTATGCTCACGCTCTCCGGGTGCCATTTTCTGTTGAGGCGATGCGCCCTTAGGCGCACGCCTGATCGGGCCTGGGCGCCAGGTAGATGGCGCTAGAGGCTGAGAGTAAGAGTGCAGGCTGGGTTTTTCCGTGACGGGTTACAAGCTGCGAGAGAGGCTCGCGACGCCCGTCGCGGAGACCCGCGATGTCAAATCCTACTGCTTGCGCGCGCGCCGGCCTGGACCGGGCGAACCTCTATACCGAAATCACCGACAAGATCATTGCTGAGCTTGAAGCCGGACGCGTCCCCTGGGTTCAGCCCTGGGGTACGGCCGCGGCGAAAGCGCCGCTGGCCATGCCGAAAAACGCTTCGACCGATCGCTCGTACAGCGGGATCAACATCCTTCTGCTCTGGGGAAGCACGATCGAGCATGGTTACAGCGGTCAAAGCTGGCTCACGTTCCGGCAAGCGCTGTCGCTTGGAGGGCATGTGCGTAAGGGGGAGCGTGGTACCACGGTGGTCTACGCCGACCGTTTCGTCCCGCGTGATGAGAAGCGGCGTGCCGCCGAGACTGGCGACGAAGCGCAGGCCATTCCATTTCTCAAGCGATTTACCGTCTTCAACACGGACCAATGCGCCGGACTCCCCAATGAGATCGCTACCGCGGCTCCGCCACCGCCGCCAGGGCTGATCGAGCCGACGGTGGAGGCTTTGATCAAGGCCACCGGGGTCACCTTTCGGATTGGTGGCGATCGCGCATTCTACGCACCGGCCCAAGACTTCGTGCAGGTCCCGCCGCCGCAGGCCTATTTCGAACCCATCAACTGGCACCGTACGGCCTTGCATGAACTCGGTCATGCGACCGGGCATCCCTCGCGTCTCAATCGCGATCAGAGCGGATCCTACGGTACGAAGAAATATGCCTTCGAAGAACTGGTTGCCGAGTTGAGTTCCGCATTCAGCTGCGCGTCGCTCGGGATCGTCCCGACCGTGCGCCATGCCGACTATATCGGCTCCTGGCTTGAAGTCCTGCGCGAAGACAATCGCGCCATCGTGCGGGCCGCCTCGCAGGCGAGCAAGGCCGCGGACTATTTGCTCGACTTCGTTCCCGAGCCCATTGAGCCCGCGTCGGTAGATTCGGTTGGCGCCGATCACGAGGCGGCGTGATGCTTGGCCTCGTGGCCGCGCGAGAGTGAGAGGAGGGGAGGCTGTTTGCGACGGGTTGGAAGCCAAGAGAGAGTCTCACAGCCGCCCGTCGTGGAGAGCCAAAATGACGAAAGCCGTACAAAAGATCACGCTGTCGCCTTCCCGGGACATTCCGTTCAACAAGCTCGTGCTCAGCCAGTCGAATGTTCGCCGCGTCAAGGCCGGTGTCTCGATCGAGCAGCTAGCCGAGAGCATCGCGCAGCGTACGCTTCTGCAAAGTCTGAGTGTCCGGGCCGTCGTCGATGCAGATGGCAACGAGACCGGCATGTTCGAGGTGCCAGCGGGCGGCAGGCGCTATCGCGCTCTCGAGCTTCTGGTGAAACAGAAGCGGATGTCGAAGACGCAGGCGGTGCCGTGCGTCGTTCGTGAAGGGGGCATCGCTGAGGACGATTCGGTAGCGGAGAACGATGAGCGGGTCGGCCTGCATCCGCTTGATCAGTTTCGGGCATTCCAGACGCTCCGCGATCTCGGCATGAGCGAGGAAGACATTGCCGCGCGCCATTTCGTAAACCCTGCGATCGTCAAGCAGCGCCTGCGCCTGGCGTCGGTCTCGCCGAAGTTGCATGACGTCTACGCCGAAGACAGCATGACGCTCGAGCAGCTCATGGCGTTCTCAGTCACTGCGGATCACGCCCGCCAAGATCAAGTCTGGGAGAACGTCAGCCGTTCCGGTTATGACGAGCCTTACCAGATCCGCCGCATGCTCACCGAGAACACCGTGCGCGGGTCCGATCGCCGGGCCCAATTTGTGGGCCTCGATGCCTATCAGCGCGCGGGTGGCGGGGTTCTGTGGGATCTGTTCGAGCACGACGACGGCGGCTGGCTTCAGGACGTCGCGTTGCTCGACCGCCTCGTAACCGAAAAGCTCAAAGCCGAAGCTGAGGCGATTGCGGCCGAAGGCTGGAAGTGGATCTCCGTCGCCGTAGAATTCTCCTACGGTCACACTCAGTGCCTAAGAGAAATCGAAGGCAAACCTGTCGATCTCTCGCCTGAGGAGCAGGCCACCATCGATGCTCTCACCGCCGAGCAGGCTAAACTTGAGTCCGATTGCCAGGATTGCCATGAATTGCCCGACGAGGTCGATCAGCGTCTCGGCGAAATCGAGTCGGCACTGGCGGCATTCGAAAACCGGCCGATGCTTTACGAACCGACGGAGATCGCCCGAGCTGGTGTCTTCATCAGTATCGATTCCGAGGGGCGCCTTTCCGTGGACCGGGGTTATGTCCGGCCAGAGGACGAGGTGCCGGCAATCGATCCTGATATCGCGCAGCCCGCCGCCCCGTCGTCGAACGAAGGGCAGGAGCCTAGCACTTCAGTCTAACGTACGATCATCGCAGTCGCAGGTAGCGCCGCTGATGCCGAGGATGATGATGAAGACGCGGCCAAGCCTCTGCCGGATCGGCTGATCACCGAGCTGACGGCGCATCGGACGCTGGCATTGCGCGATGCGCTGGCAGAAAATCCTGCGGTCGCGTTTCAGGCGGTGCTGCATGACTTCGTGCTGACGGCCTTTTACCGGTTCGCGTCGTCCGGGAGCTGTCTTGAGATCGGTCTTCGCACGCCGAACTTTTCCGCCCAAGCTCCGGGGCTGAGGGAAAGCGTCTCTGCCAAAGCTGTCGAGGCGCGGCACGAGGCCTGGAAGGCGCGGTTGCCGAAGAGCGAGAACGATCTCTGGGATACGCTGACGGCTCTCGATGGTGGTGCACAGGCACGGCTGTTCGCCCACTGTGCGTCATTTGCGGTCAATGCCGTCTGTGAGCCGGCCAATCGCTACAATCAGGGCCGGGTCTCAGCCCACGGCGTCCGCACGCGTCTCGACCAAGCTGATGTGCTGGCGCGGGCGGTCGGGCTCGACATGGTTCAGGCAGGGTGGAAGCCCTCCGCGACAACTATCTCGGCCGGGTCACCAAACCGCGAATTCTGGAGGCCGTGCGGGAGGCCAAAGGCGAGTCCTCGGCCCAACTGATCGACCATCTGAAGAAGGCTGACATGGCCGAGGAGGCTGAGCGCCTTCTGGATGGCTCGGGCTGGTTGCCGAAGCCGCTGCGTCTCGTCGATCCCGATGCGGCGCCAGTGGATCAGGAGGGCGAAGCGGGTGCGCTGCCAGAATTCCTCGCCCATGAGGAGGATCCCGCAAACGGCAGCGACGAAGATCCGCAACAGCTCGACGCGGCTGAGTGACATCATGGAGCGGGATGGCACAGCCGTCCCGCGGTAGCGCGGGGACCGGTGCACAGCGCCGGTCCCCATTCTTCTGAGCGAGGCTTGAGAGGGAGAGCCGGGCCGGGACGGGTTTGAGCCGTCGGGGTCAAAGGAGAGCGCCTGGCGGTTCGACCCCTTCCTGCTCTCCGAAAGAACCCTGCCATGACCGAATCTCTCGCCGGCGGCGCTGCCGCCGCGCCGCTTTCGTTGCGCGCCGCTGTAACTTTCACCTCCGCCGCTGTCAGGGCCGCGCGACAGCTCCTGACCGAGCTCGAACTCGGCCGGCGCATCGATGCCGCTGTTCTGCGTAGCGCCATGGAGGCTGCCTTCGGCGCCTCCGACGCGGCCGGCGCCTGGAACTGGAAGACCGCCTATGACGTCTGCGAGGCGGCAACCGTTCTGTTTCTTCGCAAGTTCGGACCGGCCATACGGGCCAGGGCTGGCTCGACGGCTGCCATGCTGCCGATGCTAGCGAAAGTCGCGAACTGCCTGCCGACCCACACGCGGCGTTCCGAGGACAGCCAGGCGCGTCAGCAATTCTCGACGCCCATTCCGCTGGGACTGGTCGCATGCTCTGCAGCCGGCATTACATCGGTCGATCGCGTTCTGGAGCCTTCCGCGGGGACCGGCTTGCTCGCCTTCTTTGCAGAGCTCGCCGGGGGCGCCTTGATCTTGAACGAGTTGGCCGAGACCCGGGTGGGGTTGCTCGAGCATCTATTCGCGGGCGTTAACGTCACGCGGTTCGATGCTGCTCAGATCGATGACCACCTCGACGTGAGTGTCGCGCCGAGCGTCGTTCTGATGAACCCGCCGTTCTCCGCGGTGGCGAATGTCGATCGACGGATGGCGGATGCGGCTCTCCGTCACATCACTTCAGCGCTCGCGCGTCTTTGCGACGGTGGACGCCTCGTCGCCATCACTGGCGCCAGCTTCGCGCCGGATAACCCAGCATGGCGAGACGCCTTTGTGCGGCTGCAGGAACGCGGGCGGGTGGTGTTTTCTGCGGCGATCGACGGCGCCGTTTACGCCAAGCACGGGACTCAGACGGACACAAGGCTGCTTGTGATCGACAAGCTGCCTGCTGCCGATCCGACGGCTTTTCTTGCCTCGCCAGGAATGGCGGCCGATGTCGCTACCTTGCTTGGTTGGGTGACCAAGCATGTGCCTCCGAGGTTGCCCGTCGCCACGCCATCGGAGGTCGCTGCTATCGAACGGCCAGCGATGTCGCGACCGACCAGCGCCGTCGCACCGCGCTCATCGTCTTCTTCAATAGCCGCTGCACCAGAAGGCGTCGAACTTGCGTACGAGGCGGTCGAATGGTCGCCGCCGGAAGGTGCTCGGCTTACCGACGCGCTTTATGAGGAATACGGACTGCAATCGATCCGTATTCCCGGATCGTGCGCACACCCGACCAAACTCGTGCAGTCGGCGGCGATGGCCACCTGATCGGCAACTGGAACAGCCTGGCGCGCATCGTCTTCGAGAGCTTCGCCGGTCTTGGGCTGAAAGCATCGGGTGCAAGCCTGTCCGCTGCAGATTTTCTGAGACCCGGAAAGATCGCTCAAGTCGGACTCGACGCCGGCCGACCGTTGCTCGATTCGATCTCCGACCTGATGGGCTACATCAGCTTCTTCGAGAATTTCGTCCAGATCGTCGTTCTCCTGTTCGCCTGGGTCGTGGTGTTGCTTGCCTTCTTCATTCTGGCGATCCAACTCTTCGTCACCCTGATCGAGTTCAAGCTCACGACGCTCGCCGGCTTCGTGCTCATTCCCTTCGGACTGTTCGGCAAGACCGCCTTCGCGGCGGAGCGGGTCTTGGGTAACGTCATCTCTTCAGGGATCAAGGTCCTGGTCCTGGCCGTCATCGTTGGGATCGGCTCGACCCTGTTTTCGCAGTTCACCGCAGGCTTCGGCCGCGCTCAGCCGACCATCGAAGACGCGATGACGCTGGTGCTCGCGGCGCTCTCCTTGCTGGGTCTCGGTATCTTCGGTCCGGGTATCGCAAACGGCCTGGTGTCCGGTGGACCCCAACTCGGCGCCGGCGCCGCAATTGGAACAGGCCTTGCTGCCGGCGGCATTGTTGCGGCGGGGGCGGGTCTTGCCGCCGGTGGTACTGGTCTCGCTGGCGGCGCGATGGCAGGCGCCTCGCGCGGTGGCGGCGCTGTCATGAGCGGAGCATCAGCCGCCTACCGAAGCGGCGGCCTTGCCGGCGTCGCGGACGCCGGCGCTTCCGCTGCTATGAGCCCGTTGCGTCGTGCAGCGGCTGCGCTCGGCGGAGGTGGGCAAGCCGGCGCGCAGGCCGCAAGCACTTCTGCCGAAGGGCAGCCCAACTGGGCGCGGCGAATGAAGCGTGCCGAGACCATTCGGCACGGTGCATCGGCAGCCGGCCAGGCGGTCCGCTCAAGCGATCACGGTGGCAGCGGCTCTTCCGTCGATTTGTCTGAAGGAGAGCGCTGACACGAAACACTGCGCCTTCGCCACCGCGGCGGGGGTCTCAAACGCAGATACCGCATGACTAGAAACCGATCACTTGATCTTAGGGGCAATCATCGATGTTCAAACGACCATCAGTTCACTATGGGCGCATGCCCGAACCGGTCACACCGTATCAGAAAGCAGCGCAAGTCTGGGACGAACGCATTGGATCAGCGCGCCTGCAAGCCAAGAACTGGCGCCTGATGTCGTTCGGCTGCTTGATGCTTTCAGCCGGTCTCGCTGTTGGGCTTGTCTGGCAGTCAAATCAAGGATCGATCACGCCCTGGGTGGTCGAAGTCGACCATCTCGGCCAGGCTCAAAGGGTTGCGCCGGCCAACATCGACTATCAGCCCACTGATGCGCAGATCGCCTACCATTTGGCGCGCTTTATCGAGGATGTCAGAGGTCTGCCGGCCGACGGCATCGTTCTGCGCCAGAATTGGCTCCGGGCCTATGATTTTACGACCGATCGCGGCGCCGCTGCGCTCAACGACTATGCGCGCAACAATGACCCCTTTGCCAAGCTGGGCAAGGCCCAAATCTCAGTGGACGTCTCGAGCGTCATTCGCGCGTCGTCGGAGAGCTTTCGCGTCGCGTGGACCCAGCGCGTCTACGACAACGGCTCGCTGAGCTCGTCTGAGCGCTGGACTGCGATTCTCTCGATCGTGATCGAGACACCCCGCGATGCCGAACGCCTGCGCAAGAATCCCCTTGGCGTCTATGTCCGCGCCATCAACTGGTCAAAGGAGTTAAGTCAGTGACCGAGGCGCCGTCTGACGTTCATTCGAAGCGTTCCCTCCCGGGCAGTAAGCTCAATTCGCCTCGGTCCGAGTTCGTGGGCTCAAAGCGAGCGCTCCTGTCCGTGCTCTTGCTTTGTTCATCGGCGCTCGGCGGGTGCGCGACTTATATACCGCCGGAGATCAGCTATGACGCGGAGGTCCCGGCGCTGCCGGCGGCGCCAGCGGCCCTGGACGACAGGTCGCGGCCGCTTCACGTTCCACCGCTCTGGAAGCCAACTCTCGGCGGCAAGTCGGCCGGAAAGGAAGAGCCCGAACCCGTGAGCCGGGTTGAGATGGCAAACAGCGCAGCGCGGGTCGAGCCGCGCAAACGCGGGTATTTCAATGCGGCGCAGATCTACGCTTACAGCCCCGGTGCGCTCTATCAGGTTTATGCCGCACCCGGGCAGATCACGGATATCGCACTCGAGGAAGGAGAGCAGTTGACGGGATCGGGGCCGATCGCGGCCGGAGATACCGTACGATGGGTCGTGGGCGATACCGAAAGTGGGAATGGCGACATGCGCCGCGTCCATATCCTGGTCAAGCCGACGCGCGCATCGATCGAGACCAATCTCGTCGTCAATACCGATCGGCGCACCTACCTGATCGAGCTCCGCTCCCGCGAACGGCCATACATGCCGTCTGTTGCCTGGTACTATCCAGAAACTGCACGGGAACGGTCGCGTTCGGTCGCTCTGAAGCCCGTTCTTCCGGAGCCGGCGCAGCGCATCTCCCGCTATGCTATCGAAGGGGACAGTCCTCCCTGGCGGCCACTCGCCGCATATGACGATGGCCGCAAGGTCTATGTCGAATTCCCGCAAGGCATTGTGCAGGGCGAGATGCCTCCGCTATTCGTCATTGGTGCAGACGGCAAGACCGAACTCGTCAACTATCGCGCTTACGGTAACGTATTGATCGTCGATCGGCTTTTTGCTGCCGCCGAACTGCGGCTTGGCGGCGAGCACCAACAGAAGGTCCGTATTGTCAGGACCGACGGGAGGCCGTCGTCATGAACACTCGGAATGTAAACGATCACGAGCAAGCAGTTCCGCCGGAGACACAAGGGGAGCAGTCCGAAAGCTTCCGCTTGAGAGCAGAGCATCCGCGCGTGACGCGGTTGTCGCGGAAGGTCTTGGCCGGCGGCGGCGCGGTTGCCCTGCTTGTCATCGGCGGAGCGGTGTTGTGGTCGCTACAGAGCAATCGCTCCCGTAGTCAAGCGGCCGATGAGCTTTACAGTACCGACCACCACAATGTTGCCGACGGCATTACCACGCTGCCGAAGGACTATGCTGGCGTTCCGCGCCAGCCAATCCCGCAGCTTGGTCCGCCGCTCCCCGGGGACCTCGGTCGACCGATACTTGCCGCTCAGGGCCAGTCCCCGGCGATCGGCACTGATCCGGACCAGCAGCGCCGGGATCAAGAGACGGAGGCAGCCCGTATCAGCCATCTCTTCGCTTCGACCAGTGGACGAGAAATGCGTCCGCCCACCGGTACGGCTGTTGGAAGCGAGCGTGTCTTGCCGGCGAGCGCAACGAGCGCTGGCGACGACGGATCTGGGCAGAATGGTCAGGAACGCAAGCTTGCCTTCGTGAGCGCCTCGGTAGACCGTCGCACAGTCAGCCCTGACCGTGTCACCAGGCCGGCTTCACCATATATCGTGCAGGCTGGGACGGTCATTCCGGGAGCCTTGATCACGGGCATCAAGTCAGACCTGCCAGGCCAAATTACGGCCCAAGTGACCGAGAGCGTATATGACACCCCGACCGGCCGCTTTCTGCTTGTCCCTCAGGGGGCGCGTCTGATCGGCATCTACGATAGCCAGGTCACTTTCGGCCAGTCTCGCGTCCTGCTCGTCTGGACACGGCTGATTATGCCGAATGGACGTTCTATCGTTCTCGAGCGGCAGCCTGGCGCTGACACTGCCGGGTATGCAGGTCTCGAAGATCAGGTCGACAATCACTGGGGCGAGTTGTTCAAGGCTGCGGCACTATCGACCTTTCTGGCGATCGGGACCGAACTGGGTGCCGGCTCGGACACCAACAGCAACGACAGCGCAATCATCCAGGCATTGCGACACGGCGCCTCGGACTCACTAAACCAGACCGGGCAGCAGGTCGTTCGCCGCAGTCTCAGCATCCAGCCTACTCTGACCGTGCGACCTGGCTTCCCGGTAAGTGTTCTTGTCAATCATGACCTCATACTTACGCCGTATAGAGGGTGACAACATGCCAAAACTCAAAATAGGAGAGCTTCCAGACGACAAGCCCGTCAAAGTGAGTACGGAGCTGCCTGCGGCCGTGCATCGTGATCTCATTGCATATGCAGAAGCGCTTACGCGTCAGGGTGGTCAAGTGGTCGATCCGACTAAACTCATCGCCCTCATGTTGGCGCGCTTTATGGCCACGGATCGAGGATTTTCTAAACTGAAACGTGAAGGCCACGTACCGGCCGCTGGCGAAGGACAGTGATGGTCAAGGTTTCCTCGAAGCTGTTGGCCGACGCTAAATAGTTGCGTGCATCAACCTAGGCGCTGCCGAGTTGGCGCTAAGCGCTGAGATATCGTGTCGGAAAGTGTGTTCCCGCGTCTGCCCGAAACAACTCCGATTACCAGGTTTTCTCGTTTTCAGACGCGAGAGCGCTGGGCGTCGACGTGCAGTTATTCGGTCACCTTCAGGCGCGTTACACTGCTCCGGCCATCGACGCTGACAGGCACGTCACCCTCGATCGTGGCCCGACGTACGACGCGATGCTGGTCCCCGTAATCGTTGACCGCGTAATGCTGCGTTGCGCGGTTATCCCATATCGCAATATCGCCCTCTAACCAGTTCCAGCGCACAGTGTTTTCGGGCGCGGTGATGTGAGACTGGAACAGATCGAACAGCTTTTGTCCGTCGTATTTGGGGACCCCAACAAAGTGCTTCACCAAGGCGCCGAGCACTAGCGTCCGCTCGCCTGTTTCAGGGTGGACGCGTACGACGGGATGCTCGGTCTCAAAAACCGTTCTGGTGAACACCTCGTCAAAGTGTTTCTTGTCGACCTCGCGGACACGCGCAATCCCGGCGTAATCGAAAACGTTGCTGTGAACGGCCCATAGGCCCTCGGCAAGCCGTTGTAGCGGCGGCGGCAAACCAAGAAAAGCGGCAGCTGTGTTCGACCACACGGTGTCGCCTCCGAACGTTGGCATTACAACTGCCCGCAGGACCAAAATCTTGGGATAGGCGTCGGCGAAGGTCCCATCCGCATGCCAAACGTCGGCGCGACCGCCGCCACGAGTGGAGTCCAGTTCGAGGAGCGACGCCATCCCCTTGGTAGCACCGAGCATCGGATGGGGCACTAGCTTTCCGAGACGAGCGGCAAAGCGCTCCTGCTCGGCGTCATTGAGATGTCCTTGATTGCGGAAGAAGATCACCTTGTGCTCGAGCAATAAGCTGTTGATCGCAGCGATCGCGTGATCCGGTAGATCGCCTGATAGCCTGATATTTTTGACTTCGGCACCGATGCGCGCTGCACGTTTCACAACATCGGTGCTCGGAATGACGCCACCGATCAAAGTCATTGTGCTCATGTTGCTTTTCCAAGCCCTTGCAGTTCTTCCTCGCCCCTTGGAGCGAATGATCTTCAGCAAGCATCGTGCCAAGCGAAAGACGAGCATGTGCCCGACAAGGGGCACTGAACGAATCGTGCTATTTGGCGCGTGTCATCGAACTGAGCCGATGGTTAGGCCGAGTGACGAAAGAACTCGATCGCCGAGCTCACCCTTCGAATGTCGTATCGTGAAGACGAAGCGGATAGCAGGAGCGCGCCAACGGCAGATCTTCAGTTTTGCTTTCTAATCACTCAACTGCGTTGAAAAAAAGCAATGCTTCTATAGAATTGGTAATAATTCATGATGGTCATGAATTATGTAGTCGGACCCTGCCGCGCGCAAGCGCGCTTCGGAAACAAATCCTCCCACGATTGATACGTTGATAAGTCCGAGATTGCGGGCAATTTCCGTCTCAACTGGCATATCGCCCACGATGACGGTTCTTTCTGGGGATAAATCATTGGCCTGCATATACAAGCGCAGCCGCTCTTGCTTGCTCATGCTCCTAAATTGTTGGTCTAGATGTTTGGGGTGGTCATAGTGGATATGTCCGAACAGAATTGTCAGGGGTGCAACGCGCGTAAGTGAGCTGAATCGGCTGACCGTTCTTCAAGCGTGAGATGGGGTTTGGAGAGCGTGAGCATTGCTGCTTTTGTGGCTCTGTTTCTGGATCGATTTGTTTTAAACAATGGCCATGCCGGCGGCGCTGGGCAAGCCACAACGCCGAATGGGCTTTCGAAAGTCCGCTTACTATGCGCGCTGTACTGGACCTGACACGAGATTTGTGCCTCTGTCAGAATACGGACAAGTGTCTACACAGTGTAGTAAGCCCGAGCAGACTGTTCCGTTAGTGGATTTCGCGAGGTAATTGATGGCCCGAGTTAATCTCTACTAATGCCGCTGGAGCCTGTGAGAGCTGCAGATGTAAGATCGCTCTCTGTCGAGCGGCGCTGTTGGCGGCAGTCATGCACATTATCGTCTCGGTCCTGAATCATGATAAGAGCTGCAACTTCCTGGTCCCGTGCCAGTTTGCTCGCCGCTAGGCCGGTGGCGACACCAATGCGATCAGGCGCGGGGCGGTTTTGGCTCATCTTGCGCTTGCCTTCGACCATGGTGATCGGGATGCGCACGCCGACGATTTCGCGCAACTGGGCGGCGATGAAATCCGCGGGAGCATCGCTGACGGCCCAGGGCGTCGCACGTGACGTCTCATGGATATTCGTCAGGCGCGTCACGATCTCAAGCAGGCGATTGGGATCCTCGAGGAACTCAATCGGCCCATGGGCGTGGACCGCGATGTAATTCCATGTCGGCACCACATGTTCAGCTTGTCGCTTGCTAGGATACCAGGATGGCGTCACATAAGCCTCCGCGCCAGTAAAGATCGCGAGAGCTTCTCCGATCGGGGCCGTGCGCCATTGCGGATTGCCCTTCGCCAGGTGCCCGTACAGCGTGCCGTGTTCGCCTTCGCTCTCATCGAGGAAGAGCGGAAGAGGTGTCGCAAGTGGCCCATCTGATGTCGCTGTGATCAGGTTGGCCAATCGGGCGCAGCGGATTGTCGCTCGAATGTTCTCGAGGTCGTCGTCTCGAAAGTGGGGTGGTATGTACATGAAGGCGCTCCGTTGGCGGTCGTCGAGATAAACCCAAGTCAATATGCTAGAAAACTGCCAGTTTCAGTCGCTCCCGTAGAGGTTCTCCGCTTCCTCTTTTGACGTGACGATTTCGGATTTATCTGGGACGCGGGCGATTTCACTCAGCCGCGTCAATCCGTCGAGCTGCTGTTGGGTTGGTGTTTCCGTAGCTATTCTCCTGCGGGCTGAGCCTTCAGAGATCTCACCCCGGCGTCGCCTGTATGAGGCGATCCGGCAGCTCTCCTTCGACGCGCACCGAGTCGCGTTTGGCGAACTAGTCCTTGATCTCGGCAAGATCGACGCCGACCTCAAAAGACGTCTTCATCGTCTCGATGAACTGCGCCGATGGGTACAAGTCGGAGGTGATCGCAACGAACCCATCATTAAAACACGGTCGAGTTTCCACACGACCAGCATGTCGCCGGGCCGGACGAATTTGAGCGCCCGCGCCGTCATCCTTCGCGCCCGAGGCGTGATCCTCGAACAGGTGACGCGGATCAACGCCGGCGGCGAGCAGCGCATCGCGCTGCAAGTCCGTGTTCTGTCGGTCGGAGTCCGGCGACACGCGCATGTAGCCAACCAACATAGGCGGATACCCATCGGAAATAGGTTTCCGTATGGTAGCGCGTGGCGACAGAGTTTTTCGCATATTTTTTCGCGCCACCAGGCGTTTAGCTTAGGGGGCTACTACAAGATTCGGTAGATGGCTAAAGCCAACTTGAGGCCCTAGGATTCGGCCGCCTTCCCCGCCGATCATCATCGACGAACAGAAGTGAACGCAAGCGCACGTGAAGCCCCTGCCCGCAGCGACTGCGGGCACCTTCCGCCCTTCCATCGCTTAGAGAGTGAAGTGCCACCGTGTCCGAACAACCCCTGCCGACGCTGCCGATGTGGCGCGTCGATCACATTGAGCCCTCGCCGGAGATGTTGGCGCTACGCGCCAACGGTCCGATCCACCGCGTGCGTTTCCCGTCCGGGCACGAAGGCTGGTGGGTGACAGGCTACGACGAGGCCAAGGCGGCGCTGTCCGACGCGGCGTTCCGGCCGGCGGGAATGCCGCCGACGGCGTTCACCCCGGATTCGGTGATTCTCGGTTCGCCGGGGTGGCTGGTCTCGCACGAGGGGGGCGAACATGTCCGGTTACGCACGCTCGTGGCGCCGGCCTTCAGCAACCGCAGGGTGAAGCTGCTGGCGCCGCACGTCGAGGCGATCGCTGCGCAGTTGTTCGAGAACCTGGCGGCCCAGCGCCAGCCCGCCGACTTGCGGCGCCACCTCTCCTTTCCGCTTCCGGCCATGGTCATCAGCGCGCTGATGGGCGTGCTCTACGAGGATCACGCCTTTTTCGCGCGGCTGTCCGACGAGGTGATGACGCACCAGCAGGAAAGCGGCCCGCGCAGCGCGTCGCGCTTGGCCTGGGAAGAACTGCGCGCCTACATTCGCGGCAAGATGCGGGACAAGCGCCAGGATCCGGGCGACAACCTGCTGACGGATCTGCTCGCGGCGGTCGACCAGGGCAAGGCGACCGAGGAAGAAGCAATCGGCCTGGCGGCGGGCATGCTGGTGGCGGGGCACGAGAGCACCGTCGCCCAGATCGAATTCGGCCTGCTGGCGATGTTCCGCCATCCGCAACAGCGCGAACGCCTGGTCGGCGATCCATCCCTGGTGGACAAGGCGGTGGAGGAAATCCTGCGCATGTACCCGCCGGGCGCGGGGTGGGACGGCATCATGCGCTATCCGAGGACCGACGTGACCATCGCGGGCGTGCATATTCCCGCGGAGAGCAAGGTGCTGGTCGGCCTGCCGGCAACGTCGTTCGATCCGCGCCATTTCGACGACCCGGAAATCTTCGACATCGGACGCCAGGAAAAGCCGCACCTGGCGTTCTCCTACGGGCCGCACTCCTGCATCGGCGGGGCGCTGGCCAGACTGGAACTCAAGGCGGTGTTCGGTTCGATCTTCCAGCGCTTTCCCGCGCTGCGCCTGGCCGTAGCGCCGGAAGAACTGAAGTTGCGCAAGGAGATCATCACTGGCGGGTTCGAGGAGTTCCCGGTGCTCTGGTGATGTGCGGACGCCGCTGGGGGATCGCGATCGTCTCCGCGGTTTGCCGGCGCGTCTGCCGCGCACCGGTCAGATCAGCCAGTCAACAGGTAACCAAATGGACGTGCAAGAAACCACGGCAGGATGCCGGGACGCCTTCGCCGAACTGGCGTCGCCGGCGTGGATCCACGATCCGTATCCGTTCATGCGGTGGTTGCGCGAGCACGATCCGGTGCATCGCGCGGCGTCGGGCCTCTTTCTGTTGAGCCGCCACGCCGACATCTACTGGGCGCTCAAGGCCACGGGCGATGCGTTTCGGGGACCTGCGCCGGGTGAACTGGCGCGCTATTTTCCGCATGCGGCGACCAGCTTGTCGCTCAATCTGCTGGCCTCCACGCTAGCGATGAAGGACCCACCGACGCATACGCGTCTGCGCCGGCTGATCTCGCGCGATTTCACCGTGCGCCAGATCGACAACCTGCGGCCGAGCATCGCGCGCATCGTCGCAGCGCGCCTGGATGGCATGGCGCCCGCGCTGGAGCGCGGGGAGGCCGTGGACCTGCATCGGGAATTCGCGCTGGCCTTGCCCATGCTGGTCTTCGCCGAACTGTTTGGCATGCCCCAGGACGACATGTTCGGGCTCGCCGCCGGCATCGGCGCCATTCTGGAAGGCCTGAGCCCGCACGCCAGCGATCCCCGGCTCGCCGCGGCGGACGCGGCCAGTGCCAGAGTGAAGGCCTACTTCGGCGGTCTCATACAGCGCAAGCGCACCGATCCCCGCCACGACATCGTGTCGATGCTGGTCGGCGCACACGACGATGATGCCGACACGCTGTCGGATGCGGAGTTGATCAGCATGTTGTGGGGCATGCTGCTGGGCGGCTTCGCCACCACTGCTGCGACCATCGACCATGCGGTCCTGGCGATGCTGGCGTATCCCGAACAGCGGCACTGGCTGGAGGGAGACGCCATGGGGGTGAAGGCATTCGTCGAAGAAGTCCTGCGCTGCGACGCGCCCGCCATGTTCAGCTCCATTCCGCGTATCGCCCAGCGCGACATCGAACTGGGCGGCGTGGTGATCCCGAAGAACGCGGACGTGCGCGTGCTGATCGCGTCCGGCAATCGCGACCCGGACGCCTTCGCCGATCCCGACCGCTTCGATCCCGCGCGGTTCTACGGCACCAGTCCTGGCATGTCGACCGACGGGAAGATCATGCTGAGCTTCGGCCACGGCATCCACTTCTGCCTCGGTGCGCAACTGGCCCGGGTGCAGTTGACCGAGAGCTTGCCGCGGATTCAGGCGCGCTTCCCCACGCTGGCATTGGCCGAGCAGCCGACCCGGGAGCCCTCCGCGTTCCTTAGGACGTTCCGCGCGCTGCCGGTGCGGCTGCGTGCGCAGGGGGCTGAGATGTGCGTCGTGGTCGACCAGGATCTGTGCGGAACCAGCGGGCAGTGCGTGCTGACGCTACCGGGCACCTTTCGCCAGCGCCAACCGGACGGCGTGGCCGAAGTGTGCGGGGCGACAGTCCCGCAGGCGCTGCACGCCGCCGTGCGGCTCGCAGCCAGCCAGTGCCCGGTCGCCGCCATTCGGGTCATCGAAAGCGAAGCTGGCGATGACGAGCGCGCCAGCGCCGACAGTGCGCCTTCTCCGGCGGAGGCCGAGCGGCATGCCGCGAGAGACCAACGCAATCCAGGAGGACACGATGGGACGGTTTGAAGGCAAGGTGGCCGTGGTGACCGGCGCCGGCGCCGGTATCGGCAAGGCATGCGCCCTCGCCATCGCGCGCGAGGGCGGCAGAGTGGTGGTCGCCGACATTGATGGCACGGCGGCCATCGCCTGCAGCGCGCAAATCGCGGCCGACGCGGGCCACGCGCTAGCCCTGGCCATCGACATCGCCGATGCGCAGGCGGTGGCAGCGCTGTTCGAGACGGCGGAGCGGCACTTCGGTGGGGTCGACCTGCTGGTGAACAACGCGAGCGCCATGCATCTGACTCCGCGCGACCGCGCGATTCTCGACCTGGACCTGGCGGTCTGGGATCAGACCATGGCGACCAATCTGCGCGGCACGTTGCTCTGCTGCCGGCAGGCCATCTCACGGATGATAGCCCGCGGCGGTGGCGCGATCGTCAACATGTCGTCGTGCCAGGGGCTCACCGGTGACACCGCGCAGACGTCCTACGCCGCGTCGAAGGCGGCGATGAACATGCTATCGGCCTCGCTCGCCACCCAGTACGGTCATGCGCAGATCCGCTGCAACGCGGTTGCGCCGGGTCTCATCATGACCGAGCGTCTCCTCGCCAAGCTGGACGAGTGCATGCAACGGCATCTGCGCCGGCACCAGCTCCTGCCGCGCGTCGGCCGCCCCGAGGACGTGGCCGCGCTGGTGGCGTTCCTGCTCTCCGACGATGCTGCGTTTATCACCGGCCAGGTCGTGTGCATCGACGGCGGCATGCTGGCGCATGTGCCGACGTACGCCGACGGTGGCAACAGCCGCGCCGCGCGGCCTTCCGGCGAGACCGCCGAAGCGGCCGCGTCGCCGCGCTGCTGATGGACATGCTGCTCAACCCGCTGAACCGTCGGCATCGGCTGCGGCACGACATCCCGGTCGTGCCCGGCGCTTTCCCCTTGGTCGGGCATCTTCCCGCCATCGTCTGCGACCTGCCGCGCCTGCTGCGGCGCGCGGAACGGACGCTGGGCAGCCACTTCTGGCTGGATTTCGGCCCTGCCGGACACCTGATGACCTGCGTGGATCCGGATGCGTTCGCACTGCTCCGGCACAAGGACGTGTCCTCGGCACTGATAGAAGAGATCGCGCCCGAATTGTTTGGCGGAACGTTGGTCGCCCAGGACGGAGGCGCGCACCGTCAGGCGCGCGATGCGATCCAGACGGCGTTTCTGCCCATGGGGCTGACCCAGGCCGGCATCGGCGAGCTGTTCGCGCCCGTCATCCGGGCGCGGGTGCAGAGGTGGCGCGACCGCGGCGACGTAACGATCCTGCGCGAAACCGGCGATCTGATGCTCAAGCTCATCTTCAGCCTCATGGGAATCCCCGCGCAGGACCTACCGGAATGGCGTCGCAAGTACCGGCAACTGCTGCAGTTGATCGTCGCGCCCCCGGTCGACCTGCCCGGACTGCCCTTGCGGCGCGGCCGCGCCGCCCGCGACTGGATCGATGCGCGGTTGCGCGAGTTCGTCCGCGACGCGCGCGAACATGCCGCGCGCACCGGGTTGATCAACGACATGGTGAGCGCCTTCGATCGCAGCGACGATGCGCTCGCCGACGAGGTCCTGGTCGCCAATATCCGCTTGCTGCTGCTTGGTGGTCACGACACCACCGCCTCGACGATGGCCTGGATGGTGATCGAGCTGGCGCGGCAGCCTGGGCTGTGGGACGCCCTAGTCGAGGAGGCGCAACGCGTGGGCGCGGTGCCGACCCAGCACGCGGACCTGGCGCAGTGTCCGGTCGCCGAGGCGCTGTTCCGCGAGACGCTGCGCATGCATCCGGCGACGCCGCTCCTGGTGCGTCGCGCACTGCGTGAATTGCCACTCGGCCAACGGCGCATTCCCGCGGGCACCGATCTGTGCATCCCGCTGCTGCATTTCTCGACCTCGGCGCTGCTACACGAGGCGCCTGATCAGTTTCGCTTGGCGCGGTGGTTGCAACGCACCGAGCCGATCCGGCCGGTGGACATGCTGCAGTTCGGTACCGGCCCACACGTCTGCATCGGCTACCACCTGGCATGGCTGGAACTGGTGCAGTTCTGCATCGCCTTGGCGCTGACCATGCACGAGGCCGGGGCGCGGCCGCGCTTGCTGAGCGGCGTCGAAAAAGGCCGGCGCTATTACCCGACCGCACATCCGTCCATGACTATCCGCATCGGATTCTCATGAGCTGGCATCGCATGCCCCTGTGGCGAGGCAGCGGCGCCGGCGACGCGCGGCATTGCTGCACTCGGCGCGCACGGTGCGACGCCGACAACACCGCGGCGGCTCGCCTGTCGGGGACAAGGACATGAACAGCATGCAGACCGGTTCCACGCTACAGGACGACAGAACTGGTGATTCCGCGCTCGGCGGATTGGGCGCGCAGGCGCGCGACGCATCCAGCGGGCTGCTGCCCGAGATCTGGATGCAGGACGGCGCAAAGCGGGTCGAACAGGTGCTGGCGCGTCTTCTCTGCGCCGAACGTGACGGTGAGACCGAGCTGATGGCGGCGATGCGCTACGCCACCCTGCATGGCGGGAAGCGCACCCGCGCCTTGCTCTGTCTGGCTGCCGGCGCACTGGCCGACACGCCGGCGCACATGCTCAACGACGTCGGCGCCGCCATCGAGATGATGCACGCCTGTACCCTGGTCCACGACGATCTGCCCGCGATGGACGACGACGTGCTTCGCCGCGGCCTTCCGACCGTGCACGTCAAGTTCGGCGAAGCTACTGCGATCCTGGTGGGCGATGCGCTGCAGGCGCACGCCTTCCTGACCCTGGCGAGCCTGGATGCGCCGGGCGACAACCGTATCGCGCTCGTGCGCGAACTGGCGCAGGCGGTGTCCGCCGAGGGGGCCGCAGGCGGGCAGGCCATGGATCTGTCGCTGGTTGGAAAGCACGTCGAGCTGGACAGGATCGTGGCGATGCACCGGATGAAGAGCGGAGCGCTAGTGCGCGCGTCCGTTCGCATGGGCGCGCTATGCGCTGTCGCGGAGGATGTCGCGCACGCTGCGCTGTACTGTGCGCTCGATCACTACAGCGCCTGTTTCGGCCTGGCGTTGCAGGTGATCGACGACATTCTCGACGTGACAGCGGATACCGCGACGCTGGGCAAGACCCCCGGCAAGGACGCTGCGGCACAGAAGCCGACCTGCGCGTCGATCATGGGACTGCAGGCAGCACACCAGTTCGCGCTGGATCTGTTGCGCGATGCCGGGGAGGCCATCGCGCCGCTGGGGCCGCGTGCGGAACGGTTGGCGCAACTCCTACAGCGGGCCAACGCGTATCTGTTCAAGCACGCGCCATGCGCATGAGCGCGCCCGTCCGCATGGAGTCGCCCCTGTGCCGCTGCGATCGGCCGGCGGCAGAGGTGCATGCTGCACTGTGTCCGAGTCCGCGGCGCCGATCGCAGCGGTAACCCGCCGCGGCGCACGCTGCGCGCTGCGCCCAAGCCTATGCGGCGGACCGGCGCCAGCATCGGGGGGGCGTCGCCGCGCCGGAGCAGGGCGGCCGTCCGGCGCTGGCTATGCGACGGGCCTGCGGCGACATGCGCGGCGTCTGCCCAATCCCGGTTTCTCTTCAACCGTCTGCAAAAGGAACATCCCGCGTGAACGCGCTGTCCGAACAGATCCTTTCCGAATTGCGCCGCCTGCTGAGCGAAATGAGCGATGGCGGCAGCGTCGGTCCGTCCGTCTACGACACGGCGCGAGCGCTGCGCTTCCACGGCAACGTCACCGGTCGGCAGGACGCATACGCCTGGCTCATCGCGCAGCAACAGGCCGACGGCGGATGGGGAAGCGCGGACTTCCCGCTGTTCCGCCATGCGCCCACGTGGGCGGCGTTACTGGCATTGCAGCGTGCCGATCCTCTTCCCGGTGCTGCCGACGCGGTCCAGGCTGCAAGGCGGTTCCTCCAGCGCCAGCCCGATCCCTACGCGCATGCGGTGCCGGAAGACGCGCCGATCGGCGCGGAGCTGATCCTGCCGCAGTTTTGCGGTGAGGCTGCGTCCTTGCTGGGTGGCGTAGCGTTTCCGCGCCACCCGGCGCTGTTGCCGTTGCGGCAAGCGCGCCTGGTCAAGCTGGGGGCGGTGGCGACATTGCCGAGCGGCCATCCGTTGCTGCACTCCTGGGAAGCCTGGGGGACGTTGCCGAGCACCGCATGCCCGGATGAGGACGGCAGCATCGGCATCAGTCCGGCGGCCACCGCCGCGTGGCGTGCTCACGCCGTGACACAGGGGAGCACGCCGCAGGTCGGGCGCGCCGACGCGTATCTGCAGGCGGCATCGCGGGCGACGCGCAGCGGCATCGAAGGTGTCGTTCCCAACGTCTGGCCGATCAATGTGTTCGAGCCATGCTGGTCGCTGTACACCCTGCATCTGGCCGGGCTGTTCGCGCATCCCGCGCTCGCCGAGGCGGTCCGTGTGATCGTCGCGCAGCTCGACGCCCGCCTGGGCGTGCGCGGTCTGGGCCCGGCCTTGCACTTCGCGGCTGATGCGGACGACACCGCCGTTGCGTTGTGCGTCCTGCACCTTGCAGGCCGCGACCCGGCGGTCGATGCGTTGCGGCATTTCGAAATCGGCGAGCTGTTCGTCACCTTTCCCGACGAGCGCAATGCATCGGTGTCGACCAACATCCATGCCCTGCATGCGTTGCGACTGTTGGGAAAGCCCGCCGCGGGCACCAGCGCGTACGTCGAGGCCAATCGCAACCCGCACGGTCTATGGGACAACGAAAAATGGCACGTTTCGTGGCTGTATCCCACCGCGCATGCGGTCGCTGCGCTGGCGCAAGGCAAGCCCCAGTGGCGCGACGAGCGCGCGCTGGCGGCGCTGCTGCAGGCGCAGCGCGACGACGGCGGCTGGGGCGCCGGTCGCGCGTCCACATTCGAGGAAACCGCCTATGCGCTGTTCGCGTTGCGCGTGATGGACGGGAGCGAAGAACCGACAGGGCGCCGGCGCATCGCGCATGCGGTCGCGCGTGCGCTGGGGTGGATGCTCGCCCGCCATGCGGCGCATGCATTGCCGCAGACGCCGCTGTGGATCGGCAAGGAACTGTATTGCCCCACCCGGGTCGTGCGCGTGGCCGAACTCGCCGGGTTATGGCTGGCGCTTCGTTGGGGGCGGCATGTCCTGGCCGAGGGAGCAGGAGCGGCGCCATGATCCAGACCGAACGCGCGCTGCAGCAGGTGCTGGAGTGGGGGTGTTCCCTGACCGGGTTCGCCGACGAGCATGCCGCGGAAGCGGTCAGGGGCGGTCAGTACATCCTGCAGCGCATACACCCGAGCCTGCGCGACACCAGCGCCTGCACCGGCCGCGATCCGCAGGACGAAACGCTGATCGTGGCGTTCTATCGCGAACTGGCGCTGCTGTTCTGGCTCGACGATTGCAACGACCTTGGCCTGATCGCGCCGGAGCAGCTCGCCGCGGTGGAGCAGGCGCTGGGGCAGGGCGAGCCGTGCGCGCTCCCCGGATTCGAGGGCTGCGCTGTGCTGCGCGCTTCGCTGGCCGCGCTTGCCTACGATCGTCGCGACTATGCTCAGCTTCTCGACGATACCCGGTGCTACTGCGCGGCGCTGCGCGCCCGACAGGCGCAGGCGGCAGGGGCGGAACGCTGGTCCTACGCCGAGTACCTGCACAACGGCATCAATTCGATCGCCTACGCGAACGTGTTCTGTTGCCTGTCGTTGCTGTGGGGGCTGGACATGGCGACCTTGCGCGCGCGTCCGGCGTTTCGCCAGGTCCTGCGGCTCATCTCCGCGATAGGGCGCCTGCAGAACGATCTGCATGGACGCGACAAGGACAGGTCGGCCGGCGAGGCCGACAACGCGGCGATCCTGCTGCTGCAGCGCTATCCGGCTATGCCTGTGGTGGAGTTCCTCAATGACGAGCTGGCCGGCCATACGCGCATGCTGCACCGGGTGATGGCGGAAGAACGCTTTCCCGCGCCGTGGGGACCGTTGATCGAGGCGATGGCGGCCATCCGCGCGCAGTACTACCAGACCTCGACCATCCGCTACCGCAGCGACGCTGCGGGGGAAAGTTAGCGTGCGCCGGCCGGGAGGCGGCGGCGTGCGCCGCGCTGCTGCCAGTGGGGACGCGTCGAACACATATGGTGCGATGGTCTGCTGTGGACCAACAAGTGACGATGGCCATAGTGCGGACGGTTTGCCGAAACATCCATCGCCCGCTATTGAAGCGTGTTCGACATACCCATGCCAATGTGGATCTCACACGGACGGCTTCTTCTTTGTCTGAGATTTGCAACAACCTCATTCCGGCACACTGATGCCGTAGGGGCCGACCACCCAATCAGACCGAGCGCGCTGAGATCGTCAAAGCCAATCGAGGATGACGAAGTTGCCCGTGTTTTTGACGGTCAGCTCTTCAGCCTCGAAACCCGCACTTGCTGACGTGCCTGATGGCGGCGAGGTCCATCAAGTCACCACGATTGGTGGAGACCAGATCGAAGACTGCCTGCGCGGCTTCGGGAAGCATAGTTGGCAGGAGCGGGAAGCGCTCGTACAACCAGTGGAGAACCAAGTTGGTGAGAGCCCCGCCGCAGAGGTGTGGCTCGCTCCTGGCTCGATGACCTCTGCCGGTCCGAATCCCGCCGCGCTGCAGGAGCCAAGCTCACGATTAGCGCTTGCCGAAGAAAGCGCCTCTGTGCAAGACAATTGGTCCCAGAAGCCCAAAGGGAAACCCACTGTGACAGCCTCTCTTGATGGCGAAATTCGCGACGGCAACCATCATTTGCAGGTCCGCATATATTTCGAAGATACTGACGCTGGCCAGATTGTTTATCACGCGAATTTTTTGCGCTTCATGGAACGCGGCAGAACGAATTACTTGCGCCTGCTCGGAACCAATCAGCAAGCGCTGCTCGAAGCAACGGGGAACGATGCGCCCGGCTTTTCCTTCGTTGTCCGTTCGATGACAATCGATTTTCTAAAGCCGGCGGTCCTGGACGACCTGCTTGACGTGATCACGATCCCGCAAGAGGTAAGGGGCGCGTCAATTGCTTTGCTGCAGGAATGCAGGCGAGGTGACGATCTCCTAGTCACGGCGCGTGCACGCGTGGCGTTTATCTCGGGCGGAAAGGCTCGACGCATCCCCAAGTCGCTGCGGCTCGCCGTCGAAGGGCATAGGTAAGCTCTCCTTTATTCACGCTATGACCTTCCAGCGCCCTAATGAAATCAAAGGGTTAGCGTTCTGTTGCGATATCGTCAAACCAGTGTTCGCCGCGTTCTTTCCACCACTCCCCGATCCTCCTCCGCCGCCGCCTCGTCCTTCCGACGATGAGGTCGCGCCGGACTATTCCAACGATCCGCTTGGCGACTTCGGCTATGCGGTCTGCCGAACCAACTGGATCGGCGCCGGACTCACCACGATTCCGTTCCAGCCGTCCGAGGTGAATAAGGACGGCTACTTCCAGGTCGACCCGATGCCGAGAATATCCGCCGCCTGCTCGCATGGCTGGAGGAACGCGCGGCATCCTTGATAACGGCCAATTTCGGGCTGCTCCCGCACGGCACCAGCGACGACGAGCTCAAAGCGTTCGAGGATGCATTTGGCATCCGTAAGCTCAACTCGGGAGCGCAGCCTGACCAGTATCCACTACCCAAGGCCTTCAAGTCGACGTTCTCTAGCGCCATACGTACTGGCCGCAAACAAGCTGATCCCCCTTCAGTGTGCGCCATCGTTGCCTAGTCGGCAAAAAGCTTGTCAAGAAGATGAGCGAGCCTCACGCCGGCCTTCAAGAGGCGCTCTCGCACGATGGGTGTGTTGGCCGCGATATAGGCCTCATCAATCTCAACCTGCGCGCCCTCGATTTTCGAGCATGCCCCCCCTTGCATGGCGCAGTAATGCGTCTGGACGGCTTCGGTGATGGCGAAGGATTCATTGGCCCAGTCGCGGGGCTCGGATTGGACCCATTCCCCCTTCATGGCGGGGGTGAGCGTGTCGATAAGATCGGACGCGGCAGCGTCAACATCCTTGCCGACGGCCTTCATAACCAGACAGGTGTCCCAGGTTGCGTGCAGCACCCCAGAACACAGGCCACTTACGTCAATGCCGTTGCCGCCCTTGTCGTCCGCGAAGGATACGTGGAGCGGCTGATGAATGTCGCCAACCCAGTGCCCGAGGAATTTGAGGGCGATCAGCCGGTCCGCCGGCTTGCCTTTGGAGCCGAGTATCGTTGCGTCATTCTCGATTGCACTCAGGACGCATGGGTTCTCTCCCGGGCAGCCTTCGGGCGGCAGCTCATGCGCCGTGCGCGGTAGGTTGACGAAATGCTCGGGAGCACGCCTGTGCGGATGATCCGGATAAATGCATGCCTCGCTGAATGTGTCATATTCCTGATCGTTACGCACCAGCTTGCGAATGGCGGCCCGGGTATCAACCGTCGCCAGCCGGTAAGCGATCTCGCAAACGATCTGATGTCCTTCGTCTCCCCACGCGAAGGCCCTGTCCGTTAACGCGATCATTCCGATGAACAGAATGGCAAATACGCGCATGGCTTGGTCCTCACTTGTCAACGCTTGCGGGCCGCTCGCATCTTCGT
This sequence comes from Bradyrhizobium sp. Rc2d, assembly GCF_900099855.1. Taxonomy (NCBI): domain Bacteria; kingdom Pseudomonadati; phylum Pseudomonadota; class Alphaproteobacteria; order Hyphomicrobiales; family Nitrobacteraceae; genus Bradyrhizobium; species Bradyrhizobium sp. Rc2d. The sequence continues at coordinate 70,106 of NZ_FNCU01000002.1, read as the reverse complement.
CTTCGTCGCCTTGGCCTTCGGGGCGGCCTTCTTGGCTTTCTTCTTTGCCTTTTTCGTCGCGGCGGCTTTCTTGCCGGCCTTGAGGCCCTTCTTTTTTACCGCAGTCTTCTTTCTGGCGGCTGCCCGAGCAACTGGAACTGCGGCGCCATTTGCGGCCTTTTTGCCCATACCACCGCGGACACCTTCACCAACGAAGACGTCTGCGTCCTTGGCGGCAGCCGCCTGCCAGGACTTGCTGGGATCGGCAAAGAACATCTCACGACGGTGGTTTTTCGCGTTCGTCTTGTCGAAATAGTCGTGCGTCCAGCCGTCGGTATCATCGAGCAGGCCAAACTTCGTTTGGCCGCCATGCTTGGCGATATTGTTGGCGGCGTCGCGCGAGTAGAAGTGCCGGAAAATCCGGTCGAACTCCGTGAGGTAAATGTCGGCCACCCGCGTATTACCCCGGATCAGCAGCATGTTCTCGTCGTTGGATTTGAGGGATTCGCCGGAGAAATTTGCCGAGCCGGTAAAGACGAGCGGATCATTCGATAACGGGTCGACCAGCAAGAACTTCGTGTGGATGAAGAAGACGAAGCCCTGACCATTCCTGCGCTCCAATTCCTCGCCCAGGAACCACTCTTCGATCTTGAAGTGGGGGATCGGCACCCATTTCTTGGTCTTCTTCCCGTCCTCATCATGGCCGTCGGCCTGCTGCAATTGCATCTTGCCGAGAATGGCACCATACGAAAACATTAGATCGGCCGGATTGTTGGCCTGCGCCTGGATAACTTCGTGGGTCGGAGGGCGCTCCATGAGGATGAATCGCATGGCGGGTGCCTGCTTTGCCATCGGCCCCAGAATGTTGGGATCGACCGTGAAGGCACCCGTAAACATAGCGCTAGTTACTGCATCGCCGGCGCGCGCCCCGTACCAGTTAAGCATGCGGTCGCTGGGACGCGGCGAAAAAACGAGCGTCGTTCCGTTGTCGATGACGTTCTTCGGGTTTGGCGAGAGTCCAAAGGAATTCGCATGCTGCTCCTTTGACTCGGGGTTCATCGATAACTCGGTCCAAAGCTTCAGGTACGTTGCTGCGACGGTCTTGTCGGTCACGAGATGCCCGACATTGGACTGGCCGAGAAACCCGGACGGCGTGAAATTCGTCGAGCCCGTCCAGACCGCAACAGGCGTTTTGTTCTTCTCCAGCCGCACGATGAACTTGTTGTGCGGCGTCTTCGGCCGGGTCCGCTCGAACAGGATCTGCTTGCTGCCTTTCTTCGCCGAAAGCCCCGATGTCTTGATCGCTTTTTTGTTTGCGCTGGTCGCGTGATAGATGATCTGGACATCAACTCCGCGCTTGAGGGCCTCGATCAACTCTTCGTGGACGCGCCGGTAGGTGAACTCGTAGGCGCAGACCCGCAAACCGTCACCAGCCGGTGTTTTCCGGATGTAGTCAAGACAAGCCTCGAGAAGACCGCGCGACAGCCATGCCACCTCCTTGTTGGCTGGATCGTTGTAGTCGTCATCGGTGAGGGACTTGTTGCCGAATTGATCGGCAAACGCCTGGCTGGCGATCGCGCCGCGATTGAACCAGATCCCATGCTGCCCATCATCGGCAGCCTCGGTCTGAACCTCGAAGGTGACTGTCTCGCGGGGTTCAAGCGCACCCGGCTTGCCATACATCGCCGAAACTTCGAAATTGTACTTCGTTCCCGGTTGGGCCTCGTAGTCCGACCAGAGGAAGCTCTGCACAGGGCTCTCATCGGTCGAAAAATGCATGGCATGACCGGTCGGCTCCTTTGGAGCCAGGCTCGGGAAGGTCTTCATCCCCGTCAGCCATTCACCGGGCGCATTGCCGACTGACCGCTTGAAGGCAAAGCCCAGCAGGCCCTTGCGGTCGCTGTCGGACATATTCAAAGCAATAAGGATCGCACGGGTCCCGGCGAACGCCGCCACCTGAAGCTTTCGCGACCTCGATGCTGCTCTTATGCGCATAACTCAACCCTCCAGCTCCGGACATTTTTGTCCGCCGGTCCCTGATTTTCAGTGTGAGTTCGTTCGACGCGATCTACCAGCGTCCAGGCAAGCCCTCTGCCTTGGTAATAAAATGCGGAAAATGACCTTAAGTTGTGGGCCAGTGTGAGGACATCACGCTCCAGAAGTCAACTAAGGCGCGAACAAAATTTTGACGGTCCGCGTTTGGCAGCGCGGCCCGCGCGTGATCCCCGAGCTGGAAACTGGGCCAGTGGCATTCAGGTGATTGAAGCATTTCGCAAGATCCGGGCAAGGGAGAAAGCCAAGGCCGACCCGCCGACAAAAACAATCAAAGTTTTGCGCAATTTCCCCACATCTCCCCTCCTAGGTACGTAATCCAGACATCTTGTTCATTCGCCATCGCTATACTCTCCATGGACAGCGGTTAAGGTGGGCCACGGTCGCGCCGCTCAAAATCGTCTTCAATGAAGACCCGCAGAGCCAGAGCTGCGGCCTCTAGGCAGGCTGGCTGCTAGTTGAAGTCGACTTGGTGAGCGGCTTAAATCGCAGTAGTGATTTCCCTTACTCGGGGCTGGGCTGGATTGCGCCAGGTCGCACCCGAGCCGCATCAGGTTATATTGCAGCCAGAGCATCTGCTGTAAATCATGCTTGCTGCGCCGAAATAGGTTTCCGACATACGAGCCCATACGGAGACGGTACAAATGCTTAGCCATGTTCTGCTCCTGTGCAGCAATAGCCAAACTAGATGCGGCCAATTATTCCGTTGCCTTCCAGACCGCCGAAATTTCCTTCGTGAGGCACCTCGTTCAGCGCTGAAATTGTAGCGCTCAATGAAAATCGATTAATGCAACAAATCTCGGATTGGCGCCGAAATTCGGCGCCTTGTCGGCTTCTTTCGCGGTTTTTGTTGCAACGATTATCCGTTTGCGGCGGCAGAGCGATGCTCGAGCACCGCGCCTGCTGTGATCATCGATGAAAGCCCGCCATGTAGCGGATTGCGAAGAAAGTCACGGCGACGACTGCGGCCGTAGCAGCGAGTGAAAAAGCGACCCGCGCCAGGAATTGGCCGGGGCTAAGTCCGTCCCATGAACTCATTTTCGTACTTGCGCCTCCTGGGCGTGGGGGCCATTTCAGACCCACCAATCCTCTTCCAAGTCCAATGTGTCAGCGATAATTGACCAAGCTGACGCTCGACGTTGCTGTCGTAAGCTGATCGTGGGAGCGGGCCCTTACCTATCGGATTGGAAATTGAGTTTCCCAAGTCGGACGGATTGTCCTTTATGAACTTCGCGAAAGCAGGCACGCGCGCGAACTCCAGCACAAGTCTGTTGAAGGAAACGCCGTAGACTTCACGGGCTTGCAGGAACACCCTCATGCAGTCGGCGAGGGTCGCCTTGCCATCAGGAGACCCGAAAGCACTCCAGGCGCAGTTGCTACCGGATCGACCTCACGACGAACGCGCGCCCATAGCTCTCGCTGACCACTTGCGATCACAAACCGATCATCCGCCCGTTCGAAGGCCTCGATGTCTAATCCATGCCCGCTGTCCGCTGCCCAATACCACTGCGGGGCATCGTCGAAATCAGAATCGGTCATATTAATCCTTCAAATCGCAAAAGTAGAATGAACGGGAACCAGCGTATGCCCTTCAGTTAGATGCGGGCCTTGATCCAGTCCCAGACCTTTTGGGACAACCAGCCTTGATGCTGACCATTCACCAGTTTCGTGCTTTAATATGTGGGTAGCGCGACATGTGATCGATCAGGTTCTGTCGCGCCTGCGCATAGTTCGGCTTGTGTTTTGTTTAGATCCCAAGTGACCAAATAGACGCCCATTGCCGATTTCCTTCAAGTAAGACTGTCAGAGCGCCGTACCACACGCGCACCGCGAGTCGCCGGCGGAATCCCGATTACACACGCCTAAAATCATCGCGCGTGTTGAGTCGTGCGCCGAAATCGAGCGAAAATAAGAGTGAGCTCGGACCAAGGACGAAACACGCGCGAATGTGTCACTTTTTCTAGCGGGCCACCGCTCGGCGCCCTTCGTCGGTCACGCCAATGGTGATGCCATTGTGGCCGCCATACATCACCGCAGACTCGACCTTATCGGTGGTCAATCCAAGATCGCGAGCGATCCCGTGCCAGAGGTAATGCTGCATTGGCGCCGGATCATTCGCTATGAGCGTGTTGAGGTGATCGGCGACGCGTTGCGCCATCGCGTTGTGCTCAGCAACCTTGCGCTGCTCCTTCGGATCGGCGCCGCTGTAGTCCATCAGGCGGGGTTGACGCGCGAGTTGCATTTCTTAGGCCGGCCAATTGCGTGCCCGATCGGCCGCCTCGTGGTCCTCGATGTACCGATCACCGTGCGCATCCTTCGAGGCTCGCCGGACGATCTCGAGACGACCCGTCGGAACGCCGCGCCGGATCACCTCGCCGAAGGCGATGTCGACCCACTCCCCGACGAGCGGGATGTCCTGGTGCGTGGCGACCACCATGCCTATCACGTGGTCGACCTCCGCGGCTTGCTGCGTGTACGCCTGAAATCGAACTAGATCACCAGCACCAAACGATTGAACCATCATGAATCGCATCCCTTCGCGAATCGCTATGTTCGGCTGAGTTTAGCCAAAACCGCCGGAGATGATGAGCAGCACCCCCAAGCCATCTGAGATTCGCTTCCGTGTCTGACCCCGGCGCCGTTCCAGCGGAGAAGGGCGCCGCCGATCCCAGCGCCCTCTAAGAATGGGCAACGTCAGTACCATATCATCGTGCCTGGCTACCAAGTGCAACAATTGCTCGGTACACATAGGGGCCGTTGACGTACGGCAGCTCGCGACAGCACTTCTGGAAGTAACAGCCGTTTTTTGCCAAGGCGTCGAGATCTATCATCGTTAGATTAAGCTCGAGCGCGCGATCCCGTATTGCGTCGATAATCGCAATGCCGGTCCTCTTGTAACGCTTCTTCTTCGAAATCCTCAGACGGTTTGCGACCGCTTGGACCTGCCGCTTTGTGAATGCCGGAAAGGCAGCAGCGAGATCTGCGTCCGTGCCGCTAGGGTATATTCGTCTCAATCGGCTGACGTCGGCAGCGGTCCACTGCAGGCGCTTCTGCGACACTCCGAGCTTAGAGGCCCGACAGACATAGCCATCTTTGTGCGCCGTCGAAGGACCTTCTTTAGCGCGGCGTAGTCCGGATAAAGCATGCGGACATCGTCTTCGCGCTTGGTCCAGAGCACCGAGCCACTGGGAGTCCTTCCCTCGTACCTTATGCGTTCGCGCGCGCTTTCCGATCGAGCCGCACTTCGCGCTATTTGCCGCAACAGCATCGCCACCTCTCTGCCAAGAGGATGGAAGCGCCCGCAGGCGGCGAGAAGCCCGACGAGGACCGTTGTCGCCGAAAACCATCGTCCCCGGAGGGGGGAGATTTTCGGCTCGCGTCCGATCGCCGGGTGAGCACCGCTCGGCACATCACGTTACGCTGTGCTCTGAAGGTCAGGTTTGCAGCGTCAACCTGGGTAGTTGCACAGGTATTCAAGCTGACACGAAAGCTGGAAGCACGCATATAACAATGCAGAAACTGCGTTGTAGTCGCCCTTTGCCCGGATCTGAAGCGGCGCCGAAGCGCGGTCATCGCCGCTGCTTCAACAAGCCCGCAAATGGCCACGTCCAAGCCCGGTCGCGCAGAAAAACCGCGCAGGATACCCGCTCGACGATGCCGTCAGTCATGGCTGAAATGTTAGGAGTTGCCGGGGATTGAGGAACTCCCGCGATACTTGGGGGATGATGTGGGGTCTCATCGCGGGGCACAAGCGGCCGTACAGGCGCTGACCATCGCTGGCGTTTTGAGTTGGTGGCTGATACGAGCGTCGGTGCTCCTTGCTGCCTTCAGCATTGACGTAGTGGCGCGACCGGCCAAGCGCGGGCTGAGGGCTGCTAGGAGAGTGGACTGGGACGCGAGAACAGAGCAGGCCATCAGATATTTTATGGCCTTCGGCGCGACCTGCGGCATATTCACATTAATCGGAGCTGCGATTACGGCCGTGGTCATTTTGACCGAACCTGAAAGGCCATATCCGCGAATAACCATCTCCGGCAGCGGGCGCAATCCAGGGCCGATCCTCATCGAGTTCGGACCGCGCTAGGCCGGCCCGCATGCAGCCCAAGGTTCTCATCCCGGCGCTCAACGTCGCGCGCTGTCTAGGTTATAATCGTTTCGCGCTCCATGCGCTGCCCCCTACTTAGCCGGGAATGCGCCTTGGAAACCTGTTCTTCGCCGTGGACCCGGGAATAAAGCTCCGACAGCTGGGGTATATTGCCCACCCATCAAGCCGTCGATTTTTGCGAAGCCGCGGTGTTCGAGCACCGGCGCGATGGCTTTCCCAGTAGCTAACAGCCCTCAGCCTGCTCGCCCTCGTCTATGCGCTAGTAGCCATGACGGCGTCGTTCCTGCTGTGCTTCGTCGTATCGGTCTCGCTGGCGCCGATCGTATCGAATGCGACGTGCCGCGCAGATCTCGTGCAGCGTGCGCCTTTTGTCTTTGGGGACCTAGGCGCGTGGTGTTAGAACTTTCGAGATTGCTTGCCAGTAAGCATCGCAATTAGCAGGAGATATCAATGGAGGGAAAAGACAAGATCACCGTCCTCTTGGCCGAATACAACAGCTTGGGACAGGAGGTCATTGCGGCAAGAACTAACGTCGGTCAGGGTGCCGGTATCTTCTCTGCCGCATTCATGGCGAATATCGCCTTGTTTCTCCTATGCGCGAAACGCCAAACTCGGTTTGGACCGCGTAGTTTGACGGGGTAAATGCTGGGGATGGTCGCGTCACGCCGAACGGACTAGCCGCGGGAGGCCGGCGGAGCCGCCGCCGGCACGGCGGCGGATCGCTCAAGAGACGCGCTACGACGCTCGCGTGGGCTCAGGCGGCTACCCTGATGATCTCGAACCGTACCGCCTTTTCCGGGGGGCTATCAAAACGGACCCCCGCTACCAACTTTCCCTACACGTCTTTTGCTTGTCCTTGCGGGTCAAATCTCCTTGCGTCGAGTTCGGATGAGATCTGCGCGAGAGCCGCACTCGGCGACGTATTGATGCCGGCGTAGTGCTGAGCTGCCGGCTGCAGGCGCCAAGCTCAAGATCCTTGGCGCTTGCTCAGAAAAGCACGTGTGTGCAAAACAATCGGCTCCCGGAATCTTTAAGGGAAACCGCACCGTGACAGCCTCTCTTGACGGCGAAATTTGCGACGGACGCCACCACATGCGAGTCCGCGTCTATTTTGAAGATACCGACGCCGGTCAGATTGTTTATCACGCGAATTTTCTGCGCTTCATGGAACGTGGCAGAACGAATTACTTGCGTTTGCTCGGAACCAATCAGCAAGCGCTGCTCCAAGAAGCAAACGATGATGCGCCCGGCTTTGCATTCGTTGTTCGTTCGATGACAATCGATTTCCTAAAACCGGCGTCGTTGGATGACGTGCTTGACATCATCACGGTCCCGCAAGAGGTGAGGGGGGCGTCGATCGTCTTGCTGCAGGAATGCAGGCGAGGGGACGATCTCCTCGTCACGGCACGGGTCCGCGTGGCGTTTATCTCCGGCGGAAAGGCTCAGCGAATCCCGAAGTCGCTCCGCCTTTCCATGGAAAGGGCATAGATTGAGCTCGCCTCCCTTGTTCACTTTATGGCCTTGCAGCGCCCCAATGAAATCAAATAGTTAGGCTTCTGTTGCGATATCGACAAGTCAGTGTTCTCGGGCATCGTTTATCACGCCAACTATCTGCGCTACATGGAGCGCGGGCGGACCAATCACCTGCGGCTGATGGGCGCCGAGCAGCAGGCGCTGTTCGAGCAGCCCGAGACGGAAGGCGCCGGCTTCGCCTTCGTGGTGCGCTCGATGCATCTGGACTTCCTCAAGCCCGCGCGGATGGACGACGTGCTCGACGTCGTGACCTGGCCGATCGCGGTGAAGGGCGCCTCCATCATGCTGGGGCAGGAGGTGAGGCGTGGTGAGGACGTGCTGGTGAAAGCGGAGGTGCGCGTCGCCTTCATCAGCGGCGGCCGCGCGCAGCCGATTCCGAAATCGATCCGGACCTTGATGAAGGCCGATCTGATTTCGTGATCGCCTGATTTGTAATGGCCTATCGACTCCGCCAATTGCAGCGATAGATTGCGGCCCCAACCAACCGATGAGGCCATCATGTCGCGCCCGCCGCTTCCGCCTTTCACCCGAGAGACCGCTGCGCAAAAAGCGCGCATGGCCGAGGACGCCTGGAATTCGCGCGATCCGGCGCGCGTCGCGCTCGCCTATACCGAGGACAGCCGCTGGCGCAATCGCTCGGAGGTATTTCAGGGTCGCGAGGCCATCGTCGCCTTCCTCACCCGCAAATGGGAGAAGGAGCAGGACTATCGCCTGATCAAAGACCTCTGGGCCTTCGACGGCAACCGCATCGCGGTGCGCTTCCAGTACGAATGGCACGATGCCGGCGGCCAGTGGTATCGCTCCTACGGCAACGAGCAGTGGGAGTTCGACGAGCACGGCCTGATGAAGCGGCGAGAGGCCTCGATCAACGATATTGCGATCGGCGAGAAGGACCGCCGGTTTCACTGGCCCGCGCCGGGGCCGCGGCCGGCGGATGTGGCGGGGCTTGGAAGCGATCCGTTCTGATTATCTAACCGCCCCATTGCTCTTGTCTCTTGCTTTTGGAAAGTCCTCCCAAAACCACATGCCGCCTAACGCCGTCACGAAACCGGCAGCCATTAGCATCCAGCCCTTCCACCGAAGCGCGAAGAATAGGAGATATATTAGAGCCGCCAGCCCTACGACGATTAGGGCGAGTGCGAACATCAGGCTTATCGTGCGACGAATTGGGCTCATTCTCCATCCAGCCTAAAGCGTCCAGAGACATTTATGCCCCTGTGCCTTCTCCCTCACAAGGGGAGAGGGCAAAGTAGTGCGCGACTAAGGCGCCGCGCGCCGCGCCAAGAACCTCGTAATCGCGCCGCCGAGCGTCGCGTTGTCCATCGGCTGCGCCAGCGACTCCCTCGCCGTGGCGACGACATCATCCGGTGCCTTGCCGTCGCGTAGATCGCAGCAGACTTGCGCGAATTCGACGTCGAATTCCGGATGCGGCTGCACGGTCAGCGTGGTGCCGTTGGCGTAGAGCAGGCCGGCATGCGGGGTGAATTCCGACGAGAGGATCGTCAGCGCATCGTTCGGCGGTTCGATCACCTGGTCCTGGTGCGAGGCGGCGATCGCGACCGCTTCGCCGTCGACCACGCCGTTCTCCGGCAGCACCTGATAGACGTGACGGCCGATGCCCCAGCCCTTCTCCGACTTGCGCACGGTGCCGCCGAGCGCCTGCGCGATCAGCTGATGGCCGAAGCAGACGCCGACCATCGGTGTCTTGTTGGCGTAAGCCGTGCGCACGAAATCTTCCAGCGGCGCGATCCAGTCGAGCCCGTCATAGACGCCGGCCGCCGCGCCGGTGATCAGCACGGCCTCCACGCCGCGCGGATCGGGCAGCGCATCACCATTCGGAATGCTGACGATGTCGACTGTAGCCGTCGGGTCCTCGGCGCGGATCATGCGCTCGAACATGTCCGGAAACGAGCCGTGGCGCTCGCGATGCTTTTGAGGAACGAGCCCGGTCTCGATGATGGTGATGCGTGCCATGTGCTGCCCTGCGGAGATAGGGAGGATACAGCAGGAGCCATAAGACGTCCAAGTCAACCGGGCGCAAAACCATGTGCGGACTTGTCCTCGAGCTCGGTGAGCGCCTTGCGCATGGTCTCGACCAGATCCAGCGCCACCGGGGAGGGACTTCGCTGCGCGGGGAAGACGGCCGAGAATTCGAAATCGATGCGCGGCAGGAAGCGGCGCACGACGACGCCGCGCGTGGCAAATTCCTGCGCGGTGAAGGGATCGCAGATCGACACCCCAAGTCCCGATGACACCATGCCGCACATGATCTCCGACAGCGTGGTCTCGACCCTGAGCACGCGGCGGACATCGCTGCGGTGGAAGGCCTGGTCGACGAGGTGCCGGCTCGACGATCCCGCCGAAAGAGAGATGAAGGTCTCGCCCTCGAAATCGCGCGGCTGCAGCACTTCTTTCTCCGCCAGATGGTGTCCGGTCGGCAGCACCGCGACACGCGCCAGCGCCGGCAGTCGCAGGCTTGGCAGGCCGGAATGCGCGATCGGCACCTCGGCAAAGCCGATGTCGCACTGGTTGTTCAGCACCCAGTCGACCACGATCGGCGAGATCACGCCGAAGAAGGCGAGGTTGAGGTTGGGCCGCTCCTTCAAGAAGTGTCCGGCGAGCCGCGGCAAATAGCCGTTTGCCAATGCCGGCAGCGCGGCGATGCGCAGCGAGCCGGTGCGGCGACCGCGGATTTCTTCGGCGGCCGCGGTGATGCGTTCGAGGCCGACGAACGAGCGCTCGACTTCGGTATAGAGCGCCATCGCCGCCGCGGTCGGCACGAGGCCGGTGCCCCGTCGTTCGAACAGCTCCATCTTCAACAGCGCCTGGAAGTCGCGCAGCAAGCGGCTGACGGCGGGCTGCGTCACCACCATCAGCTTCGCTGCCTCGGTGACGCTGCCGGTCAGCATCGTCGCCCGGAAAGCCTCCACCTGCCGCGAATTGATCCGCACCATCCCGAATTCCATTCATAACATCTCGGCATGCAGAGGGTGCCATTATTCATTGGACGATGGAAGTATACGTCTGCGATCTTTTTCATCAGAGCTGGAGCCAGCCCGCTTTTTCGGCAGATTGGAGGGATTCCACCCTCCAGATCGCGCCAAAACCCGCCGAGCAGGGGCCGGAGCCCTGATCGGGGAGGATTGCGCGGAAGGAAATGCGGAAGGCGCTTCGGCCGGAGACTTGTCGGCACGTCACCTCATTCCGGTATGGAGATCGGTCCACATGAAGACTTCTCGCCTTCTGACTTCGCTCAGCATCGTGGCGCTCATGGCCGCCTCGTCGGCCGCCTTGGCCCAGCAAAAGACGCTTTACGTCGCCGGCTACGGCGGCTCGTTCGAGAAGACGATCCGCGACGAGGTGATCCCGACCTTCGAGAAGGAAAACGGCGTCAAGGTCGAATACGTCGCCGGTAATTCCACCGACACGCTGGCAAAACTCCAGGCGCAGAAGGGCAATCAGCAGATCGATGTCGCCATCGTCGACGACGGTCCGATGTACCAGGCGATCCAGCTCGGCTTCTGCGGCAAGCTCGAGGGACTGCCGGCCGATCTCTACGACACCGCGCGTTTCAAGGATGATCGTGCGGTCGCGATCGGCATCGTCGCGACGGGCCTGATGTACAACACCAAGGTGTTCAAAGAGAAAGGCTGGGCTCCGCCGACCTCCTGGAACGACCTGAAGGACACGAAATACGCAAAACAACTCGTGATCCCGCCGATCAACAACACCTACGGCCTCGAAGCGCTGGTGATGCTGTCGAAGATGAATGGCGGCGGTGAGACCAACGTCGATTCAGGCTTCAAGATATTCAAGGAGCAGATCAATCCGAACGTGCTTGCCTATGAGCCGTCGCCCGGCAAGATGACCGAGCTGTTCCAGTCCGGCCAGGCCGTGATCGCGGTGTGGGGCACCGGCCGGGTGCAGAGCTTTGCCAACACCGGCTTCCCCGTCGACTTCGTCTACCCGAAGGAAGGCGCTGCGACGCTGCTGACGACGGCCTGTCCGATCAACAAGCCCAACGCTTCGCCGCTGGCTGCGAGCTTCGTCAAGATGCTGCTCGATCCCAAGATCCAGCTCGTGATGCTGAAGGACTATGGCTACGGTCCGGTGCTGAAATCGCTGGTGATCCCGCCCGAGCTCGGCAAGATGGCGCCGATCAGCGAGCGCGCGGCCAAGCTCTACAATCCGGACTGGACTGTCATCAACGAGAAGCGCGAGGAGTGGACCAAGCGCTGGAACCGCGAGGTCGAGCGCTGATCTGATCGTCACAGCGGAGACCGCGCATGGCCTATCTCGAGCTCGATCGGGTCGCAAAACAGTTCGGCGCGCAGACTGTGGTCGATGACTTCAGTCTGTCGGTGGGGAAGGGGGAGTTCATCTCCTTCCTCGGCCCGTCCGGCTGCGGCAAGACGACGACGTTGCAGATGATTGCGGGCTTCCTTGATCCCACGCGCGGCGCGATCCGCCTGGAGGACAAGGATCTGACCGCGATTCATCCGGCCAAGCGTGGGCTCGGCATCGTGTTCCAGAGCTACGCGCTGTTTCCGCACATGACGGCGGCGGAGAACGTCGCGTTCGGTCTCGAGATGCGCAAGGTGTCGCGCAATGAGCGCGCCGAGCGCGTCCGTGCCGCGCTCGCGATGGTCGGCCTTGCCGGTTACGAGGACCGTCACCCGCGCCGAATGTCCGGCGGCCAGCAGCAGCGCGTAGCGCTGGCCCGTGCGCTGGTGATCAAGCCGAGCGTGCTCCTGCTCGACGAACCGCTGTCTAATCTCGACGCAAAGCTGCGCGAGGAGATGCAGATCGAGCTGCGCCAGATTCAGCGCACCATCGGCACCACCACGATCCTGGTCACCCACGATCAGAACGAGGCGATGTCGCTATCCGATCGCATCGTGGTGATGAGCCAGGGCCGCATCGAGCAGATCGGCACGCCGCAGGAGACCTATGAGAAGCCGGCCTCGGCCTTCGTCTCGCAGTTCCTCGGCAAGACCAACGACTTTGCGGCGACGATCGATCGGACCGTTACGCCGGCGCGGCTGACAGCGGGCTCCTGGAGTGCGCCGGCACCGGCCGGCCTGAATGGCCCGGTGACCATCAGCATCCGCCCCGAGCGCATCGGTTTTGGCGATTCCGGCCTCAGCGCAAAAATCATCACCCGCATCTTCCAGGGCAACCACTGGCTGTTCCAGTGTGACAGCGAATGCGGTCCTGCGATCGTGATCCGCCAAAATGATGGCAAGGTCCAGCCAACCGAAGGCGAGGCCGTTCATCTCGCCTGGCGGCCGGAGGATATGAGCGTGCGCGCGAGGGGCATCGCATGAGCGCGGCTGCCGAGGAACGCAGTGCGCGTGCGCCATGGACGCTGACGGCGCCTGCGCTGATGCTGTTCGTCGGCGTGCTGCTGATCCCGCTGGCGATGACCGTGATGCTGTCGTTCCACGATTGGGGCCAGTACAAGGGCATCGAGCCGGTCTTCATCCTCAAGAACTGGCACGAGATCGCGACCGATCCCTATTACGCAGAAATGTTCTGGCGGACGTTTCGCATCGCGATCCTGACGACATTCCTCACTGCCGTGCTCGGTGCGCCCGAAGCCTACATCCTCAACCGCATGAGCGGCCGATGGAAGAGCTTCTTCCTGCTGGTCATCCTCGGGCCGCTGCTGATCTCAGTGGTGGCGCGCACGCTCGGCTGGGCGCTGCTGTTCGGCGGCAACAACGGGCTCGTCAACAAGCTCTTGATGTCGCTCGGGGTGATCCGCTCCCCCATTCCCTTCATGTTCACCGAAACAGGAATGGTGGTTGCGCTCGCGCATGTCATGATGCCGTTCATGGTACTGTCGGTATGGGCCGCACTCCAGCGGCTCGATCCGCAGATCGAGAATGCCGCGATGTCGCTCGGCGCGAGCCCTGCGACCATCATCCGCCGCATCATCATGCCCCAGATCATGCCGGGCGTGCTCTCGGGCGCGATCATCGTGTTCTCGCTCTCGGCCAGCGCCTTCGCGACGCCGGCGATCATCGGCGGCCGTCGGCTCAAGGTCGCCGCGACGCTCGCCTATGACGAGTTCCTCAACACGCTGAACTGGCCACTCGGTGCTGCGGTCGCGACGCTCCTTCTCGTGGCGCTCGTGCTGATCGTGGTCGGCAGCAACGGGCTGGTCGAGCGCCGCTATGCGGAGGTGTTCCGATGAGACGGAACGGCCCGCTCGCGCTGATCTTCCACACGATCTTCGTCATCGTCATGGTGGCGCCGATCCTGGTCGTCTGCCTCGTCGCGTTTACACCCGAGGGCTTCCTGTCGTTGCCGACCAATGGTTTTTCGCTGCGCTGGTTCAGGACGATCGCGAACTACCCCGAATTCATCCACGCCTTCTGGGTCAGCCTCGGCCTCGGGGCGCTGTCGTCCTTGGTGGCGCTGCTGTTCGCGGTGCCCGCGGCGCTTGCGATCGCGCGCTACCGCTTCCGTGGCCGCGATGCGTTGGCGGCGCTGTTCCTGTCGCCGCTGATGATTCCGCATGTCGTGCTCGGCATCGCCTTCCTGCGCTTCTTCACCTCTGCCGGTCTGGGCGGCAGTTTCGCGGCGTTGATCATCGCGCATGTCATCATCGTGTTTCCGTTCGCGTTGCGGCTGACTCTGGCTGCCGCAACCGGCATGGATCTTTCCGTCGAGATGGCGGCGGTCTCGCTCGGCGCGGGCGGCTGGACGCTGTTCCGCCGTGTGACCTTGCCGCTGATCCTGCCCGGCGTCATCAGCGGCTGGGCGCTCGCCTTCATCCAGTCCTTCGACGATCTCACCATGACCGTCTTTCTCGCAGCACCCGGCACCGAGACGTTGCCGGTGCGCATGTTCCTTTATATCCAGGACAACATCGATCCGCTGGTGACGTCGGTCTCGGCCTGCGTGATCGCGATCACCATGACCGCCCTCATTCTGCTCGACCGCTTCTACGGGCTCGACCGCGTGCTCGCCGGCAAGGGCGATACGGGACGATAGGAGAAGAACCCTATGTCAGGAGATTACGACGTCGCCGTCGTCGGCGGCGGCTTGCTCGGCTCCGCCATTGCCTGGGGCCTCGGCCGGCTCGGCAAGCGCGTGGCCGTGCTCGACGAAGGCGACATCACCAAGCGCGCCTCGCGCGCGAATTTTGCGCTGGTCTGGGTGCAGAGCAAGGGGCTCGGCATGCCCGCCTATACGGTGTGGACCGTGCAGGCGTCGCAGGCGTGGGGCCGGCTGGCGTCGGAGCTGAAGCAGCAGACCGGGCTCGACGTCTCTCTTCAGCAAAATGGCGGCTTCCATCTCACGCTCGGCGAGGACGAATTCGGCCAGCGCACGGAACTGGTCAAGCGCATGCACAACCAGGTCGGCGCGGCCGACTACAAGATGGAGATGCTCTCCGCATCCGACGTGAAGAAGTCGCTGCCGCTGATCGGCCCGGAAGTCTCAGGCGGCAGCTATTGCCCGCTGGACGGCCACGTCAATTCGCTGCGCACGTTCCGCGCCTTCCACACCGGCTTCATTGCGTTCGGTATCGACTATTTTCCGGAGCGGCCGGTCTCGGCGATCAGCAAGAGCGGCGGCGAATTCCGCCTGACCACGCCGAAGGGCGAGCTGCGCGCAGCCAAGGTCGTGCTTGCCGCCGGCAATGCCAACCAAACGCTGGCGCCGATGGTCGGGCTTTACGCGCCGATGGGCCCGACCCGCGGCCAGATCGTGGTGACCGAGCGCACGATGCCGTTCCTGCCGCATCCGCTGACCACGATCCGCCAGACAGACGAAGGCACGGTGATGATCGGAGATAGCAAGGAGGACGAGCTCGACGACCGCGCGCTGAAACATTCCATCAGCGCCGTGATGACCGATCGCGCCCAGCGGATGTTCCCGCATCTGTCGCGGCTCAATGTCGTCAGAAGCTGGGCCGGCATCCGCGTCATGCCGCAGGACGGCTTTCCGATCTACGACCAGTCGGAGACGCATCCCGGCGCCTTCGTCGCCTGCTGTCATTCCGGCGTGACGCTCGCCTCCAACCACGCCTTCGAGATCGCGCGCATGGTGGCGCAAGGCGCGCTGGAGCCCGAGCTGGTCGGCGCGTTCTCGGCCAGCCGTTTTGGCGGCGCCGGCGCTGCGAACAACAGCGGCTATTAGAAAATTAGGAGGCTCGATTTGAATCGATGCTGGCCCAGAACTCAAATCACCTCTCCCCGTTGGGGAGAGGTGAACCCTCGCGCAGCCGAACCAGATTCCATCACGCTCTAGAAGTTCTTAAGGAGCCAAGAGGCATCCCCATGTTTAGACGATCCGAACAGGACAAGCGTCCATCGGTGCAGATCTTCGTCGACGGCGTTGCCGTCGCGGCACGTCAGGGCGACACCGTCTCCGCGGCGCTGCTGGCATCCGCCATTGACGCGCGCCGTTCGACCGCGGTGAGCGGCGCGCCGCGTCTGCCCTATTGCATGATGGGGGTGTGCTTCGATTGCCTCGTCACCATTGACGGTGTCGGCAATCGCCAGGGCTGTCTCGTGCCCGTCGCCGACGGCATGCAGGTCGAGATCCAGAAGGGCAAGCGGGAGATCGGAAAATGACTGTGGCTCCCAAGCGCGAAACTTACGACGTCGTGGTGATCGGCGCCGGTCCCGCCGGCCTCGCCGCGGCTGCGACATCTGCTGAAGCCGGCCTGTCGACGCTGCTGCTCGACGAGAACATCGGTCCGGGCGGTCAGGTGTTCCGCGCCATCGCCTCGACGCCGGTGACAGAGCGCAACCAGCTCGGGGCCGACTATTGGGCCGGTGCCGATCTCGTGCAGGCGCTGCGCGCCAGCAGCGCCGAGGTCATCCATCGCGCGACGGTCTGGAGCCTCGACCGCAATCTCGAGATCGCGGTTTCGATCGGCGGCGCCTCTGCGTTCGTCAAGGCGCAGCGTGTGATCCTCGCGACCGGCGCGCTGGAGCGGCCGTTTCCGATTCCCGGCTGGACGCTGCCGGGCGTGATGACGGCGGGCGCGGCGCAGACGATGTTGAAGTCGTCGGCGCTGGTGCCCGATGGCCGCACGGTGATCGCCGGGCAGGGGCCGCTGCTCTGGCTGCTCGCCGCGCAGATCCTGCGTCTCGGCGGCCGCATCGACCGCATCCTCGACACCACCGAGCGCGGCAATTATTTCGCCGCGCTGCCGCACGCCTTCGCCTTCCTAACGTCGCCCTATTTCGCCAAGGGCCTGTCGATGATGCGCGAGGTGAAGGCGAAGGTGCAGGTCGTATCAGGGGTGACGGAGCTCTCTGCGTCCGGCGAGGGTCAGCTCGCGAGCGTGAGCTATGTCGCCGGCGGCAAGCGCGAGACCATTCCTGCGGATCTGTTGCTGCTGCATCAGGGTGTCGTGCCCAACGTCAATCTGGCGATGTCGGCTGGCGTCGAGCATCGCTGGGATGATCTGCAATTGTGCTGGTCGCCGGTGCTCGATGCGAGCGGGGCTTCGTCGGTCGCCGGCATCGCGATCGCCGGCGATGGCGCCGGCATTGGTGGCGCGAATGCCGCCGTGGTGCGCGGTCGCATCGCGGCGCGCGCGGCGGTGGAATCGCTGGCGCCAGCGGCTGCCGCGAAGCTCACATCGATGGCGGCGCTTCGTGCCGATCTTGCCAAGGCCGAGCGTGGCCGCGTCTTCCTCGATACGCTGTTCCGCCCCGCGCAACAGTTCCGCATTCCCGCAGGCGACACCATCGTCTGCCGCTGCGAGGAGGTCACCGCAAAGGACGTTCTCGACTCCGTCGCGATCGGCGCGACCGGGCCGAACCAGCTCAAGGCCTATCGCCGCACCGGCATGGGGCCATGCCAGGGCCGGCTCTGCGGCCTCACCGTCACCGAGCTGATGGCGCAGGCGCGCGGGAAGACGCCGCAGGAGATCGGCTACTACCGGCTGCGCGCGCCGGTGAAGCCGATCACGCTCGCCGAGCTCGCCGCCGTCCCGAAGAGCGAGGCCGACGTCAAGGCGGTGGTGCGCGGATGACCCAAAACGTGGATGCAATCGTCGTCGGCGGCGGCATCCACGGATGCTCGACCGCGCTGCATCTGTGCCTTGCCGGCATGAAGCCGGTGCTGATCGAGAAGGACTATGCCGGCCGGCACGCGTCCGGCGTCAACGCCGGCGGCGTGCGCCAACTCGCCCGACACATCCCCGAAATCCCGCTCTCGATCCGCTCGATGGGGATTTGGGAGAAGATCACCGAGCTCGTCGACGACGATTGCAGCTTTGAGAGCCATGGCCAGGTGCTGGTTGCGGAGAACGAGGAGGAGCTCGCGGTCTGCCGCGCGCGGGTGGCCGAGCTCAACGCGCTCGGCTTCACCCATGAAGAGCTGATCGATGCGGCCGAGCTGCGGCGGCTCGTGCCCGCGGTGGCCGAGACTTGTCCGGGTGGCGTGGTCTCGCGTCGCGATGGAGCGGCCAATCCGGCGCAGACGACGACGGCGTTCCGCCGCAAGGCCGAGCAGCTTGGCGCGACCGTGCGCGAGGGCGAGGCCGCCGGCAACATCCGGCGGAATGACGGTCTCTGGCATGTCGACGTCGGCTCGGACACCTATGCTGCGCCGGTGCTCGTCAACGCCGCCGGCGCCTGGGCCGGCAGGATTGCCGCCGCGCTCGGCGAGCCCGTGCCGGTCGAGACCGTGGCGCCGATGCTGATGATCACCTCGCGCGTGCCGCACTTCATCGACCCCGTCGTGATCCTGCGCGGCCGCAAATTGTCCTTCAAGCAATTCTCCAACGGTACCGTGCTGATCGGCGGCGGCCATCTGGCAACGCCCTATCAGGACCGCAACGAGACGGTGCTGGACTGGAAGAGCCTGGCCGTCAGCGCGCGCACCGTGTTCGAGCTGTTTCCGGTGATGCGCAGCGCGACGATCGTGCGGGCCTGGGCCGGCATCGAGGCGAAGATGAAGGACGATATCCCCGTGTTCGGGCCGAGCTCGCGTCACCAGGGCCTCTATCACCAGTTCGGCTTCTCGCTGCACGGCTTCCAGCTTGGTCCCGGCGCCGGCGCCGTGATGGCGGAGCTGATCGTCAACGGCGGCACCCAGACTCGCGTCAGTGACCTCGGCATCGACCGCTTCCATCCTTCCGCGCTCTAGGAACAAGAAGTTGTCGTATCCGATCGATTGCCCCGAGCTGGCTCAACCTCTCCCGCTTGCGGGAGAGGTCGGCGCGAAGCGCCGGGTGAGGGCTCTCTCCACACGGGGAAAGTCCCAATGCGAAGACACCCCCACCCCGGCCGTCGCCCGCAAGCGGGAGAGGGGGCGCACCTCCTTCGTGGCCCTCAGCCGAACTCAACTCCTTCCACGCTCTAACAAGAGGACATCATGAGCATCACCCGCAGCATCCGCACGCCGATCATGCACCGCGCCGTCGAGGCCAACGGCTTCGTCTTCCTCGGCAGCACCATCGCTAACGACACATCGGTCTCGATGGGCGAGCAGACCCGCAACATCCTCGGCAAGATCGCCGGCTATCTGAAGGAAGCGGGAACCGACAAGAGCCGCATCGTCAGCGCCTCGATCTTCGTCACGGATCTCTCCAAGAAGAAGGAGATGGACGCGGCCTGGACCGAGTTCTTCGGCGACAATCTGCCGACCCGTGCCACCGTCGGTGTCGCCGACCTCGGCGGCGGCGCGCTGATCGAGGTCGTGGTCACCGCGCTCAAGGGCTGATCGCGCCGATCGATAGGGACGTCAGCGCGCTTTCCTCGCGCTGTCGTCCACTCGAACTGCGGCTTGATCTTGCGCTTCTGCGGCACTAGTTAGAGAGCTCTCAATCAGGAACTTCGCAGCCATGGATTTTACCCCGACCGCAAAGCCCATTCGCCTTGCTCACGGGGAATTCCATGCCTGCTTCGATCATCCTGTCGAACCTGTCGCTGTCCGCGCCTGACGGCCGTTCGCTTCTTTCCAACATCGATCTGACATTTGCGGCCGAGCGCACCGGTCTCGTCGGCCGCAATGGCGTCGGGAAAACGACGCTGCTCGCGTCGATTTCCGGGGACCATGTTCCCCAGTCCGGACGCGTTCTGATCAACGGCAGCATCGGCTTGCTGCGTCAGGACGTCCAGGTCTCCGCGGGCGCGACTGTGGCCGATCTGTTCGGCGTGCGGTCGGCGCTGGAGCTGCTGCGCCGTGCCGAGCAGGGCGACGCCTCGGCCGACGACATCGCCACGATCGACTGGACGCTCGAAGCGCGGCTTCAGACCGCCCTCGCGCGCCTCGGCTTCGATCCGTCTCCCGAGACGGAGCTGTCCCGATTGTCCGGCGGCCAGATCACGCGGGTTCGTCTTGCTGCACTGACCTTCGCGGAGCCCGACTTCCTGCTGCTGGACGAGCCCACCAACAATCTCGACCACGACGGACGCGAGGCGGTGACCGCGCTCCTCGTTGCCTGGCGCGGCGGCGCGATCGTCGTCAGCCATGACCGGAACTTACTCGAAACGATGGACGCGATCGTCGAACTGACGTCGCTCGGGTCAACCCGATACGGCGGCAATTGGAGCAGTTTTCGCGCGCAGAAGGCGGTCGAGCTCGCAGCGGTCAGGCACGATCTCGCGCATGCTGAGAGGCACCTGTCCGAGATTGATGGCAGGGCACAGGAGGCTACGGAACGGAAGGCGCGCAAGGACAGTGGCGGCAGGAAGAAGCGTGCCAAGGGCGACATGCCGCGCATCCTGGCCGGCGCGCGCAAGGATCGCAGCGAAGACAGCGGCGGCAAGACCGCGCAAATCGCCGAGCGGCGGCGCGCGGAAGCGGTCGAGGCTGTCGACACCGCACGTCGCCGCATCGAGGTTCTTCAGCCGTTGTCGGTGAAACTGCCGGCGACTGGCCTGCCGGCGAGCAGGGAGGTGCTTTGGCTCGACGGCGTCAGCGCCGGCTATCAGCCGGAGCAGCCGGTCTTGCGCGATCTCTCGCTCGCGATCGTCGGGCCGGAGCGCGTCGCGCTTGTCGGGCCGAACGGCTCCGGCAAGACAACGCTGCTGAAACTCATTGCCGGCGAGTTGCGCCCAGTCTCGGGTGCGGTGCGGGTCAGGCCCGACTTCGCGCTGTTCGACCAGAAGGTCAGCCTGCTTGATCCCGCGATCTCCATCCTGGACAATTTCGGCCGTCTCAATCCAACGGCAGGTGCGAACGAGTGCCATGCGGCCCTGGCGCGGTTCATGTTTCGCGCCGCTGCTGCCTTGCAGATCGTGGGAAGCCTGAGCGGCGGACAAATATTTCGCGCTGGCCTTGCCTGCGTGCTGGGCGGGACGACGCCGCCGTCCCTGCTGATCCTGGACGAGCCGACCAATCATCTCGACATCGAATCGATCGAAGCCGTTGAAGCGGGCCTGAGGGCCTATGACGGCGCGCTGCTCGTCGTCAGTCACGACGAGGCATTCTTGCAGGCGATCGGGATCACGCGCCGGCTCGAACTTGCCGGCAAGGCGCTTCGCGTCAATGGCGGGATCATCTGATCCCGCCTTACGTCACGATATAGCGGCTAGTCCTGGCGGAGATTTTCAAAAACCCGACGCCCTGCCCCCAGCGCGTCGGGTGGAAAAAATGAGTATCAATCCGTGATCCCAACGCCATTGTTGTGACGCGTCTCTCACCGTTTTTCCATTCCGGGAAACTACCGCATCGGAACCGGGGTGCTATGCACTGCCACCCGGTTCCAGCGCCTCGCCGATCTCCAGCGGATGGGCCATGGTCTCGTGCAGGGCGTCGCGGTCGAGCTCGCCCTCGGAGAGGCTGATGACGACGCAGGCGACTCCATTGCCGATCAGATTGGTCAGCGCACGGCATTCGCTCATGAACTTGTCGATGCCGACCAGGATCGCGATCGACTGGATCGGGATATCAGGCACGATCGAGAGCGTCGCGGCGAGCGTGATGAAGCCGGCTCCGGTGACGCCCGACGCACCCTTCGAGGTGATCATGGCGATGCCCAAAATGCCGAGCTCATGCCAGATGGTCAGATGGGTGTTGGTAGCCTGCGCCAGGAACAGCGTCGCCAGCGTCATGTAGATGTTGGTGCCGTCGAGATTGAAGCTGTAACCGGTCGGGATGACGAGGCCGACCACCGAGCGCGAGGCACCGAGATGCTCCATCTTCTGGATCATCTGCGGCAGCACCGTCTCCGAGGACGAGGTGCCGAGCACGATCAGCAGCTCGTCCTTGATGTAGGCGATGAAGCGCAGGATCGAGAAACCGGCGAGCCGTGCGATCGCGCCCAGCACGATCAGCACGAACAGGATGCTGGTCAGGTAGAATGTGCCGATCAGCGCGGCGAGGTTGAGCAGTGAGCCGAGCCCGTAGGCGCCGACGGTGAAGGCCATCGCGCCGAAAGCGCCGATCGGCGCCACGCGCACGATGATGCGGATGATGCCGAAGAACATTTTTGCGGCCTTATCGATCGCGTCCGCGATGGGCTCGCCGGCCTTGCCGAGGAAAGCGATGGCGAAGCCCGACAAGATCGAGATCAACAGCACCTGAAGCAGGTCGCCCCGCGCGATGGCGCCCAGATAGCTGTCGGGGATGATCGCCATTAGATGGGCGACGATGCCTTCTTCCTTGGCCTTGGTGACGTAGGTCGCCACCGAATTCGGATCGATCGTGGCGGGATCGATGTTGAAGCCGCGCCCGGGCTGGAGAATCTCGCCGACGAGCAGACCGACCGCGAGCGCGACGGTCGAGACCGTCTCGAAATAGATCAGCGACTTCAGCCCGACGCGGCCGACGCGCTTGAGATCGCCCATTGAGGAGATGCCGTGCACCACGGTGCAGAAGATCACCGGTGCGATCATCATCTTGATCAGCGCAATGAAACCGTCGCCGAGCGGCTTTAAGGCCTTGCCGAGATCGGGATAGAAATAGCCAATGAGCACGCCGAGCGCGATCGCGATCAGCACCTGGACGTAGAGGATCTTGTACCAGGGCTGGTGCCGGCGGAGGACGGCTGGCTGGATCGCGACTTGTGTCATATTGTAGTGCCCCGGAACGTATTGATCTTGCTTGGTTCGCATCATGTGATGGCCGCTGCGGAAGCGACAATCACATTTTTGTCGGATCGCACGAAGATCGACCGCTGCACGGCAACTCGGGGGAAACATGTCGACTGCAACAGACTCCGACGAGCAAACGCAAGGCTATTTCCCGCGTTGGAAACTCAAGACCTCGGGCGTGATCATGCCGGAGGAGCGCCTGTCCTGGAGCCAGACCATTGTCTCCAGTCTCCAGCATTGCGTCGCAATGTCGGGATCAACGATCATCGCGCCGCTGCTGATGGGGTTCGATCCCAATGTTGCGGTCCTGTTTTCCGGCATCGGCACGCTGATCTTCTTCGTCATCGTCGCAGGGCGCGTGCCGAGCTATCTCGGCTCGAGCTTCGCATTCATCGCCGTCGTCATCGCTGCCACCGGTTATGCGGGGCAGGGGCCAAACCCGAACCTGTCAGTTGCGCTCGGCGGCATCGTCGGAGCCGGAGTGCTGTACGGCCTGATTGCTCTGATCGTGATGTGGTCGGGCGTTGGCTGGATCGAGAAGCTGCTGCCGCCGGCCGTCACCGGCGCCGTGGTCGCCGCGATCGGTCTCAATCTCGCGCCTGTGGCTGTGAAGGCGGTGAGCGCCGGCACGTTCGACACCTGGATCGGGCTTGCGACCGTTCTGATCATCGGCGTGGTCGCCGTCGCGGCGCCGGGCTTATGGCGCCGCTTGCCGATCATTGTCGGCGCCATCGGCGGATATCTTTTGCACCTGCTGTTCGCGAACGGACTCGGTTTCGGCAAGCCGATCGACTTCGCGCAACTCTCGGCCGCGCCGTGGTTCGGCGTGCCCAACTTCACCGCGCCGAGCTTCCATGCCGATGCAATCTTCCTGATCGCGCCGGTTGCGATCATCCTCGTCGCCGAGAATCTCGGTCACATCAAGGCCGTCGGCGCGATGACGGGCCGGAGCCTCGATGCCTATCTCGGTCGCGCCCTCTTTGCCGACAGTCTCGCGACCATTGTGGCGGCCTGCGGCGGCGGCACCGGCGTCACCACCTATGCCGAGAACATCGGCGTCATGGCGGCGACGAAGGTCTATTCCACCTTGTTGTTCGCGTTCGCGGCCACGGTCTCGATCCTGCTCGGCTTCTCGCCGAAATTCGGCGCGCTCATCCTGTCGATCCCTGGCCCCGTCATCGGCGGCCTCTCGATCGTGCTGTTCGGGTTGATCGCGGCGATGGCGGGACGGATCTGGGTCGAGAACAAGGTCGACTTCGCAAATCCCGCGAACCTGATGACCGTCGCGGTCGCGCTCACCGCAGGCGCCGGCGATCTCACGCTCAAATTCGGTGCGTTCACGATCGGCGGAATCGGCACCGCGACCTTCGGCGCCATCATCCTCTACCAGATCCTGACCTTGACGGTCGCCCGCCACGCCAAATGAATCACAGCAATGCGTTGAGAGATGGAACAAAGGGCGGGTTCCGTCGATGATCAGGCATCCCGGAGAGAACTCATGCCACAAACCAATCGCTCAACCTCCTTTCCCTCGCGTCTCGTGGGCCAATACGCGCTGGTGACCGGCGCTTCACAAGGCATCGGCCGCGCTGTCGCCATCCGGCTCGCCCAGGAAGGCGCGACCGTCGCCATCAATTATTTCGATCATCCCCAAAGCGCCGAGGAGACGCTCGCGCTGGCACGGACGGTGTCGGGCGATCGTGGCCATGGCAGGCTCGATCACATCATCGTCAAGGCCGATATCGGCAACGAGCAGGACATCGCCGCGATGTTCGAGACGATCCTGGCGCGCTGGAAGCGCCTCGACTGTCTGGTCAACAATGCCGGCTTCCAGCGGGAATCGCCGAGCGAAGCACTCGACGTCGAAACCTATCGCCGCATCATCGACGTCAATCTGAATGGCGCCGTGCTTTGCGCCCAGAAGGCGCTCGCGCATTTCGTCGCCCGCGGCGGAGGCGGCAGCATCATCAATTGCTCCAGCGTCCACCAGATCATCCCAAAGCCCGGCTATCTCGCTTATTCGATCAGCAAGGGCGGCATGGCCAACCTGACGCGAACGCTGGCGCTCGAATTTGCCGGCCGAGGCATCCGCGTCAATGCGGTAGGTCCCGGCGCGATCGATACGCCGATCAACGCGGCCTGGACCGGCGATCCCGAGAAGCGCGGCGTCGTCACCTCCCACATTCCGCTCGGCCGCGTCGGCACTCCGGAAGAGATCGCCGCCGTGTTCGCCTTCCTCGCCTCGGATGATGCGAGCTACATCACCGGACAGACCATCTATGCCTGCGGAGGCCTGACGCTGTTCCCCGAATTCCGGGAGAATTGGGCGAGCTGAACGTCAACTTGGAAGCGTGCGCATCTGCGGCGGCCCGACCGGGTTGCACGACCAGATCATTATCGCGAGCCAAGCCTTCTCGCCGCGGCTACCTGGACACCGATGCACCGCGGGAATTGGTGATTGGAGCCGGGTAGGGGTCTGCGGCGCCGTGTGCTATCGACCGTGGACGACGCTGCCGCTATTGGCAGGCGCCGACACATGATGGGCTCGTGACCACAACCATAAACATCAATGCCTACAGTGACGCGCTGGTGGTCCTCGGCACTGCCGGCGTGGTGGTGCCGATTGTTCGCCATTGGGGCATCAATCCGGTGCTGGGCTATCTCGGTGCCGGCGCCATTCTCGGCCCGCTCGGACTCGGCTCGCTCGTTCGAGAACTTCCGTTCCTGTACTGGTTCACCGTGGCGGACGCGCAGAACGTCGAAGGTATCGCCAATCTCGGCGTCGTGTTCCTGCTATTCCTGATCGGGCTCGAGCTGTCTTTCAGGCGGCTCGTGACGATGCGGCGCCTGGTGTTCGGGCTTGGCGGCCTGCAGGTGCTGGCGACGTCCGCGATCATTTTCGGCGCGACCCTTCTCGCGGGGCAGAATTCCGACACTGCCGTGATCCTCGGCGCGAGCCTTGCGCTGTCCTCGACGGCGATCGTGCTCGAGCTTCTGTCCACCGAGAGACGGCTTGCGACCACTGCGGGGCGCGCCAGCTTCTCGGTGTTGTTGGCTCAGGACCTTGCAGTGATTCCCATTCTGGTGCTCGTCTCGGTGCTTGGCGCAGGCAGCGGCGGCTCCGTCGTGGCGCACATCTCCAGTGCGATCTTGAAGGCCGGAGTAGCGGTCGCTTTTCTCATTCTGATCGGACGGCTGCTGATGCGTCCGCTGTTCCAGATGGTTGCGGGCACCCATTCGACGGAGCTCTTCGTCGCGGCGACCTTGTTCGTCATCGTCGGCGCAGGCCTTGCCGCGCACCAAGCCGGCCTGTCCATGGCGCTCGGAGCATTCGTTGCAGGACTGATGCTGGCGGAAACGGAGTACGGCAAGGCCATTGAGGCCACCGTCGATCCATTCAAGGGCCTGCTGCTCGGCATCTTTTTCTTCACCGTCGGTATGGCCATCGACTTCCGCGTGTTCATGCGCGAGCCCGGTTGGCTGCTGGCCGCCGTTATCGGCGTATTGGCCGGTAAGGCGATCGTGCTCATCATCCTGGGCCGCCTCTTCAGGCTCTCGTGGCCGTCGGCGATCGAGATTGGCTTCCTGCTGGGTCCAGTCGGCGAATTCGCCTTCGTAAGCATCGGGATGGCAGCGGCGCTCGGCCTGATCGAACCTCGCGTGTCGAGCTTTGCCGTCGCCATCACCGCCGTGACGATGGCATTGACGCCGCTCTTGGGCGTGCTCGGACGACGATTGGCCGCGAAACTGGGGAGCGAGCGCACCCTCGATCCCGAACTGACGGTTCGGCCGCCCGGCGACCGGGCGCAGGCCATCGTGGTCGGCTACGGCCGCGTTGGAAAAGTCGTCTGTTCGCTGCTGACCAGCCACGGCCTGAACTACATCGCGATCGATAACGAAGCAGTCGCCGTGGCGCGCGACCGCCGCGATGGTCATAAGGTCTATTTTGGTGATGCGACAGAACCGGGCTTTCTCGAAGCCTGCGGCCTGATGCAGACGACCGGTGTGATCATTACCATTCAGTCGCGAGCAGCGATCGATGCCGTCGTCGAGCGGATTCGCGCAGTGCGGCCGGACGTGCTGATCGTCTCACGTGCGCGGGACGCCGATCATGCCCGCCACCTCTATGCGATCGGCGCAACCGATGCGGTGCCGGAAACCATCGAGGCAAGCCTGCAACTTTCCGAAGCCGCACTGATCGGCCTCGGAGTCGCGGTCGGGCATGCGATCGCCTCGGTGCACGAGAAGCGGGACGAATTTCGGCTGACATTGCAGCAAGCCGCCCGTATTGCAGCAGAAGAGAAAACTCGTCTCCTCGATAGCACGGGGCGCCGGTCCCCGAGATAGCCGCCTATCCGGGCGGCCGTGCGCTGCGGACTATCGTGATCTGGCAAAACCCGCCCGCGCGGACTACATCTGCGCCATGACAAATGCTCCGCTGGCAAACCCTCCGCTCCAGGATTTCATCGGCCGGCACGAACGGCTGTTCGTGCTGACCGGCGCCGGCTGTAGCACCAATTCGGGCATTCCCGACTATCGCGACAGCCACGGCAATTGGAAGCGCACCCAGCCGGTCAACTTCCAGGCCTTCATGTCGGACGAGCATACGCGCCGGCGCTATTGGGCGCGCAGCCTGATCGGATGGCGGCGGTTCGGCCAGGCGAAGCCGAATGATGCGCATCATGCGCTGGCCCGGCTCGAGGCGAACGGCCGGTGCGGGATGCTGCTGACCCAGAACGTCGATCGGCTGCATCAGTCCGCCGGCCACCGCCACGTGATCGACCTGCATGGCCGGCTCGATCTGGTCCGCTGCATGGGCTGCGGCGGCAAGACGCCGCGCGATGAGTTTCAGCGCGCACTTGGTCGCGCCAATGCAGCCTGGCTGACGCTCGATGCCGCCGATGCACCTGATGGCGACGCTGATCTGGAGCACGAGGATTTTTCGTCCTTCGAAGTGCCGGCCTGCGAAGCCTGCGGCGGCATCCTCAAGCCCGACGTCGTGTTCTTCGGCGAGAACGTCCCCCGCGACATCGTCGCCACCGCGCAGGATCATCTGGCGCAGGCCGATGCGATGCTGATCGTCGGCTCCTCGCTGATGGTCTATTCCGGATTCCGCTTCGTCCAGGCTGCTGCGCAGCGCAATATTCCGATTGCGGCGGTCAATCTCGGCCGCACCCGCGCCGACGATCTCCTGACGCTGAAGGTCGAGGAGCGCTGCGAGTCGGCGCTCGCATTCCTGCTCTGATCGCGCCGGCCGCGAACACGTCTTGCCTATTGCATAGGTGCCAAGCAGAATAGCCGGGCGCGGCGTTGTCCTCGTCGTCCATGGCATGGAAATTGCTGCGCTTTCGACCTCAGTCTTGACGATCAGCGCGGAGAATTTGGAATGCTTGAGGGAGCCGAGGTGCGGCTTGCCGTCGATATCGGGGGCACATTCACCGACATCGTGCTGGACGTGGGCGAGGCGCGCAAGACGCGCAAGGTGCTGACGACGCCGCAGCGGCCGGAGCAGGCGGTGCTGGACGGGATGCGCCTCATTCTCGCCGACGCGCGCGCCCATATCAGCGACATCGACGTCTTCATTCACGGCACCACGCTCGCCACCAATGCCATCATCGAGCGCCGCGGCGCGAAAACCGCACTGATCGCAACGGACGGCTTTCGCGACGTGCTCGATATCGGCACCGAGAGCCGTTACGACCAATATGACCTCAGCATCGACAAGCCGAAGCCGCTGGCGCCGCGCAGCCTGCGCTTCACCGTGCCCGAGCGCATCGACGCGCACGGCGCTGTTCGGCTCCCGCTGGACGAGACTGCTGTGCGCGCGCTCGCGCCAAAATTGCGCGAGCGAGGCGTCGAGAGCGTCGCGATCGCCTTCCTGCACTCCTACGCCAATCCCGAACACGAGCGCCGCGCCGCAGCGATCCTGGGCGAGGAGATGCCCGGCATCTCCGTGACGGTGTCGTCGGCAGTGTGTCCGGAAATTCGCGAATATGAGCGCACCTCCACCGCGGTGGCGAACGCCTATGTGCAACCGCTGATCGACGGCTATCTCGCCCGCATGGCGGACGCCTTGCAGGTCGAGCAGTTCCGCGGCGCCATTTATCTCGTCACTTCCGGCGGCGGTGTCACCTCGATCGAGACGGCGCGGCGTTTTCCGGTGCGGCTCGTCGAATCCGGTCCGGCCGGCGGCGCGATCTTCGCGGCGCAGATTGCGGCGCGTCTTGGCGAAACCAAAGTGCTGTCCTTCGACATGGGCGGCACCACTGCAAAGATCTGTCTCATCGAGAAGTACCAGCCCGAGACCTCGCGCGTGTTCGAGGTCGACCGTGCCGCGCGCTTCCTCAAAGGCTCCGGCCTGCCGGTGCGCATCCCCGTGATCGAGATGGTCGAGATCGGCGCCGGCGGCGGCTCGATTGCCCATGTGGACGCGATGAAGCGTGTCACCGTCGGTCCCGAGAGCGCCTCGTCCGAGCCGGGACCGGCCTGCTACGGCCGCGGCGGCCAGCGTCCGGCCGTGACGGATGCGGACGTTGCGCTCGGCATGATCGATCCCGACGCGTTTGCGGCGGGCACGATCAAGCTCGATCCGGAGCTTTCGAAACAGGCGCTGCTGCGCGACGTCGGCGAGCCGCTCGGCCTGTCGGCGGAAACCGCGGCCTACGCCGTGCACGAGGTCGTCTGTGAGAACATGGCGAGCGCGGCGCGCGTGCATGCGGTCGAGCGCGGTGCCGTGGTCGGCCAGCACACGCTGATCGCCTTCGGTGGCGCTGCGCCGTTGCATGCGGCGCGCGTTGCCGAGAAGATCGGCGTCTCCCGCGTGATCGTGCCCTCGAATGCCGGTGTCGGATCGGCCGTCGGATTCCTGGCGGCGCCCATCGCTTACGAGCTGGTGCGCAGCCGTCACGTCCGGCTCGATGATTTCGACACCGAGGCGGTCTCCGATCTCTTGCAGGAGATGGCGACCGAAGCGCGCGCGCTGGTCGAGCCCGGCGCCGCCGGTGCGCCGGTGCGGGAGCGGCGCGCCGCCTTCATGCGCTATGTCGGCCAGGGCCATGAGATCTCGGTCGAGCTGCCGAACCGGCGGCTGGCGACCGCCGATCTCGCCGGTCTGCGCCAGAAGTTCGAGGCGGATTATGCCGCGATGTTCGAGCGGCCGATCCCGGGTGCCGCGATCGAGGTGTTGAGCTGGTCGGTGCTCGCGACCACCGAGGCGCGCAATCCACCCGCGGTCGCGGCGGTCGCGCGCAAGTCCGCCGGAAAGGCAGTCGGCAGCCGCAAGTTCTTCGACGGACGCGCCGGCGAGGTGATCGAGATCCCGCTCTATCGCCGCGAAGACATGACGCCGGGCGCGACCATTGCGGGCCCGGCCGTAATCGCCGAGGACGAGACCTCCACCTTCGTCTCGACCAGTTTTGATGCTCATATCGACGGTGCCGGCAGCATCGTCATGGAACGAAAGGCGGCCTGATCATGAGCAAGGCAAACGGCGCGAGCCTGATCGATCTCCAGATCATGTGGCACCGGCTGATCGCCGTGGTCGAGGAGCAGGCGCAGGTGCTGCTCCGCACCGCGTTCAGCCCGATCGTGCGCGAATGCGGCGACCTCTCCGCCGGCGTGTTCGACCTCAAGGGCCGCATGCTGGCGCAGGCGGTGACCGGCACGCCCGGCCACGTCAACTCGATGGCGGAATCGGTCAAGCATTTCATTGCCCATTTTCCGATCGAGACGATGAAGGAGGGCGATGCCTACATCACCAACGATCCCTGGATGGGCACCGGCCATCTCAATGATTTCGTCGTCACCACGCCCTGCTTCAAGGACGGCAAGCCTGTCGCGCTGTTCTCCTGCACCAGCCATCTCATGGACATCGGCGGCATCGGTTTTGGACCCGATGCCACCGACGTGTTCATGGAGGGGCTCTACATCCCCATGCTGAAGCTGATCGACCAGGGCGTCGTCAACGAGACGCTGATGGCGATGATCCGCACCAACACGCGGCTGCCGATCGACACCGAAGGCGACACCTATTCGCTGGCCGGCTGCAACGACGTCGGCTGCGAGCGCCTGGTCGAGATGATGAACGAGTTCGGCATCGACACGCTCGACGAGCTCGGCGACCACATCTGCGACCGCTCGCGCGAGGCCGTGCTTGCCGAGGTCGCAAAACTGCCAAAGGGCAGCTGGCGCAACACCATGGTCGTCGACGGCTATGATGCGCCGGTGACGCTCGCAGCGACGCTGACGATCTCGGACGAAGGCATCCACGTCGATTTCGACGGCACCTCGGCCGCCTCCAATTTCGGCATCAACGTGCCCCTGTCCTACACCACGGCCTATACCGTGTTCGGCCTCGGCTGCGTCGTCGCCTCGCACATCCCGAACAACGCCGGCTCGCTCTCGCCGCTGACGGTGTCGGCGCCGGCGGGTGCGATCCTCAATGCGCCGAAGCCTGCGCCGGTTGCCTCGCGTCACGTCATCGGCCAGATGCTGCCCGACGTCGTGTTCGGCTGTTTGCGCCAGATCATTCCCGAGCGCGTGCCGGCCGAGGGCACCTCGTGTTTGTGGAATCTGAACGTCCGCGGACAGACGCGAAGCGGCGCCGGCGGCAATTACGGGTTCTCGATGGCGGTGACCTCCAATGGCGGCACGGGTGCGCGCTTCGGCAAGGACGGTCTGTCGGCCACCGCCTATCCCAGCGGCGTGCGCGGCACGCCGGTCGAGATCGCAGAGACGCAGACGCCTTTGATCTTCTGGCGCAAGGAGCTGCGTCCGGATTCCGGCGGGGCAGGGCGCACCCGCGGCGGGCTCGGTCAGATCATCGAGGTCGGCAGCGGCGTCGATGCGCCGTTCGACATCCTGGCGGCGTTCGATCGCATCGATCATCCGCCGCGCGGGCGCGATGGCGGCCGGGACGGCGAGGCCGGCTATGTCGGCCTCAAATCCGGCAAGAAGCTGCGTGGAAAAGGCTTTCAGCAGGTGCCGCCGGACGACCGGCTGGTGGTGCTGACACCGGGCGGCGCCGGCATTGGCGATCCCGGCAAGCGCGAGCGCGCGGCGGTCAAGGACGACGTCGAGAGTGGTTTCGTGTCTTCAGACAATGCAGTTGCAGTTTATGGGTACGCGCGGTGACGCGCTGAAGTCTTGTGCGATAGCGAACGGAGGGGTGCAATGATCACGCGAAGGAATTTCACCGCGGGTGCAGCGACGCTGCTGGCCGCTGGTCACATCTCCACCCGCGCGCGGGCGGCGACGGTCAGCTGGGACATGTCGACGGTCTGGCCCGACGGCAATTTCCACACTCAGAACGCTTTTGCCTTCGCGGAAGAGGTGAAGAAGCAGAGTAGCGGCTCGGTAGCGATCACCGTGAAGGCCGGGGGCCAGCTCGGCTTCAAGGGCCCCGAGCATCTGCGCGCCGTGCGCGACGGCCTGGTGCCGCTCGCTGACGTCCTCAACATCCAGCAGGTCGGCGACGAACCCTTCATGGGCGTCGAGAGCATCCCCTTCCTGTGCGGCTCGATGGACGAACTGAAGGTGCTGCACAAATATGTGCGGCCCGAATACGAGAAGGTCGCCGCCCGCAACAACCAGAAGATCCTCTACATCGTGCCGTGGCCGACGCAATATCTGCACCTCAAGGTCAAGGTCGCCGACGTCGAGGGCCTGAAGAACATCAAGATCCGCGTGCCCGACAAGAACGCCGTCGACATGCTGGCCGTGGTCGGCATGGCGCCGGTGATGATCCCCTGGGGCGAGACGATTCCGGCGCTGGCATCGGGTGCGGTCTCGGGCGTTTCCACCTCGGCGGTCTCGGGGGTCGACGGAAAATTCTGGGAATTCCTGAAATACATCTACCCGACCAACCACGTCTGGTCGTCGCAGATGCTCACCGTCAATCTCGATTCCTGGAAGGCGCTCTCCAGCGATCAACAGAAGCTCGTTACGGATATCGCCACGAAGATGGAGCCGGCATTCTGGGCCAATTCTCTCAAGGCCGACGTCGACAGCCTCAACCGTCTCAAGGAGGGCGGCATGGAGGTGGTGCCGGTCTCGGACGCGATGATGACGGCCATCCGCAGCAAGACCGCCCCGCAGCTCGATGCGTTCCTCAAGCGTGTGCCGGCGGCCGACAAGCCGGTGCGGGCCTATCTCGCCGAAATGAAGCGTGGCTGAGGGTGACGTCGTGGTGAGCGTCTCGCCCGAAGCTCCGCAGAGTCTCAATGCAGCGGCGCCGGCGCCGCTGCGCATCCTGCTCGACTGCATCGACCGCCTCGGCCGGCTCGACGGCTGGATCGGCGGCGGCTGCTTGTTGATGCTGACACTGCTGATGCTATGCGAGGTCGCAACGCGCTTCCTCTCGAACTTCTTTTCATTCTTCCCGCCGTCGATCTCGATCGCCTGGGAGTATTCGTCCTATCTGATGGCGGCGTCGTTCACCTTCGGCGCCGCCATGACGTTGCGTGTCGGCGGTCACATCCGTGTCGTGCTGCTGCTCAAGAACGCGCCGGCCTTGGTGCAGCGTGCGCTCGAGATCCTATCGGCGGCGGCCGGCTTCGCCTTCATGGCGTTCCTGACCTCGGCGATGGCGAAGTTCGCCTTCGGCGCCTATGTGCGCGGCCAGGTCTCGACCTCGAGCGATACGCCGCTGTGGTTTCCGCAAGCCGTCGTCACCTTCGGCATGCTGCTGCTGACGCTTCAGTTCCTGGCGCGTGCGATCCAGGCCCTGCTCGGCCTGCCGCTGGAGGATCACCGCATGAAGGCCTCGCCCGTCGAATGATCGCCCACGCGCCAATCCCCGGACAGCGGATCCCATGACCATCGAAGTCGTCGCCCTGTTTGCGATCCTGTTCGCGCTGCTGGCTTGCGGCGTCTGGATCGGCCTGACGCTGGCGCTCACCGCGACGCTGCTGCTCGCGATTTTCCGCTCGATCCCGCTCGACAAGCTGTTGCCGCAATATGCCTGGAACATCCTGACCACGCAGGAGCTGCTGGCGCTGCCGCTGTTCATCCTGATGGGCGAACTGCTGTTTCGCACCCGCCTGTCGCGCTCGCTGTTTCAGGGGCTCGCGCCCTGGGCCGGGCTTCTGCCGGGCCGCCTGCTGCATGTGAACGTGATCGGCTGCACCATTTTTGCGGCGATCTCGGGCTCATCGGCCGCGACCACGCAGGTGATCGGTCGCATGTCGCTGAACGAGCTGCTGCGCCGCGGCTATTCCCGCGACATCGCGATCGGCTCGCTCGCCGGCGCAGGCACGCTCGGCTTCCTGATCCCGCCGTCCAACATCATGATCATCTATGGCGTGCTCGGCGACGTCTCGATCCTGAAGCTGTTCACGGCGGGCGTGTTGCCCGGCCTGCTGTTAGCCGCCACCTTCATGGCCTGGGTGATGCTGCACACCAGCCTCAACGGCACCATGGTGCCGGAGACGGAAGCAAAGCTCTCGCAAGTGCCGTGGGGCGAGCGCTTCGCGGCGCTGAAGGACCTCGCGCCGGCGCTGTTCCTGATCGCCTGCGTGCTCGGTTCGATGTATGGCGGGCTTGCGACGCCGTCCGAAGCTGCGGCTGTCGGCGTGCTCGGCGCGGCGCTGGTCGCCTGGGCGCAAGGAGCGATGTCACAGCAGGTGATGCGGGACGTGCTGATCGGCTCGGTCGTGACCTGCTCGATGATCGCACTGATCGTGCTCGGCGCCTCGATCCTCGGCAACGCGGCGGCCTTCCTCGGCATCCCGCAGGCGGTGGCCGCCTTCGTCAAGGGGCTTGGCCTGTCGCCTTTCATGCTGATCGTGGCGCTGGTCGTCTTCTATCTCGTCCTCGGCTGCTTCCTCGACGGCTTTTCGATGATCGTGATGACGCTGCCGATCGTGCTGCCGATCGTGAAGGCGGCGGGCTTCGACGAGGTCTGGTTCGGCGTCTTCCTGGTTCTCGCCGTCGAGATGGCGCAGATCACGCCGCCGGTCGGCTTCAACTTGTTCGTGATCCAGGGCCTGACCGAGGACGGCCTCGGCTACATCGCGCGCGTGACGATGCCGTATCTCATGATCATGATCGGCTTCGTGCTGCTGCTCACATTGTGGCCCGGCATCGTCACGATCCTGCCACGGGTGCTGTACGGATAAATTCGCGCCGCCCCGGCCGGGCGGCCGGGACGGCATTTCGATGCTTCAGGCTTACGCCGCCGCCTTCTTCCGCGCCTGCTCGGCCTTGTACAGCTCGAACTCCTCCGCAATCGCGCGTGCAATTGAGGGCCGCTGACGCAGGCGCTCGTAATACGCCTTCAGGTTCGGCCATTTCGCGAGCTCGATCGGCGGCGTCGCCATGGTCCAGTTGATGACCGTGACGAGATAGGCGTCGGCGATGCTGAAATGGTCGAGCAGGAATTCACGTCCCTTGAGATGATTGTCGAGGTAGTCGAGTCGCGACAGGTTCTTCTCTAGCGCATAGGCCTTGGCTTCCTGCGGCGCTTTGCGGTCGAGCACGGGCACGAACAGGGCCTTGTGCAGCTCGGTGCCGATGAAGCAGAGCCATTGATGTAGTCGCGTGCGCTCGATGCCCGCAGCGGCGCCGAGGCCGGATTGCGGGAAACGGTCGGCGACATATTGCAGGATCGCGGCGTTCTCGGTCAGCACCACGCCCTCGTCGGTGCGCAGCGTCGGCACGAGGCCAATCGGGTTTACGCTGCGGAAGTCGGAGCCGTCACTCAGCACTGTCTTGGTCGGCGGATCGACTTCGAGATAGTTCGCTTCGGCGCCAGCTTCATACAGCGCGACGCGGGTCGCCATCGAGCAGGCGAGCGGCGAGAAATAGAGATCCATCTGTAGCCTCCTTGGGCAATTCCTTCTGGGTGTCG
This sequence comes from Bradyrhizobium sp. Rc2d, assembly GCF_900099855.1. Lineage (NCBI taxonomy): Bacteria > Pseudomonadati > Pseudomonadota > Alphaproteobacteria > Hyphomicrobiales > Nitrobacteraceae > Bradyrhizobium > Bradyrhizobium sp. Rc2d. Next base: position 34,576 of record NZ_FNCU01000002.1, on the reverse strand, counting down.
CTCAACCTGGCCAGATTGATTTTTGTACTGTCTTGCATAATATAGGGTCGGTCAAGGATTATTTTGCGGAATGGTACAAAAATCGAAACCGCCAGCTGCTGCCAACGGACCCAAGCGCCGGGGCCGGCCGCGTGCCTATGAGCCCGATGTCGCGCTCGGCAGAGCGCTCGACCTGTTCCGCAAGCAGGGCTTTGCCGCGACCTCGCTCGACGATCTCAGCGAAGCCACCGGCATGAACCGCCCGAGCCTCTATGGCGCCTTCGGCGACAAGCGCGAGCTCTACATCAAGAGCTACCAGCGCTACCGGGAGGAAGCGCGCGCATCGATGGTGGAGATCTTTCGCCAGGAGATGCCGGTGCGCCAGCGGCTGGAGCGCATCTTTGCCTCCGCGCTGAACATCTATCTCTCGGGTGACACTGGTCCGCGGGGCTGCTTCACGGTGGTGACTGCGGCCTCCGAGGCGGTGAGTGATCCTGAGATCCGCGCCATGGTGCTCGAAGGTCTTACCGAACTCGACAAGGCCTTTGCCAATTGCTTCCGCCGCGCCAAGGAGAAGGGCGAACTGCCTGATAGCGCCGACCCGTCGGTGCTGGCGCAGGTCGCATCCGCCACCGTGCACACGATCGCCATCCGTTCCCGCGCCCGGGTCCCGCGCAAGGAGCTCGAGGCCATCGTCAGCGGCGCGATCGACGTGATGGTGGGGGCTAAACCCTAGCTGTCGTCCCGGCGCAGGCCGGGGCCCATAACCACAGAGAGTGGTTAGGCGAAGACTTTTGATGACGAGTCTACTCTTACCGCGCACAATCAATGAATCACGCGGTATGGGTCCCGGCCTCCGCCGGGCCGACACCGAATTTGTAGCGCGAGCTATTTCCCCGACGTCGCCCTGGCGAAAGCCAGGATCCATAGCCACCGAATGCAATTTGGCGAAAGCTCGAGGTTAGAACGTCGTGCCGCAACTTCTCCCTGGGGTAATGGGTCCTGGCTTTCGCCAGGACGACATCCAATTTGCAGCCGCAGCTACGCCGCGCGGATATGCGCGAGGAAGCGGTCCACTTCGTCCCGCAGCCGCTGCGACTGTTTTGACAGCTCGATCGCCGATCCCAGCACTTCCTCGGCAGCAGTGCCGGTCGCCGCGATGCCGGCGGTGACGCCGGAGATGTTTTGCGAGACCTCGCCGGTGCGAGCCGCGGCCTGTTGGACGTTCTGCGCGATCTCCTGTGTCGCCGCGCCTTGCTGACCGACGGCTGCCGCAATCGCGGCCGAGATTTCGTCGACCTCTCGGATCGTCGCACAGATCGACTGGATGCCGTCGACAGCACCGGTGGTCTCTCCCTGTACCGCCGTCACCTGCGCGCCGATCTCCTCCGTCGCCTTCGCGGTCTGGGTCGCCAGCGTTTTCACCTCGGAGGCGACCACGGCAAAGCCGCGGCCGGCTTCGCCCGCGCGCGCCGCCTCGATCGTCGCGTTCAGCGCGAGCAGATTGGTCTGTCCCGCAATGCCGTTGATGAAGGAGACGACGTCGCCGATCTTTTGCGCGGCGTCGGCAAGGCTCTGCACGCGCGCATTCGACCGCTGCCCGTCGCTCGCAGCCCTGCCGACGACCTCGGTCGCATGGGCGAGGCGGCGGCTGATCTCGGTCATGGACGAGGACAGTTCTTCCGCGGCGGCCGCCACCGTCTGGACGTTCTCCGAGGCCAGCGCCGAGGCCGAAGACACCGTGCGGGTCTGTTGTTGCGACTGCTCGACGATCTCGGACATCGAGCGGGCGGTGTGCTCCATCTCGACCGCGGCCGAGGACACCGTGGTGACGACGTCGCGGATGCTGGCTTCGAAATTGTCGGCGAGCGCGCCGAAAGCGCGCCGCTTCTCCGCTTCGGACTGTGCCTTGGCCTCGAGCTGCTCGGCCTGGAGCTTGCTAAAGCTCACCGCATTGTCGCGGAACACCGCGACGGCCTTCACCATTGCGCCGACCTCGTCATTCGCCTTGCTGGCGGGAATGGTAACGTCGAGGCGCCCATCCGCGAGCTCGCGCATCACGCTCGTGATCGAGATGATCGGGCGCGAAATGCTGCGAGCAATGAGATAGCCGACGATCGCGGCCAGCACGAGCCCGAGCGCGGCGATCCCGATCGCGAGCATCCAGGCGCGGTCGGCCGAGGCCTCGTAGTCGGCATTGTCCATCACCAGCTCGACCGCGCCGAGCGGCTTACCGGAAAAATCCTTGATCGGTCCGAGCAGCGCCGCGACCGGCGTCGTGTCGAGCTTGGCTTGCCGCACCGTGAAGTCGCCGCTGGTGGCGCGGCCGTAATCGGCCGCATCGAAGAAGCTCTTGCCCTTCAGCGTGCCACCGAACAGCTTGAAGCTTGAACCGTCGGCGAGATGGAAGGCGACGTCGACATGGCGATTGGTCTTGAAGTCATCGAAGAAAGGTTGGCCGAAGGTCAGGCCGAATTCGACCGTGCCGAGATGCCTGCCGGCTTGCGCGATCGGCACCACGCCGCGGATGCCGAGTCCGGCCACACCGCCCTCGAGACCGACCACGACCTTGCGGTCCTGGTTGGCGACGAGGACCGTCTTGCGAAAGCCGGAGAGGTCGTCGCCGAATTTCGCCGGCTGGTGCACGCGCAGGAACGAGGTCGCCGGCGCCACATGGAACTGGAACTGATCGACGCCGTAGTCCGACTTGGTCGCGGCAAAGACCGGTCCGAACAGGCGCACCAGCGCCTCGCGATCCTGCTTCGCCATGGCCTCTTGCGTCGCCGGCATCGCCGCGACCACGGCGCTCATCGCGGCGGCGCGATGCGATTCCTCGGCAATGCGCGATTGCAGCGCATCGTAATGACTGTGCAGCTCGCGCTGGTCGGCGCGATCGATGATCCCGGCGATGATCCACATCGCCCCGAGCACGGCAAACAGGGCAGTCGCCGCCGCCGTCGTCGCCAGCGCAACCGTGATCCGCATCCTGAGGCCGAGGTTCGCTCGCATGTTCGACCCATTCGTTGAGCGTTGATTAACAACGTCTATCAACTTCTCGCTAAGAGAGGGTGAACGGGGATGCTGGTGGGGAGGGGCGGGGCGACGAGCCCAACAAAGCTGTCGTCCTGGACAAGCGCAGCTCTTGGCAACGCGTAGCGTTGTCCAGGGCGGAGCGCAGATCCAGGACCCATTACCCCAGGAAGTGGTTTGGCGAAGACTCCGATTACGACTTCGCGCCGCAACTTCTCCCTGTGGTAATGGGTCCTGGCTTTCGCCAGGACGACATCGAAAGTGAGGCGCGGTCGTGCCTCTTCCAACCAGGCGAGGCCCTAATACCCCCTGGCCCGATCCACCACGTTCTCCAGCACGCCGCCCGCTTCGAGCCGCGCGATCTGCTCGGCGACGTAGGCCGAAATCGCGTCAGCGTCGGTGTCGGCTGCGTTGTGCGGGGTCAGCAGCACCTTGGGATGGGTCCAGAACCGGCTGTCCGCCGGCTGCGGCTCCTGCACGAAGACGTCGAGCGAGACGGCGCCGAGCGTGCCGTCGTCGAGGCAGGCCAGGATGTCGGCTTCGTTCTGCAAGCCGCCGCGGCCGGCATTGATCAGCACCGGCGCGCCGAGCGGGCTGTTGCGGTTGAGCTTTGTGAAAACGTCGCGGTTGAGAATGCCATGCGTGTCCGGCGTCAGCGGCAGCAGGCAGACCAGGATGTCAGTCGCGCGCAGGAACGCGTCGGTCTGAGCTGCGCCATGGAAGCATTCGACGCCCTCGATCGTGCGCGGGCTGCGGCTCCAGCCGGTGACGCGGAAGCCGAGCCTGCGCAGCACATCTGCCGCGTCGGTGCCTAACGTGCCCAATCCCATGATGCCTACCGTGACAGCGCTTGCCGGCCATTGATATGTCGGCTCCCAACGCTTCTCGCGCTGGCACTGGCGCAAATAGAGCTCCTGGCGATGGTGCATCAGCACATGCAGCACGACATATTCGGTCATGCGGTTGGTCAGGTCGGGCACGGCGACACGCACCAGCGGCACATCGGGCAGGCTCTTGTCTGCCATCAACGCGTCGACGCCGGCGCCGAGATTGAAGATCGCACGCAGATTGGGGAACGCACCGAGATCGCCCGGCACCGGTTTCCACACGGCGGCATAGTGCACCTCGGCCGGATCAAGGGCGGAATCGGGCAGCAGCACCACGCGCCGGCCGCCGCAGACCGCGTCGAACCGGGCCTTCCAGCGCTCCGGCAGCCAGTTCTGCTGCGTGCTGTTGATCAGGACGGCCAGTGTGCCTTTGGTCATTCGAAGTGCCTCGTCGAGTTCCGCTTGAGAAGGCCCTCCTTGGCACGATCTGCCGGATTTTTCTTGCAAATTTTTTCCGCAGCCCTGTCGGGGCGGGGCATATTGGCGCGTCTTTAGAACAGACGAGGAAAGTGTCGCCCATGCTTTATGCCATTCTTTGCTATCACGATGAGGACTTCGTCGGCTCCTGGAGCAAGGACCAGGACGAGGCCGTGATGAAGAAGCTCGCCGTGGTGCAGGAGAAGCTCACCAAACAGGGCCGGCTCGGGCCGGTGGCGCGGCTGTTGCCGACCACCGCGGCGGCGACGCTGCGCAAGGAAGACCCGCCGCTGGTGCTCGACGGCCCCTATGCGGAGACCAAGGAGCAGCTGCTCGGCTTCTATATCGTCGACTGCAAGAACCTCGACGACGCGCTCGACGTCGCGCGCGAACTAGGAGCCGCTAATCCCGGCGGCGCCTATGAGGTGCGTCCCGTCGGCGTGTTCAGGCCCGGAGGGAATCTGACGTGAGCGAGGCCGATACCGCCTGGATCGAGACTGCGCTGACCTCGGCGCGCCCCCAGGCGGTCGGCGCGCTGCTGCGCTATTTCCGCGATCTCGATACCGCCGAAGAGGCTTTTCAGAACGCCTGCCTGCGCGCACTGAAAACCTGGCCGCAGAACGGGCCGCCGCGCGATCCCGCGGCCTGGCTGATCATGGTCGGCCGCAACGTCGCGATCGACGAGGTCCGCCGCGCCCGCAAGCAGCAGCCGCTGCCCGAGGACGACCAGGCGATCTCCGATCTCGACGATGCCGAAGGCGCGCTTGCCGAGCGGCTCGACGGCTCGCATTACCGCGACGACATTTTGCGGCTGATGTTCATCTGCTGCCATCCGCAACTGCCGGCGACGCAGCAGATCGCGCTGGCGCTGCGCATCGTCTCCGGCCTCACGGTGAAGCAGATCGCGCGCGCCTTTCTGGTCTCGGAAGCCGCGATGGAGCAGCGCATCACCCGCGCCAAGGCGAAGGTCGCTGAGGCCGGAGTACCCTTCGAAGCGCCCGGCGCTGTCGAGCGTTCCGAGCGGCTCGCCGGCGTCGCGGCGATGATCTACCTGATCTTCAACGAAGGCTATTCGGCGAGTGGCGATACCGCGGAGCTTCGCAAGCCGCTGTGCGAGGAGGCGATCCGGCTGGCGCGGCTGCTGCTGCGGCTGTTCCAGAGCGAGCCGGAGATCATGGGCCTGACGGCGCTGATCCTGTTGCAACATGCGCGCAGCGCCGCGCGCTTTGCCGCGGACGGGTCGCTGATCCTGCTGGAGGACCAGGACCGTTCGCTGTGGAACGGCACCATGATCGCGGAGGGCCTCGCCCTGATCGACAAGGCGATGCGCCATCGCCGCAGCGGGCCCTATCAGATCCAGGCCGCGATCGCCGCGCTCCATGCGCGCGCATCGACGCCGGAGGAGACCGACTGGACGCAGATCGACTTGCTCTACGGCGCGCTCGAACTGGTGCAGCCCTCGCCGGTGGTGACGCTCAACCGCGCGGTCGCGGTCTCCAAGGTGCGCGGACCGCAGGCCGCACTCGAGCTGATCGAGCCGCTGGCGCCGAAGCTTGCCAACTACTTCCATTTCTACGGCGTGCGCGGCGCCTTCCTGATGCAGCTCGGCCGCAACGACGAGGCCCGCATCGCCTTCGACCGCGCCATCGCGCTCGCCAACACCTCCGCGGAAGCCGCCCACATCCGCATGCATCTCGATCGCCTGATCCGGGACAGCCAGCCGAAGCCGAAGGAAAGCGCTAAGGAAAGCGCTAAGGCGAAGTGACGCGCTCCGGGCCCCGGAATGACAGGTGAGAGAACTCACGAAAAATTTCGTTTCGGTCTTGTCGGCCGGGGTCTCCCTCGTTCGTCCTACGCACGTATCCCGGGAGCCATCCATGCTGAAAGCCATTGCCGTCATCGCCATCGTTCTCGTGGCCGGAATTGCGGCCGTGCTCGTCTTTGCCCTGACGAAACCCGACACATTCCGCGTCGAGCGCAGTCTCGCCGTGAAAGCGCCGGCCGATGCGATCTATCCGGTGGTGGCCGATTTCCGCCGCTGGACCGCCTGGTCACCCTATGAGGGCCGCGATCCCGCCATGCAGCGGACCTTCGGAGGAACCGCGGAAGGCAAGGGCGCGACCTATGCCTGGGACGGGAACAACAATGTCGGCGCCGGCCACATGGAGATCCTCGAGGCCAACGCGCCCTCGAGGCTCTGCATCAATCTCGATTTCGAGCGCCCGTTCGAAGGCCATAACAGCGCCGAGTTCACCTTTGTGCCGCAAGGCGATGCCACACTGGTCACATGGGCGATGTCCGGTCCGGCCCCGTTCCTGTCCAAGGTGATGCAGGTGTTCATCAACATGGACAACATGATCGGCAAGGATTTCGAGGCCGGACTCGCCAGCCTGAAGAAGCTCACCGAGAAGCAATAGGCCTTACTACCAACGAAAAGGAGAGAAGCGATGCTCAATCCCTATCTGTTCTATCAGGACACCTGCGAAGCGGCATTCAACCATTACGCCAAGGTTCTCGGCGGCAAGATTGATGCAATGATGCGTGCATCGGATGCGCCGCCGGAGGTGCCCGCCGCACCCGGTCGCGAGAAGATGATCATGCATGCGCGGATGTCGCTGCCCGACGGCAGCGTATTGATGGGCTCCGATGCGCCGCCCGAGCATTTTCACAAGCCGCAGGGCTTCTCGATCTCGATCACGGTCAAGGATCCCGCGGATGGCGAGCGCAAGTTCAACGCGCTCGCCGACGGCGGCAGCGTCACCATGCCCTTCAGCAAGACGTTCTGGGCCAAGGGCTTTGGCATGTGCGTCGACAAGTTCGGCATTCCCTGGATGGTGAACTGCCCGGCGGAAGGAATGTGACGGGCGCGACCGCCCACATGATCGATTGAAATGTGATCCCCTCTCTCCAAACCCGCGGGAGAGGGGACACATAATGACTCGTACGGAGCGTAGAGTCGTTCCGTCACGCGCCGATCGGCCGCTTGCCTCTCACCGGGTTGATCCGGTCACGTCCCCGTCCGGCGGCGCCGGTTGCACGCAACGAGGGCAGATCACGAGCTTGGTGCCGAGCTGCTTGTCGTTTTCCGCTTCGATCTCGTCATGGATCGCCCACCACGCGTCGGAGTACGGCCGCAGGGTGCCGAGCACTCGTTCCCGCTCCTGATTGGGATCACTTGCCGCGGGCGCGGGGGTCGTTGCGCGCCGCTTCGTGACATGAGGGCGGTTCGGGCCTTTGTTGGGGTCTTGGCCGAGGCCATCCCATGCGATCGGACGACGCTCCTGCGCCGGTGCGACTGCACATCCAAGCAGCGTTGTGCAGAAAGTGAGCAAGATCAAGCCAAGTCGCATCATGCCGGGACCCAAAGTTCGGCGCGCGATGGGCAAGATCCGCGTGGGGAAACTTGCATCGCGTCGGTCAAATGGAACTTAAGGCAAACCAGTTGGCCGGCATGGCCGAGCAATGAACTCACGATTCGCATCACTCTGCGCAAGCAGTGCGGCCGCTTCGTGAAACGATGCAGACTGCATCGCACAACAATTGACGCAATATTGGGCTGTAATCTGAACGTCAGAATCGGTATTTGTAATTCATAAAATCTACAAACTGGGGTGGACGTCACTTGGAAGGGGAGCGACCGATGGCGACGGCGCTACAGATCAATTTTGCTCTTTGGGGGATGCTCATTTGCGCCAGCATGAAGCTGGTGCCGGTGATCCAGACTCTCTTTTGAAGCCAGCCAGCGCGTGATGGCGAATAACCCCCGTGCGCACATAGCGTGCGAGCACAGGGAACCCGCCGTATGGCCTCGAACCAGCCAAGCCAAAGGCCATTAGAGCGGCGGCTGCCAAGTTCGTCAGCGGCAGCGCGGATAGATCGCGGCGAGATCTCGCCCCTTCAGCAAGAGCAACCGCGAGGTGAGGCCGCCACGGCGGCTGATCCAGTCGCGCACCGGGCCAGGATAGGCGGCAAGCACCGCGACCGATGCTTCCGGCTCGGCATAGAAGCGCCCGCGCCCGTCGACCGAGCGCGCGGCATGGAAGCCGAGCACCGCACGTTTGGTGACACAGATGCGCTCGCCTGGCACGATGCTCAAGACCAGCGTGCAGGCTGACAGACAAGGACCGTCGATCACCACGTGCTCGCCGCTCTCGCGCACCTTCTCGAACAGGTCGAGAAACGGCCCGACCGCTCCGCCCGGCGACTGGATGATGCGGATTTCGGCGGCCGCGGGCGCAGAGGCGAGCAGCGCTGTCGCGAGCATCAAGGTTTTGAAGGTGACGCGTCGCATGGCACTCTCCGAACTCTCGACATCGTAATGTGGGCAAAGCGAAAGCGTGCCCACCTATGGCGCAAATCGGGGGAGGTGAGTGGGCACGGCGCTTTCGCGCCTTTGCCACCCTACAAATTCCGCGCCTACCCGTTGCGCCGCTGGCCGCGCAGCGTCGGCAGGCCGATACCCGCCGCATCGAAGCCGCCATCAACGGCCAAAATTTGGCCGGTGATGTAGCTCGCATTTGCCGAGCACAGGAAGTAGATCGCTTCCGCGAGTTCCTCTTCCAGGCCGTAACGGTTGAGCGGAATGGCGTCGTGATAGTCGGCGCGGATCTCCTTGCTGTGAACCTGCTTCGCCATCGCAGTGTCGACAGGCCCCGGCGCGACCGCGTTGACGCGGATATTGAGCGAGGCGAGCTCGACCGCGAGCTGCTTGGTGAGGTGCGCCAGCCCCGCCTTGCTGGTGCCGTAGGCCGAGCGCAGCGTTGAGGCGCGCACCGCCGAGATCGAGGTGATGTTGACGATGGCGCCGCCATTGCCGTCGCGCATCAAGGGCACCGCAGCCTTGGTGCAGAGGAACGGGCCAGTGAGGTTGACCTCGAGCACGCGGCGCCAGTCAGCCTCCGACGTCTCCATCAGCGGCGCGAACACGGCAATGCCGGCATTGTTGACCAGCGCATCCAGCCGGCCGAACCGCCGTTCGACCGCGGTCATCGCCGCGCCGACCGCCGCCTTGTCCGAGACGTCGCAGGTCAGCGCCAGCGTCGCCTCGCTTTGGCCGATCTCGGCGACCGCGCGGCCGAGCAACTCGCCCTCGATGTCGAGCAGCGCCACGCGCCAACCCTCGGCGAGGAACTTCTTCGCGGTCGCAAGCCCGATGCCGCGCGCGGCTCCGGTGACGAGGGCGACTTTTTGCGGGGCTTGCGGCATTGGCTGATCTGTCCTGTGTCCGGGAGAGGGGCGCGTGAGCGCGGGCTCCTTTTACTTCGCTTTCGTTCCGGCAAGAAAGGCCTCAGGCCGAACCGATCGATCCCGATCCGGCCCGAATGCGCCTGCCGCAGCCGCACTGGCGCGGCCTCCAAATATTTTCTGCGCCGCTGTCGGGGCGGCGAGGGGTCGTTCGTCTTACAGGAGAATGGGGCCGGCTGGACTTCGTCGCGCCCCGGAATGACCAGGAGCAACAAGGAACCACCATGCGATTCATGATGCTCATGATCCCGCTCGGTTACGAGAGCGCGCCGCCGGATGTGCAGCTCGATCCAGAACGCGTTGCCGCGATGATGCGCTACAACGAGGCGCTGAAGGATGCCGGTGTGCTGATCACGCTCGACGGCCTGCATCCGCCCTCGATGGGCACGCGTGTCTCGTTTGCGACCGGCGTGCCTGTCGTGACCGACGGGCCCTTTGCTCAGGCCAAGCAGGTCCTCGGTGGTTACTGGATGATCGAGGTCGCCTCGCGCGCCGAGGCGATCGCCTGGGCGAAGAAGTGCCCGGCTTCGCCCAACGAAATCATCGAGATCCGGCAGGTGCAGGAGATGGGCGACTTTCCGCCGGAGGTGCAGGCAGCGGCCGCCGGATTCGATGACCTGAAGAAGTAGCCACGGCGGGTCGCGACGAAATTGCGACTGACGTTCAATCGATCAACAAGGAGAAAACCGATGAGCACCGAACACAAATTCCTCGCCGTCTATCTCGGCAGCATGAACGGCTCGAAAATGGCGGCCTGGCGCGCGCTGCCCGAGGCCGAACGGAAAGCAAAGGAACAGCAGGGCATGGCCGCCTGGCACGGCTGGGTCGAGAAGCACAAGGCCGTCATCGTCGAGATCGGCGGCCCGCTCGGCAAGACCCGCAGGATCGACGGAAGCGGCGTTACAGAGATCAGCAATGCGCTGACCGGCTTCACGGTGGTGCGGGCCGCCTCGCAAGAGGAAGCTGCCAAGCTGTTCGAGAACCATCCGCATTTTGCGATCTTCCCGGGCGAGGCGATCGAAGTCATGCCCGTGCTGCCGATTCCGCAGATGTAGCTTCGGGCGAACTCGTTTCCGGCTCGATGTCGACGCATCGGGCCGGCAGGACCGTGAAAGCACGGGGTTAATCACGCCGCATCGCCGCTAGTGACCTTCACGCCCGGCTCATGTAAAAGTCGTTCACATGAGCTGGCGCAAGGAGCAACGCCGCGCCGAGCGCGGCTATCACCACGGCAATCTGAAAGAAGCCCTGTTGCAGGCCGCTCTAGGCCTGATCGCCGAGAAGGGCGCGGCCGGCTTCACCTTTGCCGATGCCGCGCGCATGGCCGGGGTCAGCGCGGCGGCGCCCTACCGGCATTTCCGCGACCGCGACGAGCTGTTGTCCTCGATCGCCCAGCGCGGCTTCGAGCAGTTCGAGGCACGCCTGGCCGCGGCCTGGGACGACGGGCGTCCTGATACGGTCACCGCGTTCGAGCGCGTCGGCAAGACCTATCTCGCCTTCGCCCGCGAGGAGCCCGCTTTCTATAATGCAATGTTCGAATCGGGCGTGCCGGTCGATGCCAATCCGGCGCTTCAGGCCGCGAGCGAACGTGCCTTCAACATCATTCGCGCCGCGGCCGAACGGCTTGCGGCGCTAACGCCGCCTGGCACGCCGCGGCCGCCGGCGATGATGATGGCGCTGCACATCTGGTCGATGGCGCATGGCGTGGCTTCCTTGTTTTCCCGCGGCGATGCCGCACGGCGAAAACTGCCGATGTCGCCGGACGAACTGCTCGAAGCCGAGGTGCTGATTTATCTGCGTGGCCTCGGCTTCCCGACCGACCGCCGTCCGCCAGCGAAGAGCGCCGAGCCGCCGCCGGTGCCACCGGAGGCGTCCTCCGGTTCTGGGGTGCCGCCCGGCGGCCCATGGGGCAAGCCGAAATAAAGTTGCGCAAATAATTCCGCGGGCCTGTCTTGTGGTCGGCTTGACAAAATCGCGGGATGGTCTAGCTATGTAAATGTTATTTACATTCACAACGGCGCTGATGCCGTGATGGAGATGGGAAATGGCCTACACCGCTGATGTCAATCGATGGCGCGGCCCCTCGGACCAATACCAACAGTACCAACGTCCTCACATGCTCGAGACGCCTTGGCATCCCGGCTGGATCGCCGTGACCATTCTCGGCTTCATCATCTGGTGGCCGATCGGACTTGCCCTTCTCTTTTTCACACTCGGGAGCAGAAGAATGTCGTGCTGGAGCCACCAGGATCGCTGGCAGAACAAGATGGAGAGGATGCAGTACAAGATGGACCGCATGCGCGATCGCATGGAGCGCCGTGGCTTCGGCTTTGGCTTCGGCCCGCCGTCATCCGGCAACCGCGCCTTCGACGAATATCGCGCCGAGACGCTGCAGCGGCTCGAGGAAGAGCAGCGCGAGTTCAAGGATTTCCTGAGCCGGCTGCGTCACGCCAAGGACAAGGAAGAGTTCGACCAGTTCATGGCGCAGCACAAGACGCGTCCGACCCCGCCGCCCAACGACCAGCAGCAGGGCTGATCCTGATGACACCTCTCAAAGCCTTCAGGCGCATGCCCCCAAAGTCCTGATGGCCCGAGCCGCCCGCCTGCGCAACCCGCAGGCGGGCGGTTTGGTTTTTGGTACCTTCCTCGTCCGCCGGACCTGCGAGGGATTGTCATGCCCGGGCTTGTCCGTGGCATCCACGTTCTTGCACCGCGGGGCAAGGCGTGAACGGCCGGGACTCGGCTCCGCCAAGGCTGCGCCGGGCCCACAAATGTGGTCGGCCGCCGAAACTTCAGCGAAGGCGCCAAGCCCGGTCATGATGTTGCGAAAATGTCAGCGCCGGTCCTCGAACGGTGCGTCTATCGACACTAGGATGTGTGCGTGCCGCTTCGCCGATGGGCGCAGGTTATTCCAGGACGAAGTTCATGGACCGCCACACCCGATTGCTGCTCGGCATCACCGCGTTCGCGGTGTTGGGCTATATCGGCCTCGTCTACGGCGGCTGCGCGCTTGATCCGGATTGCCATTTTGGCCGGTGTCCGGGCCAGCGCTCGTTCTGCGGTGTGGTCTACGGGCATGTGCAGGACCAGAAGGTGCCGTAGAACCCGGGCCGTGGGAGGCGCGACAAGTCCTGGTCCTGACAACGCGTTTTCCGCATGGGCAGGTAGCGCGGCGAGTATCGCTATGCCGACTTTGGAACCGCTCGTTTTTCGCAGACCCGCGATTGCGCCGGAAGCGCCACGATCAACGACCCCGCTTTCGGTGTGGTGACCATCAATTGCTTAGGAACCCAGAGCACCACAAACTCCGTACGGTTGCAGAGCCACATGGCGACGTTCGGCATCGCTTACAGGTTCAACTGAGAGCGTCAAGACATCTCCGCTGCGCGGATGCAACGCGCGCGGCGGTCAGCCGCGACGTTCAGGTCGTGGCCGCGAGCTGTGCGCGCACCGACGCCAGGAAGTGTTCGTAGGCGTGGTCCACGATCTCGTTGAGCGATCGTGTTCGCGCGAACATCGCCTTGGCCTCGGCGAGAAACTCGTCCCGGGTCGGTATCTTCGGCAGATGCAGATGCGTCAGCGCATCGACGCCTTCATGCGCGCGATTGAGGATGTCGTGCAGCGTCGGCAGTTGCAGCTGGGCGAGGTCGGCCCGGCGCCGCGCCGAGGAGATCGCGTGCGCGAGCGTCTGCGCATCGAACCGTCCGGCAAGCTCGCGGGCCGCCCGATTGATGACCCGTGCGCCGAGCGGCTGTTCGTTGCGCAGCACCTGTTCGGGCGGCGCCTTGATGTTCCAGACGACGCCGATCCACGACAAGACCTTCAGGACGTAATAGGTCACATCGATCTCCCACCAGCGGAAGCCTTGTCGCACGCTGCTCTGGTAGGCGTGGTGATTGTTGTGCCAGCCCTCACCCAGCGTGAACAGCGCCAGCAGCCAGTTGTTGCGGGAATCATCGCCGGTCACGTATCGCTTGCGTCCATGCACATGGGCGAGGGAATTGATGCAGAAGGTCGCGTGATAGAGCAGCACCGTGCTCCAGAGGAAGCCAACCACCAGGCCCGACCAGCCCGCCGCCAGGAAGCAGAGCGTTGCAAGCGCGAAAGCCGGCAGCAGCTCCAGCCGATGCAGCCACATCAGCTCCGGATAGGCGGCGAGATCGCCGACCTTCACGAGATCGGTCGTGTCGTGTTGCCGCGAAAAAATCCAGCCGAGATGGCTGTAGAGGAAGCCGCGGTGACGCGGCGAATGCACGTCGGTCTCGGTATCGGAATGCAGGTGATGGTGCCGATGCTTGGCCGCCCACCACAAAACGCTCTTCTGCGCGCTGCTCTGCGCGAGGCAGGCCAGGATGAACTGAAACACCCGGCTGGTTGCAAACGCCCGATGTGAGAAGTAGCGGTGGTAGCCGGCTCCGATCGCAAACATCCGTACGCAATAGAGTGAGACGCAGATCGCGACGGCCTGCCAATCGATGCCTGACCAGATCGCCGCAATGCAGCCGAGGTGGACCAGGAGAAACGGCAGGGCGGAGGGATACATGATGTCGTCGTGCTGGTCGTCGGCGGCGGTATTGGGCGACATGTTTTCGGAAGGACCTTGAACCAAGAGGATGCGGGATTCGCTCCGGCGGAGCTGAAGTCGGCCGCCTGCGAAAAACCCCGCTGATGGCGTGCCACCGCGGGGTCGTGAACGAGATGCTTTGCCAGGAGATTCCGGCCAAAGCAGTCGGCCGAAGCTCGATAACTGAGCATATGGTCCTGAATGCCTGCTATGCAAGCACGTAGTCCCACGGAAAGCGGCGCTGCGGCGCTGACCGCTTGATGCGCGCCTCGCTCAGGCGGCCCGCCGGTCGCTCTCGCCGCCATGAGGCGGCATGACCGGCTCCGAGCTGGTCTGGCCTGGCGCGTCCAGCACCGCGACGTGATGCCGGTGCACCATCTCCCAGCCCTTCCATCCCGTGAACAGGAGGATGCCGACGACGATGAGCGACAGCACCACGCCCCACGGCTTGACCGCAGCTTCAGTGCCTTGCGCGTAGCGGAGATAGAAGTTGACCAGCGCCAGCACGACCGCCGCGAGATTGCCGACCATGTGATACCAGGCATCCTCGAGGCTGCGGATTCGGGGCTCGCTCAAGAAGTCGGTAAAGCCGGCTACGGCGGCAACGAGCGCCATGACGATGCCGGCGCCGATCAGCCAGATCGCGGCGCGGGCCCAGAAGGCATCGCCGGTTCCGATGAAGGCCAAGTCGGCGATCGGCGCGCCGACCAGGAAGGCGACGGGGAACGGAATCAGCATGGGGTGCAGGGGGTGATCGCCGATCGCGGCAGTCGTTTTGGGGTTGATGCTCATGGCAAAACCTCGCCAAAGATGAATTTCCGGGACAACTTTTCCGGGCGAGGGCTGGTTCCTGCAGGCGCGAGGGCGCTCCTCATGCTGTCTGCAGGGAGGAGGGGAACTCTGGTGTCCCGGACGCAGCGGACCCTGTCCGCCCATCCCCCTGCGCTGCCTGCCTTTCCCGCAGCCAAATTCGTTCCCGGTAACCCCGCATTAACCAACGCCGGGCTCTGGTAATTGCGGACAGTCGCGCCCGAAGCCGTGTCGAGGCCCATAGTTTTGACATCTTGGCGGGGAATGCAGGCGGCCGGCTTTGGAGAGCCTTTGGACGAGCCCTGCACCCCAAAAAACCAAGGCTTTGAGCGGGCTTGCCGGCCGCGCCGGTTCTAGCGCGGCTGTTAGAGGACACCGGCCGCCATTTGCTGGCCGAAGGACATTAGGTAACGATCGCCTTGAGAGGATACTGCTTATGAATCCGGCCGACGTGGCTCAGTCAGCCCTTCCGGTTGCTGCCTCCGCCGACGTGTCGCTGATTGCGCTGTTCTGGCAGGCTCACTGGATCGTGAAGGCGGTGATGCTGGGACTTCTGTCCTGCTCGGTCTGGGTCTGGGCGATCGCCATCGACAAGATCTTTCTTTACGCGCGCACACGGCGCTCGATGGATCGTTTCGAGCAGGCGTTCTGGTCCGGCGAGTCGATCGAGGAGCTCTATCGCACGCTTTCGGCCAAGCCGACCCATTCGATGGCGGCCTGCTTCGTGGCGGCGATGCGCGAATGGAAGCGTTCCTTCGAGAGCCATGCCCGCTCGGTCGCGGGCTTGCAGATGCGCATCGACAAGGTGATGAACGTCTCGATCGCGCGCGAGGTCGAGCGGCTGGAACGCCGGCTCCTGGTGCTCGCGACCGTCGGCTCCGCCGGCCCCTTCGTCGGCCTGTTCGGCACGGTCTGGGGCATCATGTCGAGCTTCCAGTCGATCGCGGCGTCGAAAAACACCTCTCTGGCGGTGGTGGCCCCCGGTATCGCGGAGGCGCTGTTTGCGACCGCCGTCGGTCTCATCGCCGCCATTCCTGCCACTATTTTCTACAATAAGTTCACCTCCGAGGTGAATCGGCAGGCCCAGCGGCTCGAAGGCTTCGCCGATGAATTTTCCGCCATCCTGTCACGTCAGATCGACGAGCGGGGCTGACGGAGGGCATGTATGACGGCATGTATAGTGTGAAGGGCAATTTGGGCATCAGACTATGGGCATGAACGTCGCGAGTTCGTCCGGAGGCGGCGGGCGCCGCAGCCGGCGCAAGCCGGTCATGGCCGAGATCAACGTCACCCCCATGGTCGACGTGATGCTGGTGCTGCTCATCATCTTCATGGTGTCGGCGCCGCTGCTCACCGTCGGCGTGCCGCTCGATCTGCCGCAGACCCAGGCCAAGAGCCTCGAGCAGAACGACCAGAAACCGATCCAGATGTCGGTCGATATCAAGGGCAAGGTGTTCATCAACGACGCCGAGATCGCGATCAACGAGATGGTGCCGAAGCTCAAGGCGATCACGGACGCCCGCGGCGGGCTCGAGGAACGCATTTATCTCCGCGCCGACAAGAAGGCCGATTACGGAACGGTCGCCAGGGTGATGGGCCTGTTGTCCGGTGCGGGCTTCAAGAAGCTGGCCCTCGTCACGGAAGCGGAGCAGGGGTAAGCCGTGAAGGTGAAGGTCGACAAGACACTCGTTGCGTCGATTGCTCTCCACGTCCTCGTGCTGGGATGGGGGCTCGTCACCTTTAGCAGCAAGGCTTACATCGCGCCGGAAGAGTCGCTTCCGATCGACATCATCTCCACCGATCAACTCGCGAAGATGATGGCGGGGCAGAAGACCGGCGAGAAGGACAAGCCGAAGCCGAAGGTCGAGAAGATCGCGGAGCCGAAGCCCGAGGAAGACGCCGTCGGTAAGGTCACCGAGAAGAAAGAGCTGATCAAGACCAACTCGACGCCCGAGCCGCCGCCAAAACCCGTCGAGAAGCCGGTCGAGAAGAAGCCCGAGCCGCCGCCCAAGCCTGTCGCCGAAGCAAAGCCGAAGGAAGAGCCGAAGCCGCAGGAAAAGAAGCCTGATCCGGCCAAAGAAGATCCGATCGCCGAGCTCCAGAAGAAGCTGGAGACGAAGAAGCCGCCGCCGAAGCCCGTCGAGCAGAAGGTCGCGGCGGTGCAGCCTCAGCAGCAGCCGAAGCCGAAGGAGCGCACCTTCGACCCGGCGCAGATCCAGCGTGATCTCGACAAGCGCGCCGCCACCCGGCACGAGCTCGCCGGCTCGGCGCTGAATGCGTCGGCGTCGCTGGGATCGGCGACCGGGACTGCCGCCAACAACGTCGCGACCTGGCGCGGTGCATTCCAGGGCGCGGTCAAGCGCTGCTTCACTCCGACCTATAACGGGCAAGACGCCGACCAGTATGAAGCCGACATCGACATTCCCATGAAGATCGACGGATCGCTGGCGGCCGAGCCGATCGTCGTCGCGGTGCGAGGACCGTCGCGGTCGATCGCCCAGGCGGTGGCGGAGAGCGCCAAGCGCGCCATCGTGCAGTGCCAGGTCTATTCGTTCATGCCGAAGCAGCAGTACGAGAGCTGGAAGCTCATTCCGATGACTTTCGGTCTGAAAGATATGTTGTGACATCCGAACAAAAGAATTTTGCGATGAATGATGCTCGTTCGATGAACCGCCGCCGTTTCATGACCGCCACCGGATCGGCACTCGCGATGCTCGGGGGTGGACACGCTTTCGCCCAGGGGCAGCCGCGGCTTCGCATCGATCCTACTGAATTCCAGCCGGTCCCGATCGCGATCACCAATTTCCTGCCGGGCTCGCCGTCCGATGGCGACGTCGGCAACGGCGTCACGCAGGTCATCACCAACAATCTGAAGCGCTCGGGCCTGTTCGCGCCGATCGACCAGGCCGCCTTCATCGAGCGCATCAGCAACATCGACGTCGCGCCGCAATTCCAGAACTGGAAGACCATCAACGCGCAGGCCCTCGTCACCGGTCGCATGACGCGGCAGCCGGACGGCAGGCTCAAGGCCGAATTCCGCCTCTGGGACGTGGTCTCCGGCCAGCAGCTCGCCGGCCAGCAATATTTCACCTCGCCGGAATATTGGCGGCGCATCGCCCATATCATCTCCGACCAGATCTACGAGCGGATGACCGGCGAGAAGGGCTATTTCGACAGCCGCGTGGTGTTCGTGGACGAGAGCGGGCCGAAGGAGCGCCGCGTCAAGCGGCTCGCGATGATGGACCAGGACGGCGCCAATGTGCGCTATCTGACCCGCGGCTCCGACCTCGTGCTGACGCCGCGCTTCTCGCCGAACTCGCAAGAGATCACCTATATGGAGTTCGGCCAGGGCGATCCGAAGGTCTATCTGTTCAACATCGAGACCGGCCAGCGCGAGATCGTCGGCAACTTCCCGGGCATGACCTTTGCGCCGCGGTTCTCGCCGGACGGCCAGCGCGTCATCATGAGCTTGCAGCAGGGCGGCAATTCCAACCTGTTCGTGATGGATCTGCGCTCGCGCTCGACCACGCGCCTCACCGACACGCCGGCGATCGACACTTCTCCTTCTTATTCTCCAGATGGCGCCCGCATCTGCTTCGAATCCGATCGCGGCGGCAGGTCGCAGATTTACGTGATGGCCGCAGGCGGTGGGCAGGCGCAGCGCATCTCGTTCTCCAAGGACGACACCAACGCCACCTATTCGACCCCGGTCTGGTCGCCGCGCGGCGACTACATCGCCTTCACCAGGCAGGGCGGCGGGCAGTTCTCGATCGGCGTCATGAAGCCGGATGGCAGCGGCGAGCGGCTGCTCACCTCCGGCTTCCACAACGAGGGTCCGACCTTCTCGCCGAACGGCCGCGTGCTGATGTTCTTCCGCGATCCCGGCGGCAATGCCGGACCGTCGCTGTACACCGTCGACATCTCCGGTCGCAACGAGCTGAAGGTGCCGACGCCCGGCTTCGCCTCCGATCCGGCATGGTCGCCGCTACTGTCCTCGACGGCAGGTCAATAGATCGCGCCTCCGGACGCGCGATGTTATCGAAAAAGCGTGCAGTTTTTTTCGGGTTCGGTGAGGAAAGCAAGTTTTCCTTCACCTTGCGCTCGGCAAGACTTGCCTAGGTGCTTGAAATATCAGCGGAAACTAGTTCGCTATTGCCGAAAAACAACTCGACTTTAACGATGTTCCCTCAGAAAGGCTTCATCTGGGCTGGGTAAGACTACGCGCCAAACAGGACGCGTAGCAACTCAATGCAGCTGGCCGACCAGAAGCAGAGCGATCGAGACGAGCTGGAGCCGATACTCTACGCCGCTCTCATCAACTCTATGGTGCAGAATTTCTGGGCTATCTTCCTCGGCTCGGCCTCCGCGGCCGTGGCCGCGGTCATGACTGCGCTGAAGACCGGCGACGTGTTGCTGTGGCCGATCGCGTTTCTGATCATTGCCATCGGCACCGGGCGCGCGTTTCAGATGCGGCCCTACGAAAACCGCGTGCCGGGCCTGACGTTCCAGCAGGCCAAGCATCTGGAGCCGCGCTATTGGTTCGGCGCGCTCGTCTACGCCGCGGTCATCGGCGTGTGGTGCTTCGTCGTGATCTTCAACAACGACGACGCGGTCGCGAACATGCTCTGCGTCGCCGTCACGGTCGGCTACACCGCCGGCGGCGCCGCCCGCAATTACGGCCAGCCCAGGGTCGTGCAGTGGCACGTCGCGCTCGCCTGCGGTCCGATGTCGCTCGCCTTGCTGCTGCACGGCGGATTCTACTATATCGGGCTCGCGATCCTGCTCGTGCTGTTCTTCATCGCGCTGAAGAACATCAACCTCAGCCTGCACGCGATCTTCGTTAAGGCGCTGACCTCGAGCTTCCGCGAATCCGCGTTGGCCAGCCAGTTCGACACCGCGCTCAACAACATGCCGCACGGCTTGTGCATGTTTCGCGCCGATCGGCGCCTCGCCGTGATGAACCACCGCTTCAGCGAGCTCATGGCGCTGCCCGAGGACCTCGTCAAGCGCGGCGCCACGGCCGCCGACATCGCCTCGGCCTGCGTCGCTGCCGGGTCGATCTCGCCGGAGAGCGGCAATCAGATCCTGTCCGAGATCGAGAAGGCGCGAATCTGCGAGATCGTCACCGCCGATCCGGATCAGGCGCGCGGCCGCACGCTGGCCTGGACGTTCCAGCCGATGACCGGTGGCGGCACGGTATTGCTGCTGGAAGACATCACCGAACGCACCAGCGCCGAAGCCCGCATCAGCCATCTCGCCCGCTACGACGAACTTACGGCGCTGCCCAACCGCGTCAGCTTCCGCGACGAGATCGAGCGACTGCTGGCGCATTCGCGTCATTCCGAACGGCTCTCGGCGCTGCTGTTCGTCGACCTCGATCAATTCAAGCAGGTTAACGACACGCTCGGCCATCCCTGCGGCGACCAGCTGCTGTGTGCGGTCGCCAACCGCCTGCGCGAGATGTTGCGGCCGGAGGATTTCGTCGCCCGCTTCGGCGGCGACGAATTCGTCGTGTTCCAGCAGAACATCTCCTCGCCCGAAGACGCAGCTGGTCTCGCCCGCCGCATCGTCGAGCGGCTGAGCGAGCGCTATCGCATCGACAATCATCTGGTCGAGATCGGCGCCAGCGTCGGCATCGCGCTGACCTCGCCCGATGGCACCAGCGCCGATACGCTGCTCAAGAACGCCGACATGGCGCTGTACCGCGCCAAAGCCGACGGCCGCGGCACCTTCTGCTTCTTCCGCGACGAGATGGCGGCGACTGTCGAGGCCCGCCGTATCCTCGAGCTCGACCTGCGCAAAGCGCTCGCCAACGAGGAGTTCGAGCTGTTCTATCAGCCGCTGGTCAATCTGAAGTCCGGCAAGATCACCACCTGCGAAGCGCTGCTGCGTTGGAATCATCCGGTGCGCGGCACCGTCTCGCCGGTCGACATCATCCCGGTCGCCGAGGACATGGGCCTGATCGTCGATCTCGGCCGCTGGATCCTGCGCCGCGCCTGTATGGAATGCATGAAGTGGCCGGAGGGCGTCAGCGTCGCCGTCAACTTCTCGCCGCAGCAATTCCACCAGCGCGACGTGCTGAGCGAAATCCGCTACGCGCTCGAAGTCTCGGGGCTTCCGGCCCATCGCCTGGAGATCGAGATCACGGAATCCTCGCTGCTGCGCAACACCCAGCTCACGCACGACATCCTGTCGCAACTGCATGCGCTCGGCGTGCGCATCTCGCTCGACGATTTTGGCACCGGCTATTCCAGCCTCAGCTATCTGCACAATTTCCCGATGCAGAAGGTGAAGATCGACCGCTCCTTCCTCGAAGGCATCGATACCGACCGGCCGCTGACGCTGCTGCGCGGCGTCGCGCGGCTGTCCGCCGACCTCGGCATGGCCGTCGTGGTCGAGGGCATCGAGACCAACGAGCAGCTCGAGCTGATCAGCGCCGACGGCACCGTCTCCGAGGGGCAGGGCTATCTGTTCAGCCGTCCGGTGCCCGCAGTGCGGATGCGCCAGCTCCTCAACGCCTCGCATGGACGCCGGGGTGACAGCGCGCTCCAGGTCGCCTTCTCGCGCTCTTTCGCTTAAGACCGCCTCTCAAAAAACTTCCTGTCGTTTCAGTCTGTTGCCGCCACCGTAGTGCTACGGCGGTTAACCCTAACCGTTCGATTGCTTTGCATAGATGTTAAGAAGCTGTTAATAATTCATCACGCGCGTGGAAGTTGTTCTGGAGAAATCCTCCAGGCTTGCGCGCGTTTGCAGTGAGCGGTGTGGGTAAGGAGTTGGGATGCAGTCCTCGGCCAAAGCGGTCATTTCGGCTGTTGGGCGAGGGGCAGAACTCCTCACCGACCTCGACTATCATCTCGCAGAGACGGCAGACGAGAAGGAGGAGATCTACAATCTCCGCTACCGCGCCTATCGGCGCGAAGGCGCCGTCAAGGAATCGGCGGACGCGCGGGTCACCGACCGCTACGACGAGCTGCCGAACGCGTGGACCTTCGGCGTCTATCTCAACGGCGAGCTCTGCAGCTCCGTGCGCATCAGCGTGCTGAACTCGGAATGGCGCGAGTCCACCTCGGCCGATGTCTTCCCCGAGATCCTGCTGCCGCGGCTCGACCGCGGCGAGGTCATGATCGACCCGACCCGCTTCGTCGCCGATCCCGACCAGGTCAAACGTGTCCCGGAATTGCCCTATCTGACGACGCGGCTCGCCTACATGGCCTGCGAGCATTTTAATGCCGATCTAGGCCTTGCGATCGTGCGCCCCGAGCATCAGGCCTTCTACCGCCGGGTGTTCCTGCACCAGACCATCGCCGAGCCCCGGCTGGTTCCTGGTCTCACCAAGCCGTTCGGGCTGATGGCGGCGGACTTCCCGACCTTCCGCAAGAAGGTGTTCGAGCGCTATCCGATCATGCGGTCGACCGCCTTCGAGCGGCGGATGCTGTTCGGGCGCGGTGGTCAGCGCCAGGCGCCGCAACGGTCCGTTCCGCAGCGGCCGGTGTTCGTGGCGGACGCCGTTCACGCCTGATTCCGAAGCGGCGTCTCGGGCCGCCATACGCCTTTCGGCCTAGAATCCCGGCAAAAAACAGTGCTTCTGCTAGCTGGCGCGGCTTGCCTTCACCCTCGCGCCACATTTACAACCCATTAACCATCATGGGTGCTTTTCGCTGGTTGGGGGCATTTGATCGGCTGAGGCAAGGTTCCGTCAAGGTTGACGGAACGTTCGCTTAACCAACCCCCTGTAGACCGGACAGCAGTGGACTAACGCGAGCGTGGAGGCTCCGGAATGAAACATCCTATGCGTATCCTCCAGGGATTGAAGCTGGTCGCGGTGCTTGCCGTCGCGCTGTCGATGGGCGCCTGCGCCAACAAGAATGCTGCGACGGATGCGATGGCCAACGCGGCGACGCCGGGCAGCCAGCAGGACTTCGTCGTCAACGTGGGTGACCGCGTGTTCTTCGAAAGCGACCAGACCGATCTGACCCCTCAGGCGATCGTGACCCTGGAGAAGCAGGCGCAATGGCTCCAGACCTATCCGCGCTACAGCTTCACCATCGAAGGTCATGCCGACGAGCGTGGCACCCGCGAATACAACATCGCGCTCGGCGCCCGCCGCGCCCAGTCGGTGCGTTCGTTCCTCGCCTCGCGCGGCATCGATCCGAACCGCATGCGCACGATCTCCTACGGCAAGGAGCGGCCGGTCGCGGTCTGTAACGATATCTCCTGCTGGTCGCAGAACCGGCGCGCCGTCACCGTCCTGAACGCGAGCTCCTGACGTTCAGTCAGGCGCCGTTCAGCTTCAGAACTGGATGATGCCGGCGCCCTCTCGGGCGCCGGTTTCGTTTCAGCATTCTGTGACAGAAACCCCTTGGTACCAGTCACATTTTTGGCGTACTCCACTTCAATGTGTGGCGCGTCGAATGTTCCGTCGCAGGCCATTTCGCTTTTGTCGTCAGGGCAAGATGTCATCCAGATTTAAGGTCTTTACCGGCACCGCGGCGATCGCCGCGCTGCTCTCTTTGTGCTCGCCCGCACTTGCGCAGTCGATCTTGGCGCAGTCGGATGATGCCGATCCCGAGATGCGGATCGAGCGGCTGGAGAACCAGCTGCGCCAGCTCACCGGCCAGAACGAAGAGCTGCAATATCGCAACCGCCAGCTCGAGGAGCGGCTGCGGGCGCTCGAAGGCGGCGCGCAGGCCGCGCCCGGACAGGCGCCCAACGTCGCGGCGATGCCGCCCGCCCAGATCGCACCAAGCCAGGTCGCGCCGGGCTATCGCCAGCAGCAGCCGCAGCAGCAGGCCGTGCAGCCGAATTACGAGCAGCCGCAGATCGCCGCTCCCGCGCCGATCGTTCAGGAGCAACCGGCGCCCGGCGCACCCGGCACGCGCCGCCGCGGCGATGCCTTCGATCCGAACCAGAACCCGAACGCGCCCGGTGCGCCGCGCGCGCTCGGCGGCGGTCAGCAGCCGATGCCGGCAGGAGCTCCCAGTGGTGCCCCTGGCGGCCGCGGTGCCGGCGAACCGCTCGATCTCGCCAACACCAGCCCCCGCTATCAGCAACAGGCCGCTCCCCCGGCGGCGCAGCCCGGCTATCCGCCGGCCCAATCCGGCCGTCCCGCGCCATCAGGCGGCGCTGGCCTGACGACGCTGCCGCCATCGGCAACGCCGCGCGACGAGTTCGACCTCGGCATCGGCTACATGCAGCGCAAGGACTATGCGCTCGCCGAGCAGACCATGAAGAATTTTGCGCAGAAATACCCGAGCGATCCTCTGCTCGGCGACGCGCAATACTGGCTCGGCGAGAGCTACTTCCAGCGCCAGCAATATCGCGATTCCGCGGAAGCGTTCCTCGCCGTCACCACCAAATACGAGAAATCGGCCAAGGCGCCGGATGCGCTGCTGCGGCTCGGCCAGTCGCTCGCCGCGCTGAAGGAGAAGGAGGCCGCCTGCGCCGCCTTCGGCGAGGTCGGCCGCAAATATCCGCGCGCCTCCGCCGGCGTCAAAGCCGCGGTCGATCGCGAGCAGAAGCGGGTGAAGTGCTGACGCGCGGCGTCTAAGGCCCTGACAATGCGGATGGTGCTGCGCTAAACATCGCAATCATCCGCTGACGATTGCTGGGCCGTCATGTCAGACGACGACAATTCTCCGATCTCGGCGCGCGAGGCGAGGCGGCTGTTCGCGGGCCTGAAAGCTGCGCCGGCGCTGGTGCTCGCGGTCTCCGGCGGGCCGGACTCAGTCGCGCTGATGTGGCTCGTGGCCCGCTGGCGGCGCAGTCTTGTGCGCGGCCCGCAACTCACCGTCGTCACCGTCGATCACGGCCTGCGTCCGGAAGCGGCCCGCGAGGCGCGCGAGGTCAAGCGTCTGGCAACCGAACTCGGACTGCCGCACAGGACCCTGCGCTGGCGTGGCGCAAAGCCGAAGACGGGACTGCCTGCGGCGGCGCGCGAGGCCCGTTACCTGCTGCTGGCACAGGCCGCGCGGGCCGTGGGCGCCAGCCATGTGCTGACGGCCCACACCCGCGACGACCAGGCCGAGACCCTGCTGATGCGGATGCTCCGTGGCAGCGGACTTGCCGGGCTGTCGGCGATGGCCAGTGTCAGCGAGCGCGATGGCATCGTGCTGGCGCGTCCGCTGCTCGACGTTCCGAAGGCGCAGCTGATCGCGACCTTGAAGCGGGCGAAGGTCGGCTTTGCCGACGACCCCACCAACCGCGACACCGCCTTCACCCGGCCGCGGCTGCGCGCGCTGCTGCCACAGCTCGCGGCCGAAGGCGGCGATGCCCGCACGCTCGTGCGGCTCGCGGCAAGGCTGGCGCGCGCCAATGCGGCCGTCGAAGTGCTCGCCGACGGCGCCGAGCGCTTCCTCCGCTTGCGGGATCGCGACTTTGCGCCGCAGGCGGGCATTCGAAGCTTCGAGGCATCGGCGTTTGCCATCCTGCCCGAGGAGGTCCGGCTGCGGCTGCTGCTGCGGGCCATCGCCGCGCTCGGGCACGAGGGGCCGGCGGAACTCGGCAAGGTCGAAACCCTGATGTCCGCGCTTGATCGGGCCATCGCCGCAGGTCCCCGTGCAGCCGCAAATGGCCGGCCGGTCCTGAAGCAGACCCTTGCGGGAGCCTTGATCAGCCTCGTCGGCGGGCGTATCCACATCGCGCCGGCGCCGGCGCGGCGGCGCAAGGGTCCGTGAAGGGTGCATGAAGCGCGCATGAGGGCTGCATGAGGTCGGATCATGACACCGGCCGCTTCGGCTCGGCGCCGTCAGGCGACCTTAACCAGGCGGGAAAAACCCGGGCTAGGACGCCATTATTTCAGCGGGAATCGCGCTAAGATGGGATAAATAGTCCCATCTCGTTCCCTTGGCAGCGACCGGGGCGGCACCTAAATTGTATGCGTCTAACCGAGAGGATTCCTTGGGATTTCCTCGCATTGACCAAAGTAACTCCCCAAGGATCAGGGCCGCGATCCGCGCGACCACGAAGGAAGATCGATGAACGCCAATCTGCGCAATTTCGCCCTCTGGGTCATCATTGTCTTGCTGCTATTGGCATTGTTCACGCTCTTCCAGAATCCAGGTCAGCGCGCGTCCTCGCAGGACATCGCCTTCTCCCAGCTGCTGAGCGAGGTTGACCGCGGCAATGTCCGCGACGTCGTGATCCAGGGTCCCGACATCCACGGCACCTTCACCAACGGCTCGAGCTTCCAGACCTATGCGCCGAACGACCCGACGCTGGTGAAGCGGCTCTATGACAGCAAGGTGCAGATCACCGCGAAGCCGCCCGGCGACAACGTGCCGTGGTTCGTCTCGCTGCTGGTCTCCTGGCTGCCCTTCATCGCGCTGATCGGCGTGTGGATCTTCCTGTCGCGACAGATGCAGGGCGGCGCCGGCAAGGCGATGGGCTTTGGCAAGTCGCGCGCGAAGATGCTGACCGAAGCGCATGGTCGCGTCACCTTCGAGGACGTCGCCGGCGTCGACGAGGCCAAGCAGGATCTCCAGGAGATCGTCGAATTCCTGCGCGACCCCGGCAAATTCCAGCGCCTGGGCGGCCGCATTCCGCGCGGCGTGCTGCTGGTCGGTCCTCCCGGCACCGGCAAGACCCTAATCGCGCGTGCGGTCGCGGGCGAGGCCAACGTGCCGTTCTTCACCATTTCCGGTTCCGACTTCGTCGAGATGTTCGTCGGCGTCGGCGCGAGCCGTGTCCGCGACATGTTTGAGCAGGCCAAGAAGAACGCGCCCTGCATCATCTTCATCGACGAAATTGACGCCGTCGGTCGCCACCGCGGCGCCGGTCTCGGCGGCGGCAATGACGAGCGCGAGCAGACGCTGAACCAGTTGCTGGTCGAGATGGACGGCTTCGAGGCCAACGAGGGCGTGATCCTCATTGCGGCGACCAACCGTCCCGACGTGCTCGATCCCGCGCTGCTGCGTCCGGGCCGCTTCGACCGCCAGGTCGTGGTGCCGAATCCTGACGTCGTCGGCCGCGAGCAGATCCTCAAGGTGCATGTTCGTAAAGTTCCGCTGGCGCCGGATATCAACCTCAAGACCATCGCGCGCGGCACCCCGGGCTTCTCCGGCGCCGACCTGATGAACCTCGTCAACGAAGCCGCTTTGACCGCCGCCCGCCGCAACAAGCGGATGGTGACGCAGGCCGAGTTCGAGGAGGCCAAGGACAAGGTGATGATGGGCGCCGAGCGCAAGTCGCTCGTCATGACCGAGGAAGAGAAGCTGCTGACGGCCTATCACGAGGGCGGCCACGCCATCGTCGGCCTCAACGTGCCCGCGACCGATCCGATCCACAAGGCGACCATCATCCCGCGCGGCCGTGCGCTCGGCATGGTCATGCAGCTGCCGGAGCGCGACAAGCTGTCGATGTCGCTGGAGCAGATGACCTCGCGCCTCGCCATCATGATGGGTGGCCGCGTCGCCGAAGAGCTGATCTTCGGCCGCGAGAAGGTGACCTCGGGTGCCGCCTCCGACATCGAGCAGGCCACGCGCCTTGCCCGCATGATGGTGACGCGCTGGGGCCTGTCGGAAGAGCTCGGCACCGTCTCGTACGGCGAGAACCAGGACGAGGTCTTCCTCGGCATGTCGGTGTCGCGGACACAGAACGCCTCCGAGGCGACGGTCCAGAAGATCGATTCCGAGATCAAGCGCCTGGTCGAGGAAGGCTACAAGGAAGCAACCCGCATCCTCACCGAGAAGCATGCCGACCTCGAGACGCTCGCCAAGGGCCTGCTCGAGTTCGAGACGCTGACCGGCGAGGAGATCGTCGACCTGCTCAAGGGCAAGAAGCCGAACCGCGAGTCCGTGCTGGAGCCGGCCACGCCGCGCGCCTCCGCCGTGCCCCCGGCCGGCAAGTCGCGCCCGCGGCCCGATCCGGATCCCGGCCTGGAGCCGCAGCCGCAGGCGTGAGCTCCGAGCTGCAGATCGAATCGAAAAACGCGGCGGCAACGCCGCGTTTTTTTGTGCGCGGTGATTTGCGACGCGGGCAATGTGGTGACCCGTCATTGCGAGCCAACGGGTCCGCGCGAAGCGCGGCCCGATGACAGGCTCCGCGAAGCAATCCAGACTGTCACAGCCGAGGGATTCTGGATTGCTTCGTCGCAAGGGCTCCTCGCAATGACAGTGTTGAGAGAGCCGCGCTCGCAATGACGTGGCACCAGCTTCGGTAGGGTGGGCAAAGGCGCGCTCGCGCCGTGCCGACCATCTCTCGGAACGCACGGTCGACATGATGGGCACGCTACGCTTTGCCCACCCTACGGCTCTTCATTTCGGCGATGCGCGCGGGCCTCCGCCACGTTCCAGGAAATGCAGCACATCATCGTTGAACTGCTCGGGATCCTGCAAGAACGAGAAGTGACTGACCTCCGGCTGGATTAGCAGGCCGGCGCCGGGAATGTTCGCCGCCATGAACTCGGTATTCTCGCGCTTGATCGCCTCGTCATGATCGCCGTCCACGATCCAGGTCGGGGCCTTGATCGAAGCGAGATCCGAAGCCGTCCATTTCGGCTGGCTCTCCCACATTTTGGTGATGTCGGCGACGAAGCTCTTGTACTCCGTCGGTGTCGGCGAGAGGCGCTTGTATTCTTCGCCGGCCCTGGCGATGTAGGCGTTGAACACGTCGCTCGAAGCGATATCCGCAACGCCTGACGGATCCGAGTTCGCCGCGAACGCGAACAGCTTGCTCACCCGCTCCGTATGCTTCATGGCGATATCGAGGCCGATGATCGCGCCGTCGCTCCAGCCGACGATCGCCGCCTTCCTGATCTTGAGATGGTCAAGCAGCCCGACCACGTCCGAGGCCATTACATCATATCCATAGGGCTCCTGATTGCGGCTGCTGCGCCCATGGCCGCGGCTCTCCATGACGATGACCTGATAGTGCCGCTGCAGCGCGCGGACCTGGTGGCCCCAGTAGTTCGCATTGGCAAGACCGCCATGCAGCAACACGACGGGCTGACCGCGGCCGAACACCGCGTACCAGATCTTGACCCCGTTGATGGGCGCGAGACCGCTGTGGGCCGCTTTGGGCAGTGTCGGCGTCGGCGGCAGGCTCAGCCATTGCGGCGCCGCATGCGCTGCGCCGATCGAGACCATGACGAGAAGCGCGGTGACGAGATGGCGAAACTTCATGATGCGTCTTCCTGTTCGACCAATGGATATTACCGCATGATCAGGCGGGCGCGTGGGGTCGCAACATCGTGATCTCCATTGGCCGGACAGATGATGTCGATGCCATGACGCGACGTCCGTGTTCAAACGGGGCGCGCGCTCGGCCTGGCCTGTGTCATCGCCACGTCTGACATCGCGAGCAGCCCACTGACGATTAACTTTGGCGTCATGCGCTCGCCAAGCAACAACACGCTCGACATCAAGGCAAACACCGGAAGCAGCAGGCCGAAAGGTCCATTGCGCTTGGTACAGCCAGAATCCGCAATCTTGGTACTGTTTTATGACCATGCGCAACGCATCTATTCGCTGGCACCGGCGACTGGAGCGATCCAGATCCATCAGGCTGAGTGGGAGCCCCAGTCAATGCAGACAGTTCAGATCGCAGACACGGAGACAGGAGTTCCGCACTGCCTGGCGTTTTGTCGATGGCCGGCACATCCACGCCCCGTGCAACACACTAAAAGAGACAAATGACCGAGGAGATAATTCCCATGAAGGCTATCGTTGTAACGGACCGAACCGCGGGAACGGCCGCGATGAAGCTGGTGGAGCGGCCCGGGCCGCGGGCAGCGATAAACGATGTCGTCGTTCAGGTTCATGCGTCGGGATTTGTCCCGACTGAGCTGGCGTGGCCCTCGACCTGGACCGATCGCCTCGATCATGACCGAACACCGTCGATCCCTGGGCACGAGCTGGCCGGAGTGGTCGCCGCTCTCGGATATGGCACGACGGGGCTGTCGGTGGGACAGCGGGTGTTCGGCCTCGCGGATTGGTATCGCGACGGCACGCTGGCCGAGTATGTGGCGATCGAGGCTCGCAACCTCGCGCCGCTGCCGGGCGACGTCGACTTCACGGTGGGCGCGAGCCTGCCGATCTCGGGCCTGACCGCATGGCAAGGGCTGTTCCAGCACGGCCGCCTTCACGCGGGGCAGAGCGTTCTCGCACACGGCGCGGCCGGCGCAGTCGGGTCGATGGTGACGCAACTCGCACGAGAGGCCGGCGCCTACGTCATCGGCACCGGACGTGCCGCTGACCGTCAGACGGTGCTCGACTTCGGCGCGAAGGAGTTCGTCGATCTCGACAACGACGCCCTGGAAGAGGTCGGCGAAGTCGATCTGGTATTTGATGTTATCGGCGGTGATATCCAGAAGCGGTCTGCAGGACTGATTCGAGCTGGAGGAATACTGGTGACTGTCGTCGGGCCAGCCGAGGCGCGGCCCTCCGACGGCGTGGCGGTTGACTTCGTCGTCGAGCCCGATCGTGCGCAACTGAGTGAGATCGTCCAGCGGGTACGGGATGGACGATTGCGGACGAACATCGGCAACATCTCGACGCTCGATGATGCCGTCGCCGCCTTAAATCCGACCGAGCGACGCAAGGGCAATACGATCATCCGCGTTCGTCCCTGAGCGATGCATGCCCATTGATGCATGCAGCCGGCCCGGCGCTGTCCGGGTCGGCCGGACGTTAAGAAAATGTCCGAAGCAGGTCACAAGCGGCAGTCGAAGCGAACGAGCCCTGCGCCCGGTTTACCGCCGATAGCCGACATCACAATAGGCCCCATCGTTGTTTGGCTAAGGGCCCAGGCCGTGTGAAAATCCGGCAACTTGGGGAGCTCCGGCGCATTGCGGCCGCCGAGCTTCTAATTCGGTGGAATCGACCTCCTGTCATCTC
>NZ_FNCU01000002.1:0-3805 GCF_900099855.1 Bradyrhizobium sp. Rc2d | reverse complement strand
TCATCCCCACGAGCCACATTGGTATCTGCCCCTCATTGCCGCCGATCCGAACTGGATCGGCCAAGGCCTCGGCACATTGCTGATGAAACACGCTCTTCGGCGATGTGACGAGGAGGGCATCGCCGCCTACCTTGAAAGTTCGAATCCGCGAAACATTTCCCTTTATGAGCGCCACGGCTTCAGGATCATCGGTGAGATACAACACGGTTCTTCGCCGACGATGACGCCAATGTTGCGGACGGTTTCTTGAGCGGAATGGCGGCCGGTTCTCCTTCCAACAGGAGGTATATATCGGCATAACCTTCGCTTCAAACTGACTACGTCCGCAGGTGGCCCGTGGCTGACCTTAGCCTAGAGCGCGATGGTGTCCGCTTCCGACAGGCGACCCGACCAAGTTCATGCTGGCCAACGAGGGCAGCCTTTGACCGAAGTCACGCTCGTTTATTCAAAATTGAGGAAGTGGTGCATTCTTGGTTGACGGCAATCCATCCCACGACCTAGTTTTGGTTAGAGGCGACATGCTCATTAGGAGCAAGCGGATCGATGACGTCGCGAGCAAAAGCGTTTGCTTTGTGCTCCTCTTATTGTCGATCTTGGTACTCGGCTGGTTCGTCCTAGATGGCAGTACGACCCGGCCGCGCGTCGTTCGTTCGCGGCTCACAATCGTGGTCGAGACTCCAGACGGTGAGCGTTCGGGCTCTAGTGTCACGCAGGAAACGATCAGCTTCCCTGGTGGTCTGACGAGGGCTCAAGGTTGGGCTCTTTGGACCAACTTTGTCGGAGAAGCGGCCTTTGTAGATTTAGGGCCACGAGGCTTGCTCTTTGCCACGCTGGCAAAGCCAAGCTGGCTCGACAGTCCGGGGTGGGGTGGCAGCGGCGGATACAACGCTAGTCTAATGGAATTCCCACGCGAAAGATTCAGTGGGACGGTTGCGCCAAACGCTTCCTCAAATGCGGAATATGCCGCTTATCTCGATGACGTTAATCGAATTAAGCCAAAGGCGGAGCTACCGCTCAAGGACCTGCCGGTACTGGCTCGATTTGGCGATCCCAACGTCCCGACTAGCGTCGCATTGGTAGACCCGCGTGACTTAGCTGCAAGCTTCGGTCCCGGCGTCACCTTAAAGAATGTTACCGTCGAGATCACCGACGATCCCATTACGACCGGGATCGACGCGAGGTTACCTTGGTTGAGATCGAGTCCGCATACCGAACCTCTTTTCCCCAATCCTTCTCATCAGCCACCGATAGACGATAACCCGGCGCGAAAGCTTACTTATGACGCATTCAGAATGCCGAAGGGCCGTCCATGAGGCGGCGAACGAATCCGCTGATGGCCCTTAGTCGAACCACACTGATCCTGCTGTGATGTCGGTTATCGTCCGTAGACCGGACGCGGGGCCGCGTCGCCCTATTAGGCCCCTCTCGACGAATTAGGGGCGGCTGCGCTTGGCATGGATATGAGGGAGCAGAGGACTGCCGGTCCTATCGCGGATACCGCCAAAATAGAAACACCGAGGCCAAGCCGGGGAAAGAGCCAGGATGCTGCTATGGGTAGGGCAACGGCCGATCCGACGAAGCCGACTATTCCGGTAGCAACGGTTCGCTCCCAAATTCGCGCGTCTTTCAGACAGTCGTCAACGAATGCACCGACGAGAAAGGGCGATAGTCCGATAACATAGATCAGCGGCAAATCCGCCCAACGGGGGGACCACCCCGTCAACATGCAAGCGCAGAGATAGGTGGCAAGTGGACCAATTAACCCGAAAATAATGAACCGGCGCTTCATGGGTTGCACATATACTCCCTAACTCGCGGAACGAGATAGCAGATCATCTCCAAAAGTTAACGCAGGATTGACATCGTGCTCCCGCTTCTGGCCCCAAGACGAAAACCGGGAGTGCATCCGGCACGTCGGCAGCCGGAGCCGGACCAGACGTGGTAACGACGTGGCCAAACCCACGCGAATGACCCACAAGGGACATTTGGCGCAAGAGAAAAAAGCCGAGGAGTGTCAATCCGAATTGGTTAGACGGCGCATTCACCGTTCGACTGCAAAGATGCGCCAATCTCCGGGGACACCCTTGAGCGAATGATTGCCACGGTCACCAAAACGCAAGCCGGAACCTGCCACTAGGTCCTTGACCGTGCTCGACACCAACACCTCACTTGCGCCGGCGAGCGCCGCCACACGCGCTCCGATGTGAACGGCAATGCCTCCGATATCATTACCGATCACTTCGCACTCGCCGGTATGAAGCCCGGCGCGGACTTCGATGCCAAGCGGCCTGATTTCGTCGGCGATGGCGCAAGCGCAGCGCACGCCGCGTGCCGGACCGTCGAAAGTAGCAAGAACGCCGTCGCCGGTCGTCTTGATTTCGCGGCCGCGGAAGCGTGAGAGGGTACGCCGTATCGCGGTGTGATGAGAGTCAAGGAGATCGTGCCAGCGATGGTCGCCGAGTGCGGCGGCTTTCTCCGTCGAGCCGACGATGTCTGTGAAGAGCACCGTAGCAAGCACGCGGTCGGCCGCGACGGGGGCATGCGAGCCGGTCAGAAACTCCTCGATCGCATCGGCGATGTCGTCGGCATTGTCGCCGACGAAGGGGATGTGGTCGACGCCTGGGAACTCGAGATAGCGAGCGCCTGGAATATGCGTGGCGAGAAACCGGCCGCCCTCGACGCTGATGTTCCTGTCGTCCGTCCGGTGGATGACGAGGGTCGGGACCCGGATCGTCGAGACGATGTCGCTGATATCAATCTGACGGTTCATGCGCGCGTACGCCGCAGCGCCGGCAGGACTATTGGACACTCGCTCGTTCTTGCCCCACCAGCGTTTGAACGCGCAGTCATTGACGCGGGAGGCCGCATACCTTGCCACGCTGCCGCCGCTGCCCCAGTCACGCTCGATATAGTCGAGATTTTGCCGTAGCGTCGACAGAGCAAATGTCGATGCCGAATAGGCGTTGCAGAGCACCAGCGCGCGGCAGCGACTGGGATAGGTCGCGGCGAACAGCGCCGACATCGTGCCGCCTTCCGAAATGCCAAGAAGCGCCACCTGTTCCATCCCGGCGGCGTCCGTGACTGCCCGCAGATCGTCCATGCGCTGGTCTAGACCCGGGTAGTCAGCGACCCGATCCGATAGGCCCGTGCCGCGCTTGTCGAACATCACCACGCGGGCGTAGCGCGCCAGGCGCAGCAGCCAACGACTCACCTCGGGTTCGTCCCACCAGTGCTCGACGTTGGTAAAGCCCGGCGGAGCGAAGACAATGTTGAGGGGGCCCTCGCCGAACACTTGATAGGCTATGTGAACGTCGCCGCTCTTGGCGTATCGGGTGTCTGGCTGCATTGACGCCCCCACACTTGCCGGGATCTTCCGACCGGCCGGAATTATAGCAGCAGCTTAAATTATCGGGAACGGCTTAATGTCCCCTGTTGGCCCAGGCCGTGTGAAAATCCGGCAACTTGGGGAGCTCCGGCGCATTGCGGCCGCCGAGCTTCTAATTCGGTGGAATCGACCTCCTGTCATCTCGGTGGCAACCAGGAGCTTCGTGCAGGCGCTGATTTGGTCGTGCAGAGGCCGGCCTCACGCCTGCATCGCCTCCAGCAATCCGCCTACGCCCACGAGCATCATCACGCGCTTCATGTTGTAGGCGAGCACGTTGAGCGCCATCTCGGTGGCCACCTTTGGCAGCTTTTTCGTGAGAAAGTGCGTTGCTCCCATCCAACACTTCATCGTGCCGAACGGATGCTCCGCTGTCTGACGGCGGACACCCATTGCATTGGGGTTGTGGTCGAGCCGATCCTG
>NZ_FNCU01000018.1:0-171503 GCF_900099855.1 Bradyrhizobium sp. Rc2d | reverse complement strand
GCTGTCGCGCCAGGCGTAAAAATAGCCCTGCACCGTCGAGTATGGCGGGAACTCCTTGGGCAAGGCTCGCCATTGGCAGCCGCTCGACAAAATATAGAAAATCGCCTGCACGATCTCGCGCAAATCGACCTCGCGCGGCCGGCCCAATCGCCGCCGCGGCGGCATCTTCCGGGCGATCAGCGCCCACTCGGCATCGGTCAGGTCGCTTGCGTAACGCAGTCCACTGCGCTGATACTGGATACGAGCGGCTTTGGTCCACGGCATGGTGTCCTCCCTCGAATCTTTGCAAATCCGAAGGAATCACAAGCCCGCCAAAACCGCTCACCCTTTTTCGGTCGGGCTCTGAGGTGCGAGCCTCTTCGGCGAGCCTCGAAGGACGACGGCCCGACTGTCGCGGCCCAGTCGTCGAGACAGCTCGGCCGTGCGTCCTTCGAGGCTCCCCAAGCGGCGCGCTGCGCCGCTTGTCTCGCGCCTCAGGATGACGGATCGAGTAAAGCACTTGCGCCCACCCGCTGCCCTCTCGCCCGACGGAATATTTCCGCGCTTGCCAATCAGGTCCCCGCGGTTCAGAAAAAAGAGCCAAGAAGAAACGCGAGCGGAGACCTGAAGTTTGACCATCAAGGGCAAGGCCTACATTGCCGGGATTTTTGAACACCCGACCCGGCATGCGCCGGACAAATCCACCGCCCAGCTCCATGCCGAGGTCGCCAAGGGCGCGATCGAGGATGCCGGCCTCTCCAAGGACGATGTCGACGGCTATTTCTGCGCGGGCGATGCGCCCGGCGGCGCCTGGCCGATGGTCGATTATCTCGGCCTGAACACCAAGAAGCTTCGTCACGTCGATTCCACCGAGACCGGCGGCTGTTCCTACATCATTCATCTCGGCCATGCGGCTGAGGCGATCGCCGCGGGCAAGTGCTCGATCGCGCTGATCACGCTCGCCGGCAAGCCGCGCACCGGCGTGATGCCGCCGCGTGCGGCCGGAGCCGAGGTCGATTTCGAGTCCGCTTACGGCGCGACCACGCACAATGCCTATGGCATGTGTGCCATGCGCCACATGCACGACTATGGCACCACGAGCGAGCAGCTGGCCTGGATCAAGGTCGCGGCCTCGCATCACGCGCAATACAATCCGCATGCGATGCTCAAGGACGTCGTCACCGTCGAGGACGTCCTGAACTCGCCGATGATCTCCGATCCCCTGCACCGCATGGATTGCTGCGTCGTCTCCGACGGCGGCGGCGCGCTGATCGTGACGACGCCGGAGATTGCGAAGAGCCTGAAGAAGCCGCTTGTGCGCCTGATCGGCCATGGCGAAGCCATGAAGGGCCCGCGTGGGGGCAAGGATCTCGACCTCACTTACTCCGCGGGGATCTGGTCCGGTCCGCGCGCGTTCGAGGAGGCCGGCATCACGCCGAAGGACATCAAATACGCTTCGATCTACGACAGCTTCACCATCACCGTCTTGATGCAGCTCGAAGACCTCGGCTTCTGCAAGAAGGGCGAGGGCGGCAAGTTCGTTGCCGACGGCAATCTGATCTCGGGCGTCGGCAAGCTGCCGTTCAACACCGACGGCGGCGGCCTCTGCAGCAATCACCCCGTCAACCGCGGCGGCATGACCAAGATCATCGAGGCCGTCAGGCAGTTGCGCGGCGAGGCGCATCCGAAGGTGCAGGTCAAGAATTGCGATCTCGCCATCGCCCACGGCACCGGCGGCCTTTTGGGTGTTCGCCACGCCGCCTCGACCGCCATTCTGGAGCGCGTGTGATGAGTGAAGCGAAAAAATATCCCGCCCCGGTGACGAACCCCGAGACCGCTGCGTTCTGGGATGCGGCGAAAGAGGGCAAGTTCATGATCAAGCGCTGCACCGCCTGCGGCGAAGCGCATTACTTCCCGCGCTCGATCTGCCCGTTCTGCTATTCGGACAAGACGGTGTGGGAGGAGGCCTCAGGCGAGGGCACGATCTACACCTACAGCCTGATGCGGAAGTCGCCGACCGGCCCTTATGCGATCGGCTACGTCACGCTGAAGGAGGGACCATCGGTGCAGACCAATTTCGTCGATTGCGATCTCGAGAAACTGAAGATCGGCCAGAAGGTGAAGGTGGTGTTCAAGCCGACCGACGGCGCACCGCTGCCGTTCTTCACGGTGGCCTGACGCGAAGCGAGATGTAACCCTCTCCCCTTGTGGGAGAGGGTGGCAGCCGAAGGCTGCCGGGTGAGGGGTCTCTCTCCACACGAGAAGTGTTACTGCAGAGCCAACCCCCTCGCCCGAGTGAGTTTGTTGCAAGAGCGGTGCGGCCCTCTCCCACAAGGGGAGAGGGCACATTAACGGGCATCGCCGCCTGCGGATAAGAAACTCGGAGGGGAAACTAATGTCCGCCAGATATGAAGAACTCAAAGGGCTGAAAAACATCGGCCAGAAATACGCCTACACCGATCGCGAAGTCATGCTCTACGCTTATGGCATCGGCCTCGGCGCCGATCCCATGGACGAGAAGGAGCTCGCCTTCGTCAACGAGGGCACGCTGACGCCGCGGCCGCTGAAGGTGGTGCCGACATTCGCGTCCGTCGCAGCATGGGGCTCGGGTCCCGGCGAAATGAACCTCAACCGCGTGATGGTGGTCGACGGCGAGCGCGACATCACCTTCCACCAGCCGCTGCCGGTCGCCGCGAACATCACCGCCGACTCCTCCGTGCTCGAGGTCTACGACAAGGGCAAGGACAAGGGCGTGGTGATCAGCCACCAGACCGTGCTGAAGAACGAGAAGGGCGAGAAGCTGGCTACTCTGGTGGCCTCGCGCTTCGCCCGCGGCGATGGCGGCTTTGGCGGGCCGAACCTGACCCAGCCCGACCCGCACAGGATTCCGTCGCGCAGCCACGACAAGACCATCGACATCACGACGCGCCCCGATCAGGCGCTGGTCTATCGCCTCTGCGGCGACCGCAACCCGCTGCACTCGGATCCCGAGTTCGCCAAGAAGGCCGGCTTCCCGCGCCCGATCCTGCACGGCATGTGCACCTACGGCATCACCTGCCGCGGCGTGCTGCAGACCTATGCCGATTACGACGCTTCCGCCTTCCGCCAGCACGTCGCGCGGTTCTCTTCGCCGGTCTATCCCGGCGAGACCGTGACCATGGACCTCTGGAAGGATGGCAATGTGATCTCGTTCGAAGCCAAGGTGAAGTCGCGCGGCGTCACCGTGATCAAGAACGGCAAGACGGTGCTGGGTTAGCAACACGGTACGGCCGCCGTCTCCCTCGCCCCGCTCTTGCGGGGAGAGGGCGGGGTGAGGGCTCTCACCACGAGAAGGGACGGTATTGAGACCTGTACCCCCTCACCCGGATCGCAAGGGCGATCCGACCTCTCCCCGCAAGCGGGGAGAGGTGAGAGAAAAACAAACAGGGAGAAGCCACCATGGGACTACTCGACGGCAAGGTTGCGCTGATCACCGGCGCGGGCGGGGGGCTCGGTGAGGCCTATGCAAAGCTGTTCGCGCGGGAAGGGGCGTCCGTCGTGGTCAACGACCTCGGTGGCCCCCGCGACGGCTCCGGGGCCGACAAGTCCATGGCGCAGCAAGTGGTGGACGCGATCAAGGCGGAGGGCGGCAAGGCGGTCGCCAACGGCGCCGACATCTCCACCATGGAGGGCGGTCAGTCGGTGTTCGACGACGCCATCAAGCATTTTGGCCGCGCCGACATCCTCGTCAACAACGCCGGCATCCTGCGCGACCAGACCTTTCACAAGGCGTCTGAAGCCGACTGGGACAAGGTCATCAAGGTGCATCTGAAGGGCACTTTCTGTTGCACCATGCCGGTGTTTCGCTGGATGCGGGAAAACGGCGGCGGCGTCATCGTCAACACCTCCTCGACCTCGGGCCTGATCGGCAATTTCGGCCAGACCAATTACGGCGCGGCCAAGGGCGGCATCTGGGGTCTGTCCAACGTGCTGGCGATCGAAGGGCGGAAGTACAACATCCGGATCTGGACGCTGGCCCCGGGCGCGCTGACCCGCATGACCGCAGACCTGCCCCGCTATAAGGAGAACCCCTCGGCGGCGCTGGGGCCGGACGGCATCGCGCCGGCCGTGCTATACATGGTCAGCGATTTGTCGGGCGACCAGACCGGCAAGGTGCTGGGCGTGTCCGGGCCCCGCGGCGTGCGCGAAATGCGGATGATGGAAATGGAAGGCTGGAAACCGCCGCACACGAGCTGGAAGGCCCGGGACATCGTCGATCACGCCAAGGAGATCTTCTTCTCCGAGGAGCAGATCAAGATGGGCGCGCGGCGGTTTTAGCCATCGAGAGAGAAACAAGGAAGACGATGAAACTCACCGCCGACGCCAAGGGCACCTTCGCAATCGCGCCGACGCCGTTCCACGACGACGGCCGTATCGACGAGCGCTCGATCGACCGCCTGACCGACTTCTACGAGGAGGTCGGCTGCGACGGCGTCACGGTGCTGGGCATCCTCGGCGAGGCGCCGAAGCTCGATGCCGCCGAGGCCGAGCAGGTCGCGGTGCGCTTCGTCAAGCGCGCCAAAAAGATGCAGGTGATCGTCGGCGTCTCCGCGCCGGGTTTTGCCTCCATGCGCTCGCTGGCGAAGGCGTCGATGGATGCGGGAGCGGCCGGCGTGATGATCGCGCCGCCGCCGAGCTTGCGCACCGACGACCAGATCGTCGGCTATTTCAAGCAGGCAGCCGAAGCGATCGGCCCGGATGTGCCCTGGGTGCTCCAGGACTATCCGCTGACCCTCTCGGTGGTG
The DNA here is from genome assembly GCF_900099855.1 of Bradyrhizobium sp. Rc2d. Classification (NCBI taxonomy): domain Bacteria; kingdom Pseudomonadati; phylum Pseudomonadota; class Alphaproteobacteria; order Hyphomicrobiales; family Nitrobacteraceae; genus Bradyrhizobium; species Bradyrhizobium sp. Rc2d. The sequence goes on along the minus strand of NZ_FNCU01000018.1, from coordinate 166,740 downwards.
TTCACCCCCGCCGTGATCCGCAAGATCGTCACGGACAATGCGAATTGCGTGATGCTCAAGCATGAGGACTGGCCGGGCCTGGAGAAGATCTCGACCCTGCGCGGCTTCCAGAAGGATGGCTCGCTCCGTCCGCTCTCGATCCTCTGCGGCAATGGCGGCACGTTCCTCGACTTCGAGATGGAGCGCGGCGCCGACGGCGCCATGACCGGCTACGCCTTCCCGGAACTTCTGATCGACGTCGTGAACCTCTCCAAGGCCGGCAAGCGCGACGCCGCGCATGATTTGTTCGACGCGCATCTGCCGCTGATCCGCTACGAGCAGCAGCCCGGCGCCGGCCTTGCCGTGCGCAAATATGTGCTGCAGAAGCGCGGCATCATCGCCTCCAGCGCGCAGCGCAAGCCCGGCGCGACCATCACCCCGACGGCGAAGGCGGAGGTCGATTATCTCCTCTCGCGCGTCGCCCGGGTCGACAAGCGCGCCAATCTCGGCCCGCAATCCAGCGCCGCAGGCTAATCGAATGGCAGAGACATCAGCATCACGCCCGGCTTCGACCATCCTCCTGCTGCGCGACGGCGCGGGTGTCGACGGCAAGAGCCGCGACGAGATCGAAGTCTTCATGATGGTCCGCCATCATCAGATCGAGTTCAACTCGGGCGCGCTGGTGTTTCCCGGCGGCAGCGTCGATGCCGGCGACAAGGAGATCGTCGCCCGCTCCAACCTTTACTCGGGCGGCGAGGGCCTCAGCGAAGCGGACCGCGGTTTTCGGATCGCCGCGATCCGCGAGACTTTTGAAGAGAGCGGCATCCTGCTGGCGCGATCGAAGGAGACGGGCGCGCCGGTCGATGCCAAGCGTGCTGGCGAGATCGCCGACGCGCATCGCGTCGCGCTCAACGAGCACAAGGTCAGCTTCATGAGCATTTTGGCCGATAATGGCCTCCAGCTCGCGCTCGACACGCTCGTGCCGTATGCGCACTGGATCACGCCGGAGGGCATGCCGAAGCGCTTCGACACCTGGTTCTTTCTTGCGGTAGCGCCGCCCGATCAGCTCGGCGCCCATGATGGTCGCGAGTCCACGGATTCGATCTGGGTCTCACCGCGCGAGGCGGTGGAGGGCGGGGAGAGCGGCCGCTTCAAGCTGCCGTTCCCGACCACGCGCAATCTGATCCGGCTCGCCACGCAGCCAAACGTGAGTGCCGCACTGGAGCACGCCCGCGGGATGTCGATCGTCACGGTCATGCCTGTGATGACCAAGACCGAAACCGGCCGCCAGCTCCGCATTCCCCGCGAGGCCGGCTACGACGGCGAGGTGTTCGAGGTCGGGGCGCTCGGCTAGGATAGTTCGACACCAAACGAAGTATCGGTGGCTGCGGACGCGCTAGGTTCCGTTCATCGCGAATGGACGGGACGCAACGCATGGACGACCGGCAGGGTACCAACATCGCCGTCGAGCTGGCGCTGCTGGTCGCGCTCGCAACGCTCTGGGGCGGCTCCTACACCTTCATCAAGCTCGGCGTCGCCACCATCCCGCCGATCACGCTGATCGCGGCGCGCACCACCATTGCCGGCCTGCTGCTGCTCATCGTCATGCGGGCGCGCGGCATCGGGATGCCGACGGACGCCGCGACCTGGCAGCGTTTCGCGTTTCAGGCGGTGCTCAACAGCGTGATCCCCTGGACGCTGATCGCCTGGGGCGAGCGCCATGTCGATGCCGCGCTCGCCACCATCCTCAACTCGGCTGGGCCGATCTTCACGTTCCTGCTCACGGCGCTGATCACCCGCCACGAGGCGACGCCGCCGCGAAAGCTCTTCGGCGTGATCGCCGGCATGGCCGGCATCCTGCTGATCGTCGGGGTCGATGCCTTCCATGGCATCGGCAGCGGCTTGCTGGCGGAGGCGGCGATTGTGGCCGCGACGATTTGCTATGCCTGCGCCGCGATCTTCGGCCGCAGTTTCAAGGGGCTCGATCCCATGGCGCCCGCCGCCGGCTCGCTGCTGGCGGGTGCGGCGGTGCTGATCCCGGCCTCGCTCGTCATCGAGCAACCCTGGACGCTGTCGCCCTCGCTGGCGTCCGTGTTGGCGCTGCTGGCGCTCGCGGTGTTCTCGACCGCGGCAGCGTTTGCGATCTATTTCCGCCTGATCCAGACATTGGGCTCGGTCGGCACCACCGCGCAGGCCTATCTGCGCGTCCCGATCGGGGTTGCCATCAGCGTCGCCTTCCTCGGCGAGACCTTGAGCCGGACCGCCTGGGTCGGGCTGGCCTGCGTCGTCCTCGGCGTTGCCGCCATGACGATCCCGGCCCGGCGGCGGACAAGCCTCAAAAGCTCATAGTCCGAAACGGAGGAGGGGCGGCAGGCCCGATATTAAGGATATTCGGCGGCCAGAGGCATGTTCCCCCGGGGGCGCAATACGTCGTATATTGGACCTCCAATAGCCCGGTCCCCCAAACACCAATGTCCGCCGAATTGACGCCGACCCCTGAGAAAAAGCGAACTTTTTCGCTCTCCATCGGCCAGCTCACCTTCGGCAGCTTCCTGTTGGTGCTGGCGGTGATCATCGTCACCTCGACCGCGAGCGTGATCGCGATCCGGCATATCGACACCACCTTCGCCGAGCTGCAACGGCTCCAGAGCGTCGGGGACCTCGCCGAGGACATCGACCGCCGCATGAACGAATTGCGCCTTGCCGCGCGCGACTTCGTCACCGATCCCGGCGCCGGCATCCAGTTCCAGCAGGTCGGCGAGGCGGCCTCCGCCTTAAGCGATATCCTGAAGAAGACTCGCATCGAGCTCGCGCCCGAGCAGCAGGACATGATCGACGGGGTCACCGAGCGGCTGGCGACCTACCGGACCGGGCTGGAGCGGATCTCGACCCTGATCGACCGCCGCGCCCAATTGCTTGCCGGCCTGCCGCCGCTGCGCGACCGGTTCGACGCGGCCGTCGCCGGCACTGCGGACCGCGAGCTGGCCTCTCGCCTGTCCGAGGCGCAGAGCCGCATCGCGCTCGGACTGCTGGCGCGCAACCCGTCCGCGGCCGAGCAGGCCGCGGAGGGAATGCGGGCGATGGACATCGCCGATGGCAAGCTGAGGTCGGCCGTCAACGATTACGCCGAGGCGATCATGGCGGTCGCCGTCCGCGAGCGGCAGATCGCCGACATCGACCGCGAGGTGCTGGGCACCGAGGGCCGGCTGATCGGCCGCGTCACCGAATTGCTGCGCGAGGTCAGCGCTCGGCGCGGGCACGTGCTGTCGCGCGATTTCGCCCGCACGCTGACCGAGGCGCGGTGGCAGAGCATCGTGCTCGGCACGGTCGGCGTGCTGATCGGCATCGGCGCCGCGCTGTTCGTGGTGCGCAGGACGGTCCGTCCGCTCGCCCAGATCGCGCGCTCCATTCGCGCGCTTGCGGCGGGCCAGAAAGACACGTCGATCCCGTCCGCCGACGTCGACAACGAGATCGGTGACATCGCACGGGCGGCCGAGGTGTTCCGCCGCGCGCTCGAGGAGGCCGACACCGCGCGCGAAGCGGCGGTGCGCGCGCTCACCGAGCAGCGCCTCGCCGAGGAGAGCTATCGCAAACTATTCGAAGGCTCGGTCGATGGCATCTACGTGACGACACCGGCCGGCGACCTCCTCAACGCCAATCCGGCACTGGCGCGGATGATGGGCTATGACAGCCCGCAGCACCTCATCGACAGCATCAACGACATCGCCCATACGATCTACGTCCATCCCGAGGCGCGCGCCGAATACCAGCGGCTGATGGCGCGCGACGGCATGGTGCGCGAGTTCGAATATCAGGTGCGCCAGCGCAGCGGCAACATCCTGTGGCTCTCCGACAGCGCCACCGGCGTGCGGGACGAGCAGGGTAACATCGTCCGCTACGAGGGCACGCTGCGCGATATCACCGACCAGAAGCGGGCGGAAGATGCCATCGCCGAAGGCCGGCGCCTGCTCCAGCAGGTCATCGACACCGTGCCCGCGGTGATCAATGTCAAGGACCGCGACCTGCGCTACGTGCTGATGAACCGCTACATGGCCGGCATCTTCGGCATCGAGCCGGGCGACGCACTCGGCCGCACCACGGCCGACCTGATGTCGCGCTACGGCGCGGCCAAGTCCGACGAGAGCGACAAGCGCGTGCTCAAGTTCCGCAAGGGACTCGGCTTCTATGAGGAGGAGTACAAGGACGCCTCCGGCAACATGCGGCAATGGCTGGTCAACAAGCTGCCGCTGCTCGACGCCGAAGGCGAGATCGAGCGCATCGTCACCGTCGCGCTCGACATCGGCGAGCGCAAGCGCGGCGAGCAGGAGATGCGGAAAGCCAAGGAAGCCGCCGAGACCGCGCTGCGCAATCTGCGCGAGACCCAGGCCTCGCTGATCGAGGCGGAGAAGCTCGCCGCGCTCGGGCGCCTGGTCGCCGGCGTCGCGCACGAGGTCAACAATCCGGTCGGTATCAGCCTCACGGTCGCTTCCGCGCTGGAGCGCAAGACCGCGATGTTCACAGCTGAGGTCGAGCGCGGTGAGCTCCGCCGCTCCACGCTCAACGACTTCCTCAACACCAGCCGCGATGCCTCCTCGCAGCTGGTCTCCAACCTCAACCGCGCCGCCGAGCTGATCCAGTCGTTCAAGCAGGTCGCAGCCGACCGCAACTATTCGGACCAGCGCAGCTTTGACCTCGGCGACCTCACCGAACAGGTAGTGATGAGCCTGCGACCCGGCCTGCGCAAGCACAATCTGACGCTCAACGTCGAGTGTCAGCCGGACCTCACCATGAACAGCTATCCCGGCCCGTACGGCCAGGTGCTGACCAATCTGTTTCTCAATTCGGTGGCGCATGCGTTCCCGGACGGCCGGCCGGGGACCATCGACATCCAGGTGCGCGAGTCCGGCAAGGACAATGTCGAGATCATCTTCTCCGACAATGGCTGCGGCATGTCGCTCGACGTCCGCCGCCGTGCCTTCGATCCGTTCTTCACGACGCGGCGCGACCAGGGCGGCACCGGCCTCGGCCTGCACATCGTCTACAGCATCGTCACCAATCGGCTCGGCGGCCGGCTCGATCTCGATTCCGAGCCGGGCGGCGGCACGCGCATCCAGATGATCCTGCCGCGCATAGCGCCGCTCGAACAGGCGGCGGAATGACCAGGCCGCGGACTCATTAGCGCGCGGCGCTTCGGCGATCGTTACCCGCGAACGAGAGCCGCGCCCAGGATGAGACACCCGGCGCCCAAAATGCGTGTCAACGTGATCGGATGGTGCGGCAGGCTGAACATGCCGATGTGATCGAACGCCAACGAACCGAGCAACTGACCCACGACGATCAACGTCAACACCGTCGCCACGCCGAGGCGCGGCACCATGAGGATGCTGGTCGCGATGAAGATCGCGCCGAAGATTCCGCCGGTCCATGCGATCAAAGGAGCTCGTCCGGCCAGGGCGGCAGCGGGTATCGGCTCGCGCAAGGCGACCAGAACCAGCAGCAACGCGATTGTGCCGCCAAGATAACTCGCGAACGCCGCCCATCGCGCGGATTGCATGGCGTTGCCAAGACTGGCATTCAGCACCTGCTGAAAGGCGAGGCTCAGGCCTGCGGACAGGACCACGAAAGGTGCCAGGAGGTTCATGCGCGGCTCGCAGTAGCATGGAGACGTGGAGCCAGCTTAGCGCCCGGGGCCGATTCACGTCTGGAACGAAATCGACCGCCTCAATCCGCGAACGCTGAACGGTAGGCGGCAGGCGTTGCGCCGTAAGCGCGTCGAAACAGGCGACCCAGGTGGCTCTGGTCGGAGAACGAGCCGGCATAAGCCACGTCGGCGACGGTGTCGCCGCGCTTCAAACGCGAGCGTGCCGATGCCAGTCGCAGCGCAAGACGATAGGCGGCAGGGGTCATTCCAACCTCTCGCTTGAACAGCCGAATGAAGCCGTCGGTCGATCGACCCTGCCGTGCCGCGATCGTGCGGATGGCGAGATCGTTGCACGAAACCAGCTCGGTCAGCGCAGCACATCTGGCCGGCCGTGTGAGACGTCTCGGGCACGGATCGTGCGAGCCGATCGCGTCGAGCATCTCGTCCGGCAAGGTTGCCCGCGAGTTGCGGATGCAGAGCGGGCCAAATATCCCTTTCACCGCTGCATGATCGCTCGGTAGATAGAGATGGCTGACGATCGAGCCGGCGCCGCCGTGCGAGGCGTGCGGTACGCCCGCCGGGATGACGACGATATCGCCCGCGATGGCGCGGAACTCTCCGCCGTGGTCACGTACATGCGCCATCCTTCGCTGACGGCGGCAACCTGGACATCCGGATGTACGTGACAGGCGAGCGCGACTGACTGTGCCGCCGCGAGGTGGCCGAGCTCGATCGCCGCGTCACGTGCCCATGGGCGATATGTCCACGATCCAGGCATCCCTACTGCATACGATCTATTGCTCAGGATGTCAGGGGGCTGCTGCGGACTAGTTTGGGCCGTGCGTCGTGACTTATGGCGGCACGCCCTAATCGACGTCGGCGAGCCTGTGCAGCGTCGCGCCGAAGATCTGGCTCGCCTTGCCGACCAGCGCCGTGCCAGTCATCTCCCCGCGCGTCTCCGTGAAGGTGCCGCTGACGCCGATGCCGACCGGGGCGGGGCCGCCGAACAGCGGATTGTCGTTGCCGCGCGGCGAGGTGTGGCGCTGCACCAGGACCTCACCTTTGAAGGTGTTGTTGTCCTTCACCGTGTAGCTGCCGGTGTAATAAAGGTAGGCGTCGCCGCCAAGGATCTTGCCGTCGCGGAAGAGAATGACGCCACTGCCCTTGCCGACTCGACCGTCGAGCAAGGTCACGTGAATCGAATAGAGGCCGTTCTTCATAACGTCCCGCAGGTCGGCCGCCATCGCCCAACGGCGTAACCGGTAGAGCATTTATGCCAAAGCGCGTCCGCCGGCGCAACGCGTCACTTTTGCCGGGTGGCGGGAGCTGCCGTCGCGAGCCGTAGTTGTCCCGGCTTGTGCATGACGCCGTCATGACGGTCTGATGATGAGGCGAGGCCGAACGTTGCGAATCGGAGTTGGCCCGCGAAATGCATAACCATTGTTGCACTGGCCGCGGAGTGCTGGAGCAAGACGAACGTGAGCAACTGGATCGATTCCGGCGGCGATGAGCCGCGTCTGTACGGTGCGCGTCCCACGAATTGCAAAAGCGAACGACGGCGGATCGGCAGCGCGACACGCTGGCGAAGCGTGACAAGGCTGGTGTGCGCCTTGGGCCTGATTGCGCTCGCGGCTCCCTTCGGGCACGCGCGTGACCGTGGCCAGTTCGTCAACACCAATGCGGATTTGAAGGCCTGGTTCGACGGTCTGCGTAGCGGCAAGGGGCCTTGCTGCTCCGACGCCGACGGCTCGGCGCTCTCGGACTCCGACTGGGATAGCAAGGACGGGCACTATCGTGTCCGCGTCCCGCGCTATGGCTCCGCCATCGATGGCCAGCCGCAGGAACTCGTCTGGGTGGACGTGCCGGAGGAAGCCGTGATCTCGGAGCCGAACCGGGTCGGACGGACCATGGTCTGGCCGATCTACGGCTACATGGGCGTCACCATCCGCTGCTTTATGCCCGGTAGCATGACGTAGACACACCGGGCAGCGCTGCGCTCGGAAGGCCGATGCCTGATGCCGCTCGCGTCGCGTCAGGTATACTTCTTGTCGCGCTCGAGCAGCTCGATGGTGATGCCTTCGGGGCCGCGGATGAAGCAGATGCGTACGCCGGGCCTGATCGTCGTCGGCTCGCGCGTAAAGGTGACGCCCTTGGCCTTGATCTCGGCGGCGACGGCGTCGATGTCTTTTACCGTCAGACCAAAATGATCGAGGCCCTGATGCGGATGCGGGGGCGGCGGGCTGACGGCGGCGTCGCCCTCGAGCGGCGCGATGAAGATCCTGGCGCCGCCAAGGTTCACGTCGATCCGTCCGGGCGCGCGCACGATCTCGCCACCGAGGATATCCCGCAGCCAGGCTGCCGTAGCCTCCGGATCGGGGCTGCGCAGATGGACGTGATCCCAAGTGACGACTGGCATTTCATTTTCTCCCAACGCGGTCTTTCGATGTTGCGCCGCATGTGTAACGGCCCCAGCCGGCGATCGCCACTGTCTTTGCTGATTCGCAACGGGCCGGGAACCTTAGTTCGTGTTCCCGATTAAGTGAAACGGTGGCCTAGTCCGTCGTAGGACGTGCTTCAGCCGCTGTCGGTGATGAAAACCATGGACGTTAGGCTTGACCGGTTCGGGTTGGGGCGCTTCGCCGGGATTGGCGAGCGATTGGCGCGGGCCGTGACGGTTGCGAGCGTCTCGTTTGGCCGAAGCTTGCTATGGCTGCTGGCAGCGATCATTGTCGGCTGCGGAATCTGGATGCTACTGCCTCTCTCCAAAGGCAATAGCGCGCAACCGGTGACGACCGGCCTGGCAGCCGTCGAGACGGCTCCTTCAGGCGATGCGGCAGCCGCGGGCTCGCCAGCGTCCGAAGCACAGGCGCCGGCAATGGCAGAACTCGATCGTCTCAGGATTTCATCGCAGACCTGGCGCCGCGGCGGCCTCGGCTCGAAGGCGCTGGTGACGTTCACGCTACGAAACGACAACGACTATGCCGTAAAGGACGTCGAGATCGTCTGCGTGTTCGCGCGGCGCGACGGCAGTCATCTCACTGATCGCAGTCGTGTGCTGGCGGACCCTGTCAGCATGAAGGGCCGCAAGACCTATGCGCATATTCCCGTCGGCTTCGTCAATGTGAATGCCGACCAGGCGAAGTGTTCGCTGGTTGCAGCACGCCGCGCCTAAAGGGCGGCATTTTTCCGGATAGCGCAAAAGTTACCATCCGCAGGTCTTGGCCAAAATACTTGGCGTTGCCATTTGAACCAAAGGGGCAGGGCCAGGAACCAACTAGAGAATCGCCTGTTAAGGCGAAGAGCCCACGCGGGGATGCGGGGGGCGGAGCGCGGCCAATGCCCATCTTTCGGTATTTCATCTTTGTCGGTGGAGCTTTGCTCACACTGTTGTTTGCGGCGGATTTCATGCTGCCGGCAGCACCCGTGGCGCAAGCTGTTGCGACCGCGAGCAACGACCAGCCGCTGATCCGAATCCGGTCCGATCGCCATTTGCCTGAGCGTGTCGTGCTCGACACCAGCCAGCCGACGGTCGCCGCGCCTGCGATGAAGACCGCCGCCGTCGTTGCGCCCCAGCCGCCAGTGCAGGCTGGCATGTCGCCCGCCTTGGCCGAGATGTCGGCCAAGGTGCGGGTCCGCGAGACGTTCGCCCAATTCACGCCGGGCCCGAAGGCCGATACCGCCGCCGCAGCCCGGAAGACCGAGGCCCAGGTTCAGGCTGCTGCGGCTTCTCCGGCCCAGGCTCAGCCCAAGCGCAAGGTCGTCAGGACGCATCGGGCGCCGCAACAGGCACAGCCGATGATGATGGCCCAGCAGCCGCATTTCGGCCTTTTCAACACGACCTGGTGAGAGCACCTTTGACTCATCTTGAACGGAGGCGGGTGGGGCTTTTTATTGTTCGGCCTCTCTGCTAATTCGAACCCATCCGAACGCCGTCTGCTGCGCGGACTCGCCAGCAGTGGATAAGCTCGGTTGCGGCCCAATGCTGGGCCAGGGCGCTCGTAGCTCAGCTGGATAGAGCATCGGATTTCGATTCCGAGGGTCGGAGGTTCGAATCCTTCCGAGCGCGCCACGCCTCCCTGCGTTCTAGATCTGTTCTGTATCAGCACTGATGCCGGTCACCATCGCGTGGGCTGGCAGCGTCAGCCTGCCGACACTCGGATTTGCCGGCCACGGGCCAGCGTGTCCGAGGGCGCCTCGTGGAAGGTCGCGCGGTATGCTGCGGCGAACTCACCGAGATGATGGAAACCCTGAGCGCGCGCGCATGTAGCGACGGTGGCGCCGCCGCCCTTGAGCAGGCGAGCGCGGGTTGCCCACAGTCTTTTGAGGCGAATGTACTGGTGCAGGCTCATGCCACGCACCTTGCTGACCGCGCCGCCGAGCGTCCGGATCGAGACGCCAAACTCGCTGGCGAGATCGGCCGTATAGATCGGAGCGGTCGGATAGGCTGCGACGTAATCGTCGATCTGCTGAACGAGTTTGATCGACCGCTCGCTACGAACGGAGGTGCTCCGATCTGACAGGGGATCGATCCGAAATAGATCATCGAGCGCGAGCAGCAGGCCTTCCTGGAGATGGGCGGCTACCTCGGTGGTCTCGAACAGGAGCGGCTGCACCGATGCGGTTCGCAGAATGTCGAGCAGGAGCTGACGTGCGTGGAGCAGGGCCGGCCGGTTCGCGACATGGGCCCGCAAATCGTCGGCACGATCGAACCAGCCCCGGTCTCGCAAGGTAGGCGAGAGGATGATCATCGCGTGATGATTGGTCTGGGGTTCGACGTAGTGACATTCATCGTTGCCGCGCAGTGCAACGAAGAAGCGGGCGTCGAGATCCACACCCCTGAAGTTGGCCTGAAGGTCGTCGGTCATCGCCAGGATCACCATCCCGCCCGGCATCCGATAAGCGGTGTCGAGGATGCGCGCGAACGACCTCATCACGACGATGCGGCATGCCGGCAGGGAGACGACGGCGCGGGCCGCCGCGAAGTTCGCAACGTCGAGCGGAATGCTCCTCGCGTCCTCCATCGACTCGATCGGCCGAAACGCATCGACGTCGGCAAAGCCGATCAGCTGGAGCGCGGAGGACGGGACGAGGGCGTCGAACAACATGCGTCTGGGCGGCTGCTGCAATGTGACACGCAAATGGATGTCGGTGCATCGCCATCAATGGCGAAACATCATGCTTCAGTAAATCGGATTTCGTGCCGTAGTATTGCGGACCTCATGCCATGAGGCACGGCAGATCAATGTCACCGTCAACCTTCTCTGCTTATCGGTTGGCCGGAAGCGAGGTCGATGAAATGCAGGCGCGTGCACGCGGGACAGGCAAAGGATGCAAAGCTCCGCCCCTCCTGTCTTTGTCCCTTCTCCAAATGCGTCTGGACATTCATGCCCGTCTGGGGGCACCGGAAAACGATCAAATCGGCCATCTCCGTACAATGACGAAGTGACTGATTTCATCTTTGATCTAGATCAGTTTTGGAATTGCTCCAGGCTGGCCGCACAGATGGTCAGGGTAGGCGCTCTACGGTCTCGCAAAAGCGAAGGGGCCCCAAGGGCCCCTTCGATATCACCAGCGGCGATAGCCGTAGCCATAATAGCGTGGGCCGTAGTAGCGCGGCGCATAATACCTGGGGCCGTAGTACGGCCGCGGTCCGTAATACCCATAATAATTCGGACGCCACCAGCAACGTCCCCAGGCGTTGCAGACCATGCGGACCTGCTCGACGCCGGAGACCTCTGGCGTTGCAGGTGCGGGCGCGATGGGCATGGCGGACGCCGCCGGCGATACCGCGAGGGCACCGAACAGGGATGCGGCGACGAGGCCAATCTTGAGCTTCATGATGTCTTCCTCCGCTGACGCGATGCAGGATATCGATGATGTTCTGATCAAATTGTGGCGGAACCGAAATGTAATGCTGATGAACAAATCTTCAGCGAGCCCGCCGCAGGCGTGACCTTAATGCGCCAGACTATTCCAGGTTCGAGCGTCTGACCAATGTTGCGCTGGCGCCGGCAGGTGCCGCACGACATCGCCGCCATCCTTGATCCTGCGCAATTCGCCGGCGCGGCTTCATCCCTAGTCTTGCCGCATGGCCAGCCTTTCGAGGAATGCGAAGAGCAGGCCCACGGGTTGCTTGGAGCTGTGCAATGGACAAGATGAGACTGGACAAGGGTGACTGGCTGGTCGTGTGCGACGGGCGCAAGGCGCTCATTCTGGAAAATCTCGGCGACGAGATGTTTCCGAACCTTCACACCAGGGAAGTGCATGAGCAGCCCAATCCCTCGACCGGCGCACAAGGGACCGATGCGCCGGGTCGATTGCATGGAGCGGCCGGCGGGGCGCGCAGCTCCGTCGAACAAACCGATTGGCACGATGAGGCCGAGCGTGCCTTCCTGCGGAGCCTGGCCGGCCGTCTCGATGCCGCCGTCAGCGCGGGAGAGACCTCGGCCCTGACCATGGTGGCCTCACCGCGTGCGCTGGGCATGATCCGCGCCGATTATTCCGATGTCGTGCGCAGGGCGCTTCAGGGCGAGGTCGGCAAGGACCTCGTCAAGCTGCCGGTCTACGAGATCGAGAGGCAATTGCTGCGGTCGGGCGCCGCTAGATAGGGGCGCCCGCGGGGAAGGACGCGCGGCGGCCTCAGTAGCAGGGGTGCCGGCGGCCGTCCTGGCCGATATAGGCGGCCGCGCCCCGGTAGCAGTGGTTGGTGGACGGGCCGTCGTAATAGGCGAAGGTGCCGGGGGTGATGCCGGGTCCGTAATTGTGCAGATAGCTGATCGGGTAGGGCAGCGGGTTGGTGTAGGAGCGGTGATACCGGTGATGTCCCCGCGCCTCCGCGAGGCCAGGGGCTAGGATTGCAGCCGACAGGGCAGCAACTGCGGCTACAAGCTTCAACTTGCTCATCTCGATTCTCCGGAACCCGCGAATAGGTCGGCCATTTATAGCAATTTCGGGTGGCCAGGACATCGGTTCGGAAGCGCGGAATCAGGCCCAACCCCGCAGATTTCCGGGTGGGTGTGACAGAATTGCCGGACAGGCGGTCGAAAGCTGCCCATTTTTGGCCTTTTCGGGATGCTTAACGAATTCCCCACACAAGTATGACCAAAGACTATTCGGCTAAGAATCCTGCTGCCGGCCCTTGGGGGGCTCCTTCGAGGCCGGTCCATTCCTGAAGGCTTTCGCCGTCACGTCGCCATGCGCATCCCGCTTTTGAGCCTGCTGTCGCTCTGCCTCGCCGCCGCTACGCCGGCGCGCGCCGAGCTGCACATCACCCGCGACCACGGCGGCTATGTCGAGGAGTACAAGGCCAAGTACAAGCGCGTGCGCGAGAAGGGCGAGCGCGTCATCATCGACGGCATCTGCAATTCGGCCTGCACGCTCGTGCTCGGCATCGTGCCGATGAACAAGATCTGCGTGACGCCGCGCGCCAGCCTCGGCTTCCACCAGGCCTACTACGACAAGGCCTTCACCTTCGGCATCAAGGTCACCAGCGCCGAGGGCACCTCCGATCTGATGTCCTACTACCCCGACAAGGTGAAGGACTGGATCCGCCGCAATGGCGGGCTCACCACCGACATGAAGAAGATCAAGAACGGGGTCGAGCTCTGGAAAATCATCGATCCTTGTCCGGAAGAATGGTGAGCGGCTGAGCCGCGGCTTCCGCTGCCCGTCGCAGTGCAGCATCGCTCGTCCGGAAATTCGTATTGCCGCATGGGGCCCCATCGGGCAAGGAGGGCGGCAATGAACCATCATTCGGAAGCCCTGACCGCCCGCGCGGCGCCGATCCTGTTCGTCCTGCTCTGGAGCACCGGATTCATCGGCACGAAATACGTCGTCAACAATGCCGATCCCTTGACCTATCTCGCCATCCGCATGGCGATCGTGGTCGGCCTGATGGCGATCATCGCAGGCATTGCGCGGCCGAAATGGCCTGATGGCACCGGCATTGCGCACAGCGCGGTCGCCGGCATTCTGGTCCACGGTTTCTATCTCGGCGGCACCGCGATCGCGATCGCGCATTCGATTCCGGCCGGCCTTTCCGCGCTGATTCCGGGCCTGCAGCCGATCCTGACCTCGACCATCGCCAATCGCTGGCTCGGCGAAAAGGTGACGCAGCTGCAATGGGCCGGCCTCGTGCTTGGCCTCGGCGGGGTCGTGCTGATCCTGCACAACCGCCCGATGACCGGCGAAGCCGGGCTCGGCTGGCTCGCCTCGGTGGTCTCGCTGATCAGCATCACGCTCGGCACGCTTTACCAGCGCCGCTACTGCAATCACATCGACTGGCGCGCCGGCAATCTCGTGCAATACGTGTCCGTCACCATTTTCTTCGCGATCGGAGCTTTCCTGTTCGAAGACCGTGTGGTGCACTGGACGCGAGAATTCGTGCTTGCGCTCGCCTGGCTGGCCGTCGCGCTCTCGGTTGGATCGATCGGGCTGTTGTACTGGCTGATCCGCCACGCCGCGGCAACCTCGGTCGCGAGCCTGTTCTATCTGGTGCCGGCCGTGACGGCGCTGATGGCCTATCTGCTGTTCGGAGAAAAGCTGGACGCAGTTGCCATTGCCGGCATGGCGCTCTGCGCCGCAGCGGTCTTTGTAGTCAATCGACGCTCTTAGCTATATCCAGCGCGCACAGCCCTGACGTGTGTTGCCCGTTTCGTGCTAGGGTGGGACGGCGCGCAGCCAAACGGCGAGGGTAGGCTGGCGCTGGAGCTGTCTCCGGGCGCGCCCGCACCCGGAGATATGCTCTGAGTGCGATCAGCGCTTGGCCTTCTTGGCCTTCTTCTTCGCCTTGGAGGCTTTCTTGGCGGCCTTCTTCGCAGACGTCCTGGCGGCTTTTTTCGCGGCTTTCTTGGACGATTTCTTTGCGGCTTTCTTCGGCGTCTTCTTCGCAGTCTTCTTGGCTTTCTTCTTCGCAGCCTTCTTCGGCGCTACTTTCTTCGCGACCTTCTTGGCGGCTTTCTTCACCTGCTTGACGGCGGTGACCGCGGCGTCCTTGGTCGCTTCCACGGCGGTGGTGATCGTGCCCATCGCCTGCTCTGTGATCGGCTTCTCGTCGTCCATGTCGTCCCCCATTGTTTGAACGAAGCGATGACGATAGCGGGTTTCAAAATTGTGTCAAAGCAACGCTCAACCTTTGCGGATCTTTGCGTAGGCGGCGAGCGCTCGCATCCCTTGGCATGATCGACGATCAGCTGCGGGCATGATGCCCGCGCTCGCAAGCTCGATCGGCGTCGCCTGCTACGGCGGGTGGATCAGCTTCGCCGGCAGGCTCTTCAGCCCCGGCACCCAGCGCCCGGCTTTCGATGGCATCGCTTGCGATCTTTGGCGCAGGACGCAGCTCCTTCGATGCGGGCAGGGGGCGCCAGGCGCCAGCACGGGCCGCTGGTCAGAGGTGTCCTCGTTTACGATTTGGAAAGCATGGCGCGGGCCGCGGTGCGAACGGTCGTTAATGGGGCCGTAAGCCGATTGCACGAATATGCAGGAATTACGGGGGTCATTCCATCCATGTCCAACCTTCTCTCGGCGAAGTTCCTGCCGCAGTTCAAGCTCGGCACCAAGGCCGTCCTGTGCGCGGTACTGCTGATCGCCATGAATACGGCGCTCGTGGTCGGCGCCGGCTATTGGTCGCTGACATCCGCCTTCAATGATCGCGCGCTCCGCGACATCGAAGTCAATCTGCGCACGCTGGCTTTGGCCTTTGCCGAGACCGTTCCCGACGTCAAGATCATGATCCGGGATGGCGCTGTCCAGCGCGCCGAGATTCCCAAGATGCCCGACCTCAGGGATCACGCCATCGTCGATCGCGCGGTGTCCTATGTCGGCGGCAATGCGACCCTGTTCGTGTTCGACGAGGCGAGCGGGCAATTCGTGCGACGCTCAACCAACGTGAAGAAGGAAAATGGCGACCGCGCCGTCGGCACCCAGCTTGCCGCCGATCATCCGGGGCAGGCGCCGCTGCGTCGTGGCGAGGCCTATAAGGGACCGGCCACGCTGTTCGGCAAGACGTTCATGACCGCCTATTTCCCGATTCTGGACGCGACCGGCAAGGTCGCCGGCATCCTCTATGTCGGCATTCCGATGGCCCAGTTCGAGAGCATGCTGTCCCAGGCGATCGAGAGCATGGCCGCCGCCGCGGGTCTCGCCGCGCTCCTGGTCCTGATCCTCACCTTGGTGATCGTCCGCCGAGTCACGAAACCGCTCACCTCGGTCACGCATTCGCTCACGGCGCTTGCCAACGGCCAGAGCGACGTTGCGATCGAGTGCGAGGACCGCGCCGACGAGATCGGCGAAATCGCCCGCACGGTCGCGGTGTTCAAGAGCAATTCGCTGGAGCGGGCGCGCCTGCGCAGCGAGCAGGCGGCGGCCACAGCTGCGGCTGCCGAGCAGCGCAAATCCGACCTGCGCAACTTCGTCGAGGAGTTCCGCGGCAGCGTCGGCGGTATCCTCGACAAGGTGCTGACATCGTCGGGCGAGTTCGAGCGCGTGGCGCGGCAGCTTACCGATGTCGCGCGCTCCACCGCCGATCTGTCGGCGCGGTCCGCCGGAGCCTCCGAGAACGCCTCCGAGCACGTGCGTTCGGCTGCGTCAGCCTCCGACGAGCTGTCTCAATCGATCTCCGAGATCACGCGCCGGGTGCAGGAATCCAACGAGATCTCCGCCGAGGCGGTGCGGCAGGCCGAGGCGACCGATCAGCGCATCGCGCAGCTCTCGGAAGCCGGCGCGCGCATCGGCGACGTCGTCAAGCTGATCACCTCGATCGCCGAGCAGACCAACCTGTTGGCGCTGAATGCCACCATCGAGGCCGCGCGCGCGGGCGATGCCGGCCGCGGCTTCGCGGTGGTGGCTCAGGAGGTCAAGACGCTCGCCGGCCAGACCGCCAAGGCGACCGACGAGATCTCGAACCAGATCGAAAGCATGCAGCTCGCGACCGAGGAATCGGTCGCTGCCATCAAGGCGATCAGCCAGACCATCGAGCGCATCAGCGGCATCGCCGGCTCGATCTCGGCTGCGGTCGAGCAGCAGAAAAGCGCGACCCACAACATCGTGGCCAGCGTTCGCGCCGCGGTGTCGGGCACGGCCGATGTCGCCGTCAATGTCCGTCACGCCGCCAAGGGTGCGAGCGAGACCGGCGAGACCTCGAGCCGGATGTTTGCCTCCGCCCAGGCGCTGTCGGGCGAGAGCCTGCATCTGAAGGCCGAGGTCGACGGCTTCCTCGACCGCGTCCACGCGGCGTGATCCAACGCAGCCGTTCCGGGGCGGTGCGCTAGCACCGAACCCCGGTGCGCAATTGCGCACCTGAGGTCTGGTCCTTCGGACCATTTTGCAGTCGCTATCGGCGACCGCCGAAAGTCACTTCGGCTGCGGCACGATGCGGATGTAGGGCTTCGGCTCCTTCCAGCCCTGCGGGTAGATCGTCTTGGCCTCGTCGTTGGAGACCGAGCCCGCGATGATGACGTCTTGCCCTTGGGTCCAGTCGGCCGGCGTCGCGACGCGATGCTTGGCGGTGAGCTGGAGCGAGTCGATGGCGCGGAGGATCTCCTGGAAGTTTCGCCCCGTGGTCATCGGGTAGACCAGCACCAGCTTGATCTTCTTGTCCGGCCCGATGACGAAGACGTTGCGGACGGTCTGGTTGTCGGCCGGCGTGCGGGTGAGGGGATCGCCCGAGGTCGAGGCCGGCAGCATCTCGTAGAGCTTGGAGACGTTGAAATCGGTGTCGCCGATCATCGGATAGTTCGGCGCAGCGCCTTGCGTCTCCTTGATGTCCTCCGACCATTTGGAATGGCGGTCGACCGGATCGACCGAGAGGCCCATCAGCTTGACGCCGCGCTTGTCGAACTCCGGCTTCAACTTGGCGAGAGCGCCGAGCTCGGTCGTACAAACCGGCGTGAAGTCCTTCGGGTGCGAGAACAGCAGGGCCCAGCTGTTGCCGATCCAGTCGTGGAACTTGATCTTCCCTTCGGTGGTCTCGGCTTCGAAGTCGGGTGCGGTGGCGCCGATCGGAAGTGTCATGGTTCTACCTCATCTCGTTGAATTTACTTTAGAATTCATCTTTTGCGGTCGTCGTCAGTATAGAATGCCGGAGAGGTCAAGTGAACCGGCTCAAGTAAAATGTGAATTCCTTCTTTGAAGAGCCGATTTCCTAGCACCTTTCTGTTACAGCGGCGCCTGCGGCGAAACATCTCCATCCGGGATCACACGGTCGCGATTGCCCCGATAATGCCTTTTATGACTTTCATCACGCTCGCCCGGCGCTTCCTAGAACCAGAATGGTCCTAACAGCGACCAATTGGCAACCATCTAGAAAAGTCGCGATCCCCGTATCGAATCGTTAACCACCCCTTTACGTCGGCATGAAAATGCTGGCCGATCAGAAGAAATCTGGAAGTGAACTATGTCTGCCGCTGCGCCTAAGCCTACCGAGTCGTCGTCCCTCGAACCGTCCTGCCGCGATACCGCGGCCCATGCACTGAGCATCGTGCGCGACGGCGTGATCACGGGGGAAGGCCCGACCACCAAGGGAAGGGTGCATTTCTCCCGTTCGCTCGATGCCGATGACACCGCCTGGTGCGTACGCATCCTGACCGCCACCGCCGTCAACGACCAGCCGATCAGCCGCACTGAAGCCGAAGTGCTGTTCGAGATCAATGAGGCCGCGACCGAGCGCACCGACGGTGGCCGGTTCGACGACCTGCTCGCCAAGGCCGTCGCCCATTATGCCGCCAGCGCCTCGGGTCTGAAGGTGCCGCCGCGCAGCGTCGCGCTGTCGGCCGACACCGAGATCGAGAGCTGGGCGCCGTCCTATGCCTCCAAGGTCAACAGTGAGATGCTGGAGTGGATCGCCGGGCAGATGCGCGGCAAGCGCCACAACAACCGTCGCCTGATGGCGATGGTGGCGACCTTCCTGGGCGCCACCGCGCTGCCTCTGGCGGGCCAATTGCCGAACGTGTTCGACATCGGCATGTAAGATTTGGGCATGTAGATTTACGCGTCTCAATCGAGGACGCGATGAAGCGGCGGGGTTACTTCCCAGCCGTTTTTTGTTTGCCGCCCTCCACCTCGAGCCCGAGCGTGCGGCCGGGGAAGCCGGCGGCATCGAAATAGCGCTGGCTGCCGACGCGATGGAAGTTCAGCACGGTCATCAGGCCACCTTCGGCCGGTTTGGACTTCAGCGTGCCGGCATAGGCCTTCGGCACCGTGCCGTTGGGCATGGCCTCCGACATCACGCGGCCGACGAGATCGCCATTCTGCGCGCCGCGCAGGTCCATGAGCCGGGCAGCGGTCATGCCGACGTCGGCGTTGCTGACCGGGACTTCGTCGACGTAGCCGGCTTTGAAGTCCGGGCCGATGGCGGCCATGAAGTTCATGGTGTCGCCGCGGCTGAAGCTGCCATGCATGCCCTGGCCTTGGCGCAGCACGGTGTCTGCGACCTGCACCGAGCAGTTGGTCGGCGCCTCGCCGCAATCGCTGGCGTAGGAGCGGAAGTTGACGACGATCGACGGCGTCGGGGTCGCCGACTTGCCGCGCAGATTGATGCTCGACAGCGGCAGGGTGCCGGGGAAGCGGCCGAGCGAGTCCTCGACGAACAGGCCGGAGACGTAGTCCTGCTCGAGCAGCGCCTTGATCGTCTTCGCCGCCAGCTTCTTATCCTTGCTCGGCAGATAGATCAGGTCGGAGCCGCCATTGGTGGCGACGACGAGATCGGGCTTGGTCGGATCCTTGCCGAGCACGCCGTTGCCGGCCTTGGGATGCTTGTTGCCCTCGACCTTCGCATTCTTGTCGTTGGGGTCGAACAGCGGCAGGTCGAGCGCTTTCGCAAGGTCGAGCGCCAGGAAGCCCATCGGCAAAAAGTCCTTCGGCGTGTCGTCATAGCTGACCTTGGCCGAGGCGCTGGTCTTGCTCTCCTTGGAGATGGTCGAGAAGCCGTGGTCGGCGGAAACGATAATGTTGGTCGAGGCGGCTAGCCCGAGCTCGTCGAGCGCCTTGCGGAGCTGGGCGAGGTTGGTGTCGGCATTCTTGATGCCGGCCATCGAGGTGGGGCCGTTGATGCCGGGCTTGATCTGGTTGAGGCTGTCGCCGGTATTGTGCTGGCTGCCGTCGGGGTCGCGCGACCAGAACACCAGCACGAACGGCTTGTTGCGCGCCTTGAACATCGGCAGCGCCACCTTGGTGGCGACATCGGCGAAATAGGCCTGCTGCGCGACGTTGGCGACCGTGGTGCCCGGCGTCTTGGCATCGCCCGCCTTGGAATTGTCACCGCGCGGCGGCGTGGCGGTGGGCAGGCCGGCCTTGGTCAGCGCGTCCTTCACCTCGTCCGAGAGCGCCACGCCGTTCTTGCCGCCGGTGGAATCGTCGAACACGATCGAATGCAGACCGGCCTTCTCGGGCTTGTCGGTGTGGTCGAACTGGTAGGTCGGGCCGACCTTGCCGATCGCCGCCGTGCTGAGGCCCTTGGCGCGGGCCATCTTCAAGATAGTCTCTTCGTTCAGATAGTTGCCCTTGAAATGCTCGTCGATATCGCCGAGCACGGCGTCGTTCTCGATGAAGGGGACCACCGTGTCGCCGGCGGGGCCGGAGGTGTAGTTGGTCCAGATCGTGTTGGAGAACACGCCGGTATCGCCGAGATAGTGTCCGGTCGACATCGCCGAGCCGTTGGCCATGGTGAAGGTCGGGAAGAGCGAATGCGGGTTCTTGAAGTTGACGCCCTTGTCGCGGACCTCGGCCATGGCCGGCGCCGTCTCCGGTGTGACCTTCAGCGCGCGAAGACCGTCCGGAATGAACAGGATCAGGTTGCGGGGCGTGTTGTTCTGGGCAGAGGCAAGTCCGGTGGACAGGACTGTCAGTCCGGCGGACAGCAACACCAGTGAACGGCGCATCGAATCTCTCCCTGCGGTGAGGCGGCTCGGCCGCTGACCGCGGCCCCGGATTCGTTTAGTTTCGCTGCATGACCGTTTTGTTACAAGAGCGGAGAAGCGTGCAAAGAAGGGCAGAGCACTCGCGCATCCCGGACGCGCTGCAACGCTTTTGGCGTTGCGGCGCCGAGCCGGGACCTAGGAGGGCGGCGCGCTTCGCTGTTGCATGGGCCCCGGCTCTGCAGCGCATCGCCGAAGAGGCGCTGCGCTGCAGAGCCGGGGCACGAGACCGCAGTTTGGTGCACAGCTGCTTCAACATCGTCATTGCGAGCGCAGCGAAGCAATCCAGAATCCCTCGGCGGAGGCAGTCCTGGATTGCTTCGTCGCAAGGGCTCCTCGCAATGACGGAGTTTGAGGCGGCATGGTCGCTCATCATTCGCATTTCGATTGCAGACACAGCTTCGCATCCTCGCGGCTGGTTCGCCCGAGCTTTGCTTCGATGCCTTGCCCTCATAATTGAAAGAGGGCGCAGGGAAGACCGGGAGCCGGTTGGCTCCTATGGACCGCCATGCCGAGAGCAGATTGCGTGTGCTTCAATGCATAGCGGGAAACAGGGCAACCGGAGACATCCCGGCCTTCCCTGCGCAGTGGTTGGAACGGCTTATGTCGTGCTCTCCCCGGGGAGCGATGCACTATTGCCCCCGTCGCCTTGCGGATGGCTGATGCTGCGGACCCGGTCGGGCCGCCACATCACCGCCAGACTTGGCGCACAGACCCCGGGCGCCAGGACGACACGATTTGGCCGTACGCGAACCGCACCTGTCGTTGGCGTGACGCGTTCGCTCACGGTTGCCCGCCCTGCGAAGCCTTTCGCGCCGGTGTGGTCCACGTCCACCGCCGCCCGACCCGCGTTCGTGACGATCGCGATACGCCCCTCTTCCTTGGGCCGGGTTGCAGCGGCACATACGCTATTTCCGAATTTCGGTAAAGCGGAATATTTTGGACAGCGCGCGTTGACCCACGGCTCGCGTGTTTTGCCCGTCAGGCAACGCAAGGTCTTGTAGCCCGGATGGAGCGCAGCGCAATCCGGGATTCCATCCGTGCGGACACAGCGGTCCCGGATTACGCTGCGCTCCATCCGGGCTACGGCCATTATCGCGCAGCCGGCGGCAACGGCGCTTCTTCAGCTCACAATACGTAGGTCGCAAAAGAACGACCCGCCGCTCGATGAAGGCGGCGGGTCGTGCAAATGAAGCCCGGTCGCTACCAGCGATAGCCGCCGGTCAGCGTGCCGTTGTTGTTGCCGTCAGGGCCGACATCGCCCTGCGTCGAGCTCGGGGTCGGATGGCGAGTGCCGTAGTACGCGCCATACGGTCCGGCGACGTCAGGATAGTACGCGCCCGGCTGAACCGGTTCGTAGGCGGGCGCGTCCCAACCCACGCGCGGTCCGTTCCAATCGTAGTAGCCCTGCGCCGATGCGGCTGTAGCGCCTGCAACGAGCGATGCCGTGACCAGGCAGAGGAGTTTTGACTTGTTCTGCATTCGAGTGCTCCTTGCTTGTGTCGGGGGCCAACGGTTGCAATGCGGGCGCGTTCCGGACGTATTGGCCGGGAGCGATCAACTCCGATCAACTGGTTATGAATCGCGCGCTGCGGAACGAAGTGGCGCAAACGGGACGGGAATCCGGGCGTTCTGCCGCACCATGTTCCCCGTTAATCCCGTGTCTTAACCAATAATTAATTATACGTTTGCGGGCGGGCGAGAGCCCGGCCTAGCGTGCGGTGGGGAGCCGCTACCTGCGAAGCCAAACGAGTTGGTGCGTATCATGATGTCGAGATCACAAGGGGCGCTATTCGCCTCGCTCAGCGCAGCCGCGCTGCTCCTTAGCCCCAACGACAGTTTTGCCAGACCCGGCGGCGCCGCGCCGCATGGCGTCACCGCCGTGCCGTCAGGCGCAATGGCGCGTGCGCCGATCGGGCCGGGAGCCCGGTTCCACCGCCGCAGCAATCCCTGGGTCTACTGGCCGGGCGGGGGCGGGTTCTTCTACGACGGCGCGACGTACAGCCAGCCTTTCGGCGAGGCGGCGCAGCCGCTCTCCAATGACGTGCGCTACACCTATACGTATGACGTTCCCTGGGATTGGGCGCATCGCTTCCCGCCGAACGTCGTGCCCTCCGACCGGCCGTATGTGCCGAGCTGCCCGACGGAGCAGGTGACGGTGCCCGGCCGCGGCGGCGGCGAGCACACCGTCAACATCATGCGCTGTTACTGAACTAGCCCAGCTCGAAGCTGGTCACGCCGAAGACGCGGTCGATGCGCAGCGGCGGGATCGGCCCGGTGTACATCCGCGCCGTCTCGAATACCGGCTTGAGCCCGAGCTCGCCCGCGAGCGCGATGGCCTCGCGATTGACGGCGGGGACATCGAGAAAGACCTCGCCGCCGTCTGCGCTCGCCAGCAAAGCTTGCACGATCGCTTCCGCCGCCGTGCGATCGTCGGCGACGAGCGGGCCGATCTTGTGGCCCGTCCGGCACGGCCGGATCACGCCCCAGGCGGCAAGCTTGCCATCGCGGAGCAGCGCGCGGCCGACATGGCCCGATGTGTTGATCCAGGCGCGCAGGAAGGCGCTTCGCGGGGCAGGGAAGACGGTGGCGTCATCGGCTTCAACAAGCGCAAACGGGATCTTGTCGAGGGCGACGACCTCGGCGGGCGGTTTCGGTGGTGCGGTCACGATGCCGCCATAGCGGATATTGGCGTAGGCAAGCTGGAAGCCCGATTTCCTGTAATTGTCCTGCTGTGCGACCACGCCGTCGAGCCCGATTACGCGGGCGCCCGCATGCGCGATCGCCGCGTTCCAGATGCGCAGGCCGTGGCCGCTGCCGCGAAAGTCTGCACGCACGATGTAGAAGCCGAGGAAGGCGAAGCGGTCATCGTAATTGACGCAGGAGACGGTCGCGACCGGCTCGCCGTCGATCTCGCCGACGAAGAAACCTTGCGCGTCAGGGATCGCGAAGCAGGCAGCATCGGCCAGGCCCGGATTCCAACCCTCCGCCGCGGCCCAGTCGATGGCGACGGCGATCTCCTCGGGACGCAAATTGCGGATCTGCAAATCGCTCATGACGGATGCTCTCGACGGTGGACCTGACGGCGGGTCCGGCGGTAGAAGGCCTCATGATAGGCTGGGCCTGTGGCTCGCCTCAACGATATCACAGAGGATGAATCGCTCATGGCGGAGAAGGTTGCACTCGTCACTGCGGGCGGCAGCGGCATGGGGGCAGGGGCCGCGCGGCGGCTGGCAGCGGACGGGTTTTGCGTCGCGATCCTATCGTCCTCCGGCAAAGGCGAGGCCCTGGCCGCCGAGCTCGGCGGCTTCGGCGTCACCGGTTCGAACAAATCCAGTGACGATCTGAAGCGTCTCGTCGACGGCGCGCTGGCCAAATGGGGACGCATCGACGTGCTCGTCAACAGCGCGGGCCATGGGCCGCGCGCGCCGATCACCGAGATCACCGACGAGCAATGGCATACCGGCCTCGATACGTATCTGCTCAACGTGATCCGTCCCACCCGGCTGGTGACGCCGGTGATGCAGGCGCAGAAGAGCGGCGCCATCATCAACATCTCGACCGCCTGGGCGTTCGAGCCGAGCGCGATGTTCCCGACCTCGGCGGTGTTCCGGGCGGGCCTTGCCGCCTTCTCGAAAATCTTCACGGACACCTACGCCGCTGACAATGTCCGCATGAACAACGTGCTGCCGGGCTGGATCGACAGCCTGCCGCAGCTAGACGCGCGCCGCGACAACGTGCCGATGAAGCGCTACGGCAAGGTCGAGGAGATCGCGGCGACGGTCTCGTTCCTCGCATCGGACGGCGCGGCCTACATCACTGGCCAGAACATCCGCGTCGACGGCGGGCTGACGCGCTCGGTTTGAGCAGCACCTCAATGTGAGGCGACGAGCCGCGCCAGTTCCGGCAGGATCTTGTAGCGCGCGATCTCGTGCGGATATTCGCCGCGATTGGCCAGCAGGACGATGCCGAGCCGCCGCGCCGGCACGAGGCCGATATAGCCGGAGGCGTTGTTGAGGCCGCCCGGCTTGTCCACGACGGTGACGCCGGGCAGGCGTACGGTCTCCCAGGCCATGCCTTGTCCGAACTTCTCATCGACGCGGAAGGCCTCATGCTGCGTCATCCGCAGTGCCTCGCGCAAATGCGGATCGACCGAGCGGCCGTCGACGCAGGCAGCAACGAAGCTCGCGAGATCCCGCACCGAGGAGAACATCTGGCCGGTGCCGGAAAAGTCAAAATAGCTCTGCTGGTTGCCGATCGGGCCGATCGCCATGCCTTGATCCGAATAGCCCTGGACCGCGCGCCGCATCCAGGCCTCGTCCATGACGGCGCGGTTGTCTTCGCCGCGCTCGGGGACGCAGGTCGCGGTCATGCCGAGCGGCCCAAGGATGCGCTGTTCGATCAGGGTCGCGATCGGAGCGCCGTAGCGGCGCTCGAGCACGAGCTGAAGCAGCACGTAGCCGGCATGGGTGTAGATGCGCTGCTGGCCGGGTGCGACGCCGGGCGGCGGCGCGAAGGTGTTCAGCATGGCGATGAACTGGTCGCGCGTAAACTGCTCGTCAGGCCAGGGCGGATGGTCGGTCGGCAGCAACAGCCCCGAGGTGTGCGTGGCGAGCTCACCGACGGTGACGTCGCGGATGTAGTCGCCGTCCAACTCCGGCAGGTATGTCGGCAAATGGTCGTCGAGCCGCAGCTCGCCGCGCAGCGCGCCGAGCGCCACAAGGGTCGCCTCGAAAGGTTTGCGCAAGGAGGCGAGATTGAACAGCGTGTCCGGCGTCACCGGCCGTTTGGCGGCGTCATCCGCAAGACCGTAAGTGAAGAACTCGACATGGCGTCCGGCATAGAGGGCGGCGGCAAGGCCGCCCGCATGGTCCGGCGTCGCGGTCGGAGCCAGCTCGTTCGTGACGATGTCGCGCATCTGCGCGATCATGTCGGAATCCGCCAAGGCGCGGCGGGACCAGGCAAGTGCGAGCGGAACGAGCGCTGCCCGGCAAACCGCTCGCCGGGTGAGGTGCGATGAGGTGACAATAGACGGCACGGCTCTGACGCAAGCTATGATGTGCCCCCGAGCCCCTCTTAACGTGAACGAGCGCGCGCCCCAATTCACGATTGCGCGTTGTGGGTTCCCCCGTGTGGGCTCGCGACAAAATCACTTAGCCTATGAGCTAACAATGATTGACGCCGGGTGGTGGCGGCGCTATAGTTAGCTTCATGGCTAACCAATTGTCTCGGCTCGACCAGGTTTTTTCCGCGCTCGCCGATCCCACGCGGCGGGCGATCGTGATGCGGCTTTGCGCGGGCGAGGCGTCGGTCGGCGAACTCGCCGATCCCTTCGACATGGCGCTGCCGAGCTTCATGAAACACATCCATGTGCTGGAGACGAGCGGGCTCGTGCTGTCGGAGAAATCCGGCCGCGTGCGCACCTGCCGTCTCAGCCCGAATGCGCTGCTCAGCGCGGAAGACTGGTTCCAGCAGCAGCGTGCGATCTGGGAGGCGCGGCTCGATCGGTTCGAAGCCTACGTGATGAAGCTCAAGAAAGAGAAGGAGAGGGCGGCCGCCAAGCGTCCGTCCCGAACAACCAAACGGAAAGGTTCCGAGTGATGACGAATTCTGCCAATGCTGCCTTGTCGCAATGGTCGCTCGACCGCGAGATCGTGATGTCGCGCGTGATCGACGCGCCGCGCGATCTCGTGTTCGAGGCCTGGTCCGACCCGAAGCATCTGCCGCAATGGTTCGGGCCGAAAGGGTTCAAGGTCGAGACCTTCGAGATCGACGTGCGCGTTGGCGGCGTCTGGCGCTTCAACATGATCGGCCCCGACGGCACAGTCTATCCGAACCGCATGCGCTTCCGGCGCATTGAGCGGCCGTCTCTGATGGAGATGGATCACGGCGTCGACCAGGACGAGGATCCCGGCATGTTCCGCTTCACCGTCACCTTTGCCGAGCAGAGCAACGGCAAGACCGTGTTGATGATGCGCCAGCTGGCCTCGAGCACCGAGCAGCGCGATGGCATGATCGGATTCGGCGCCGTCGAATACGGTTACCAGACGCTGGACAAGCTGGCGGCGTATGTGGCCGGGATGAAGCGGTGAGATCGCGTTCGCAAAGATGTCTCGCGGCCACTTGAACGCGTTCTGAGTTCATCCCTCAGGCGTTCAAAAAAAACGAATGCGGCCCCGGCGGAAGAGCGCTCGCCGAGGCCGCACTCATGCGCCGCATGGTCGTATTTCGAAAGAGCCTGATCGTTGCTCCCGCTAACGACGCGGTGTGCCGCCGGAAGCTGCGCCAACTGAAGCGCCGGCCAGCATCGCGGCCGTGAAGATCGTCAGAATCGTCTTACGCATGTTGTTGCTCCCAAAGATTTACGAGGGGACCAATCACGCGGGTCGCCAACCGTTCCTGCGCTCGTGGATGTGAAGGCGCGGCGATCTCGTCGAATCGCCCGGTCCGAAAATCGGAACACCGGATTGTGCGCCCGCCCGGTAGGAACGATAGTGGCCCTCCGGCTTTGCCGATGATGATGCACATTATCTTCAGCGACTACCGCAACCCTGCCGCCGAGCAAGCCTACGACATTGCCTGGGACTTTCTCGTGCGCACAGACGCCATCCGCGACGAATTCGAGGCCTGCGTGTTCCTGGCGCAGCGTATCGCCGTGATGGTGGAGGAGGGGCAGACGAACCGGATCCGCATGGCCAATCGCGCGATCTCCGAATATCAGCACCACGTCGACGAATCCGACGATCTCATCCGCAGCGGTGGCCGCCGTGCCGGAGGGCGCTGAGCGCCGCATCGATCGTCATTCGCCCTTGAGGCCGGCGTCGCGGATCAGCTTGGTCCATTTCTGCGTTTCGTTGTCGATGAATTGGCCAAACTCGGCCGCGGTGCCGGGGCGCACTTCGAGGCCCTGCGCGGTCAGCTTGTCCTTGATTGCGGGTTCGGCGAGTGCGTGCAGCACCTCGGCCTGGAGCTTGTCGACGATCACGCGTGGTGTCGTCGATGGCGCCATGAAGCCGTACCAGCCGGCGGCGGCCACGTTCGGACAACCTTGCTCGCGCAAGGTCGGCGCCTGCGGGTAGAGCGCGCTGCGTTCGGGCGAGGCGACGCCGAGCACGATGAACTTGCCGCTCTGGATGTAGGGCAGGGCGGTCGGCAGCGCGGTCAGCGTGGCGTCGACGCGGCCGGCGAGCAGCTCAGTGTAGGAAGCGGCGTCGCCGCGGAACGGGATGTTGAGGCCCTTGACGCCAGCGTCCCGGAACAGGAGCTCGCCGGCAAGGTGCGGCTGCGAGCCGGCGCCGGGCGAAGCGAAGGTGAGGCCGTCGGGCTTCGATTTGCCATAGGCGATCATTTCGGGGAGCGTCTTGAACGGCGCGTCCGCGCTGATGATCAAGAACAGCGGCGCGATCACCGCCATCGCCACGGGTTGCAGATCCTTTCGCGCGTAGGTCAGCTTGCCGAACAGCGCTTCGGCGGTGGCATAGGGGGCTGCGACATAGAGCAGTGTGTAACCGTCGCCCTGCGCATGCGCGACCATATCGTTGGCGATGCGCGTGCCGGCGCCCGGCTTGTTCTCGACGATGAACTGCTGATGCAGGCTGCGGCCGAACTCCTCCGCCAGGAGACGCAGCGAGATGTCGTTGGAGCCGCCGGGTCCATAGGGTGAGATCAGCCGCACCAGGCGTGACGGCCAGGCCTCCTCAGCGCGTGCGCAAAATGGCGGGCTCGACAGGGATGCGGCAAGGGCGCCCAGCAATGTTCGGCGTGTGATGGTCATGATGGCCTCCCGGACGTGGGGCGCCAGCTTGCTTGTTCATGTCCTGGCGCCCTTCTTGTTTTGCTTGCGTGTCTCGGTTGCCGGCTCCGCCGCCTTGACGATGGCGCGGATGCTGTCGGCGAGCGCGGTGATGCGTGGTCCGATCTCGCCCTCCAGCTGGCCCGGTTGGAGCCGGAACGCGGGGATGCCGCAATTGATCGAGAACGACTGCTTCGCTTCGCGCGCGTGAAACAGCGGCGCGGCGACCGCGTGGATCGAGGCGATGTACTCGCCCCAGCAGGTGCAGAAGCCGCGGCTTGCGCATTGCGCGATTCCGGCCCGGTATTTGTCGCGGAAGGCGGACCACAGCGCGGCGTCTTCGGCTGCGATCTGCCGTTCGAGCCGGTCCGCATCCGCCGGCGGCAAGGTTGCCGCCGCGGCGCGGCCCATCGCGGTCATCACGACGGGAATGGGCATGCCGATGTCGGGGACGTGCGGGCCGACGTCGCCGGAGCGCGCGGTCTCGACATAGATCATCGAGGTCGCATCGAGCAGGCCGATCGACACCGTGCCGCGGACACTCTGCGCGAGCTCCTGCATCATGGGCCGCGCCACCTGGCGAAATTGCATGTCGGCGAGCAGCGGATGCACCATGCGCAGCGCCCGCGCACCGACGCGATATTTCGCGCGCTCGGCGTCGTAGCGGAGATAGCCGAGTTCGGCCAGCGTGTGCGTCAACCGCGCCACCGTCGGCCGCGGAATCCCGGTCAGTGTCGACAGCTCCATGTTGCCGAGCAGCGTCGTCCCGGCCTTGAAGGCCTCGAGCACCACGAGGCCTTTCGCCAGCGTCGTCGCGAATGCGGCGTCATCGGTGCTCGAAGCCAGCACCGCGGCGGCGGTCGAGGAGGCGAGGGTCGGTTTGGAGACGGCTCGGGTCATCCGGGTTTCATGAACCCGAAGGGACCTGTTGTCCAATAAATTCAGAGAACGTGCGGGTGCCGTCCACTATGCGGACGCTCTGACCCGGCCAAAGATGCGCGGAAAGCGACCCCGCACACAGATTTTTGTCGTGATTCCCTGGTCTCTCGTGACAAGATTATTACGAATACATGTCAGGTCGATTACAGCGGAGCGATTCATGTTGCAGTGGCAGGCACGGTCAAATCCCCTCGCGTGGTGGTGGGGGTCCCTGACGCTGGTCAGCGCTGCCAACATCCTCGTCTGGTTCATGCTGTACCGCGAGTTCTACCCGACCGTTGCGGGCAGCGTCAGTGGCGGCTCGGATATCGGCCTGATGTTCCTGCTGTGCGCGGCCTATGTGTTCGGCTGCGCCTTCCGTTCGGTGCTGCCGCGCGCCGACGTGCAGCGCATCTGCCTGTTCGATACCTGGCTGTCGAGCGTGTTCGTCGGCCGTACGGTTGCGACCGTGGCCGAAGTCTGCTTTGCCGCGCAATGGGCGATCATCCTGCATCAGCTCGGGAATATGACCGGTGCGGAGACCGCGGTGAACATCGCGCTCGTGATCGTGCCGATCATCATCATCGCGGAGTGCTTCTCCTGGTACGCGGTGGTGACCACCAACTTCCTCTACAACGCGATCGAGAACTCGCTGTGGGCGGTGACCTTCTTCCTCGCCGGCATCGCGCTGTGCCGGCTGATGCCGGAATTCCAGGGGCCGGTGCGCTGGGCGCTGATCGCCGGAATCGTCGGCATCGCCTGCTTCCTCGCCTTCCTCGTCACCGTCGACGTGCCGATGTATCTCAGCCGCTGGCGGGCAGGGCACGCCGAGGGCGGCAGGTTCTTGGGCTTGCTCGAAGGCCTGCACGACGTCGCGACGCGCTGGGTCGTGACCCACGACATCGCGCATTGGAAGGGCGAGCTGACCTGGATGTTCCTGTATTTCAGCGCCGCGGTGTGGTCGAGCCTCGCGCTTTGCGCGCTCTACGCCATGGAAGGCTATCTCACGCGCTATCTCGCCTGACGGTTACTTGCCGACCAGGCCGCACTTGCTGCGGTCGAGCGGACGGAAAGCCTGGTCCGGCGGAATCGTTGCGACCAGCTTGACGAAATCCCAGGGACCCCTGGATTCCTCCGGCGTCTTGACCTGCACCAGATAGAGGTCGTGCACCATGCGCTGGTCCTCGCGGATACGGCCGTTGGGGGTGTAGGCATCCGATACCGGAGTTGCCTTCATCTTGGCCATCACGGCGGCGCTGTCGTCCGAGCCGGTGTCTTTCACGGCTTGCAGATAGTGGCGTACGGCAGAATAGACGCCGGCCTGGATCTGCGAGGGCATTGCTTTCCTGCGCGCATAGAAGGCCTCGGAGAACTTCCGCGCGGCGGGCGAGACGTCCTCGAAGAAGGAGGTGACGATGAGATCGCCGCGTGTGGCCTTCAGCCCGACCGCCTCGATGTCGACGTTCTGAAACGACATCGGCACGATCTTCATGCCTTGGCTGGCGAGCCCGAATTCCTCGGCCTGCTTGATCGCGGTGGCGTTGTCGCCGGCGACGTTGATCGCGAGAATCTTTGCGCCCGACGACTGCGCCTGCAGCAGGAACGAGCTGTAGTCGGGCGTGCCGAGCTGCGCCTTGACGCTGCCGGCGACCCTGCCGCCAAGCGCAGCAATGCGCTCACGCGCGGTTGCCTCGATCGAATGGCCAAAAGCGTAGTCGCCCGTGATGAAGAACCACGGCTCCTTGCTGGTCCGCATGATACCGGAGACCACCGCGGTCGCCGTGGAATAGGCATCCTGGGTCCATTGCACGCTGGTCGGCGCGCAGGCTTCATCGGTCAGCTGGTTGGCGCCGGCGCCGGAGACGAGAAAGATCTTGCCGTTGCCGCGCACCAGCTCCTGCACCGCGAGTGCGGCGCCGGAGCTGCCACCGTCGGCGATCGCCTGCACGCCGTCGCTGAACCACTTTCGCGCGAGGGAGGCGGCGAGGTCCGGCTTGTTCTGGTGATCAGCCTGCAAGATCTCGATCGGTTTGCCGTTGATCTTGCCACCGAACTCCTCCGCGGCCATCCGCGCCGCCTCGACCGAGCCGGGACCCATGGCGGTCGCGAAGATGCCGTTCATGTCGGTGAGGACGCCGATGCGGATCGCATCGCCTTTGATCTCGGCGCGCGCAGTGGCGCCTGCAAGCGCCAGCGCGGACAGCAGGATTGCGGTGGAGGTCGTGCGGATTGTGGCCATGGCGTTTCCCGATTTTATCGTTGATCGATGGTGCTGGCGGTCAGGCCGGTTCGGCGATGACGTTGTTGCGCAAGATTCCGATGCCGGAGATCTCGACCTCGACGGTGTCGCCGGGGCGCATCCACAGTGGCGGCGTGCGCTTGGCACCGACGCCACCGGGCGTGCCCGTGACGATGACGTCGCCGGGCACGAGTGGGCAGATCGTCGAGATGTAGGCGATCAGCTCTGGGATGGCGGTGATCAGGAGATCGGTGGTGGTATCCTGCACGACGTTGCCGTTCAGCCGCGTCTGCAAGGAGAGCTTCGACGGATCGGCGATCTCGTCCGCAGTCACCAGCCAAGGCCCAAAACTGCCGCTCTCGGCAAAGGTCTTGCCAGAGAGGAACTGGCTGGTGTGGCGCTGCCAGTCGCGGACGCTGCCTTCGTTGTAGCAGGAATAGCCCGCGATATGGTCGAGCGCGCTGCTCGCCCGGATGTGGCGGCCTTTTTTGCCGATGACGAGCGCGAGCTCGCCTTCGTAATCGAAATCGTCGCTGACATCAGGCTTCACAATGGGCTGGAGATGGCCGACCTGGCTACAGGGAAATCGGACGAACAGCGCCGGCTTCTCGGTGACGGTGCGGCCGGTCTCGGCGACGTGGTCACGATAATTCAGGCCGACGCAGATGATCTTGCCGGGATCGGGGATGACGGGTGCGAAGCTGATCTTGTCGAGCGCATGATCCGGCGTAGCGGAGGCGGCGAGATTCGCGGCCTCGGCGAGATGGCCCTTTTCGAGCAGCCGGCGCAGCGTGGTGCAGCCGTCGCCGGCCATGCGCGCACCGAGATCGACGACGCCGCCGTCCTTGACGGCGCCGAAGGAGGCGCGACCGTCGGCGAAGAATGAAAGCAGCTTCATGAGGTGTCCTTGAAGAGTTCGGTCAGGCCGCGGATGGCACGTGGGTTGGAGGCGTGATGGCGGCGATAAGCCGGTCGAGCTCGGCATCGTTGCGGGCGGTGCCGCGCACATAACGGTCGGGACGAACGAGCGCGGCCGTGATGCCGTGCTCGCAAAGCCATAGTCCGATGCCCTCTGCATCGTCGCTGGTCAGGATATTGATCCCTGCCTGTGAAGGATTGAGAGATGACGACAACGTGGCCGCGCTCGCGACGAGGAGCACATGGCTGTAGCCGACCTGGTCGTCACTGCGGCCACCGTCGCTCAAGGTGAATTGCGGCGCGAGATGTCCGGCGAGAGGCAGGTCGTCGAGCGCAAAGCCGGGGCCGAGCAGGGGCTTCTTCACCTCCAGCCTGACCGGCGCATTCTCGCGCGCTTTGCCTGCGGCAAGGCCGGCTTCGATCGCCTTGGTGTTGATGACCCCGCCGAGGCGAATGGCGAGCTCGATGAACTCGCGCACATGCGGCTGGCGTTCGCTCTGATAGGTGTCGAGGAGGTCAGCTGCAGCGCTGCCGCGGATGATCGCGCTGAGCTTCCAGGCAAGGTTTGCAGCATCGCGGATTCCGGCGCACATGCCCTGGCCCAGGAATGGTGGTGTCTGGTGCGCGGAATCGCCGGCGAGCAGCAGTCGAGCGCTGCGCCATCGCTGCGCGATGACAGAATGAAACGTGTAGACCGCGGCGCGCTCGATTTCGGCATCATCCGGCGTGATCCAGCGCGACAGCAGCTCCCAGACCTTGGCAGGTTGCGCCACCTCCTGGGAGTCCTCATCGGCAAGAACCGTGATCTCCCAGCGCCGCCGCATGCCGGTGCCGCGCACGTAAGTTGCGGGCCGCCGCGGATCGCAATGCTGGAGGCTGTAGTCGCCGAGGTCGTCGCGCTCGCGCTTGAGCAGGACGTCGATCACCAGCCAGCGCTCGTGGAAGCCGAGGTCGTCCATCCCCGAGCCGATGAAGCGGCGCACCAACGAGCGGGCGCCGTCGCAGCCGATCACGTAGCCGGCGCGGACCTCGCTGAGCCTCCCGTTGGAGAGGTCCTCGTAGCGGACGCGCACGCCATGCTGATCCTGATCCAGTGCGAATACATCGCAACGATTGCGCAAGGTTACGTGCGGCCATCGCGCGAGGCCGCCGATCAGCACGTCCTCCAGATCGGGCTGATGGAAGCGATAGCTCAGATTCCAGCCCATCGGGGTGAGCGTCTGCGGCCGCGA
This sequence comes from Bradyrhizobium sp. Rc2d, assembly GCF_900099855.1. NCBI lineage: Bacteria > Pseudomonadati > Pseudomonadota > Alphaproteobacteria > Hyphomicrobiales > Nitrobacteraceae > Bradyrhizobium > Bradyrhizobium sp. Rc2d. Next base: position 133,112 of record NZ_FNCU01000018.1, on the reverse strand, counting down.
CCAGTCCAGCAGCATGCGGCCATCGGCGTCGAGGAAGAGCATCCCGGGGCTGAGGATGGTTTGCGGCAGGATGGCGTCGGTAAGGCCAATGGTCTGGAACACGCGCATGCATTCGTCGTCGAAATGCACCGCGCGCGGCAAATGATAAGTCCGTGCCTCGCGCTCGAGCACCAGCGTGCGCACGCCGCACAGGCCGAGCAGGTTGGCGAGCGTGGCGCCGACCGGACCACGACCGACGATGACGACGTCAAACTCTTCGGGGGCGGAGTTATTTTGCATGGGGCGATCTTTGTCCTCAGGCGGGTGACCGCTTCAACGTCCCCGCGCCGAGTGTCCGTCCAGCGGACACACGCGTTCAGGTCCCGACATGTCGACTGGGGTGAGCCGCGCGCGGATAGGCCCTTGCAACAGGCGGCAATCACGTATATGTACATGTGAACATATATGAGGAAGACCATGGCGAAGGCCAGGAAGAAGACCGCTGCGCTGTCCCGCCCGCGGGGGCGGCGGAGCAGGGATATGCCGGATGGCCGCCAAGCGCTTTTGGGCGCTGCCACACGTGCCTTTGCCCGTCATGGTTTCGATGGCGCCGATCTGCGCAGCGTCGCGGCGGCTGCCAATGTCAGTGCCAACCTGGTTCGCGTTCACTTCGGCAACAAGGCCGCGCTCTGGGAGGCTTGCCTTGATCAAGTCGTGGCGATCGGACTGCCTGCCATGGCCGGGGTTCGGGAGATTGCTTGTGATTCCACGCGCTCGCTGGGTGAACGGCTTTGCGGGGTGATCCGTGAGATCGCCGCCTTCTATGCGGCGCATCCAGACGTCAGGGATTTCGTTGTCCGGCATGCCGCAGAAGTGCCGGAGCGGGCCATGCTGGTGTCGGATCGACTTCTACATCCGGCCTATGCGACGGTTCGTGAGCTTTTTTCCGCCGGCATTGAAGCAGGTATCATTCGCAGTCGTCATCCGGCGTTGTTTTTTGCTCTTCTCAATGCTGCGCTGAACCAGCCGCCTGCTTTTCCGATGCTGCTCAATCGGATTGCGCCCGAGATCGACCCGGAAGCCTCTCGCGATCTGCTGATCGAGACGACCATCGCGACGTTTCTTCATCTTCCGCAATGACGCTGGATGACATCGCCAGCCTCGCCAAATGTCCAACCTGAGAGTGAGAGTCCCCCATGCAATTTCGTCTTGTTCTTGCTTTGCTGAGTGCAACGATCACACCGGCCCTTGCCCAGTCCGGACCGAGCGAGGCCGTCCAGCGGCAAGCCTGCATGGGGGACGCCCTTCGGCTTTGCGCCGCCTATGTTCCCGACCGCGCCCAGATCAGGGATTGCATGGCTGCTCAGCGAGGTCAGCTCAGCCCGCAATGCCGCGCTGTCTTTGATGCATCCGTTGAGGCTTCGGCTCCGCAACGGCATGTCGGATCCCGGCCGCGCTAGAATTCGACCGGGATGGCCGCCGCCGCTTCGCGCAAGGGCGCAACAAACCTCGCGATGGCTTCGTCGAGTGAAAGCGCTGACCGGATCCAGATGATCGAGATGCAGCCGAACACGATGTCGCCGCGGACGATCGGCACCGCAATCGAGGCGGTCTTGGGGTTGAACTCGCCCTCACTGCGAACGGCATAGCCGCGCTTTGCAGTCTCCGCGATCATGCGGGTGAAGCGACACTCATCGAGGAACGGGCGGTCGTCGGCTTCGTCGATGCGGCGGAGATGACTGACGATCAGATCACGTTCGCGTGGCGCGCAGGCGGCGAGATAGGCGCGGCCGGCGGAGGTGCGCAGCATCGGCAGGCGCTTGCCGATCATGCCGCGGTCGATCGAGAGGGGACTGCGCGAATGGGTCGTTTCCTGCACCACCATCGCGGCGTTCTCGTAGGTGGAGAGATCGACCGGCCAGACCAGCGTCTTGCTGAGTTCGGCGAGATAAGGTGCTGCCGCCTGGCAGATCACCACGCCGGGATCATAGCCGTCACCGAGGCTCAGCGCCCGCCGGGTCACACGAAAACGGTCGTCGCTGGCGCTGCGCGCGACATAGCCAAGTTCCTCCAGCGTTTCGAGCAGGCGATAGACGGTGGGGCGGGGCAGGTCGAGCGCACGCGCAACGTCGCCGGCGCGGATGCCGCCGGAGCGGTTGACCTCCTGCAGCACGTCCAGTCCGCGCTTGAAGGCACGAACGCCTTCCGACTGACGGGGCTGGCCGTTCCGCGTCCGCTCCTTGGACACTTCGTATTTCCTCCCTTGTGGCGCACGGTCTCGCGATTATCGTTGCGAACGCGAAGCGATTGCGGGACTTCACCGTAGGATCGCGCGCGGCCGGTATCAAGTTCGCCGCACTGCGGCACATGCGATGCCTTCGGGAGGACGTCGATGGAAATCACCGCGCTCGGCTATATCGGGATCAATTCGTCCCAGCTCGACTCGTGGAGCCGGATGGCGACCAGGCTGCTCGGCATGCAGCAGGTCGACCGCGGCGGCAAGATGCGCGCCTTCCGCATGGACGACCGCAAGCAGCGCCTGATCGTCGATGGCAGCAGCGATGCCGGACTTGCGGTGATGGGCTGGGAAGTTCACTCGGGCGCCGAACTGGACCAGCTCGCTGGCAGGCTTGAAGGACAGGGCGTCAAGGTCGTCCGCGGGTCGCGCGCACTGGCTGACGAACGTCATGTCACCGAGCTAATCACGTTCGCCGATCCCGCCGGCAACCGGTTGGAGGCGTTCTACAAGCCGGAGCTTGCGACCGAACCGTTCAGGCCGGGCCGACCGATCTCGGGTTTCCGCACCGGCGCGCTCGGCATGGGACACGTCGTGCTCAATGTCGAGGACGTCGAGCCGCTGTTGCCGTTCTATCGCGACGTGCTCGGCTTCCAGGTCTCGGACTTCGGCCTCAAACCCTACGGGCTCTATTTCTTCCACGTCAACGGCCGCCACCACTCCTTTGCGATGGTCGGCTCCGGGCGCAAGGCGCTGCACCATTTCATGGTCGAGCTCGGCAGTCTCGACGATGTCGGACAGGGCTATGACCTCGCGCAGATGGACGACGGCCGCGTTGCCTATACGCTGGGGCGGCACACCAACGATCACATGACCTCGTTCTACGTGAATACCCCGTCGGGCTTCTTCATCGAATATGGCTGGGGCGGGCGCGTGATCGATCCCGAGACCTGGCAGCCGCACGAGACCTTTGACGGCCCGTCGCTGTGGGGTCACGAGCGGCTCCATATGCCCGAAGAGCAGCGCAAGCGACTGCGCGATATGCGACTCGATGCGGCGGCGCGTGGCGTGCGCGTCGCCGACCCGCGCGTGCCGCCGCTCAACTGCGCGTGGCTGGATTCGGTGATCGCACGCGAATGATCCGCGGCCACGCAGCGTCAGGCCTCGCCGAGATCGACCTCCGTCAAGAGTCCCTGGCGGAGTGCCAGCCGCACCAGCTCGATGTCGGAGCCGACGCCGAGCTTGTCCTTGATCAGCGAGTGCAGGTTTGCCACCGTCTTCGGGCTGACATGCAGCGTCTCGGCGATCTCCTCCGTCGTGTTCTCGGCGAGCAGCAGCCGCAGCACCTCGAATTCGCGCGGTGTGAGCACGTCGGCGGCCGAACTCTCGCCGCTGATACGGCTGAGAGCAAGCTCGTGGTCGATGTCGGGGCTGATGGCGATCTTGCCGGCGAGCACATCCTTCACCGCGCGCACCAGCGTCTCGGGCGGATTGGTCTTGGTGACGTAACCCCTCGCACCGGCGCGGATCGCCTGCACGGCAAAGCCGGCATTCTCGTGCATGGTAAAGACCAGGATCCGTGCGCCCTTGTCCCATTGCCGGATCCGCCTGACGGCCTCGATGCCGCCGATGCCGGGCATGCTGAGGTCCATGATGACGAGGTCGGGCGCCTCGGATTTGTACAGCCGGTAGGCTTCCGCACCGTCGGCCGCCTCGGCGACGACGCGCAAGCCCGGCTGCTTCTGGAGCACGGAGCGATAGCCCTCGCGGACGACGGAATGGTCGTCGACCAGCAAGATGGTCGCGTCAGCCGCGCTCATGCCGCGTGCCCCAGCGCCTGCCGCTCGGCGGCCGCGAGCGGAATGAACACGCGCAATGCCGAGCCATGGGGACCGGTCTCAAAGCTCAGCCGGCCGCGAAGCGCGGCGACGCGCTCGCGCATTCCGAGCAGGCCCATGCCGGATTTGACGGCCGCCTCGTTCGGCCGGCCGTCGTCCTCGATCGCGAGCGCGATCTCACCTTCGGCCATCGTCAGATGCAGGCTGACCTTCGTTGCGCCGGCGTGCTTGGCCGCGTTGGTGAGCGCCTCCTGCACGATGCGATAGAGATTGGCACTGACGGAGGCGGGCACGCTCTCGAAGGTGCCCTCGAACCGGATATCGAAGCGGGTCTGGCCGCGGCTGCGGCCGTTCCACCCCGAGACCAGGCCTTCGAGGCTCGCGACAAGGCCGAGCTCGTCGACATCGGGCGGCCGCAACCGGAAAAGTGCGCCGCGCAGCGTCTCCATCATGCCGGTCGCGGTGCGGGCGATGCTGTCGCACTCTCCCAGCAAATCGGGGCAGTCCTGCGCCGCAGTCTGGCGGGCGGACGCGGCAAGCGCGCGGATTGCGGCGAGCGACTGGCCGAACTCGTCATGCAGCTCGCGCGCGAGATGGCGCCGCTCCTCGTCCTGGAGCGCGATCAGTTTCCGAGTCAGCTCGCTGCGCTCGGCGAGCGCGATGTCGAGGCTTTCGGCGAGATGGTTGAAGACATCGCGGATGGCGGAGAGCTCGGCGAGATCGAAGGGCGGCAGCCGTGTGGTGAGGTCGCCAGCGGCGATCCGCTCGAGGCCGTTGCCGATCATGCGGGTGGGGCGCAGGGCGCGGGCGAGTGCGGCATAGACCAGCGCGCAGAGCAGCGGCAGCGCGATCGCAAGCGCGATCATCAGGCGGCCGGCCTCGTGCCAGGCCTCTGCCGTCTGCACGGCCGGGTCGACCGAGACCACAGTCTCGCCGAGCTTCGTTCCGCGCACGATCACGGGCCGCGCCGCCTCGCGGCCGGGGTCGAACAGGCTGCGATAGAAGGCGGCGAAGGCTTGTGGCGGCGGGCTCGCCGGGGCAGGCGCGCCACTGCAGAAACGCTGGAGCATGTCGCCGCTCGCGCTGCGGAATCCAAGACACAGGCCGGGCGTCATCACATGGGCCGAAACCGGGTCAAGGTTCGGAAAGTCGGAGCGCGGGCTGGCCACCCACTGGATCTTGCCCTGTTGCAGCTCCAATGTCTTGGCCACGATGGCGGCGATACCGTCGATGCGCGCATGCGCGGCGCTGTCGGCGGTAACAAGGAAATAGGCGGAGATCGCGGCGAAGCAGGCGGCCGATACGGCGGCCACGCGCAACGTCAGACGGACCTTGAGATCGAACCTCGGGCGATTCCACATCGGCGGGTACCTGGTGCGAACGGGTTTGTCGCTCCCGCATTAAACGGCAGAACGCAAGCGGCGGGAAGCGTTCCCGCTCTGCCGCAGTGCAACGTCGTGAAATTTTCCCGGCGCTCGTCGGGACAGCCACGGCTGCATGGTCTCAGGCGACCCGTCCAGATTTGCGGGGCCGCTCCATCCCACGAGGCCCGTTCATGCACCGCTCCCGGTTGATTCTGTCTGCTTTTCTCCTCTTCGTCCTTTCTTCGCGGGCCGATGCCGAGCCTGCCATTGGCGTTGCCATGGACGATTTCAGCTATACCGATACGTCGGCTGAGCCGGCCAACCAGACCGCCGCCCACGAGCGGCGGCTATCGGCGTTCATGGCCACGCTCAGACGGGATATCGGCGCGGACCGGCGCTATCGGCTGGTGCCGTCCGCCCAGGACGGTGCGGCGTTCAAGGTCATCGGCGGCATCCAGAAGACCAGCACGCTGGTGCAATGGGCCAAGGTCGCCGTGATCGATGTCGGCGCCAAGAAGCTGGTGATGGACAAGCTCTACACGTTCCGCGGCGACAATGATGAATCATGGGAGCGCGCCGAGATCTTCGTGTCCCGCGAGGTCATGGCCGCGCTCGGCACGCAAGCGCCGGTCGCGCTTGCCGTGTTCGACTTCGAGCTCGAGGACATGACGGCCGCTTCCGCGACCGCCTCGGCCGCTTCGGACGCCTCGTACCTGGCCGAGGTCACCGGCGGTGTGCGCGATATGCTCGGCCAATCCGGCCGCTATCGCATCGTCGATGTCGGCGGCGAGGCGGCGAAGGCGCGCGCCTTGCGCGACTGCGGCGGCTGCGAGGCGGCGATCGCACAAAAGCTCGGCGCGGATCAATCGCTGATCGGCGTGGTGCGGCGTGTCAGCCGCACCGAATACACGCTCGGCTTCCAGGTTCGCGATGCCAGGACCGGCGCGGTGCTGGCCCGCGGCGACAGCGGCTTGCGCCTCGGCGCGGACTATTCCTGGAAGCGCGGCGCCGTGCGGCTGGTCAGCGACCGACTGATCGAGAGCCACTAGCGCGCTCGTTGTAGTCGATCGGCGGTGCTTGCTTCACCTCTCCCCAACGGGGAGAGGTGATCTGAGCTCTGGGGCCCGCCTTGATTCACTTAAGCCTCATCGCGCTTCAGAACGTCAGCTGCACCTTCATCGACTGTGCGCGGTCGCTGGCGAGCTCGAAGGCGGCGACCGCGTTCTCGAACGGCATGGTGGCCGTGATCAGCGGCTTGACGTCGATCAGGCCTTCGCCCATCAGCCGCACCGCGAGCTCGAACTCGGGATCAAAGCGGAAGGTGCCGCGGAGCTGCAATTCCTTGGCGACGATGCTGTTGATCGGCAGCGTCATCTCACCGCCGAGGCCGAGCTGCACCAGCGTTGCGCCTGGCCGCAGCACGTCGAGCGCGGTGCGGAGTGCAGCCTGGTTGCCCGAGGCTTCGAACAGGGTGTCGAACACGCCCTTGCCGGCGCGCCAGGGATCGAGCGCAATGGCGTTGGTCGCGACATTGATGGCGTGGGTGGCGCCGAGCTTCTTTGCGACCGCGAGCGGCGCGTCCGCGACATCGGTCACCACGATCTCGGCGGCACCGCCGAAGCGCGCGACCAGGATCATCAGCGCGCCGATCGGGCCGCAGCCGGTGATCAGCACGCGCTTGCCGAGCAGGGGGCCGGCCTGCTTGCCGGCATGCAGGCACACGGCCAGCGGTTCGGCCACTGCAGCTTCCGTCAGCGAGAGCTTGTCGGCGATCGGCACGGCTTGCGTCGCGTCGACCGTGATGAACTCGCGAAAGCCGCCCTGCACATGGGGAAAGCGCATCGCGCTGCCGAGGAAGCGCATGTCGAGGCACTGGTTGCGCATGCCTTCTTGGCAATGCAGGCACTGGCCGCACGGCTTGCTCGGATTGACCGCGACGCGCGAGCCCGGCTTGACGCTGGTGACGCCGTCACCGACGGACGCGACCACGCCGGCGATCTCATGCCCCAGCGCCATCGGCTGCTGGATGCGGACCACGCCGAAGCCGCCGTGATGGTAGTAGTGCAGATCGGAGCCGCAGATGCCGCCATTGGCGATCTTGACGCGGACTTCGCCCGGGCCGGGCTCCGAATCGGGATAGCTATCGATCCGCAGATCTTTCGGGGCGTGGATGACGACGGCGCGCATGGGCCTGGTCCTTCAGCAGTTCGCGGGTCACATCGCGGCGATCATGCCGCCGTCGACATAGATGATCTGGCCATTGACGTAAGTCGAAGCGTCGGAGGCCAGGAAGATCGCCGCGCCGACCAGCTCATCCGGCTTGCCCCAACGTTTCGACGGGATGCGGCCCATCAGCCAAGTGTTGAAATCGGTGTTGTTGACCAGCGCCTCGTTCATGTCGGTCAGCATGTAGCCGGGGCCGATCGCATTGGCCTGAATGCCGTGCTGGGCCCATTCCACTGCCATCGAGCGGGTTAGATTCTTGATGCCGCCCTTGGCGGCGGTGTAGGGCGCGATGGTCGGGCGCGCGAGCTCGCTGCCGAGCGAGCCGATATTGATGATCTTGCCGTGCTTGCGCGGGATCATGCGCTTGGCCGCCTCGCGGCCGATCACGAAGGCGCTGGTGAGGTTGGTCTCGATCACCTTGCGCCATTCGTCGGTGGTGAATTCGACCAGCGGCTTGCGGTGCTGGATGCCGGCATTGTTGACGACGATGTCGACGGCGAGGCCTTGTCTGTCGAAATCGTTGAAGGCGGCGACGATCGCGGGCTCGTCGGTGACGTTGAACGCGGCGCCTTCGGCCTGGTGACCGGCATTGCGAAACTCGGCGACGGCCTGCTCGACGCGCTTGGGATCGACGCCGTTGACGATGATTTTGGCGCCGGCCTTGGCCATGCCTTCGGCAATGGCGCGGCCGAGGCCGCGGGAGGAGCCCGTCACCAGCGCGGTGCGGCCGGAAAGGTCGAAGAGGGCGGTGCTCATCTTAGGAATCCTTAGACGTTGGAGCGGCGTACGATCAGATCGGAGCGGTCGAATACGGCGGGCAGAAGATCGACGCCGAGGCCGGGGCCTTCCATCGGATAGACAAAACCGTCCTTGATCGTGGGCATGGTGGTGACGAGCTCATTGTACCAGCCCTTGTAGAAGGCGCGCACCGATTCCTGGATCAGCGTGTTGGGCTGGCTGAACGACATGTGGATGGCGGCGATGAAGCCGATCGGGCCGATGCAGTCATGCGGTGCGAAGGGCCGGTGGTAGGTCTCCGCCATCGCCGCAATCTTGCGACCTTCGGTGAGGCCGCCGGTCCAGCACAAATCCGCCATCACCACGTGCATGGCGTCGCGGTCGAGCATATCCTTGTAGGGAAAGCGCGAGCCGAGGGTCTCGCTGGCGCAGACCCAGACGTCGGTCGAGCGCGCATATTCGGCCAGCGCCTGCGGCGAGTTCATGCGGATCGGGTCCTCGTACCAGGTCGGCTTGTAGGGCTCGAGCGCGCGCGCGATCTGCTTGGCGGTCGGCAGATTCCACAGCGAGTGGAGCTCGACCATGATCTCCATCTTGTCGCCGACCGCTTTACGGATCTTCTCGAACGGTTCGATCGCCTGCTTCATCTGCGCGGCGGTGATGTAGAGGCCCTTGTTCTCCTGGGCCGCCGGATCGAACGGCCAGATCTTCATCGCGGAGATGCCGCTTTCCAGAAGGCTCTCTGCGAGAGCGTCGGCGCGATGCATGAAGCCGTCGAGATCCTCGTAAGGCCCCTTGGAGGCGCCGAGATTCCAGTTCGCGACCGGGCTGATATTGGTCGAGCGGACATATTGCGTGCCGGCGCAGGTGTTGTAGATGCGCTGCTTGTCGCGGCAGAGACCGCCGAGCATCTGGTGCACCGGCTGGCCGCAGACCTTGCCGAAAAGGTCCCACAGCGCGATGTCGATCGCAGACGCTGCGCGATATTCGACGCCGGTGGATGACTGTGCCATCGGCAGGTTCAGCATGTCGCGGTGGATGGCTTCGATGTGCAGGGGATTGCGGCCGAGCAGGCGGCCGGCAAAGGTGTCGTGGATCTGTGCCTCGACCGCGCCCGCGCCGTAGAAGGTCTCGCCGAGCCCGATCACGCCGGTATCGGTGTGGATGCGCACCCAGATGACGTTGGAGAACTCCTCGGTGCGCAGGGTCTCGATCGACGTGATCTTCACGGCAACAATCCTCCCGTCGGGCCCATAGCGCCCGCTTTGTTTGTCATTTCTGCGCCGCCATTGCCGGCGGGCCGGTGCCAGTATTACGCCCGCTTGTAATATATCACAACATGTTTTAAGGATATCACAAACAAGGCGCCGCCTCGCAACGCGAGCGCGGACTGACGGGAGGACGACATGGCACGGCGCAAGCGCGCGCTCGAGGTGGTGAGAAACGACGATGACGGCGAGGGCAGGCCCTCCCGGCGCAATCGCCTCAACTTCTTCGAGCTGGCCTATCAGAAGATCGAAGAACTCCTCGTTCACTGCGAGCTCAAGCCCGGCCAGTTCATGACCATGCTGGAATTGCAGCAGATCACCGGCTTCGGCCGCACGCCGGTGCATCATGCCGTCAATCGTCTCTCCGCCGACACGCTCATCATCATTCGTCCGCGGCACGGCCTGCACATCGCGCCGATTGATCTCGCGCGTGAGCGCATGCTGCTCGGCTTGCGCCGCGACATGGAGCGCTTCGTGATCCGCCTTGCGGCCGATCGCGCCAGCCTGTCGCATCGCAATCAGGCGCTGCACATCGAGCGCCTGCTGCGCGAGCGCCGCGCCAGCCTGACCCTCGACGAATTCAACAGCATCGACCGCCGCATCGACACGCTGGTGCTGGAAGCCGCCGGCGAGCCTTTCCTCGCCCACACGCTGCGGCCGCTGCACACCCTGTATCGCCGCATCGGCTTCATCCACCATCGTTTCATGCCGGGACAGACCGAGCTGTCAGGCACGATCGATTGCCATCTCGCCATTCTCGCTGCGGTCGCCAATCGCCGCGTCGAGGATGCCGTGAAGGCGAGCGATGCACTGATCGACTACATGGACGCGATATTCACCGGCATGGAGGCGGGCATCGACCCGCGCCTGCTCGATTGCAGCATCGAGCCGTTGCTCGGCACGTAGAGAGTTTTGAAGAGAGGACCAAGCATGTCAACGATGGCGATGCCACATCCGACCGCGAGCGAAGCCGCGGTCCGCTACCTCATCACGAACTACAGTCCCAAGGGCAACAAGGTCGGCTGGCTGATGATGGCCTCGATCCTGGTCGAAGCCTGGGATCTCTATTCGATCGCCTTCGTGCTGATCTTCATCAAGGAGCAATACAATCCCGATCCGCTGATGCTGGGCCTTGCCGCGGCCGGCACGCAAGGAGGAGCCCTGATCGGCGCGCTGCTCGGCGGCTGGCTGTCCGACAAGATCGGCCGCCGCGTCATGTTCCTGGTGACGATGGTGATGTTCATCGTGCTTGCGCTGGCGCAGGCCTTCGTGCCCAACGTTACCTGGCTCGTGGTGATCCGCTTCCTGCTCGGCATTCCGCTCGGCTCGGACATCTCGACCGGCTACACCTACATCATGGAATCCATGGCCAAGGGTGAGCGCGAGGTCATGGGCAACCGCTGGCAGTTCATGTTCGCGGTCGGCGAGGTCATGACCATCGGCGTCATCGTGATCTTCCTGCTGACCGACATGAACCACGAGATGCTGTGGCGCGTGACGCTCGGCCTCGGCGCGGTGCCGGCGCTGATCATCCTGATCATGCGCCACGACGTGCCGGAGACGGCGGTGTGGCTGGTGCAGAAGGGGCGCTACCGCGAGGCCAAGCAGGTCGCGCGCGAGATGTTCAACGACAATCTCGACATGCTGCCGGACCGGGACGTCGAGATGCCGAAGGTGTCGACCCGCGCGTTCCTCGCCGATCTCAAGAAGGATCCGATCCGCTGGCGTGCCACGCTGTATGGCTGGATCGCCTGCTTCGCGCAGGCGAGCGAGTTCTCGACCTTTGCGTTCTACCTGCCGGTGCTGTTTGCAATGGTCGGCGTGTCGTCGATCCTCGGCAACAATCTGGTGACGATGGCGCTGTTTGCCTTCGCAGCCCTGTCGGGGTGGGTCGGGCCGCTGCTGACGCCGAAGATCGGCCATCGCGGCATCGCGATCGCGGGCTTCTCCATCGTGCTGGTGTCACTGCTGGTCGCTGCGTTTGCGCTCTACACGGACAACAAGATGCTGCTGCCGTTCGCCGCGGCCGGCATGCTCTGGGGCCACTATTGGGACGCGTCTAACTGCATGACCATCCCGACGATGGTCGCGCGGCCGCGATACCGCGGCACCGCCAGCGGCTTCGCCTACATGTTCGTGAAGCTGCCGTCCTTCCTGGCGATCTTCCTGTTCCCGACGCTGTTCGCGGCGATCGGGCAGGCTAACGCCACCCTGTTCGTGGCGATCTTCCCGGTGATCGGATTGCTCGCTGCAACCGTCATCCTGCCGGAGGTCTACGGCTACGAGAACGACTGACGAAGCGTGACCCGGTCGCGGCGTCATCGCCGCGATCGGGGCCTATTTCGGGATGTCGCGCGCCGGCGGCTACGGGCTCAAGAAGACCGGGTCGATCCCGACTCCATGGCCGAACAGGCCGATCGCCTGAAGCTGGGCGGAGTGGAGGTCGATTTCCAAGATGGCGAACAGGGTGAACAACACCGCTGCGGAGAAGATCAGCGGCGGATGGGCTGTCTCGGCCCGGCTCTCGTCGCCGCGAATCGGGCGACGCAGGGAGGAGCTCTGCGGCAATGCTTTCGATCGAATCTGCATGATGAACCTTCCTTGCCGCGCCATATCCATCTGATCTGCGCGACAATGGAATTCTAGCCACGGCGTCGCCGCCGGCATTGATGCACCGCAAATAGCTTGCACTCGATTTCGAAAGCTGGGTTCGGCATCCCTTACCAGATTGCCGCCGCCAACGCCGCGATCAGTGCGGGTGGCGTCACCAGCAGGCCGAGCTTGAGGAACAGCCAGGCGCCGACCTCGATCTTCTCGCGCCGGAGCGCGACCAGCCAGAGGATGGTGGCGAGCGAGCCGGTCACCGACAGATTCGGGCCGAGGTCGACGCCGATCAGGATGGCGCTGACAACAGGCACGGGCAGATGATCGCTGGCGGCGACCGAGCCGGCGACGAGGCCGACCGGAAGGTTGTTGGCGATGTTGTCGGCGAGCGCGGTGGCAATGCCGACGCTCCAGGCGGCCTGCGGGACGGATTGCGCTACCGCTTGGTGCAGCAGCCCGCTGAGCTGCGCGATCACGCCGGTCTTCACCAGCGCCTCCACCATGACAAAGAGCCCGCCGACCAGCGGCAGCACGCTCCAGGACACGCCGCGCAGCACAGGCATAGGCGATTGACGGTTGATCAGCAGCACGGCGGCCGCCGTCGCGGTCCCGCAGACGAATGTCGGCAAGCCCAATTGCAGATCGAGCGCAGAGGCCCAGATCAGCACGATGCCGATGGCGCCGATGCCATAGGCGGTCAAACGGCCGCCGTGTCCGAGTTTCGGGTGCGGGACACTCTTTTCGATCGTTTCATCCTTCAACTCGCGGTGCAGCGCAAGGCGCAAGGCGATATAGGTGAGCCCGATCGAGGCAAGTGACGGCAGCGCGAACTGACGCAGCCACGTTCCGAGATGCGGCATGTGCTTGCCGAACACTACGAGGTTGGCCGGATTGGAGATCGGCAGCACGAAGCTCGCGGCATTGGCGATGAAGGCGCAGACGAACAGATAAGGCAACGGCTTGGCGCCGGCCGCGCGGGTTGCGGCGTAGACGGCGGGCGTCAGCACGATCGCGGTGGCGTCGTTCGAAAGCAGCACCGTCACCAGCGTGCCGACGAGGTAGATCAGCAGGAACAGCCGCTGCGGGGAGCCGCGCGCGTGCTCGACCGCAAAGGCGGCCAGGTAGTCGAACAGGCCTTCGAGGCGGGCGAGCTCGGCGATCAGCATCATGCCGATCAGGAAGAGATAGACGTCGATGCCCTTTTCGATGCCGGTGAGCGCATCCTGCCAAGGCAGGAATCCGAGCAACACCAGTGCAACGGCGCCGATCAGGGCCCAGATCGCCTCCGGCAGGCGAAAGGGCCGGATGATGACGCCTGCGGTCGCGGCGGCGATGGTGCTCCAGGCCCAGATGGCGTCAGACGGCACGGTCAGTCCTCAAGGTGAACCAGATCTATTCGGCAGCGATAGCTGATGCGGACGCCGCTGTCTTCCCCCGCAGGCACAGATCGCCATCTGCGCCTTGCCGCGTCTCCGGTAGAGCGAAGAAGCAGACCACGGCCCCGATCGCCGCCACGATACCGAGCGAGATGAACGCTGCGCTGTAACCTGCGCCGACCACGACCAGGCCGGCAAGCGTCGTCGATAGCGCCGCGCCGATGCTCTGGGTGGTGATGACCGCGCCCTGCGCGACGTTGAAGCGGCCGGTATTGCGCATGAGGTCGGCGACGATGACGGGAAAGATTGCGCCGAAAATGCCGGCTCCGACGCCGTCCAGCAGTTGCACGCTGACCAGCCAGAATGGATTGTCCGAGAGCGTATAGAGGACACCGCGGATCGGCAGGATCAACAGCGCGGCAAGGAAGAAGCGCTTGTGGCCCCAGCGGTCTGCCTTGGCGCCCACCAGCATCGCGAACGGCACCATCACGACTTGCGCGGCGACGATGCAGGCCGACATCAGGCTGGTGCCGATGTTCTTGTCCTGCAGCGCGAGCTTCTGCCCGACCAGCGGCAGCATGGCCGCGTTGGAGAGGTGAAACAGGATCACGCAAATTGCGAAGATGAGCAGGGGGCGGCAGGTCAGGAGCACGCTGAAGCCCGAGGGCTGTTCGGGCACCGTGCTGGCGTCGCTGTCGTGCAGACTGCGAGCGAGATCATGGTCGATGGCCCGTTCGGGGATTGCGACAATGCTGGCGAGGCTCGCAATCGCCATGGCGCCGAGCAGGTAGAACACGACGGTCGGGCCGAACCAATAGGCGAAGAGGCCTGCCAGACCCGCCGCGACAGCGTTGCCGGCATGGTTGAAGGTCTCGTTGCGTCCGATCCTGCGGGTAAAGGCGGAATGGCCGAAGATGCCGAGCGAGACGGCCGCGATTGCGGGCGGGAAGATGCCAGCGGCCGCCTGGGCGATCCCCTGCGAGATCGCGACCGGCCCGAAGGTCGGAAACAACGGCAGCGATAGCGAGGCAAGCGTCACCAAAATGGCGGCAACCACCATCGCGAGCCGCTTCGCCCGCGTGGCGTCGACCAGCGCGCCGGCCGGCGTCTGCGCCGCGATGCCGGCGATCGTCGCGATCGACATCACGAGACCGATGCGCGCCTCGTCCCAGCGCTGCTCGGTGAGCAGATAGACCGCGAGATAGGGCCCGAGCCCATCGCGGACATCTGCGAGGAAGAAATTGGCCGCATCCAGCGCGCGGCCGGCGCGCCTCGTCTGATCGGAGATTGCGCTCGACATCGGGTCTCTCGGTCGAGGCTCAAAGTGGCCCCGGCAGCAACCATCGTGATGTCGGCCTGGTTCCGTGGATCACGTCGGGCTCCTCAAAACTTGACCGCGAGCAGCACCGCGCCGCCGCCGATCTTGGCGAAGATCGCGGTCAGCGCCGCAAAGCAGGCGGAGAGGATCGCCCAGGTCTACCAGGCGGAGAGGAGCGCGGGTTTCATGTCGATATCCGTTGCTTAGGACAGCGCGCCCGCGCCGTCATTGCGAGCGCAGCGAAGCAATCCAGAGTCTTTCCGCGGAGGCAGTCTGGATTGCTTCGCTGCGCTCGCAATGACGGAATGCGCGGCAACGCGGTGTGCCCATCATACTCACCTTACCACCGACAGCTTCTCCGTGATCGCCTTGCGCAGGATGCGCGAGAGCGATTCCACCGAATAGGGCTTCTGGATCAGCTCGAAACCGCGATGCGCATTCTCGGCGAGCACGTTGCTGTAGCCAGAGGTGAGCACGACGGGCAGGCCCGGATAGCGCTCGCGGATGATGCCGGCGAGCTCGACGCCGTTCATGCCGGGCATGATGACGTCGGAGAAGACGAGATCGACGGCGAATTCGTTCTCGCCGAGGATCGCGAGCGCCGCATCGGCGCTGGCGACGCGGCGGACGACATAGCCGAGATCCTCCAGCAGCTCGGTGGAGAAGCGGCCAACTTCGTCATTGTCCTCGACCACGAGCACGCGGTAGCCGCGCCCGGTGGCCGCGGCCTCATGGGTCAGTGCCGCGGCTTCCTTGTCCGTCGCAGGGCTTTGCGCCCGCGGCAGATAGATGGTGAAGGTCGCGCCTTTGCCTTGCCTGCTCGTCACCGCAATGTCGCCCTCGGACTGTTTTGCGAAGCCGAAGGCCTGGCTGAGGCCGAGCCCGGTGCCCTTGCCGACCTCCTTGGTGGTGAAGAAAGGCTCAAAGATCAGGTCGAGATGCTCCTGCGCGATGCCGCAGCCGGTGTCGGTGACCGAGATGGCGACATAGTCGCCGCCGCGCGCCGATTGTGCGCGCAGGCTCGGAATCCCAAAGACCTTGCGGACGGCGATGGTGAGGCCGCCTTCGCCGTTCATGGCGTCACGGGCGTTGACGGCGAGATTGATCAGCGCGCTTTCGAACTGCGCGATGTCGGCCACAGTGAAGCAGCCGGCATCCTCGATCTCGACCGCGATCTCGATGCGGCCTCCGACCAGCGGGCGGATCAGTTGCGCGACGCCCTCGACCTGGCTGCCGACATTGAAGATCTGCGGCTTGAGCGGCTGCCGCCGCGCGAACGCCAGCAGCTGTGCAGTCAGCTTGGAGGCCCGCTCGACCGTCTCGGAGATGGCGTCGACATAGCGGCGGCGGCGCTCCTCCGGCAGCTCACGGCGGCGCAGGAAGTCGGTCGCCGAACGGATGATGGTGAGGAGATTGTTGAAGTCGTGCGCGACGCCGCCGGTGAGCTGGCCGATCGCCTCCATCTTCTGCGACTGTCGCAGCGCTTCCTCGCCGCGCCGGCGCTCGGTGATGTCGACGGCCTCGGGCACGGCGCCGGTGATGTTGCCGTGGCGGTCGAGCACGGGGCGCATGCCGAAGTCGAAATCGCGCTCGCCGATGGGAAGGCGCAGCCGCATCTCCAGCCGCACGGCTTCGCCCTTGAGCACGGCATCGAAGGCATCGCGCACCAGCGCGCTCATGCCCTCCGTTGCGCTGAACCAGGGAGTCTCCCAGAACGGCTTTCCGATGACGTCCGAAGGGTTCGCCTTGATGCCGTCAAGCGCAGTCTTGTTGGCGTAAAGCAGCTCGCCCCTGAGATTGACGAGGCCCTGATACTGGTTGCTGGTCTCCAGGATCGCACGCAGCCGCGCCTCGTTGGATTCGAGCTCGGCGGTGCGTTGGGCGATGCGCTCTTCCAGCGTCTCGTTGAGCTGCCGGAGCTCGATCTCGGCCTGCTTGGCCGCGGTGATGTCGTGGGCGACGCCGATGAAGCCGATATGCTTGCCGGTCGGGTCCCAGCGCGGCTGCGATTCCGAGCGCAGCCAGCGCCATTCCCCCTTGGCATTCTTGTAGCGTGCTTCCAGCACGAACGGCTTTAGCGACGCTTCGCCCTGGACGGATTGCTGGAGCACATGCGGCAGGTCGTCCGGATGCAAGACCTTGCGCCAGTCGAAGTCGATGGCCTGATCGTAGGGCAGGCCGACGAAATCGACATAGGCCTGGTTGGCGAAGGAGCGCTTGCGGTCGAGCTTGGTCACCCAGATCGGCACGGGCGCGCTGTCGGCGATCAGCCGGAAGCGTTCCTCGCTCTCGCGCAGCGTCTCGCGCGCGAGCGCCTGGGCGGTGATGTCGATGTGGGCGCCGACGAGGCGGATGGCGCGGCCGTCCTTGTCGCGCTCGATCTTGGCAACGACCCGAATCCAGCGGATCTCGCCGTCATTGGGGCGGATAATGCGGTATTCGGCGGTGTAGTCTTCGCTCGTTCCGGCGAGAGCCTCGAAGAAATGTTTGACGGTCGCGTCGCGATCCTCGGGATGGATGCGGTTGACCCAGTCCTCGTGCGTCTCGTCCGCGGCCTCCGGGGGCAACCCATGGATCATCAGATATTCGGGCGAGCGACGGTTCTTGAAGCCCTCACGGAAGTCGACCTCGACGCCGCCGACCTTGCCGATACGCTGGATGCGCGCGAGCTCGGCCTCGCGCTCCTGAAGCGCGCGATAGGCGTTGTCACGCTCGCGCGCGACGTCTTCGAGGTGCTGGCGCAGCCTTTCGGCAGCGATTGTCTCGGGCAAGGGTTTGTTCAAGGCATGGGCCGTTGTCATGCGGGTGCGCACGTGCCGGACCGATATTCACACAGACGGAGCGTGATGGCCATCGCTTAGAAGGGAATATGCAGGGAAGGGCGCGGATTCCGGCGGGTATGAACGAATGCCTCCACCGGCTATTTGTTCCTGACGTTGGAACGATGCGCCCTCTGCGCGCGTATCTGCGAGGCGCGACAACTCTGATTCCACAAGACTCCCTTTGCGAAGAGGCTAAATCTTGAAGCTCTTTGTCTGCCAGGCCTGCGGCAACGTCCTCTATTTCGAGAACCGCGCCTGCGAACGCTGCGGTCACCGCGTGGCCTTCCTGCCGGAGAAGGAGACGATGTCGGCCGTCGAGCCCGACGGCGAGGCCTGGAAGACGCTGGCCGACGCGGGCGAAAGCCGCGTGCTGTGCCGCAATGCCGAATACGATTCCTGCAACTGGCTGACGGATACGGTCGACGGCACGGGCTATTGCCGCGCCTGTCGTCACAACGGCATCGTGCCGGATCTGTCGGATCCGGCGCAGCTCGCCGGCTGGCGCGGGCTGGAGGTGGCAAAGCACCGCCTGTTTTATTCCCTGATCCGCTGGAAGCTGCCGCTCCAGACCCGGCAGGACAACCCTAAGCATGGGCTGATCTTCAATTTCCTCGCCGACGATCCGCACAGCGGGGAGAAGGTCATGACCGGTCATGACAACGGCCTAATCACGATCGCGCTCACCGAGGCCGACGACATCGAGCGCGAGCGGCGCAGGCTCGAGATGGGCGAGCCCTACCGGACGCTGCTCGGGCATTTCCGCCACGAGGTCGGACACTATTTCTGGGACGTGCTGGTGCGGGACGGCGGCAAGCTCGACCAATGCCGCGCCATGTTCGGCGACGATTCGGCCGATTACGGCCAGGCCTTGCAGCGCCATTATGCCGAAGGCGCGCCGCCGGACTGGCAGCACAACTACGTCTCGGCCTACGCGACGACGCATCCGTGGGAGGACTTCGCCGAGACCTGGGCGCACTATCTCCACATCGTCGACACGCTGGAGATGGCCGCCGAGTTCGGCATGGAGGTACGCCCCAAGGTCGACCGCGACGGGGAGCTGACGACGCGCATTCGTTTCAACCCCTACGAGGCCCGGGATGTGGAGGCGCTGGTCAGCGCATGGCTGCCCTTTACCTTCGCCATGAACAGCGTCAACCGCGCCATGGGCCTGCGCGACCTCTATCCCTTCATCCTCTCGCCCGCAGTGATCGCCAAACTGGGCTTTGTTCACAGCCTCGTGCGGGACGTGGCCAAGGCCGGGAAGCCGTAGGCGGTGCCAGGGCCCGCCGGCCCCGTTCCGCAAGCCCGTTCCGGTCTTGCGCTGGTACGCCAGAGGGGAGGGATTTAGACCGTTGCCTCCGGCCCATTTTGATGTACCACGGAGCCACACGGCCCATTTCCCATAGGCCCCAACGGCCAGGAAAGGGTCCCCGCCCAAGGTCGAGACTCAAGAAAAGCATGTTCAAACGCATTCTGATCGCCAATCGCGGCGAAATCGCCTGCCGGGTCATCAAGACTGCCCGCCGGATGGGCGTTCAGACGGTTGCGGTCTATTCCGAGGCCGACCGCGATGCCCTCCATGTCGAGATGGCCGACGAGGCCGTCCTGATCGGCCCGCCGGCTGCGGCCGAGAGCTATCTGGTGATCGAGAAGATCGTGGACGCCTGCCGCAAGACCGGCGCCGAGGCCGTGCATCCCGGCTACGGCTTCCTGTCCGAGCGCGAGGCGTTTCCGCGCGCGCTGGAGGCGGCCGGCCTCGTCTTCATCGGCCCGAACCCCGGCGCGATCGCAGCGATGGGCGACAAGATCGAATCCAAGAAGGCGGCCGCCAAGGCCAAGGTCTCGACCGTGCCCGGCTATCTCGGCGTCATCGAGGACGACAAGCACGCGGTGCGGATCGCCGACGAGATCGGCTACCCCGTGATGATCAAGGCCTCCGCCGGCGGCGGCGGCAAGGGCATGCGCATCGCGAATTCCAAGGCGGAGGTCGCCGAAGGCTTCAACCTCGCCAAAGCCGAGGCCAAGGCCTCGTTCGGCGACGACCGCGTCTTCGTCGAGAAGTTCATCGTCGATCCCCGCCACATCGAGATCCAGGTGCTGGGCGACAAGCACGGCAACGTGATCCATCTCGGCGAGCGCGAATGCTCGATCCAGCGCCGCAACCAGAAGGTCATCGAGGAGGCGCCGTCGCCGCTGCTCGACGAAGAGACTCGCCGCAAGATGGGCGAGCAGGCGGTCGCGCTGGCCAAGGCCGTGAATTACGATTCCGCCGGCACCGTCGAGTTCGTCGCGGGGCAGGACAAGAGCTTCTACTTCCTGGAGATGAACACGCGTCTCCAGGTCGAGCATCCCGTCACTGAGCTCGTCACCGGCATCGATCTCGTCGAGCAGATGATCCGCGTTGCCGCCGGCGAGAAGCTCGCGATCGCGCAGAAGGAGGTCGCGCTCACTGGCTGGGCGGTGGAATCGCGCCTCTATGCCGAAGATCCGTTCCGCAACTTCCTCCCCTCGATCGGACGTCTGGTGAAATACCGTCCGCCGGCGGAAGCCAGCAAGGATGGCATCACCGTGCGGAACGACACCGGCGTGCAGGAGGGCGGCGAGATCTCGATCCATTATGATCCGATGATCGCCAAGCTGGTCACGCATGCACCTTCGCGCGCCGCCGCGATCGAAGCGCAGGCGACCGCGCTGGACTCGTTCTATGTCGACGGCATCCGTCACAACATCCCGTTCCTGTCCGCGCTGATGCATCATCCGCGCTGGCGCGAAGGCCGGCTCTCGACCGGCTTCATCGCTGAGGAATTCCCGAAGGGCTTTGCGGTGCGCGTGCCCGAAGGCGAGGTCGCGCGGCGGATCGCTGCGGTCGGCGCCGCCATCGATCATGTGCTCGGCGAGCGCAAGCGGCAGATCTCGGGCCAGTTAGGCGGCCGCATCGTACAGCGCGAGCGTCGTCGCGCGGTCTGGCTCGATCACCAGGAGATCCTGCTCGAGGTCGGACGCGAGAGCGAGGCGATCGCCGTGCGCTTCATCGATGCCGAGGGCAAGGCCGGCAATGCGCATCTGTTGCAGTCACCGTGGAAGCCCGGCGATCCGGTCTGGCAGGGCACCATCGACGGCCAGTTCATCGCGGTGCAGGCGCGGCCGATTGCCAACGGCATCCGCCTCGCGCATCAGGGCGTCGAGGTACCGGTCTATGTCTGGACCGAGGCGGAAGCGGCCTCGGCACGCTTGATGCCGGTGACGACGGCCTCCGATACCGGCAAGAAGCTGCTCTGTCCGATGCCGGGCCTCGTGGTCTCGATCGCCGTGAACGAAGGGCAGGAGGTCAAGGCCGGCGAGACGCTCGCGGTGGTCGAAGCCATGAAGATGCAGAACGTGCTGCGCGCCGAGCAGGACGGCACCGTGAAGAAGATCCACGCCAGCGCCGGCGCGACGCTCGCGGTGGACGCGCTGATTTTGGAGTTTGCGTAAGACTGGTCTCGGCTATTGCCCAATGTCGTCCTGGACAAGTGAGCGGAGCGAACGCCGATCCAGGACCCATTACCCCAGGGAGCAGTTGTTGACGGAGATCGTAGCCATCACCTTCTGCGACAATGTACAGTTGGGGTAATGGGTCCTGGCTTTCGCCAGGACGACGATAGAGTGTGTTCGCATCAACCGAGACAGCACCATGGCCTTTCGTTCCCGCCGCGAGAAACTGCGATCGATCCTGTCGGGCGGGACTTGCGTCCGTCCCGGCTCGGTCTACGACGCCATCTCGATCCGCATTGCCGAGGACCTCGGTTTTCCGCTCGGCATGTTTGGCGGTTCGGTGGCCTCGCTCGCTGTGCTCGGCGATCCCGATGTCACGCTGATCACGCTCACCGAGCTTGCCGAGCAGATGCGGCGGATGTCGCGCGCCTCCGCGCTCCCCGTCCTCGTCGATGCCGATCACGGCTATGGCAATGCTCTGAACGTGCGCCGAACGGTGCAGGAGCTGGAGACAGCGGGGGCTGCCGGGCTCACCATCGAGGACACGCTGCTGCCGGCGGCGTTCGGCGAGGCGAAGACGCAGCTGATCCCGCTTGAGGAAGGCGTCGGCAAGATGAAGGCGGCGCTCGATGGCCGCAGCGATCCCTCGCTCGTGATCATGGGCCGCACTGGAGCTGCCTCGATCACTTTGATCGAAGATGCGATCCGGCGCGCCGTGGCCTATGAGGCCGCCGGTGTGGACGCGCTGTTCTTCACCGGCATCAAGTCGCGGGCGGAGCTTGCGGCCATCGCATCCGCCACGCACCTGCCGCTCGTGCTCGGCGGCGCGCCGGAGGAATTGAACGCGACCGACTATCTCGAGAGCCAACGCGTGCGCATCGCCCTCCAGGGGCATGCCCCGATCGCGGCTGCAACGCAGGCCGTATACGAGGTTCAGAAAGCGTTGCGTGACGGTACGGCGCCGAAAGCGCTGAAGGGATTGCCCGCAGCGGAACTGACCAACCGCGTCATGCGCGAGGCCGACGTGAAGACGCGCAGCGCCAACTTTCTTGGGCTGAAAAAATGAGCAGGGCGATCCTCCAGGTCATGATCCGCGGTCGCGTCCAGGGCGTCGGCTACCGCGCCTGGGTCGAGTACCAAGCGACCACCAGCGGTCTCGAAGGCTGGGTCCGCAACCGCCGCGACGGCAGCGTCGAGGCACTGTTCGCGGGCGCGCCCAAGCACGTCGCCGACATGGTGGCACTGTGCCGCCACGGCCCGCCGTCCTCACGCGTCGACAGCGTCACCAGCGAGACCGCCGGTGCGGATGAGCTGAACCTGCGCCGGGCAGGGGAGGCGTTTTCGGTGTTGCCGACGGTGTGAACGCTCGCAACAGGTCGTCGTGCGACGGGGCTAGACGTGGATGGCCGGGACAAGCCCGGCCATGACGGCGAGGAGGCTTCGGTGCCTCAAGCTCTCGAGGAGAACAATCACCGCGGCAGCTTGGCAATCGCCTCGCTCAGCTCGTGGATCTCATAGGGCTTGCGCAGGATCGGGAAATCGCCGCGCACGCCGGCGGCGACCTCGCTATAGCCGGTGGCGAGCAGGATCGGCAGGCCGGGGCGGATCTGGCGCAGATGCTGGGCGAGGCTGAGCCCGTCCATCTTGCCGGGCATGACGATGTCCGAGAAGACGAAGTCGACGCCGTTCGTCTCGATCTCGCGCAACGCGGCTTCGGCATCCGCGACCCTGCGCACGCTGTAGCCGAGCTGTTCCAGCAGGCCAACGCTGACGGATGCGACCTCGGGATTGTCCTCGACCAGCAGCACCGTGCCGCTGCCGCGGAACGGTGATGCTCCCGCCGTCTGACGCGATGGCGCGTCGTCTGCGCGCGGCAGGAGGATGGTGAAGGTGGTCCCTTTGCCGAGCTCGCTTGCGACTTTGATCGTTCCCCCCGCCTGATGAGCAAAGCCGTGCACCTGGGAGAGGCCAAGGCCAGTGCCTTTTCCGATCGGCTTGGTCGTGAAGAACGGCTCGAAGATCTTGTCGAGGACGTCATCGGGAATGCCAAGCCCGGTATCGGTGACGTTGATCGCGACGAACCTGCCGGCGAAGGGGTCCTCATGCAGCACGACGTTGTGCGCACCGATCGTCACCGTGCCCCCGTCGGGCAGCGCATCGCGCGCATTGATGACGAGGTTGAGCAGCGCGGTCTCGAGTTCGGAGACGTCGGTCTTGATCGGCCAGAGGTCGGGGCTGATGTCGAAGGCGAGGCGCACCGAGCTGCCGACGCCGGCATCGAGCACCTCGCGGATCGCGGCGATACGCTCGGCGAAGTCGATCGCCTGCGGATTGACGCTCTGCCGCCGCGCGAAGGTGAGCAGCTGGTTGGTCAGCGCCGCGCCGCGCTTGGCGGCGGTCTCGATGGCCGAGATCGCGCGCTGCAGCTTGGCCTCGTCCTTGGCCCCTCTCTTCAGCATGTGGAGGCTGCCGCTGATGATCATCAGGAGATTGTTGAAGTCGTGGGCGACCCCGCCGGTGAGCTGGCCGAGCGCATCGAACTTCTGGGATTCGGCGAGCTGCTTCTGCATCGCCTCGAGCTTGATCTGCGTATTGCGGCGTTCGGTGATGTCGCGCGTGATCTTGGCGAAGCCGACCAGCTCGCCGTCCTCGTAGATCGGATCGATCACGACGCTGGCCCAGAAGAACGTGCCGTCCTTGCGGACGCGCCAGCCTTCCTCCTCGAAGCGACCCTTTTCCCGCGCGAGGCCCAGGGCGCGCGCGGGCTTGCCGTTGGCGCGGTCGTTCTCGGTGTAGAAGCGGGAAAAATGCTGGCCGAGGATCTCTTCGGGCGCGTAGCCCTTGATGCGCTCGCCGCCGATGTTCCAGCTCGTGATGATCCCTGCGGGATCGAGCATATAGAGGGCGTAGTCCGCAACGCCTTCGACCAACAGCCGGAAACTGCGTTCGCTCTCGAACAAGTCTCTCTGTTGATTAGACTTTTTTACCATTCCGGACCCCGCCTCGACGGGGACAAACGCTGGGGGCGCCGGATTGGTTCCTGGGATCTGGGACATTTTTAGGCAGACATCAGGGGCCGTATACAGATCGGCCATCCCCACGAGACGCTGCGCAGCGCGTTCGGGGCGATCCTGTGAGCATTTGCGGCCTCAAGCCGGCACGCTCCGGAAGGTCGCCGCCACCGCGCGCAGCGCCGCCAGCTTGGCGGGATCGCTGACCTTCGAATGCAGCATCACCTTCGAGCTGCCGAGTTTCGGCAGCTTGTGCGCCGGCCCGATGTCGACCAATCCGGGAGGTGCGATCCGCCGCGCCAGCGGCGCGATGGCAAGTCCGGCAAGCGCAGCTGCGACCACCGCCGTGACGCCGCCGCCGACAAAGCGTTCGCGCCAGGCGATGCCGGCCTTGTCGAGCGCGCGCACGGCGATGGCGCGGACACCGCAGGGCGGGGCGAGCGTTGCGAGCGGCAGCGGCTCGCCCTTTGGCAGCGTGAGGCGGCGCGCGGCGAACCAGCCGAACTCGTCCTCGGTCAGCTTTTCGCCGCCGCGGCGGCTGCCTTCCTGGCGGACGATCACGGCGTCGAGTTCTCCCGCGTCATAGGCATCCTGCATTTCGCGCGAGAAGCCGATGGTGACGGCGAGGGTGAGATTCGCAGACATCGCATGCAGCCGTTCGAGCAGCGGCACCAACTCAGGGCCCGCGGCGTGGTCGGAGATGCCGAGAGAGAGCGACTGCGCGGACGCTGCCTCGCCCGAGAGCGCGCGGTCATGCGCCGCGATCAGCGCGCGGGCGCGATCGAGGAACGCGGCGCCGTCGGCGCTGAGCCGGACCGCGCGCGGCGAGCGCTCGACGAGACGTTTTGCCAGCAATGTCTCCAGCCGTTGCAGCTTGAGGCTGACCGCCGCCTGCGTCGTGCCGAGTGCTTCGGCGGCGCGCGTAAAGCTCTGGAGGTCGGCAACCAGCAGGAAGGCCTGAACGGTGGCGATGTCGAGCGTAGCTGTCATTATAAAACTTTATCATTGGTATCAACAGAGATAAGATACCAAAATGACAAGGGGAGGTCTAGCTTCTCACCGACGCCGCGCAAATCGCGCGACATTTTTGGGAGAACTATCATGCCCCTGATCACCGTGTCCTACACCACGTCCCGCCAGTCGCCGTCGCTGAAGGCCGACATCGCGAACGCCGTGTCCGAGCTCACCGCAAAGATCCTGCACAAGGATCCCGAGGTGACCGCCATCATCGTGAAATCGGTCGATGCGGGCGACTGGTTCGCCGGCGGCAAGTCGCTCGCCGAGCAGAAGCTTGCGAGCTACTGGATCGACATCCGCGTCAGCGAAGGCACCAACACCAAGGACGAGAAGGCGGCCTATCTCGCTGCCATGTTCAAGCGCATGGCCGAGATTTTGGGCCCGCTGCATCCCGAGACCTATCTGCACGTCGACGAGGTCAAGGGCGATGCTTATGGCTTTGGCGGCCTGACTCAGGAGCGGCGCTACATCGCCGGCAAGCTCGCGGTTTCGCTCAAGGCGGCGTGAGACAGGAAGCCGCGGGTGATGATCTCACCCGCGGCCTGAATTTCAGCTCGCGGCGCGGAACTGAACCTCTGAATTGTTCAGGAAGCACGTCTTGTCGAACAGTTTCAGGTCCAGCGGATTCGGCAGCCTGACATCGCTGAGATCGGGGCAGCGCTTGACTGAGGGATCATAGGATCGATCGATCTGTGCGATGAAGACGACGATCAATCCCCCGTCGCGTGCGAACGATTTCAGCGCGCGCACCTGAACGGAGAGGTCGGGGTTGTCCCGCCTCTGGTCGAGCAGTTGCAGATAGTCGATCACCACGACTGTGCCGCGGGGAGCTGCGGCCATTTGCTTCACGACGTAGTCGGCGCTGATGGCGTCCGAGCAATCGATCTCGAACAGTTTGTCGAACTGCACGGGGTCCACGCCGATCGCGCGGAGGCGGTCCAGAACGTCTTTCTCGGTATATTCGAGCGAGAAGAACGCAGCGCGATGGCCCGACCGCATGGCTACGACGGCAAGCTCGAGGCTCATCAGTGTCTTACCTTGCCCGGGGCGCGCGCCGACCAGCACGACGTCGCCCGGCCGGAATTGCGGAAACAGCCTGTTGGCCGGCGTCACCGCGGCAGCTTTCGCCGCCAGCATGCTCCAGGCGGAAAAGCCTTCCGCTGCAGCAACGCGATCAAGCGCGGCGTGGAGCGGAATGCCTTCCTCGTGCGACAGGCGTCTTGCGTTTCGCTTCAGACGATAGATGGGTGCAGACAACTTCATCGAGAGAACCTCCCATTGCGAGCAGAAAGCGCAATCCCTCCTTATGCCTGGCGCTCGAACAGTCGGTCCGATGATCAAATCGCCCGGCATGACGTCTGCTTTCCCGGCGGAGGGGGGAGGCGTGGGCGGCACCGGAATCAAACATAGCCGATTCCGCGGCGAGCGGAGAACACGCGCGATCGGCCTCGAACAAAAATGTTAGACCGCCGCTTCCGGCAGCAGCGCGCGGGTCGGCCCGAACAGCTCCTCGAACGCCTGCCGGAGCGCGATATCGACATCGGCCATGGTCACGAGCTGGCCGAGATCGACCAGCGAGGTGACGCCGTAGCGGGGATCGGCGACGCCGCAGGGCACGATGCCGTCGAAGTGCGACAGCTCCGGCTCGACGTTGATCGCAATGCCATGGAATGACACCCAGCGCTTCAGCCGGACGCCGATCGCCGCAATCTTGTCCTCGTGCTCCGGCCCCTTGTCGGGCCGCTTCACCCAGACGCCGACCCGGTCCTCGCGCCGCTCGCCGCGGACGTTGAAGGCGGCGAGCGTGCGCAGAATCAGCTCCTCCAGGCTCGCGACATAGGCCCGGACGTCCGGTCGGCGGCGCTTGAGATCGAGCATGACATAGGCCACCCGCTGGCCGGGGCCGTGGTAGGTGAGCTGGCCGCCGCGTCCGGTCGCAAAGGTCGGGAATCGGGGATCGAGCAGGTCGGATTCCTTGCCCGAGGTGCCGGAGGTGTAGAGCGGGGGATGTTCGAGCAGCCAGACCAGCTCGGGAGCCTCGCCCGCGGCGATCGCCGCGACGCGGGCCTCCATGGCGGCCACCGCGTCCGGATAGGGCACCGGAGCGTCCGAGATAAGCCACGCGATCGGCTCGCCACCGGCGGCGGAAAACGACGTCAAATCCAGCTCTTGACGCTGGTTTTGGCGGGGGGTTTTAGGCGAATTAACCATTGGCTAACCATAACGTGGTGATCATCACGGGAGCAAATACCAAGTCCTTTGGTTCGAAGTCCCAAGTTGCGGCGGTCCTGACAGTGCCCACACTCGATAAAGTCACCGTGGATCTCATGGTCGTCCTCGGGACGACCACCATGCCGATCCATCAGGTATTACGTCTTTCGCGCGGCGCCATCATCGAGCTGGACGCAACCGAGGCCGACGAGGTCAAGGTCTTGGCCAACAATTTGCCGGTCGCCTCCGGCGTCGTGCTGGTCGACCGCAACCGGATCGCGGTCGAGGTCAAGCAGATGCTGCCGCGCACGCCGGGGACGCGGTAGCGCCCCGGGGTACGCGGTAGCGACCCGGGGACGCGGTCGCGGGCCGGACGTGCGGTTAAAGGCCGATCCCTGGGGAAGGGGCCGGAAACTTTCCTGCCAAGCTTGTGGAATTCGGGGCCCTTGCAGGCTTGTATCCCCCTGATGGATTTGTTAGATCGGCGGCCGCTGATCCGGCCAGCCTAACGACCTCAGGCCGGCATCTCCTAGCGCTCGTGGCGGAACTGGTAGACGCGCTGCCTTGAGGTGGCAGTGGGTAACACCGTGGGGGTTCGAGTCCCTCCGAGCGCACCATAAACCCACGTTTAGCATTGAAATCGCTAGACTTTTTTTCGGGTGTTGCCCGGGAATAGTTACCACTCCGTTCCTGCGCTGTGTTCGCGCGTTGTTCGCCCCTGCCGCCGGCACAAAGTCTTCGAGTGATTGGCTCTGATCGAACGTGACGATCTTCTCCATCCCGCTGATCCCGAGCCTTTCTCGATTCACCTGCGCGATGTAGTGCGCGGGCATTTTTGGGTCGGTCCAGCCGAACATGGCCATCATCTGGCTCTCGGTGCAGTCGGCGTAAGCGGCCGCTTCTGCAGGGGCCTTGCGCACGCCGTGGCAGCTTTTCTTCGGCTCGTTGATGCCGGCCAAGACGGCATATTTCTTGAATTTAGCGGCCCACGCCTTCTTGTTCATCGGTAGGACCCGGCCGCGCACCAGTTTGCCGGTGAGTACCTCAACGCCGACGATGTTTGCCGCGCGAGCCGCCCTGAGGCTCTCGGCGAACTCGATTAGCACCGCAAACGGCTTCTCGCCATTCTCGGGCAGTAGTGACTCGATCAGTCCGGTGCGCTGGCGGCCAATCCCTGCCCCATCTCCGGGAACTCGCCCGACTACGATGCGTCACCACGATGAGCATCGTGCACATCCTTTACCACGCGACGGACAGTGTTGATCGTGCCTGCGTTCGCCGTGAGCATTGCGATTGACAAAGCGATAACAGTAAGAACGCGATACATGGCTAACTCCTCCCGGTGCAGGCACTCCAGTCGCCAGATCAACGTACTGTTGCGGCCTTCAGTCTTCGCATACGGCGGACGAGCCGCTCACCTCGGCAAAAAAGCACCAAGAATGAATCCGTATGCGGTCTGCGCCAACAAGGTCGTGAACGGAGTGCGGTAGCCGTAGTTCAGGCCTAGGAAGCCCGGTGGTTCCAACCGCCTCACATCGTCGGCCCCCTCGTATTCGGAGGCCATGCGCGGATGAAAGTGCGGCATGACCGGAAGCACCACAACCAGTAGGAATAGGCCGTGGATCAGGCCGATAAGCGCCCCTTCCCATCCGTTAGCGTCGCCAAGAGCTGCGAAGAGGGCCGCATAGACGACGGCAAAAACCCAGCCGCCTATAAGATATACTACGAATCCGAGGACATTCGCCCTGTCGCGGTTCGCTGTCAGGCAAGTCCCGACAAGGAAGGGCAGGCTCAGCCGTGATAGACCCGCGACCTGGCTGCCATACATGATCGTGGTCATGACGACCGTTGCCGCGAAGCCCCACAGAAGCAGCGAGAGCACGTTCGGCAAGTCGGCGATCCACCTCACGCCGATGACCTTCGATTTCCGTCGTCGCGCCTTTCAGCTTCGGCCAGCGACAAGGCTGCGTTGATGAGGCCGATATGTGTAAAGGCCTGTGGGAAATTTCCGACGGCCGCGCCCGTTTCGGCATCAATTTCCTCACCGTAAAGCCCCAAATCATTGGCATAATCGAGCAGCCGCTCGAATCGGTCCCGCGCCTCGGCCACTCTTCCGACCCGAGCGAGATAGTCGACGGCCCAGAAGCTGCACGCGGCAAACGTGGATTCCTTCCCTTCCAGGCCATCGCAGTTTGCACGGTAGCGGTAGAGGAGCGGGCCTACACCGAGCTCAGAATCGACAAACGCGAAGGTGCTGACCATCCGCGGATCGTTTGCCTTGCAATAGCGATATCGGGGCAAAAGCAGCAGGCTGGCGTCGGGTTCGACGGAATCGAAAGCGGCAGTGTAGCTGCTGCAAACTCGACTGTAGCCCTGCTCTTCGATAGCTGCGCGAATCGCATCGCGCTCTCGCCGGAAATCGTCTGCTGGCGCGGACAGAACACCCTGTTTCGCAAGCTCGATGAGGCAGTCAAGCGCAGCCCAGCAGGTCACTTTGGAGTAGGTATGCTGGCGCCGCTCACCTCTGATCTCCCAGATCCCGTGGTCGGTGTAGCGCCAAACCTGACAAACGCGGCGTCCGAGTCCTACCAGCAGTCGACGCTCACCCCGGCCGAGCTGACCGCCACGAGTGACGTGCATTGCCGCGGCCATGATCACGGAGCCGTATACGTCAAGTTGTAATTGATCCCAGGCGCCGTTGCCAATGCGCACGGGGCGGGAACCGTGGTAGCCCTCCAAATGATCGAGCGTCTCCTCGTTTATTCGCGCTTCCCCATAGACGTCATACAGGACCTGCAGCCTCGGCCACGTAAGCCGGGTGGCGTGAAGCAGCCAGTTTAGGAAGGCCGCGCCTTCCGATTCGAAGCCGAGCCCGTTGAAGGCTTCCAGTGTTAGCGACGCATCGCGCAGCCAGCAATAGCGATAATCCCAATTGCGAACGCCCCCAATCACCTCGGGCAAAGACGTAGTCGGCGCCGCGATCACCGCGCCCGAAAGACTGAACGTCATCAACTTCAAGACAAGAGCGCTGCGCCGTACCGGGCCAGAATAGGGCCCCTCGTAGGTGCAGAGACCGAGCCAGCGTTGCCACCAGCATGCAGTTGCATCGATACGGGCCGTCGCAGCGCTGCCCAGCGGCAGGATGACGCCGATATCGTTGCGCACATAGGTCGCCGACAGGAAGTGACGTTCGCCGGGACCGAGGCGCACCTCCGCGCCAATGCTCGTACCATCGGTCGCAAGCCCGAGCGGAAGATCGCTTTGCAAGAGGAGCAAGTGATCGCGCCAGGCACAGCGCCAGCCGAGCTTGCCAAGTGTGATGAGATTGGCGTTGGCGCGCCCGTAATTGGGACGGGGCTCATAGACAACCTCGACAGGAATTCCAGTACCCACCGCCTCGATCTCGCGGAGAAGCTCCCGCTGTGGCTGAAGTTGTTGTCCCTCCAGCGAGCCGGGGATGCAAATAGCGTCCGTCAGCCGCAGCTCACCGCCATCAACCTTGAATGTGGTCTGGAGGACGTTGCTGTTGCCGACGTAATGACGCTCAACCTGGTATGGGACAGCCGGCTTGACACTGAAACGTCCACCTTTGGACCGGTCGAGAATCGCCGCGAAGAAGGCAGGGCCCGCGTAGTGCGGAAGACACAGCCAGTCGATCGAGCCATTCCGGTTGACAAGCGCAGCAATTCGGCAGTCGCCGATGAGGCCATAGTCACCAATTGCATGCCAATGAGTGGTCATGATTGTGGTGCGCCCTATTGCCTAAAACGATGTGTAACCAAAGACCTCAATCAGCCGTTTCAGAACTCCAATTGGCAGTCCTCAGCATATAATCCGCGGCCCATCCTGACGGGACAATTGCGTAGGCGCTCGGCAAGTCATGTCAGCAACGGGCTCGAGCCGGCTCGATGGACGTCGTGACTCTCGCCCGCGCTGGGCAACGTATGTTCGCCGTCACATTCCGTGAGGCGCGAAGCGACGGCGCGATGCACGCGTTCCGCCGAGACCGTCTTGGGCACTCCCGCCGCGGCAGTTCGCTCGCAAGATAGAAAAGGTTACCAGATCACCTGAGAGATTCCACACCAGACTGACGAAAGCGAGGGCCGGCGGCGGCGCACCACAGGGAGCCACGCTTTGCATGGGCGCGGTTGGGCCGCGGCTATCGTGGAGGCAAGACATGGTACAGGCGGCTTCACGTCGCTGTGAGAGCGTAACTTTCGTAGAGGTCTCCCCGAACTTATCATTAGAAGTGCATCACGCGCTTCAGGCGATTCTCGAATCATTCTCGCCAGGGAGCGTTGAGGCACGCAGCCAAAAAAGGCCGCGCATCATTGACGCTCGGACGAATTTGCGCGCGCTGCTCTCAGGATTTGTCAACTTCGTCATTGATCGATACACTGGAGGAAAGCCATGACCAAACTTACAATTCTCGGTGCGACGGCCATTCTTTCGACGATGGCGGCGATTCCGGTGTTCGCACAATCTGCACAATATGCCCAACAGGAGCCGGCGGCATTCGCGTCGACGCATCCAAATGCAGGCGTGCACAGCCCGACGTACAGTCTGGGCGCACTGGCATATCTGCCGCCCGGCAAGAGCTACGCGAAGCGGCACTTCAGGCACCGCTAGCGCCGCCTCATGGGCATCGGTGAAGATGGTGGGGTAAGATCTCTTGCTGCCGGCCTCAACCTCGGCAGCAAGTCCCGTGAGTCGTTGGTACGTCTCCAGGATGGACCATGGCCAGAGCCTTGGAGATAGAAAGTTGATGCTGAGGCTCGCCTGTCGTTGTGCGTTCTCTGATGGCGTGCCTCGCCGTTCATTTCTTGTCGCCCTTGTTGTTGGAACGGTATTGAACGTCATCAATCAGGGGGACGCCCTCTTTGGCGCAGCGCCAATCAATTGGATCAAGATAATTCTGACTTACTTCGTGCCGTATGCTGTTTGCACATATGGCGCGGTCTCCTTCCAAATTCGCAAGATGAGCCAAGAATAGTGATGCTTTGGTGGGCGTTAACGCTGCTAGACGCGGTCGCTCTCGGCGATTTCAGTCTTCTTAGACGGGTGAGCTTTTGGGCGCGCATCCGGCAACGATTTCGTATTAGTTGAAATGGCGCGCTCGACACGATTCGAACGTGTGATCTTTGCCTTCGGAGAAATCGAGAGCGCAGATATGGCTGCTGGGTAGCTGTGGCGTACAAATCGGACGAATCGCACTCCTTTGCCTAGAGGTTGACGAGCAACTGTGAATCGGCGTGGGTCCGGGGGCCGATCGGCATCCTAAATGCTTGATGGACCTCGCATCCGTGGGGTCAATGTTCGGAGCCGAAACACGATTGATTTAGTGGATCCAGAAGCGCTCGACCTGCAACCAGACCGTTATGAGCGGGGGCTTCCGTTGATCCTCTTGGATTTTCGTTGGAGATTGAGGCTGTTCATTTGCCTTCTGATGAGATCGGTTCTGGTGCGGACATCCTTGCTGCAGACGCGAACGTCTGGGGGGCCACCCAAGACCGTCTTGGATTTTCAAGGGGTAGAACCTATAGTATCGCGGTATGAGAACGGCCGCTCACGTTGAACTCGATGCCGGCACCAAGACATTTGCCTCGGGCCTCCTGGCTGATTTGATAGACGCGCTGCGCCGCAGCCGTAAGGGCGATCTGGTGGCCTTGATCAGCGGCGATCCAAGCATCGGCCCCGACCTTGAGGCATGGTGTCGCTTCACCCATAACAGTTTGGTTGACGTGGCCGTTGAACAAGGTCGCACCCGCTGGGTAGTTCGGTACGGAGAGGCTCCTGAAAGCGTCGAAGATCGGCCAGTCGGCTCTCGTCTATGGCTTTATACGAACTTCGACTGCAACCTAAGCTGCGATTACTGCTGCGTGCGCTCCTCACCCAAAGCTCCGCGGCGGGCTCTTGGTATCGAGCGCGTGCGACGTATCGCTGTCGAGGCGGCCGAGCTCAGTGTGGGGGAAATCTTTGTGACCGGCGGCGAGCCATTCATGTTGCCAGATATCGGCGAGATCCTTGCCGCATGCGCAGCGGCGGCGCCGACCACGGTCCTCACCAACGGCATGCTGTTTGCCGGACGTCGGCTCGCAACGCTGCGCTCATTGCCGCGCGAGCGCGTAACATTTCAGATCAGCCTGGATAGTCCGACGCCGGAGCGCCACGACGGCCACCGTGGAAAGGGAACCTGGGCACGCGCCTGGAGAGGAGTTGAGCTGGCGTGCGCCGAAGGATTCCGGGTGCGATTGGCGGCGACGGTATCAAGTGACGCGGAAGCCGAGGAATTCCGCAGCTTCCTGGATGCTCGTCACGTCAGCGAGGAGAACCGGGTGATCCGGCGAATTGTCCTGCGAGGCTCCGCCACACAGGGCATTGCGTTGGCTAGGGCGGATCTGGTTCCTGAAGTAACGATTACCGCCGAAGGCGTGTTTTGGCATCCGGTCGGCGCAGAGGATAATGACCTGCTGGTCAGCCACGACATCTTTCCGCTCGCCGAATCCTTTGCAGCCGTGCGCCGTGCCTTTGATCGCGAAAATGAGCATCAGCGCCGGTTGGCAATGATCTTCAATTGCGCCTGATAGGGGCGGAGCTCTCTATCGCTAAGCCGAGGGGCGCGTTAAGAAGCCTTGTTGCGCCGATGCTTCCCGCAATTCGGCGTAGGCTGCAAGCTGCGGCGCTATCCACTGGCGCAGCCCTTCGGCCTCGAGCACAGCACGATGCGTCGGGTTGTCGTAGCTCATGGCGAATAGTGCTTTGGCAAAGTGCTGCTCCAACGCGGGGTCCAGATCGGATCGGGCAGTGAACATGCAGTGATTATATGGCGGCGAGGTCCAGATTTCGGTCAGCGCACCTTCCGGCACCAGACGCTCCGTACGCACCGCGTTCCAGAATGGGCTGCCGATTGCGCCGGCATCGGCGCGGCCGTCGAGCACCGCGCGAACGACGTTGGACTCGCTCGTCCCCGTGTCACCGTGCTTACCGAGGTCCGTGTTGAAGCGCAGCGTTCGGTAGTCTTTCCCCTCAATCAGTCCCTCGCGCTCTAGAAAATAAACCGGGAGAATTGCCGCATGGCCGCTGTCGCGGCTGCCGAGCGCCAGGGTCCGGTTCTTGAGATCGCCAAGCGTAGCGACCGGCCCACCGGTGACCGCAACGATCTTGGTCATCCAGCCGACGTCGGTGTCGCGCATCGCGATCGGGCGGCAGCGCTTGTCGCTCCAGGCATCGGCCTGGATATAGGCGAGGTTCGTGTTCCATGCGATGTCGATC
This sequence comes from Bradyrhizobium sp. Rc2d, assembly GCF_900099855.1. Taxonomy (NCBI): domain Bacteria; kingdom Pseudomonadati; phylum Pseudomonadota; class Alphaproteobacteria; order Hyphomicrobiales; family Nitrobacteraceae; genus Bradyrhizobium; species Bradyrhizobium sp. Rc2d. The sequence goes on along the minus strand of NZ_FNCU01000018.1, from coordinate 98,358 downwards.
CGCGGCAGCCGCTCGCCCGGCAAGGCCAGCAGCGCTGCGACCTGGGCCTCGTAGCTCTGAAACAATACGACCTCGACGGCGAGATGCGCCTCCTCGTGAAAGTAGCGTCGCATGCCCTCCCAGATACTGACCACCTTCGGATCGTATGCGACGGCACCTACCCAGATCGTCTGGCTCATGATTACTCCTCGCCTGTCACGCCTGATTTCAAATGCGATCAATCGCGATCCGAGCGCGGCCAGCAGGGCAACCCTGCCGCGCTCAGAACAGCGGTATTCCCAACACGGCCTTGCCGATGAATTCACGCAGAACATCGCCCGTCGGCGCCATGACCGCGCCTGCATGGGCATCGCGGAACAATCGCTCGATGGCCAGATGCTTGGAAAACGCAGCACCTCCGCACACCCGCATCGCCGCCGAAGTGACGCCGATAGCAACATCACCCGCCGACGCTTTGCACTCGAGCACGCGCAGCATGGTGGTATCTCGGGGGCGCTCGAGGTGACCGACGAGATCGTCGACGCGCGCGGCGAGCCCATCAGTGTCGATTTGCATTGTCGCAAGTTGCGCGCGAAGCGTCGGCAGGCTCTCGCCGAGGGTCTGGCCCAGATGCTCGAAGCGAGCGCTCTTGAGGTGAGCTGCGGTCCCCACCACGGCGGCCCGGCAAAGGCCTAGCGCGACCGCCGATGTCCCGAGGTTGAACAGCGGAAGCACGATTTCCAGCATGGCCTTGAAGCCCGCTCCGTCGTCGGTCAGCTGAAGACTCGATCCGACCTCGGCGTCCTCGAGGATCATCGGCGCGGAAGCGTTGGCGCGCATCCCGAGACCATCCCAAGGGCCGGCGACCGACAGTCCAGGCGCACCAGCGGCGAAAAGGTAAAGGGTTGAATCGGTCGGACTCTTCCCTTCAGGAGCCAGCGCCGAGACAACATAGCTTTGCGCGTGACCGGCGCTCGTCACCCACGATTTCTTGGCCGTGATGCGCACATTGGTGCCACTACGGATCGCTCGCGACACAGGCGCCCAGAAGTGGCTGCGGGATCCGGCTTCGCTGAATGCCAGCGTGGTGAGGTGCTGACCGGCTGCAATATCATTCAACGTCTGCACGACGGCTGCACCGGGACGGGCCGCGGCGATCGTCGCGGTGGCGCACATGTGCATCAAATAGACCATCGCGGCCGACGCGTCCGCTTCCGCAAGCGTCGCAATGATGGCAGCGAGGGTCCTTGGTCCGAGAGCCGAGCCGCCGACTTCGGTGGGCAGCATCATCCCCAGCAGTCCGGCCGAGCCGAGCGCCGCGACTGCCTCGGATGAAAATCGAGAATCCTTGTCGTTTTGCCGTGCCGCCGGCGCCAGTATGCGGTCGGCGATCTCCCTGGCCTGCGAAACTGCAGTCTCGTGGTCCATAACAGCCCTCCGTCGTGCTCGGTCGAATTGAACTAGGTGCAGGCGGCTGTATTGCACTGCAGCGGATGTTGTCGGGTCTGAACGCCCAGCGTGCGGCACAACCGCTTCCGTATACTCGCTGTTGGTTTCTCCACGCCAAACTACCCCCAAATTAATACGCCGCTCAAAGCGATCTGGTTACGTCACCCGGAGGATATTTTTTTAGACGTCGGTCGCACCTTTTGCTTGTTCCGGCTGCGGCCGGCGGAGACAATCATCGCAGCAGGGGGGGCGGCGCTGGTCCGCTGTCGCGAAAAGCGCTGCGAGCGACCGGCGATTGCGTAAGGAGGTGTGTCTGGCGTGGCGGCCATTGATCGCGATCGCGGCCGATCGCCCGCGGCTCCGGCTCCTGCTATGAGCGTTGCGGCGATCGGGATCATCTGTAAGGCGCCGCAGCCTGGCCGCGCAAAGACCAGGCTTGCGACGGCTATTGGCGCGGTTGCCGCCTCGGAGCTCTCGGCCTGCTTTCTGCGTGACGTCGCCGACGCCATCGAGACGGTCCCGGAGAGCCTCGGCAGGCGCGGCTATGGTGTCTATGCGCCCGCGGGGGTCGAGCACATCATGCGGGAGCTGCTTCCCGCAACGTTCGGGCTTCTGCTGCAAGTCGGTGACGATCTCGGAGATGTGCTGTTCGGTGCCGCGCGCGACCTCCTCGACGGACACGACTGCGTTTTGCTCGTCAATGGCGACAGCCCAACCCTTCCTGCCTGTTTCCTGGTCCGGGCTATCGAAGCTCTTCGCGAGCCCGGCGACAGAATGGTGCTCGGGCCAGCAAGCGATGGCGGTTATTACCTCATTGGGTTAAAGCGCCCACATCGGCAGCTATTCACGCGCATCGCATGGGGGACGGAGACCGTAGCTCGCAGCACATGCGATCGCGCCGCCGAGATCGGACTTGCCACGATACTGCTGCCGGAATGGTACGATATCGACGACATTGAAGGGCTAACTTGGCTTAAGGACGAATTGGCCGGCAATTCGGCGCGCTTTCGCGGCGGTGGTCTGGCGCGGGCGAGCCGAGTTTTTCTCAAGGCTGCGCAGCGGATAGACCCATGAAGCCAATTGCGGGCACCATTGTGAGTCAATTCGGCGGACTGGCGCGCTCGGTCACCACAATGCCTCCGCTTCATCGGCTGGCCGGTATTGGCGTTGTCCTGCTTGGTCTCACTCTGGTGACCCCCTTTGCCTTCGAGGCAGCCGGTGATAATGCCTTCATTGCTCTGACCATTCTTGCAGGTCTGCTGACGATCTTAGCGACAAGTATGGCCGAACAGGCTCCACCCGATCGCGCGCTATGGCTCATTTTTGGCTTGGCGATCGTTCTGAGAGCCTATGTGCTGGCGTTCGATCCCCTTCTGTCCAATGACATCTATCGCTATGTCTGGGATGGCAGGGTTCAGGCCGCAGGTATCAATCCGTACCGCTATTTCCCGGCTCATGAGGCATTGGCATCTCTGCGCGACGGGGCGATCTTGCCGCACATCAACCGGGCCGACTCTGCCGTCACCATCTATCCTCCCGTGGCGCAGTTTTTCTTCCTCGTTGTCACGCGGATTGGTGAAAGCGTGACGACGATGCGCCTCGCACTGTTGGGGTGCGAGGCCGTCACCGTCACGATGATCATGCTGCTGCTGCGGCGCATGCACCGCCCGGTGACGCGCGTGATCGCCTATCTCTGGCATCCGCTGCCGCTGTGGGAGATCGCCAACAGCGGCCACGTCGACGCGCTCATGGTCGCGCTGGTGCTGCTGGGCCTATGGATTGCCCTGACCGGCTCCGCTCTGCGCGGGGCCGCCGTGATCGCGTTATCGACGCTGGTGAAACCGTATGCGGCGCCGGTGCTCGCCGGGATCTGGCGGCCGTGGGACCCTAAAATGCCGTTCGTTGTGATCGCCGTCATCGCGCTTTGTTACCTTCCTTATCTGTCGGTCGGCTGGGGCGTTCTCGGGTTCCTGACCAAGGGCTATTTCAACCAAGAGGGGATCGTTGCCGGCAACGATATCTGGCTGTTGTCGCTCTGGCGGCTTGTGTTCGGCGAGCATGAGCACGACGTTGCCGTCTACGTGGCACTGGCCGGGCTGGTCCTCATGCTCAAGGGGCTCACGGTTGCTCGCAGCTCTGATCACAGCATCGCGTCGCGTGTTGCCGACATTAACATGCTGTTGCTTTTTGCTTTCCTGTTGTGGTCGCCCAACTACCCCTGGTATTTTCTGATTGTTGCGCCGTTTGCCGCCTTGTGCGGCTCCGCGCCGACCTGGGTCGTTTCGATCGGAGCGCTTTTGCTATCCGAACAACTCGACTGGGACTTCTACATTCCAAGGGTGGTAAGCAAATCAATCCTGTTTGGAGGTCTTTTGCTGGCTTGGGCCTTCGTCGTCTGGAGGACCCGCATGCCGCGGACCATAGAGGCAAGGCTGTTGCAATGAGCCTTTCCCGCGAAGCGCAAAACCCTCACGCGCCGTTCGACCCGCGCCGCTACCACGAGTCGGTCGCGGGCGAGCGCACCGAGGTCGCCCAGCGCCCGCCAGTCTGCCTTTATCTGGAGGTAACCAACCGCTGCAATCTTTTGTGCACCACTTGCCCGCGCACCTACGAGCAGCTCGAGCCGCCGGCGGACATGAGCTGGGACTTGTTCGTATCGATTGTCGATCAGGTCCCCGGTCTTGCGCGGGCGGTTCTGCACGGCGTCGGCGAGCCGATGCTGGTCGCTGATCTGCCCCGCATGGTCGGATACCTGAAGGATCGTGGCGTTTATGTCGTCTTCAACACAAATGGAACGGTTCTCAGTGAGCGCAACGGCCGTGCGCTGATCGACGCCTGCCTTGATGAACTGCGCGTCTCTCTCGACGCGTCAAATCGCGAGAGCTTCAAGGCGATCCGCGGCAGAGATTATTTCGGCCGCATCATCCGCAACGTACGAGCATTTCGCGAACTACAGGAGCGGGAGGGCCACTCTAAGCCGCTGGTATCCTTCTGGCTGACCGGTCTGAGAGAGACTGTCGAGCAGCTTCCGGCCTTTGTGCAAATTGCGGCGGAGATCAGCGTCAAGGAAGTCTATCTGCAACGGCTCGTATTCTTCGATGAATCCGCCATTGGCAAGGCGCGGCCGGATCAGGCGCTGTTCGAGCGCCTGACGGAGGAGGAAGCGGCGTACCTGAAACAGGCTGAGGAGCTCGCGCGCTCCCTTGGCATGACCTTCAGCGCATCGGGCGCAACAAGCGAGCCCAGCTTAAGCCTCAAGGGTGGCGGAGACCTTTCGCCATGGTCGCTCTGCCGGCGGCCATGGTCGCTGATGTACTTTACGGCCAATGGCCGTGCGCTGCCATGTTGTATCGCGCCGTTCTCGCAGCATGGCTATGACAACTACACCCTCGGTCATGCCCGGCAGCAGGCCCTGCGGGACATCTGGAATGGGCCCGCCTACCAGCACTTTCGGGCAGCGCTCTTGTCAGACGAGCCACCCAAGTGCTGCGCCAATTGCGGCCTGCGCTGGAGCCTGTGAGCCAGGTGATCAAGGAGAGCGAACAGAGCGAGCGCCGGCCGGTGGTTTCGGCGATCATTCCCTGCATTGATGAGGAAGCGGCCATCGGCTGGGTCGTGACGGCGGTGCTCGGCCAGAATGTAAGCGAGGTCATCGTGGTCGATGGGGTCTCGCGAGATCGTACGGTCGAGCGCGCTGAGGCCGCCGGAGCGCGCGTAATTGTCGAGCCGCGACGCGGCTACGGGCGCGCCATCCAGGCTGGCATCGCCGCTGTGCGTGATAATGCCGACATTCTGGTTTTCCTCGACGGCGACGGCAGCGATCCTGCGGAATTCATTCCTGATCTGGTATCGCCGATCATTGCTGGGCAAGCCGACTTCGTACTCGGCTCGCGTGTTCGCGGCCCACGTGAGCCCGGCAGCCTGGCACCACAGCAGGTCATCGCTGCCCACGTCGGCAGGCTTCTGCTGCGCTTCGTCTATGGCGCAAACTTCACGGATCTGTCGCCGTTTCGCGCTATCCGGCGCGATGCGCTCATACGTCTCGATATGAAGGAGGAGACATTTGGCTGGAATCTGGAGATGTTGATGCGGGTCGCCGCGGCGCGTGTACCGATGCTTGAGATCGCTGTCGGACAGCGGCGCCGAATCGGCGGAGTGTCGAAGGTCTCCGGCAATCTCATCGCCGGCATCAAGGCGGCCTGGTCGATTTCGGCGACGTTTGTTCGTCTCGCGTTCGAGCTGCGAGACCACGGCAAGAGGAGCTAGTCAGTGCGTGCCGGCACGATCTTCACAGGCAACGATATCCCGGGGAGACTTTCGATTTTCCTTATTCGTCGGGGAAAAGACAGCGAGGTACCCGCCATCGCCTGCGAGCTGATATGTGGCGATCTCGCGATAACCGACGGCGCTCGCTTCGCAACGCAACTGCTCAATTGGCGTGCCATGTTTGGAGGTCGGACGCTCAAGGTCGACAATTCCGATCCGCGCGCCCGGTTTCAAGGCAGGCGCGAGATTATAGAGAAAGGCATAGGGTTGGGCGATCTCGTGATACATGTGCACGAGGATGGCGGCATCCAGCGAGGAGGCGGGCAGGCGTGGGTCGTGCGGTTCGCCCAGCGCTAATGTGACGTTTGTCAGTCGAAGACGTTCGATGCGCTTGGCGAGCTCGATGAGGTAATCTCGGGTGACGTCCTCAGCAATGACGGAGCCTTTGGAGGCGAGGAGGGGCGAGAGCCGAACCGTGTGGTAGCCACGGCCGGCGCCGATATCGCCGACCGTCATGCCGGGCTTCAACACAAGACGCCGAGCAATCTCGCCGGTCTCATCCAGGGAGTCACGGTGCCTCTCGTCGGAGCGGCCTGGGCTGACAATCGGCGCAACCGGGCGCTGGGGCGAGGGGAACTCCGATGCCGAGACCCCTGATGGGGCCAGATAACCGATATCGGCCGCGTACGCGGAAGTTGGGCCTAGCACCGCAAGAAGCGAGGCTGCGCGAAATAGGGCGATCAAATGCCCGCCAAGCATCTCGTGCGGCTGGTCGGCTCTTGTGAGTTCACGAGGTTGGCTCAACGTCGTCACTCTCTCACTCACACGATCGCAACTACCCCGCCATGTGGAAAAACCTGCCGATTAATCCCTTCCCGTCGCGCACCGCAGGGATTTGGCGGCGCAACCAGGCATCAAGGCCAAGACTGCGGCCGGCGCCATCGAGTGTGAACAGGAACATCAGCATGGCCAAAAACATGTACGTCCACGGCCACTCGGACGAATTGCCATACAGGCCGAGCCAGAGCTGCAGCACATAGGCGATGGCCAGCACGCCCAGCAATCGCACCGCAAGCCCGAGCATCATCGACCCAGCGAATGCCAGCTCGGCAACAAAGACGATTGGCCCAAAGATGGTCATGTTCGGGAGCACGACATCCTTCATGAAGCTGCGGTGAAACTCGAACGCCGCGTTGGTCGATTCCTGTTCGGTCCAGTATTGCAGACCGCCCGACAGAGGTAGCGGTAGCTTCCATAACATGCCCTGAAACCACATACAGCCGACCAGCACCCGAACCAGCCAGATTCCGAGATGTCGGCCGGTACGTTGCTCCGAATCCTCCTGCCAATTCCGCAAGGCCACTGCAATGCTGGCGAACAGCAGCGCCCAGAACAGCGCCAGGATCAGATAGCGCCAGTTTCCGAGACTGAGATAGTCGCCCGTCATCGCACTCAGGAAATGACCGATATCGATGAAGGGATTTGTGGGCATAGGCGCATGCTCCGGAGCAGTGCACAGTAACTCCACAGTATCCGCGTCCGCAACTCCATCTCGGCGTGCGCGGGTTCACTTCGCTGCGCTCTGTCAGTCGGGGCAACTGGCTGTAGCCAGCGCCTGAAACGCCTTATCCGCGAAGCCGAGACCAAGGGTGGCGATCCGCGTGGTCAGCTTCAAGCCGGAGATCAAGGCGCATATGAGGTCCGGCGTACTCCTGATAGTGGGGCACGATAGCGGACCGCGCCGGCGGTCCGAGTTGGGGCCAGGTCCAGGTGCGGACGTCGCATCAGTGGCGTTTCGCGACGCCATCTGGATTGTCGGCGCGATGCTCTAGGCGTACCCTCAGTGCTCGTTCAAGGGGACGATGACATGCGATCATCCGGGCAGATCGCTATCGAAGCGAAGCCTGAGGCTCTTTCCATCAACCCAACTCAGAGCGCCGTCATCGTTGTCGATATGCAGAATGACTTCGGCTCTGAGGGCGGGATGTTCGCGCTTGCGGGCATCGACATTTCCGGCATCCGGAACGCCATTGCGTCCACAGCTCGCGTCTTGGCTGCAGCGCGGCATGCCGGCATCAGCATTATTTACTTGAAAATGGGTTTCCGACCGGATCTTTCGCGATCAGCCACTATTTTGTGATGGACTGGGCCGCGGTGTGGCCCGCCACGCCAAGGTGACTGAAGCATCGATCGCACTCATCTACACCACCGTGTTGAATATCGCCGTTCTCGCGCTAGCAACTGCGCTTGTCTGGAGATTTCTAAGGACCGGCGGTCCGGCAATGCTGCGCATGATGAACGAGCCAAGCCATCGGGCTACTTAGGGAGTGTGAGGCATGATGGATGGCATGATGAACATGATGGGTGGCATGGGTTGGGGGATGGGTCTGATCGGAGTACTCATCCTCATCCTTCTCATTCTCGGCATTGCGGCGCTCGTTAAATACCTCTCGGGATCGTAAGCAGTGCCACCGGGCGCAGATGGAGATCGAAAGCCAGCCTGTTACTGGCAGGATATCGGGCTCACAAACCCGTGAACCGCAGCGTCGGTTGATCTTGCGGCTCCCGCCAATGGCCTAGCTATTCTCGGCGCTGGTCGTTATCTTAGTCGCATGTCGGAGAAGCTCGGCCGCGTCATGAGATTGCTGCTGGCGCTCACGTTCATCGTGGGGCTGGTTCCGCATGGCATACGTGCTGCGCATGCTGACGTGAGCATGGTCATGGCTGCCGCGACCGATATGCCGATGAAAGGCAAATGTCATGGCTGTGGTGACGATCAGAAGGCCATGACAGCTGCAGCATGCTCTGCCTATTGCGCAAGTTTCGTGGCCTTACCCGTTCTTGGACCGCTGTTTGAGCTAACCTCGGTCCAGATAACGCGAGATTTCTCCGGCCCCACTCTCGCGGGGCATACGATCCCGCCCGACCCGTATCCTCCCAGATCTGCCGTCCTGAACTAAAGGCGCATCGCTGGTCGCGTCGCGTCTTTTCGTGCGCGCGATGCCCACCGCATCGATAGCGCATCGTGATGACGCACGTGGGCTTTTGGCCACGGGCAGCGGATCAACGTCCAGGATCGGCATTCATGCACTCCAATTTGCGTCCGGCGATCGATCGTCGCGCAGTGCTGCTAAGTGGCACCGCAATTGCGGCCTCCGCCCTGTTGCCGCGAATAGCACGAGCCGCACCGGCAGAACCCAAGTTCATCGAGCTCTCCGCGGCGCCTGGTCGCGTGTCCCTCGTTGGCTCGCCTGACACGGAAACAAATGTCTGGTGTTACGGGAATCGCATCCCTGGTCCCGACATCCGGCTCCGCCAAGGCGAGCCCGTTCGGTTGGTGGTGCGAAACCAGTTACCGGAAGATACGACCGTTCACTGGCACGGCATACGTCTGCCGAATGCCATGGACGGCGTTCCCGGCCTCACGCAGCCGCCGATCAAGCCTGGCGAAGCCTTCACCTACGAATTCACGCCGCCCGACGCCGGCACGTTCTGGTATCACCCGCATGCCGACAGCCTGCAGCAACTCGGCCGTGGCCTGGCCGGTGCTCTGATTATTGAAGAGCCGGAACCCGTTCCGGTCGACCGCGACCTTGTTTGGGTGTTGAGCGACTGGCGGCTTAGATCCAACGCGCAGATCGCGCCCGGATTCGGCAACGGCATGGAAGCCGCCATGTCCGGGCGCGTCGGCAACACGGTCACGGTAAACGGCGTCGTCTCGGAAGAGGAGCCGGTACGGGCAGGGGAACGCGTTCGCCTCCGCCTCGTCAACACCTCGCTCGCGCGCATCATGTCCCTGCGGTTCGAGGGCCATCGTCCGACAATCGTCGCGATCGACGGCCAGCCCTGCGAACCGCATGAGCCGGACAATGGGCGCCTGCTTCTTGCTCCCGCAATGCGCGTCGACCTCATCCTCGATATGCAGGGTGAACCGGGACGGCGATACCGCGTGGTCGACGATTTCTACGACGACCTGTCCTATTGGCTCACTCAACTCGCTTACAAAGACGAGCCGCCGCTCCGCGCGCATCCTCTCGATTCACCGCTGTGTTTGCCACGCAATCCTTTGCCAGAGCCGGACTTGACCGCCGCCGAACGGCGCGAACTCCGGCTGCAGGGCGGCATGATGGGTGGCGGCGGCATGATGGGGATGGGCGGAATGATGGGCATGGGCAACCAAGCCAGCTGGGCCATCAACGGTCATTCCATGACAGGCGACGGTCACGCCGGGATGCCGCCGCTGTTTACGCTCCGGCGCGGACAAAGCTGCGTGCTGTCGATGCGCAACGAGACCGCTTGGTGGCATCCGATGCACCTCCACGGGCACAGTTTCCGCGTCCTGAGCCGCAACGGCGCACCGGTGCCGCACCGGCAGTGGGCCGATACCGTTCTCGTACGGCCGAAAGAGACGGTCGAGATCGCTTTTGTCGCCGACAATCCCGGCGACTGGATGCTCCATTGCCATGTCACCGACCACCAGGTGTCAGGAATGATGACGGTGCTGCGCGTTGCATAACCAACCCGATCTTTGCAAAGGAGAAACGACATGAATAGACGGACATTCTGCCTTGGCACTGCGCTAACGACGCTCGTGCTGCCGCTGCCAGTGTTTGCCGCTCCGACCCAGGCGACCTTGTACAAGAATCCGCAATGCAGCTGCTGCGAGGACTATGCCGCGTATCTTCGGCAGAGCGGCTTTGCCGTTGACGTGAAGCCCACCAATGATCTCGCCGAGATCAGCCAAGACGCTGGCGTGCCGACGAAATATCAGGGCTGTCACACGATGTTCGTTGGCGGCTACGTGGTCGATGGGCATGTCCCGGTCGATGTGGTCCGTAAGCTCCTGTCCGAGCGCCCGCCGATCGCGGGGGTCACGCTTCCTGGCATGCCGACCGGCTCCCCCGGCATGACCGGCCCCAAGACGCAGAAATTCGTCATCTACGCCGTGACCAAGGATGGCAAGGCACCGACCGTCTACGCCACCGTGTAGCCAGTCGGTAGCGGGCGAGGTCGGCCCGCATCGCCCCACAAGCACGTTGGCCAACGATCGTCCCCAAGCGGCTTGTGGATGCGATCCTGCCATCGATCGGAAAGGTTGAGCAGCAATGATGCTTGTCCCCTGTATCGGCCGGATTCAGTTCGCGATCGCTGTCGCAATCGCACTCGCAGCGGCCACTCAATTGGCCGTTGCTCAGGAGCCAGCGAAAAAGGTGGTTCTGCATAACAGCCCAAGACCTGTCGCCGCTGCTCAGTTCAGTGATGAGGAAGGGCGACCGCGAAGTCTGGCTGACTTCAAAGGAAAGGTCGTGGTCCTCAATCTCTGGGCCACCTGGTGCGTGCCCTGCCGAAAGGAAATGCCCGCGCTCGATCGGCTGCAAGCGGCCTTGGGCGGGGCCGAGCTCGAAGTTGTACCTCTCTCGGTGGATCGCGGCGGGCACGAAGCCGTCCGCAAGTTCTACTCCGAGGTCACCATTCGCAACCTTGCCGTTTACACCGACCCTTCCGGGCAGGCGTTGCGTGCTGTAGGCGCGATCGGCTTGCCGACGACGCTCATTATCGATCGCGCTGGCCAGGAAGTCGGGCGCGCGCTTGGCCCAGCCGAATGGGATGCACCAGAAATCGCCGACACGCTCCGAGACATCATGACCGATACCGGCGAACGTCGCGCTCAAGGGCAAGACCCTCGTCGATCCAAGTTGCAAACATCGCCCGGCCTGCTCTGGCGTGTGTTCGACTGGCTGATGTCGCCCATTAACGAAGTGATCCTCGATAGACAAACACGTGATGAACTCTCAGAAGGAAATAAGGGCAGACGGTAGCTCTGCTGCGCGCGAGTGGCGAGCTTGGCATTATCTGGGGAGCCGACGCGCACTCGTCATCCTTGCGGTCATCGCCATGATCGCCGGCACCGCGCTCGGCTGCGCTCCTCGATCGCCAGATGCCAAGGCCAAACAGTAGCCGTCGATGAAGACACGAACCAGACGCCTGACCATCATAGCTCTTGTTGCGGCCGCCGGCGCGATCGCGCTGGCTGAGGCATGGTTTGTGGTCGCTCCGCATCCGAAGGTCGTCACGTCTGGCACGGCAGCCATTGGCGGGCCGTTCACGCTGGTAACGACCGACGGCAAGACAGTGAGCGATGAGACCTACCGCGGCAAGTGGCTTCTGATCTACTTCGGCTACACCTTCTGCCCGGATGCGTGTCCGACCGCGCTCACCAACATGAGCGCGGCCTTGGAAAAGCTTGGCCCAAATGCCAGCGAGCTCCAACCGCTCTTTGTCACGGTCGACCCCCAGCGCGACACCCCTGTCGTCATGACTGATTACCTGAAGTCCTTTGATTCTCGCATTGTCGGCCTGACTGGAAACCAGGCGCAGATCGACGGCGTGCTGAGGGCATATCGCGTGTACGCCGAAGCGCAGAAATCCGAAGTGGATAACGCCGATTATCCGGTCTCGCACAGCGCGTACCTCTACCTGATGGATCCACAGGGGCGATTCGCGAATGTGATCCAGAGCAGCGAAGGCGGCGAAGAGATTGCTGCTTGGCTGCGCAAGCAAATGACCCACAAGAACGGATAGGACGATTGATGAAACGACCATTCAAGCTGATCTTGAGCATCGCATTCGTTTTGGCAGCCAGCGTTCAGGTTAACGCGCAGACCTCAAGCGCGAGTTCAGTCGTCGTCGAGCGCCCATGGGCGCGAGCAACGCCCGGAGGAGCGAAGACCGGCGCAGCCTACTTGACATTGATCAATAACGGCGAATCCCCAGACCAGTTGTTGGGCGCGACGACGCCGATTGCGGACAAGGTTCAGTTTCACAGCACCACAGAAGAGAATGGCATGTCCCGTATGCGCGAAATGCCCGTCGTCGATCTGGTACCTCATGCAAAGACCACGTTCGATCCGGGCGGCATGCACATCATGCTCGTCGACTTGAAGCAGCCGCTCAAAGAAGGTCAGACTTTCTCTCTAAGTTTGACGTTTGCCAAGGCGGGCAAAGTCGACGTCACGGTTCCGGTTGCGAAGGTCGGCGCCATGCGGCCCAGTGACATGGCTCCCATGATGCATCATCACGACGATACGATGAAAGAATGAGGTTGGTTGAGCTTGAGCCCGATCCAGCCCCACCTAACGCGCAATCTGTCGCCCAAGGATCAGTGAAATGGCGTCTTCAGGACGACCGCGATGCGACAGGGAGGAGAAGATGAGTAACGACAGCGTGCCACCACGGCGGTGGAAACTGGTGGGCTGGGTGCTTCTGCCGCTAGTCCTGCTGATCGCGGGCGGCACCTGGTTCGCATCCGAGCGCGATGCTCTCCAGCTGCGAGGCGGGCTCAACGATCGTATCGGTATTCCGCAACACGAATTCGAACAGCGCGTGCGCAGCTACATTCTGGAGCATCCCGAGATCATCGCAGAAGCGATCAATCGCCTCGAGGCGCGACGCGGCGAGCAGGCCGCCAACGAAGCCCAGGCGGCTCTGAAGGCGCATGCCGACGAGGTGTTCCATGATCCAAGCAGCCCCGTTGGCGGAAATCCGGACGGCAATGCCACGGTCGCCGAGTTCTTCGACTACAATTGCCCGTATTGCCGCATGATGGCCCCGTTGATGGAGCAAGCCGAGTCGGCCGACCCGCAGCTTCGCATCGTCTACAAGGAGTTCCCGGTCCTCGGACCGAATTCGGTCTTCGCCGCAAAGGCGGCGCTTGCAGCCAATAAGCAGGGCAAGTACGTGGCGTTCCACCGCGCGCTCTATCGGGTGCGGGGCCAGGTCGACGAGAGCAAGGTGATCGAGACCGGCGAATAGAACGGCAGGTTCAGCCCGGAACCGATCCCGATTTCGAGCACGCGGCCCTGAGCCGCCGGGACAACGCGTCGGCGGTAGGCGGCAACTTTGCCCGACCCCGGACGCTCGGTGCGGCGCGCCATGGCAAGAAGCTTCGGCGAAGGATCAAGGCCGATCACCTGCTGTACCGTCGTTCGGCCGAAGAGACCCCACTGGAGGACGCAAGCATCGATACCGTCGTAACGACCTGGACGTTGTGCAGCGTTCCAGATGCCTCGCGCGCGCTGGGCGAAATGCGCCGCGTACTTAGACCCGCCGGGCGTCTCTTGTTTGTGGAGCACGGACGCGCCCCCGACCTAAATGTGGTGCGGTGGCAGGATCGTCTGACTCCGATTTGGAAACGGATCGGTGGCGGTTGCCATCTCAACCGCGCCATCGGAGTGCTGATCGAGGGCGCCGGTTTCCAGTTCGATCGACTCGAGACCGGATACATGCGCGGCCCGAAGCCGATGACGTTTATGTACGAGGGCAGCGCGCGACCACGATAAGCGCCTGGGCTCCGGTGGAGGCAATGATGAAGCGGCTTCTTCCGATGGTGCTCATCACGATGTTCGCGAGCGCGGCCGGGCGAAGCAGATGCGACGCGCGGCCAGCACGTATTTACCGCGTGCGCCGCCTGCCATTCGCTCGAGCCAAACCGAAATATGACGGGCCCAAGTCTGGCGGAGCTTTGGAATCGCAAGGCAGGAGCCTTGGCAAGCTTCCCACGCTACTCTTCCGCTCTGAAGAGTTCGGGAGTGCTCTGGAACGATCGGCACCCTCGACCAGTGGCTTAAGGACCCGCAACATTTCGTACCCGGCAATGAGATGACGTTCGCAGGGATCAAGAATGATCAGCAACGCGCTGATCTCCTCGCATTTCTCAGACAGGCCACCCAGCGGGGGCATATACTATCGCAATCGGCACAGCGGGGCAGATTGCATCCAACTCTCATCCGGCGAGAAATTGCTTCAGTTTTCGTACTCAATGGTCCCGGTGTGGCGGTCGACTTTCAGGTTTTGCACAAGTGAATTGTCGACAGTAACGATCGCGGCACTAATACTCCCGCCGTCGGCACTGACGTTACCAATCTTCAGCCGCTTATTGTTGAGCCGCTCGAGCTGCACGCCGAGATAGCTTCGCACGTCCTCGACGGACAGGTTCATCATCGGGGTCACGTGCGATCCAAACATTCCGCCTGTGCCGCCGCGCGTCGTGTCGGAGCCCATCATTCCTTGCCCCATCATGTTGGACCCCATCATCCCTTGGCCCATGCCGCCCTGCATCATGCCGCCCATCATCGGACACATCATGCCTTGCTCCATGCCGCGTCGCATCATCCCGGAATCCATCATGCCTTGTCTCATCCCATGCTCGGGCATGTTGGAAGTTGTAGCCCTGGACGCGCTGCCTTCTTGCATCATGTCGGCACCCATGCCTTGCATTCCTTGAGCCATGGCGAGAGTCGAGCTCGAGGTTGCGATGCAGAGAACCAACGCCGCCCCCAAGCGCAAATTAGTGGTGGTTTTCATGGTCGTTACTCCTGGTTGTCGAGGGCCTGCCTGATCTCGACCAGTAACCTACGTCAGCCGTCCGACTACGGGACGCACATTTTGCTGACATTTTACACCCGCGCGAAGCGCGAGCGGAATGCTTATGCAGATGCCGCTCCATAGTTTCAGGGACGCGACCGCAATTGCTGCAACGCGCTTGCACCAAATGGAGGCGGCAATCCGGAGGTGAAGTCCGTCAGTCCAATCGTGCCGGACGGGCAGGGGCCGATGAACCAAGATTAAACTTGCCGTTCCGATCTTGTTCAGTCCCCCTCTTCGAAAATGTCCATCGGATGGGAATCTCGGTTCCGAGTCAGTTCAGGCTTGCGGAGGACGATGATGGACGCGAACGAGCTTCAAAAGGAGAGCCTAAGACCGGTGTTGTGCCTCCTCGGCGCAGCCGCGCTACTTGTGACGTTGACGCACGCCGCGAGTGCCCATGATGAGGAAGGCTGGTACCGACCCCGCGAACACGATTGGCACTCCGGCTGGCACCACGATTGGCACTCCGGACCGCATTATGGTCAGCACCGCGGGTTCCATTGGGATCCGTACTATGGCTGGCACTATGGCAGGCACAACGGCCCGCACGAGGGGCGCCATGACGATTGGCACCGTGGCCCGCACCATGACTGGAATGGTGGCGATCACGATGACTAGGACATGATCCGCAGGCGCCTTGCGCCGCAAATGGATTGTGCCCAGCGAAAAAGGCTGATACGGCGACCGGATTTGGACATAAGGCGATATCCAAACGTGCGCGAATTAGGCCGAACGAGTGCGAATTAGGTAGGAGAGACGATGCTACGTGTTGTCGCGAGCTTGGCTATTCTTGTGAGTGGTCTCATGGCCGGATCGGCCTACGCTCACCCGGCCCTCCAAGCCAGCAATCCCGGACAGGATGCCACGGTACCGCCTCCGAAAGAGGTTCGATTGACCTTCAGCGAGAATGTCATCCCTAAATTCTCAGGGCTGACAATTAAGGACAGCAGGGGCGCTCTCATCCAGACGGAAAGTCCATCCATCGATCCGAATGATAAGCGACAGCTTGTCGTTCCGATCGTCAGGTCGCTGTCTGCCGGAATTTACGACGTCGAGTGGCATGCTGTTTCAGCCGATACCCACAAGGTGAAGGGCCACTTCTCGTTCAAGGTTTCGCAATGATGCTGGAGGCGGGCCTCGTTGGCGCCCGCTTCGTTCATCTGGCCTGCGTCATTATTTCCTTCGGTGCTGCACTCTTCCCGCTCTATTCGTGCCTGAGCGCCGACAGCTCAGAGCGACTTGGGCGCCAACTCAATCCTATCCTGATCACGGCCGCGATTGGCGCGCTCTTAAGCGGCCTTGCCTGGTTCGGCTTGACCGTGGCGAACATGTCCGGGGAGCTTGCAGACGCCGTGGATCGTGACACGTTGGTATCAGTGCTATGGGACACCGATTTCGGTCACGTATGGGCGTTGCGCGCACCGCTTATGATTCTCCTCGTTGCGGCGATCCAGTTGCCTGGCGTATCTCACTTGAACCGTCGTGCGATCGCAATTGTGACGTTTCTCGCAGCGATCCTCCTCGTGTCATTGGCCGGAATTGGGCACACCCAGGTCAGCGAAGGGACCTCGGCACGCATTCACGTCACTAGCGACGTAGCGCACCTGCTTGCGGCTGGCGCTTGGCTGGGCGGTCTTTTGCCTCTAAGTCTCTTTCTCGCTTCCAATCAGAAGGTCAGGGTACCGAATAGAGGAATCGTGCGCGTCTTGTCGCGTTTTTCCGGAATGGGCTACGCAGCGGTAGCGGTCCTCCTTGTCTCCGGTTCGATCAATAGTTGGTTCCTCGTCGGCTCTCTGCCGCATTTGATCTCTACGACTTACGGTCAGCTGCTGTTGGTGAAATCGGGGCTGTTCGCTCTAATGGTGCTGTTGGCTGCCGCCAACCGGTTCTGGCTTGTTCCGGCTATGGCCCAATCGCCGACTGCGAACGGGTCCGAAAGCATGCTGGCAAAGCTTCGCGGTCACGTTCTTGGGGAGCAGGTGGTGGGCCTAGTCGTCGTGGGCGTCGTCAGCGTGTTGGGGACATTAGACCCCGCCATGCATGGTTCGTGAAGTTAATGCATCGTGGGGACGCCGATCGTGCAATCGCAACGAACCGTTGACGATCAAGGAAGCACCAAGCGTCCGATTCTGCTCCCATAATACTCAGTGAACCACAGCGCGCCATCCGGCCCGGTCGTGATGCTGTGGGTTTCGCTACCGTCCGAAGGAATCGCGAACTCGGTGACTGAACCGCTGGTCGTGATCCGACCGATTCTGTTGCCAACGATGCAGCGCGAAGCTTGCTGGCGAACGCAACTGGCTTCGGTAAACCACAAGGCACCATCTGGCCCCGTCGCGATGCCCCATGGCTGGGCATCAGGATTAGGAAGGGCGAATTCGGTCATCTCGCCATCGGTGGTCATTCGCACGATTTTGCCACTAACCGGCTCGGTGAACCACAGTGCGCCATCTGGCCCGCTCGTAATAGCCCCGGGGCTACTATTCTCTGGGGAGATCGTGAACTCGGTGACCGCGCCCGTTGTAGTCATCCGCCCGACTTTGCCGCGAAAATATGTGAACCACAGCGCGCCGTCAGGCCCTGTCGTGATGGAATGCAAAACGCCGCCGCCTTTGATCGGGAATTCGGTGATATTGCCATCGATGGTCATTCGCCCGATCTTGCCCGCTGCCTCGGTGAACCAGAGCGCACCGTCTGGCCCAGTGGTGATTGCGGACGGACGGCTGGCGGGAGGCAGCATGAATTCAGTGAAGGTCTGGGCAGCAGCAGGCATAATTCCCACGGCCGCACCCAATCCGAGCGCAATTGCCAGCAACAATGAAGCGACCGCAAATCTCATGGCCTTCTCCACGTAGGGTGGGCCTTGCGCCGAAGCACGATCTCACGAACTCGGAAACTTAAGTCTAGCAGTCTTTCGGACGCCGTATCGCGTTACTTGCTGGCGCGCCGGAGAAGGGCCGAGCCGATGGCGCAAAGGCGACGCTTGCTGTCATCGCCGCTACTCGCCCGGCGCGGTTAGCGGGAGCGCTTACCGCGGCGAGAAGGCCGGCGCACATGCCTCAAAAGAAGTTGACCTGGAGCTGAATTAGAACGTCTCAAATTGCACCGATCCGAAACCGGCGGTACGACCGTCCTCGGACCCAACCTTCAATTTGGCATGCCGTGAACCTGCTACCCTTACCGCCGCGTCTCGCAGTGCTTGCCACGCTGGTCGCTCTGGTATTCTGCGGCGCAGCGAGGGCCGAGACGAGCGATGTCGAAACCACGTGGCGACTGTTGGATTACATTGCGGTGGATTACGCCGGCGCCGTATCACATGGCTCGGTCTTAAGCCCTTCCGAATATGCCGAGCAGAATGAGTTCGCGGCGACCGTTGCCGCAAAGATCGCTGCACTCCCACCTAAGCCGGAACGGCAAGCGCTTGCGACGGAAGCTGCCCGCCTGCAGCGCGCCATCGCAGACAAGTCTGACGCCGAGCAAGTAGCAGCTATAGCGCATGGCCTGGCGGCTGCGTTGCTGGCGACCTACCCCGTGCCGCTGGCGCCGAACAAGGTTCCGGACTTCGCACGCGGCGCAGCGTTGTTCGGTCAGAACTGCGCCGCCTGCCATGGAGACGCGGGCGACGGCCATGGACCAGATGCCGTCAAGCTTGATACGCCGCCCATAGCGTTCACGGACGCCGAGCGTGCTCGCCAGCGCAGCGTGTTCGCCCTCTATCAGGTGATCACCCAGGGACTTGATGGTACGGCGATGCCGAGCTTCGACAGCCTTCCGACCGATGACCGTTGGGCGCTGGCCCTCTACGCCAGTCATTTCGCCTTCGTCGATGCCGCTGCGGCCGAAGGCGAGCGGCTGTGGAAGCAGGACGCCTCGCTTCATAGGCTCGTTCCCGATCTGAAGACGCTCGTCGGGACGACGCCCGCAGCGCTCGCGAGCAAGATCGGACAGGACAAGGCCGACGCTCTCATGGCTTATTTGCGTCGCCATCCAGAAACGGTCACGCAGCAGCAGACCGGATCCCTGTCGCTGGTGCGCGGCCGCTTGACCGAGAGCCTTGCCGCCTATCGTGCGGGGGACCGCCAGCATGCGGGCGAGCTGGCTTTGTCTGCCTATCTCGATGGGTTTGAGCCGGTCGAACCGGCGCTGGGGGCGCGGAATCGTGCGCTTCTGGAGCGGATCGAGGGCGCGATGGGCGACTACCGTGCCGCCATCCAGAGCGGAGAAAATGCCGATGCGCTCGCCGATCGCGTACAGGTCCTCGACGATCTTTTTGATGATGCAGAGGCGTCGCTTTCCCCCAATGCGGCAAGCGGCCTCTCAACGTTTCTCGGAGCGGCAACGATCCTGCTGCGCGAAGGACTGGAAGCGCTGCTGATCGTCGTTGCGATGATCGCCTTCCTCCGCAAGGCTGAGCGGATGGAGGTCATGCCCTACGTCCATGCGGGTTGGGTAGGCGCGCTCGTCGCCGGCTTCTTGACCTGGGTCGTTGCGACCTGGGTGATCGGAATCAGCGGCGCGAGCCGGGAGCTGACGGAGGGATTCGGGTCGGTGATCGCCGCCGTCGTCCTGCTATCGGTTGGCATCTGGATGCACGGCAAGGCACAAGCCGATCAATGGCAGCGCTATATTCGCGAAAGGATGGCAAAGGCGTTGTCCGGTGGTTCGGCCTGGTTTCTGTTCGGGCTCGCTTTCATCGTGGTTTACCGCGAGGTATTCGAGACGATCCTCTTCTACGCGGCGCTATGGACCCAGGGAAACGGCGGCACGATACTCGCGGGCGCGCTGAGCGCGTGCGCGGCGCTGGCGCTTATCGCGTGGGCGATGCTGCGCTATAGTCGCCGGCTGCCAATCGGCAAGTTCTTCACCTACAGTTCGTGGCTCATGGCGGTTCTGACGGTCGTGCTGGCTGGCAAGGGCATCGCAGCCCTGCAAGAGGCCGGTATCGTTAGCATCGCGCCGTTACGCTTAGTGCCACGCATCTCGTTGGTTGGTCTGTTCCCGACCACGCAAACGGTCGCGGCCCAGCTACTCATGATTGCGGCTCTGGCGATAGGCTTCGGCCTCAATCGTCGAAAGGTCGCATAGGATGAGGCCTGGCGGTGGCAGTGACCAGGATGACGAAGTCGGTCAGCGCTGGAGCAACTGACCGGCGAACGCAAAGAGTTGCTCGGCCACGGGGACGGGGAACGGAGCTCTGACCGCGCAGCCGCAGGCTCCGATCATACGGCTTCTCCGCAGACGCCCACAGAACGCCGTGCCAGCCCCGCCAGTTTGACGGCGGTTATTGGCCGAAATCTCAGTGGCGGGTGGCGTGAACACGTGGCTTCGCTGTGGCATCTGTCCAAATAACGGGCAGAGTCCAGCGATGGGTCGGCGGGTCGATGGCGAGGTGTGGCATCCCGAAACCCCGACCTAGTTCAGAGCTTTGGAGCTGTGCCCGAAAAGCGCCTATAGGCCTGAAATGCACTTACGCGTTTGCCCATTCGATAAGCCATTGAAATCACAGCAAATGCGACCGCACTCCGACGCAGATCGCGCAACTGCCAAGGGCGCTCCGGCGGAGCGCCCCATCTTGTGCAGAACGGCGAAGACTAGGCGACCCTTGGGACAGGCAGCTCGGTGACTCCCGGCAACACCGTCTTGATGCGGATGTTGCGGAATTGCACCTTCGATCCATCGTGATGGTTTTGTAGCGCGATGTGGCCGCGAAGAGACCGGGACGTGGGATCCGTGAAGTCGTTCACGAGCACATCGTTAAGCGTCACTTTGATGCGGTTTCCGACCGCCTCAATCAGGAACCTGTTCCATTGCCACGGGCCTTTCGCAACATCGCTGCGGGTCGCGGCATTGATGTTGTAAATGGCGCCCGTGCTTCGCAGCGGATCGTTCTCCATATTCTTTTCGGAGTTGTATCCACGGGGATCGATTTGGATCTCGTAGCTTTGGTCGATTGCGGCCGTCCAGTCGTTCGGATTCGAACTGTTCAGGTTGGGCACGCGGATGAAAACGCCGGAGTTGTCCGTGCGGTTGGCGTATTGCCATTCCAGCTCGAGCACGAAGTCGGAGAAGCTCTCGCGCGTGTACCAGAGCAATCCGGGCCCGCCGACGGACTCGAGAATGTCGAACACCTGCAGGAAGCTTCCGGACCCCGACATCTGCCAGTCTGCCAAGCTTCCTGCGTAGAGCGGCTTGAAACGCGCCAAAGGTGTCGGCGTCGATGCCGCAACGACGGCCGCGCTCGTCCGACGCGCGAGCGTAAGGCCGGTCAAAGATGGATTCGCCGAGCCGACGGTGGGGAACACAGCAGGGCCAGCAACATAGGCGTTGGAGATGTGATGGAATCGTCCGTTGGAGTCGGTAATCGATGTGGCCGGATCCTCGCCCATCCACAACGTGCCCGCTTCGTGATGCGTATTGCCCAGCTGGTCCTTGGTGGCACCAAACGGATCGGCGGGCGGGGTGCTTTGCCAGCCGCCATTGTACAGGTACTGAACGTCGCCGGCGTTCTTGCCGAGGCGTCCGGCCAGGCTGACCGCCGCGCTGGCGAGTTTGCTCCAGGCCGCGTAGTCGTTTGACGTCGGCGTGAAATTGACCCACGCGCGCGCGCTCATGCCGTCGTTTTGAAGCGGATCGGCCGCATTGGTGAGGTTCACGAAGCTCGTGACGCCGCCCGGGCCTGCGCTCTTGTCGCCGTCCATTTCACCGAGACCGCGAAAAACGATCGCCACCCAATCCGGGTCCTCGTTCGAAAGCAGGTTCCGCAACAGGTCGATGTCGGGCACCATAGTCCACATCGTTGCTTCCGGGTTCTGTCCTTTCTCTGCCGATGCGAGCACCTGGAAATGATAGCGGCGTTTGCTGCCGTCCGGATTCGTGATCTCGCCGCGCACGATGGCTCCGCCCTGCTCAAGTGTGGTGACCGCTCCGAGCCCGAGCGCGCTGCGCTTGACGCGCACGGTCAGATTCGTGCGCAGATGCGCCATGAAGTTGGCGCCCATGCTGTACGCACCACGATTGATCGGGAACGACTCGATCGCCAGCCGTGTCGACTCGATCGTCCCCGCCGCCAGAATGACCTGGCAATCGGGACTGAGGTTTGTCGGAACGGAGAGCGATCGAAACTGACCATTGTAGGTGAGATCGATGCCCGTGACCTTGCCCCCGCTGTTCTGTAGCCGGATCACGTGGCACCGCGGAACGAGGAAGAATCGCCGCCGCGAATTATCGTTCAATGTCCAACGTTTCGCGATATCGTCGCGGATGCTCTCCAGCAGCATGGGTCCGCTGCTGAATTTGTCGAACGAAAAGAGGCCGGGCCCCGGTGAGCCTGCCTGCACCGCGATCGGGGCCTCTTCGACGACATCGACGGTCACATTGGGAATGTTCGCGCCGCTCGCCACGCTTTGGAGCGCCGCATTGACCGCCGCATTGAGCGGACCCGAGAGGTAGTCCGCCTTGTCCTGAACGCCAATTTCGGACTCGACGTCCGGGTAGTTCGCTGTCAGAAAATCGCGCGCGCCTTTGGGCCACGCAGCCAGATCAGCTGGCGTGAGCCGCGGCGACCAGCCTCCCCAGAACAGCGATCGGCCTCCCGGGCAGTAGGCCAGCCCGGTGAACGGCTCGTTGCTGTGCCAAGGAATGCCCCAGACGCCATTGCGCCCACCCGGATCTTGATCGTTACGCGTGACCAGCGCGGTATCCGGCGCATTCAGCCCGAGATGCGGCATGTTCTGCACGTGCGTTGAAGCAAAATAGCCTCCCGCGTCGAGCAGGAGCACCCGGAGGTTCTGGTCGGCGCTGCCGCGATAGATCTTGTCGGCGACATAGGCGCCGAACATGCCTGCGCCGATGACCACTACATCAAACGGCTTGCCGCCGTTGCTCACGGCTTCGTCATAGGTGCTGCACACGTATCGGCCGAGCAGATCCCGCGTGAACTCGGTGTCTTGGATATCGACCGGAATGGAAGGGTCTTGCCGCAGAAAGGTGAGCATGGAGAGTTCCTTTCGAAGCGTTGAGATCGCCGCGGTGCGCGAGACGGTTTGGTCCGGCCGTGTCGCTTTCGATCGTTAGGCCGCGCCTCCGCAGCAAGGCAGAGGAGGCGCGTCAGGGGGTCAAGCGAGACACGCGACGAAGACCTGCCACACGCTTGGAGCGCGATCGGGGAGAAATGATACGACAAATTGCCGGCACGATTGGTGAGCCGGTTCACACATGAGTGCGATTTCAGCTCCGTGACCCCGCGGGTGATCTCGCAGGGCTGATAGACTTCGCGGCGGTTGCAGTGAGCTGCTCCGCAGAAGCAGACCTAAGCGCCAGAACGACAGAAATGCTGCCAGTCGTCTGCGGGTGAAACTGCGACTTGGCCGGGAGGGCCGCTTGGGCGCATAGCGGCCTTGTGAGTGAGCCGCCGGTCAACCAAGAGCCAGACGCGAAATGCGTTGCCGCTCGATCGCATCGTCAGCGCGAGCGAACAAAGAGACACTCAGCGCCTGCGCTGGCTGCACGCCGGAGCCGAGTAGCGTGATGTGGTCAGCTTCCGAAGCTATGACACAGCCGACATTCAGAGCTTCGCCTGCAGTCTATCCGCGACGCGGCGGGCGATCCCTGCCGGCGCGTCATCCGGGATCGGGAAGACTGAACTGACGTTGATCTCGCCGAGCACGTAACTGTCGCTCCCGTCGGAACAAGGCGGGCCGAGCATGAAGTCTGCATCCCAGATCATCGGGAGATCGCTCCTCGGGATGTCCAGCAAGGAAGTCAGCTGCGGCGTCCACTCGTCTTCCATCAACCGGCGCAGGCCCTGGAAGCGCGGGTCGGCCTTGTTGGCATAGAGCCGCGGTCCGGCTTTCGCGCGCGCGCTCGGTTCGTCAATCAGCGCCTTGACCTTATGATAGCCGAAGCCGGCGCAGCGATCGCCTGCCATATAACAGCGGACCACCCCTTCGCTCAGGCGTGGCTGGAACGGCTGATCGATCACAGAACTGTCTTCGAAATACTCGATGCACCGCTTAAGAAACTCGTCCAATGCGATGTCCTCCGATCTTTCCTTGGTGGCATCAAGCACGCGTACCATCAGCCCGTCGGGTGGACTTGCCAGCGCCTCGACTTTCCAGACACCCTGGCCGCCATTACCGCGGTTGCGCTTGATCACGCGCGGACCGGCGGCGAGTCGCAAGGGCAATTCCGCACTCATTTGCTCGAGCGTTCGATAGAGGGCCGTGTCACAACCCCAGCTCATCATGCGGGTGCGATAGAGCACCTCTTTGGTGCCCATTTTGAGGATCACATCGGGATGGGCGCTCACCCAGATGCCGCGCGCCGCGACCTCGCGCAGCAGCGCGTCAAGATTGGCGCGGTTGTGCCCCTCGTGAATCGGATTGACCCAGACGAGCACGCCATCGAACGTGGCGAGCTGTGTTCGGACGGCGTCGAGGACATCGTCCTCATAGACCACCGGTTCCGCATCAACGCCGACATCGGCGAGCGCCGCGAATACGGCGCTGAACCGGCTGGTCTCTGGCGAGGCAGTGCGGCGCGCCGCTTCATCCCCGCGCCACAGGATAGCGATGCGGCCGAGGCGAGCTGTGTGTTCAAGCATGGAAATCGGCTCCTGATTCATTGATCCATATGATGGTGTTTTGGTTCTGCACAGAACAAGGGCCAGGCCAGCGCAACGCTAGACGATCAGGACCGCGCCCGAAGCCAACAGCAGCACCAATACAATCTTGCGGAATGCGGCCTCGCTGACACGGCCGAACAACTTGAGACCAAGCCAAGTTCCGGCGAACAGGGCTGGCAATCCGATCAGAAAGAGCTTGATCGTCTCCGCGCTCAACGCGCCTTTGGCGCCGATCCAAAGCACACTCACCAGGAACGTCGCCACCGCAACGGGTTGAAACACCGCACGCTGCACATCCTTGGGCCACTCGCGCAGTCCGCACCAGATCGTGACGAGGATTCCGGCGAGCCCAGTGATGCCGCCCAGGGCGCCGTTGAGGAATCCGACAACGGCATCGACTGCGGCGCCCTGTGATTTCAAGGGCTCGATCGTAGGACGAAACAGTGCATAGAGGCTGTAGAGGACGAGAAACACGCCGACACCCGCGCGGACGTGGCCAGGATCGGCCCATGTCAATATTGTTACCCCAACCGGTACACCGAGTGCCGCGCCAAAGATGAACGGCCAGAGCCGTCTCCAGTCCAGAGCACCACGTAATTTCCATACGGAGTAACCCTGCACGATCAGCCCAAAGGCGATGATCAAGCTGGCGGTTTGCAGGGGAGTAAGGATGTAGAGCCAGATCGAGGCGGCTATCAGACCGAATGCAAATCCGGACATGCCGGCAACGAGCGCACCGGCGAACGTCGCAACGATGAAAAGCGGAAGTTCAAAAGACATCCCATCCATGTGTTCGCTCCAAAACAAAGCGAACAGCTCTTGCATGGGATGACCCACTTGACGGGGAGGCTGCTACATCCCCAGAGGCACACTAGTCCGAACGCCGAGAAAGCTCAATTGACGTTTTCAATGTGCGCGGTGAGCGACCTTTTGTCCCTGAAGGGTCGATTAGTTGATCTGCCTACAAGATGGCATCAGAGCAACGCTCGACATATCCCCTCAGGGGGGATAGGATATGGCATGGCGAAAGAACACGTTCACGAAAGTCATCCGGAGATCGTCAAGCGGCTGAAGCGCGCCGAGGGGCACCTCCACAGGGTCATCGAGATGTTCGGCGAGGGGCGCGGCTGTCTCGATCTCGCTCAGCAGCTTCATGCGGTCGAGAAGGCCATCGGCGAGGCGAAGAGGGCGCTCATCCACGATCACGTGGACAATTGCCTCGACGCGGCAGCGAACGGGGGCTCGTCGAAATCCACGAAGACCGTGCTCGCCGAATTCAAGGCGATCTCGCGTTACCTCTGAGCGGCGGCGCACTGCGCCGATATTGAAGAGAAACGTATGTCCTTCCGACCGATTATCCTGGTCGCGGTGTTCGCAGCGGGCGTCGCATCTGCCCTTTGGGCACCAGGCATGCCGGCCCTGCGGAAAGCCGTGGGAGTTGCCGCCGAGCAGCCGGAGGCCAAAACACCCGAGGCCCAACGTCGGCCGGTCGTTCGGATGGATGACGAGCGAATTGGTCTCGCCAAAATCGAGCAAGTGCAGGTTGGACCGGGCAGCATCGCTAGGCGACTTTTGGTGCCCGGAACCGTTGCTCCAGACGCGGACCGGGTTGCGCACGTCTCAGTGAAGCTGTCCGGCACCGTTGCCGAGCTTCGCAAGAACATCGGCGATGTCGTCGCACAGGGCGAAATTCTGGCTTCGCTTGAGAGCCGCGAAGTTGCGGACGCCAAGAGCGAATATCTGGCCGCTCGACTTGCGAACGAACTGCAACAAGATCTCGCAGGACGAGACAAGCTATTGTGGGAAGGCCGCGCAGCGCCGGAGCTGCAATATATTCGTTCCCGCAATGCGGCAGCGCAGACCGCCATGCGCCTGGACATCGCCCGCCAAAAGCTGCTGGCGTTGGGCGTGCAGGAAAATGAAATCGCCGGTCTACCGCAGGCGCCAGAGATCTCGCTGCGGAGCCAAAACGTTCGCGCGCCGATCTCGGGCCGGGTTGCCGCACGCAGAGTCGAACTCGGAACGGCAGTCGGCCGCGACAATCTTGAAACCGAGCTCTTTGTCATCGTCGATCTGAGCCGCGTATGGGTGGAACTGGCTGTCTCATCCAGCGACCTGCCATTGGTGAAAGAGGGCCAAACTGTCCGGATCACGGGGCGGGGAATGCCGGAAACCGCTTTTGGCAAAATCGTGTTCGTGTCGCCGCTGCTTGAAAAGGAGACGCGCAGTGCTCGCGTTGTCGCTGCGCTCGACAATCCGGACGGCCGCTGGCGGCCAGGGTCCTTCGTTACTGCGGCGATTGCACTGAATGAGCACCGGGCAGATGTCGTGGTGCCGATCGGCGCGCTTCAGACCGTGGATGGACGGAGGGTGGTCTTCATTCGCAGCAAGGATGGATTCGAAGTGCGGGGCGTAATGCCCGGCGAGCGCGACGGTGAGGTCATTGAGATCGCCTCTGGTCTCGCTGCCGGTGAGACCATCGCCGCGTCAAATACGTTCTCGCTGAAGGCAGAGCTCTCGAAGCCCCGCGACGAGGACTGAGCAATGATTGCCTGGATCGTCGACTTCTCAGTTCGTCGGCGCTGGCTCGTGGTGCTGGTGACGCTGGTTACCGCTGGAGCCGGCTTTTGGTCGATGACGAAACTACCGATCGATGCCGTTCCCGACGTCACGAACGTACAGGTGCAGGTCAACGCGACCGCCCCGGCGTTGACGCCAACTGAAATCGAAAAGCAGGTAACAGTCGCGCTCGAGACGGCGCTGGCGGGCACGCCCGGCCTGGAATCGACGCGATCGTTCTCGCGTAACGGCTTTGCGCAGATCACGGCTGTATTCGCTGATCGCACCGACATCTACTTCGCGCGTCAGCAGGTTTCCGAACGGCTGAACGAAGCGAAAAGCAATCTTCCTCCCGCTGTCGACGTTCGCATGGGGCCGATCTCCACCGGCCTTGGCGAGATCTATTGGTGGGCGGTCGAATATGCCAAACCAGGCGAGATGGCGCCGGTCGAGGACGGCAAGCCGGGTTGGCAGAGCGATGGGAGCTATCTCACGCCCGAAGGCGAGCGGTTGACCGATGACTTTCAGCGTACTGTCTATCTCCGTACCGTGCAGGACTGGACCATCCGCCCGCAAATGAAGACAGTGCCCGGCGTGGCCGGAGCGGATGCGATCGGCGGGTTCGTTAAACAGTTTCAGGTGCACCCGGATCCGCTCAGGCTGAACGCCTATGGGCTATCGTTCAGCCAGATGATCGCCGCGATCGAGGCCAACAACGTCAGCCGCGGCGCCAACTTCATCGAGCAGAACGGCGAAGGCGTCGTAGTCCGCGCCAGCGGCCGGGTCGAGAACCTCGAGGACATCAGGCAGATTGTCGTGACGACGCGGGGAGGAATTCCCGTGCGCATCCAGGACGTCGCCGATGTCGAGATCGGGCGCGAGCTGCGGACCGGCAGTGCCAGCGTCGATGGGCAAGAAGTCGTGCTCGGAACCGCTCTTATGCTGATCGGCGGCAATAGCCGCACGGTGGCAGCCGCTGCCGACGCCAAGATCAAGCGGATTAGCCGCACGCTGCCGCCGGGCATCAAGGCGCGGACCGTGCTTAATCGCACGCAGTTGGTTGACGCCACCATTCGGACTGTTGCAACCAACCTCGCCGAAGGTGCGCTGCTGGTGATCGCAGTGCTCTTCCTGATGCTCGGCAATTTCCGTGCGGCGCTGATTACCGCTGGCGTCATCCCAGTCGCGATGCTGTTGACGGTAACTGGCATGCTGGGGACCAAGCTCAGCGCGAACCTGATGAGCCTTGGCGCGCTCGACTTCGGCCTGATCGTCGATGGTGCCGTCATCATCACGGAGAACAGCCTGCGCCATCTGGCAGAACGCCAGCGCGAGCTCGGCCGGACCCTTAGGCCTGCCGAGCGGCTCAACACCGTGACGGTATCAGCGATCGAGATGATCAGACCCACGGTCTACGGCCAGCTCATCATCATCCTGGTCTATGTGCCGCTACTGACCTTCACCGGCGTCGAAGGCAAGACGTTCGAGCCGATGGCGTTGACTGTGATGATCGCGCTTGTTGCGGCCTTCGTTCTGTCACTGACCTTCGTGCCTGCGGCGATTGCGATCGCGATGACCAAGCCGGTGCGCGAACAGGAAAACGCAATTGTCCATTGGCTTAAGCAACTCTATGCGCCAGTCCTGGCGAGGGCAGTAGTGTCGCCGCGGCCGATCATGGCCACGGCGGTGGTTCTCTTCGTCGGTGCGGTGATCCTCTTTGGTCGACTTGGTCAAGAGTTCACGCCGACGCTTGACGAAAAGAACATCGTCATGGAGGTCAAACGCGTGCCCAGCACGGCGCTGTCGCAGGCTCAAGCGATGCAGCTCCTGATCGAGCGGACGATCAGCAAATTTCCGCAGGTCTCCTTCGTGTTCTCGCGCACAGGAACGCCCGATCTCGCAGCCGATCCGATGCCCCCGAGCGCCTCCGACACCTACATCATCGTCAAGCCGCAGAGCGAATGGCCGGATCCGTCACTGTCGAAAGACGACCTGATAAGGCAGATCGAGGCAGAAGCTACCAAGTTGCCGGGCAACAAGGTCGGCTTCTCCCAACCCATCGAAATGCGGTTCAACGAGCTGATCGCGGGTGTCCGGGAAGATCTTGCCGTCAAGGTGTTCGGCGACGATTTCAGCGAAATGCAGAGGACCGCGCAGGAGATCGCCAATGTGCTGCGTCGCATCGAGGGCGCCGAAAGTGTCAAGGTCGAGGAAACGACCGGCCTTCCATTCCTTGAAATCCGCATCGACAAGGCCGAGATCGCCCGCCGCGGCCTTAACCTCGCGACCATCCAGGACTTGATCGAGACGGCTGTTGGAGGCCGGGTGGCCGGGCTTGTCTTCGAAGGTGACCGCCGCTTCCAGATCGTGGTTCGGCTCGACGACAAGCTGCGTTCCGACATTGCCGCTCTGGAGATCCTTCCGGTGCCGTTGCCGCACGCCGATCCGAATACGCCGGCCCCCTCCGTTCCGCTGCGCACACTGGCATCCTTCGAGCAGACCGAGGGGCCCAACCAGATCAGCCGCGAAAACGGCAAGCGTCGGGTGGTGACGACGGCCGAGGTTCGCGGCCGGGACATCGGTTCGCTCGTCGCCGAAGCACAGGCCAAGGTCGCAGAACAGGTCAAGCTTCCCCCTGGGACTTATCTGGCCTGGGGAGGACAGTTCGAGAACTTCTCCGTCGCGCGGCAGCGGCTGATGGTCGTGGTGCCCGGCTGCTTCCTTCTCATCTTCCTGTTGCTGTTCGGCGCCTTGGGTTCCGCGCGCGATGCGCTTCTGGTCTTCAGCGCCGTGCCGCTCGCTCTGACCGGCGGTATTGTCACGCTATGGCTGCGTGGCATGCCGTTCTCGATCTCGGCTGCGGTTGGCTTCATCGCGTTGTCGGGTGTCGCCGTCCTGAACGGGCTCGTGATGTTGAGCCAGATCCGCAAGCTGGTCGAGGACGGCGCCGAACTTCGGTCAGCGATCGAAGAGGGGGCGTTAATACGCTTCCGACCGGTGATCATGACTGCTTTGGTCGCATCGCTCGGCTTCGTCCCCATGGCGCTCGCCACGGGAACGGGCGCCGAGGTGCAGCGGCCGCTGGCCACTGTGGTGATTGGTGGATTGCTCACGGCGACGCTGTTGACGCTCATCGTTTTGCCGGCGCTCTATGCCTATTTCGCGCGACGGTCATTGCGATTGAAGAGATCCGATCAGTTCCTCTCGCGACGCGCAGCCGAATAGACCAGAGGGCCTATCGTGCTTTCAGTCCTTGCCAACCGAACCCATCGCGATGACAAACGGCAATACTACTGTCCTGCAGTCTCGCTCCCGGATATGCGGAGGAGTCCGGGCTATCCAAGACATATAAGCAGGAGCAATCGGTTCCGGTGCAGCCAGATCGCACGCCCCAGCAATCGGACCAATCTCGCGACCAAGAGCGAGCGCGCGGTGAGAGTGTTCAGATCGAGCGTGACTGGAAGGCTCAGGAAAATGCCAACCGAAGTACTGGCGATGGATCTGCTGGCAAGACCGACGAGGATCGTCAAACAGTAGGTCGTGATTGGCGAGCGCATCCTGAGCGTGACGAGAAGCGCTGAAATCAGGCTGGCTATGAGAGCGAAACGTGATCGGCCGCATGTTGCCGCTACAGAGAGCTGTGAGCGGGAACCCGATCAAGCTGAAGTGAACAAACCGCCAAGTTGGCGAGCCTCGCTTCCGCCGGTTCCTAATTGACAAGCAATTCCGCTTTGGCAAGGTCGCCGCTATGGGGACGGCGATCTCCCCATGAGGCGACATGCCCAAGCATCGCGTCCGGATTCCTGAGAAGGACGCTGCATGTCAACCGTCAACGACGGGTTTTCGCCAGACCGTTCAGCGCCTTTGCTGGGCGTGAGAAACCTGACCAAGCGCTATGGAAGCGATGGCACCGCGATCGACGGTGTGACGTTCTCTGCTGTCGCGGGCGAAATCCTCGGCATCATCGGTCCAAATGGCGCCGGCAAGACGACATTGCTGGAAGCCGTTGCCGGACTTCTACCGGTGAATTCAGGCGACGTCTTTTGGCGCGGAGAGCCGCTGCACGTAGGCCGTCGACGCGACGTCCTGTTCTACCTGCCTGATGGCGTCCGTCCGTACCAGGACCAATCGGCCCTGCAGGTCGTGTGGTTTGTCGGCAGCGTCTTTCGACGGTCAGAAGCAGACATCAAGTCGACCATCGAAGCGCTCGGGTTACAGCCGGTGCTTCGAAAGCGCGTGCACGCCCTGTCAAAAGGTTATGCCCGACGCCTGATGCTGACCATCGGGCTGCTTGCGCCGCATGAGCTGTTGCTGATGGACGAACCATTTGACGGATTTGATCTGCGGCAGACGCGGGACGTCATGGGCTTGTTGCGTCGCCAGACGGCGCGCGGACGCACGCTGATCCTCTCCATTCATCAGTTGCGGGATGCCGAACGGGTCTGCGACCGCTTCATCCTGCTCTCGGCAGGGCAGGTGCGCGGATCTGGAGGACTTGCTCAATTGCGTGCGCAGACTGGACTGCCGAACGGCTCGCTAGAGGATATCTTCCTTGCACTCACGTGAGGCATACGTGCGGCCGACCGCACCGATCGTTCCGCTGCTCGCAAAGGAGCTCCGCGAGGTCACGGCCGGGCGGGCACTTTGGACTATGTTGCTGCTGGTCTGTCCGCTTGTCGGATACTCTTTCGTCCAGGCAGTCTCGCTCTACAGCGAGTCAAGCGCCGCGGCCCTCCAGTCGCCAGTCCTGGCCAGGAGCCTGTCTCCCCTCGATGGAATCCTCGTTCCGACATTCGGCTCATTCTATGTGGCTGTGACGTTGCTATTCCCTTTCGTGGCGATCCGCGTGCTGGGCCAGGAGAAGGAAAGTGGCGCTTTGCGACTGCTGGTCCAATTGCCGTACCGACCCTCGACGCTGATCGCTGCAAAATTCTGCGCCGTGCTGGCAGCCTGGTTCATGGTGAGCATTCCTGCGCTTTCCGCGCTGGCCGTGTGGGCTATGTTGGGTGGCCATCTGGCTGCGCCCGAGACGCTGAATCTTATATTGGGTCATTTGCTCTACGGTCTGCTGGCCGGCGCCATTGGGCTGCTCGCCGCGGTTATCGCCGACAATTCGGCTACTGCAGCCATCATCGCGCTCGCCGTCACGATAGGATCATGGGTGCTGGATTTCACGCTCGCGGGCCGCTCTGGTCTGTCGGCCTGGCTTGCGCAATTGTCGCTAACCCAAACGCTGCGTCCCTTTGAGCAGGGGCTTCTTTCGGCCGGCCTCGTGCTAGGCATAGCGGCCGTCATTGGCGGGCTCGCTGCGCTGACAGTTGTCTGGCTCCCTCCCGGTACACCGGTGCGGACGAAAGTCATCCGTTCTGTGTCTTGTGTGTTTGTGATTGCCGTTGCGCTCACCGTCGCGGCGCAGATCAGGGCATCCGGGGATCTCAGCGAAGATCGTCGCAACTCGTTTACTTCGGCAGATGAACGTTTGCTCGCATCGCTTCGGCGGCCCTTGGTCATCAAGGTCAATCTCGCTGCCGAGGACCCCCGCTATATCGATCTTCGACGCAACGTCCTCGCGAAGCTCGAGCGCGCCATGCCTGACGTCACCGTTGTTCTCGCAAGCGAGCGGTCGAGCGTTGCCAATCCATCAGACGCCTATGGTCAGATCGAATATGCCTATGGTGATCGAACCGACGTAAGCCGCTCCACCAGTCCGCGGGAGATACTGCCGCTACTATATGCGCTCGCGGGCACGCAGCCGCCGGCGCCTAGCGTCGGCGAAGAGTACCCCGGTTATCCCCTGGTCGTTAGCGCAGACGCGGTGCTGCTGTGGTTCTTCGGCGGATTGCCGCTCCTGATCGTGCTCGCGTGGCGATGGATTCGCCGGCCCCCTCCAGACAAAAGTCCTCTCGTTCATCCAGGAGTTAAGCCATGAGATCCTGCAAGAAACTCGGAATGATCATCCTCGCGGCAATCGGCTTTGCGGTGCCGGCATTGCCCTGTTTAGCCGCGGAGCCAATCAAGATTGACCTCTCGAATGAAACCGTCGGTGGGGAACCAAAGTCGCTGGTGCCAGTGGTGGGCTTCTGGAGGATCGAGGAGGACGGCGGCAAGAAGGTGCTCACTGTCGATGGCCGGCAGTGGAAGGAGGGGCAATCGTCGGCAGGTATCGCCGACAAGGCACGGGCTCTCTACGGTGAACGCTACGCTGAGTTTCTCGATCGCGTGCAGGCCTACGCCTACTATCCCTACGCGGTCGCGCCAAAAATCGAAAATTTCAGCGATGGCGAGATTTCGGTGCGCTTTGAAGGGTTGTCGGGTCGTATCGACCAGGGCGCCGGCATCCTATTCAATCTCAGGCCAAACGGGGACTACCTGACGGTCCGCGCGAACTGTCTGGAGAACAACATCGTGCTGTGGAAGTTCGAGAACGGCAAGCGCTCTTCCGTCAAATGGGTGCGCAATACGCCGACCGCGACACGGCAGTGGCATGACCTCAAGGTCCGCGTCAAAGGCACGAAGGTGGAAGGCTATCTCGATGGCAAGCTCTATCTGGAGCACACGCTGACCCAACCTGTGTCGGGCCGGATCGGGCTCTGGTCGAAGGCCGACAGCCACATGTACTTCGCAGATTACACCATCGTCGCCGGCGGCAATTGAAAGGATGACAGCGGGGAGATTCGTCAGAAAAGGAGATGGACGATGAACAGGAAATGGATTCTGGCAGGCAGCGGCGCGCTGTTGCTGGGCCTCGTGGGTGTCGCCATTGTTACCGCCGAACCGGAGGGCAGGGGTGCGATCTTCATCGCGGGAGACAAGCCGGTCAGCGAGGATCAGATCCGTCAAAAGCTGCAGTCGGACGGCTGGTCGAATGTCCAGATCGTGCGCAACGATGGTACTTCGAGGCGATTGGCTCGAAAGACGGCCAAACCGCGAATGTTGCCATCAATTCGCAGAACGGCCGACTACGTACCGGCGATGACGACGACGAGGATTGAGTAGATAGCTCCCGTCGGGAGTGAATGGAATCGGGGCGGGCTGGTTTCGCGTGCGACCCCTCCGCGCGACGTAGAGGCGTTGCGTCCGCAGCTCCCCTGCGAGCGATTCCGCTGCTTCGAAATGAATGTTTATCGGCATTGACAAGTTGTCGCAGCCGGCTCTATTTCTTGGGTATGGGGAAGCGATCTCCCCATGAGGCGACATGCCCAAGAATCGCGTCCGATTTCTCCAAGGGCGCACCATGTCTGCCGTTATCCCAATCACATCCAACAAATTCCCAGATCTTACTAGCGCGCTGCCGCCGGTTGGCACTCTGTGCGCCCGGATGCCACCCAGGCCATGCGTCGGGAGGTTGCCATGACCTATGTCGTGAAGCCGTTGTCCTGCGACCCGAGCCGCATCCGTGGGATGTCGGAGCGGATGATTATCAGCCATTACGAGAACAACTATGGCGGCGCGGTCAAACGTCTGAATCTAATCGACGAAAAGCTTGCCGAGCTCGACTATGCGAACGCGCCAGGCTTCCTGATCAATGGGTTGAAGCGCGAGCAGCTTATTGCGACCAACTCGATGATCCTCCATGAAGTGTTCTTTGCCGGGCTTGGCGACGAGAGCGAACCCGACGCGAGCCTGAAGGAAGCGCTGGCGCGCGACTTCGGCTCGTACGAGCGGTGGCGCGCCGAATTCATCGCCATGGGCAAGGCGCTCGGCGGCGGCTCCGGCTGGGTGCTGCTGACCTGGTCGCCGCGCGATCGCAAGCTCGTGAATCAGTGGGCCGCAGATCACTGCCATACGCTGGCTGGTGGCACGCCGATACTCGCGCTCGATATGTACGAACACTCGTACCACATCGACTACGGTGCCAAGGCTGCGAACTACGTGGACGTGTTCATGTCGGCGATTAATTGGCCGGCCGTGCAACGTGCCTTTGACGGGATACAGAAATGAGGCACGGCCTACGATACGTTCGGTGGATTCTCTGTTCGGCCGCGCTGGCTTTCATAGCTGACGCTCGCGCCGAAGATCAGTTCAGGATGCTCGGCGGGAAGCAAATCCGCGCTCGCGTTGTCGGTCAGGACATCACGGATGGATCCCACTGGTCCATGTATCTCCGGCCGGATGGCGCTCTCGTCGGTTCAGAATCGGGAAGTTCTTGGACCGGGACCTGGAAAATTCGAGATGGCAAGCTGTGCACGACGATGCCAAGCAGCCCGTCGCCGGTGTGCAATGAAGTCTGGATGTCAGGGACGCACATCAGGATGCGCGGCAACAAGGATGAGGAGACATTCGACGCAAGGGTTATGGCGCACCAAGCCAAGCAATGAACAGTGCGGACTCGCGATGCTCTGAAGCTGGCAAAGGGTCTTCGAGCTGCCTTAGACATGACGGCCAGCACCAAGAAGTCGCAGAACTGATCGATCCCATCGGCCAGACGGTTGGCCCACGTGATCGTGCCCTCAGGAAAGGAAGATCGAATGCGAAATGCGGCTCTTATGTTGTCTTTACTCACTGGTCTCTTTGCACTGACTGCTACGGCGCAGGCCCAAACATCCTGCAAGATATGCGCGGAGCAGCAAAAGGCGTGCATGAAGAACTACGCCGGACCGGCCTGCAAAACCGAGTACCAGATGTGTCTCAAATCCTGCAAGAAGTGAAAGAGGTTAGGTTGGTCAAGCTAGGAATAAAGCGCTTCATCGCGGTACTTGCCGGCATCGGGGGCCTCGTTGCTCTCGATGCCGGATTTGTTGCCGCGGAAAATCTCAAGAAATTATCTGGCGCGCAAATACGAGCAAAGTTGTCGGGCAAGGAAGTGACCGACGAGGTCCATTATCGTGATGTCTATGAACACGACGGGACCCTCCGAAGCTATTCGATGGGCAGCAAGAAGCGCGGCAAGTGGACCATTCAAGGGGATGACCTTTGCATCGATCTTCCGGAGCCCGACGGCGGCTGTTTCGAGGTGACCGCGGCGGGAAAGAACGTCGTCCTGACGCCGAAAGGACTTGGCTCGCCGTCGGACGGGATAGTCCAGGCGATCTCCGATCCAAGGTAGGAGGCCAAAGATGTCATCGCAGATCATCGAAGGAGTGTCTCAACCGAAGACGGAGTTCTCGAATCCTGTCATTCGCTGGATCGACTATCGGCTTCCGATTTTCACGTTCCTGGATCACGAGCTGAACTCGTATCCAACGCCACGAAACCTGAATTATCTCTGGAATTTTGGGTCGCTGGCAGGCATCACGCTCCTGATCATGATTGCGACCGGCATTGTGCTTGCGATGCACTATGTCCCGACGGGAGGCGGCGCATTCCGGTCCGTCGAGCACATTATGCGCGACGTGAACTCCGGCTGGCTCCTCCGGTATATCCACACCACCGGCGCTTCGATGTTCTTTGCCGTGGTCTATATCCACATCTTTCGCGGGCTTTACTACGGATCCTACAAGGAGCCACGAGAGCTGCTTTGGTGCCTGGGGGTCCTCATCCTGCTGTTGATGATGGCAACTGCGTTCTTTGGATACACCTTGCCATGGGGGCAGATGAGCTTTTGGGGTGCGACCGTCATCACGAATCTGTTCTCAGCCATTCCTGTGGTTGGCGACAGTATCGTTACCTGGTTGTGGGGCGGATTCACGGTAGGAGATCCGACGCTCAACCGGTTCTATGCGCTGCACTATCTCTTGCCCTTTGTGATTGTCGCAGTTGCCGGACTTCATCTTGTCGCACTGCACCGGTTCGGCTCGAACAATCCGACGGGGATCGATACGAAGTATCCGGGCGATACAATCCCGTTCCATCCCTATTATACGGTGAAGGATTTGCTCGGGCTCATGGTCCTTTTCCTGGTGTTTGCGTGGTTCGTGTTCTACGAACCGAATGCTCTTCTCAACTCCGATAACTACATTCCTGCGAATCCTGGGGTTACACCGCCGCACATCGTGCCCGAGTGGTACCTGCTGCCGTTCTACGCAATTCTGCGATCGATCCCGAACAAGCTCGTCGGCGTTATCGCCATGCTGACATCGATCCTTGTCCTGTTCGCGTTGCCATGGCTGGACACCAGTCCGGTTCGCTCAGGGCGATTCAGGCCCATGTTCAAGGTGTTCTATTGGGTGCTAGTCGCGGATTGCGTGTTGCTAACCTATGCCGGCGGGGAGCCGCCTGAGGGCACATGGCTGATCATGAGCCGGATCGGAGCCGCGTACTATTTCGCCCATTTCTTCCTCGTTCTCCCTCTCGTAGCGCGGATCGAAAGCCCACATCCGCTCCCGAACAGCATCAGCCAAGGAGTGTTAGCAGCGCCTGGTTCAGACAGGCCCTAACAGACTCTTCGTTGTCACCGATAACCAATCTTTCGAAGGACTTTGAAATGACAGCAACCACTATCCCCGAGCGTAGCCGTATGGCCGAGCTTGCACTCTACTTCTTGCGTCTCGGCTTTCTCGGCTTCGGCGGTCCGGTTGCGCTCGTGGGCCAGATGGAACGCGAACTGGTCAACGACAAGAAGTGGCTCAACAAGGAGCAGATGCGAGAGTCTATCGCCATCTGTCAATCGCTTCCCGGTCCACTGGCGATCCAGGTCGGCGTCTACATCGCTTGGCTGCGTTGCGGCTTCTGGGGCGCGTGGCTCGGCGGATGGTGCTTCATCCTGCCCAATTTCGTGATTGTTGCCGGTCTTGGTGCGCTCTACGTCTATCTCGGCGATCTCCAGCCGGTCACTGCCGTCTTCTATGGCGTCAGCCCGGCGGTCATCGCGCTGATCCTGCACTCCTGCTACCGGCTGGCGAAACTCGGCATGGAAGACTGGCTGCAATGGGTGATCGCGGCGGTCTGCTTTGTGGTGACAATCGTTCTGCAGGCCGAGGTTGCGTTATTGTTTATCGGCGCCGGCGTCGTGGGGATCCTCTATTATGGCAGCCTGTTCAAGGGTACACCCGCCGTCTTGCCGGTGGTCGTGGTGCCCGCGGCCGCGCCGATGGCGCCGGTCGCGACCGGTTCTACACTAGGCAAGCTCATGCTGTTCTTCCTGAAGGCCGGCTCCCTGACCTTCGGCAGTGGGCTCGTTATCGTGCCATTCCTAGAACAAGGGCTTGTGCAGCAATATGGCTGGCTCGACGAACGCCAATTCCTGATCGCGGTCGCGATCGGCATGATCAGTCCGGGACCGGTCGTGATCACGGCGACCTTCGTCGGTTATCTTGTGGCGGGATTCTGGGGCTCGCTGGTGTCCACGGTGGGCATTTTCCTGCCGTCCTTCCTGTTGGTTCTCATCGTGGCACCGATCCTGGCACGGCATCGTGGAAATGCCAACGTGCAGGGCTTTGTGAAAGGCGCCTATGCCGCGGCGATCGGCACGATTCTTGGCGCGTGCGTCCTG
This sequence comes from Bradyrhizobium sp. Rc2d, assembly GCF_900099855.1. Lineage (NCBI taxonomy): Bacteria > Pseudomonadati > Pseudomonadota > Alphaproteobacteria > Hyphomicrobiales > Nitrobacteraceae > Bradyrhizobium > Bradyrhizobium sp. Rc2d. The sequence continues at coordinate 59,686 of NZ_FNCU01000018.1, read as the reverse complement.
CTCGGCAAGATCGCGATCGGTGACTGGCTGACTGTAGCGATCGGCATCGTATCTCTCGCGGTGCTCTTCCGCTGGAAGGTAAGCAATCCCGCGCTGATTGCGGCAACTGCGGTCGTTGGGCTTATCGCCCATCCGCTGCTGCAGCCCGCATGGGTGATGGTGAAATAGCAGCTTAGCCAAAAAGGCAGGGGATCCGTTGCTTAGTCCAGGAGCATGTTATGGCAACGCAAATTGTAATGGATCACACCGGCCACTCCCGCCACGAATTCGACGCCGGCGATGCTGAAGCGCTGGCCAAGGCGGAGAGGCGTTTCCGGGCATTGATCGGTGAAGGGTTTACAGCCGCGGTGCGGACCGCGGAAGGCGAGTCGTGCCGCGTTTTTGCGTTTGATCCGACCGCAAGTGAAACGCTGTTCTTCCGGCGGCTCAGGGGTGGATAGAAGGGCGGTTGCCGTGTCTCTGATTAGCAGATGTGTAGCCCAGATTTCGCGACTTCGTGCGCTGCGGCAGATGTATCATAACTATGTCAGCGAAAATTCACCTGAAGCGAAGGGACGGACGCTTCTGCGCCAGTGGCTAACGCCAGTTCAGAGAAGGCAGTTTGAGGAGCAGGGTTACTTCGATGTCGTCGGGTGCGCGACTCGAAGGCGATACCGAGTGCAATACGGGTCTATTGCCAACGTGCAGGAAATGGATTTCGAAGGGCAATCCGGAGCCATCTTGTGCTTTGCTCCCGAGGGTTATCTCGTCCCAGGCGACGTCATGCTTGCTCAGAAGATTGCCTTGGAGACGGATGAACTTGCAGCGCTAGCCGTGGCGCATCGAGTGGCGCCGGTAGTGAGGCGCGTCGGTCTGGCGCAGTCGTGGGCCTGATGGCCCCGTGCTCTGCTGCAGGCAGCAGGATGATCAAGCAGCATTTTCTGTAGAGGGCGAGGGGGCACCTCGATCAATGTAAGGAGGTATCCCATGACAAGACGAAAATTCTTAACGACGTCCGCATTCGGTCTCTAACCACTGCAGGAAGGGTCGAACCACAGGAACCAACTGGTGTCCTTTGGGTTTTTACATCGGCGTGAAAAGGTTCGCGCACGTTCTCAAAAGGCTGCTGATAATCGTTGGCGCGGCCATGAACGGCCGGCGGCGAGGATTGTAGCAGAAGGCGGCGCACCTAGACTTAGGCAGACGAGGTTCGCGCCGCGGTACAAGTCCCGCATTGAAGTTAGCCGCGAGCGGGTCTGGACGAAGCTCATGGATAAGAATGGGCGACAACAGAGCTTAAGACGGGAGCTCGGGCCGATAACGGCGACCCTCTTCACCGCCGGCATGATGGTTGGCATCGGTATCTTTGCCACGATCGGCGCCGCCACCGCGGCTGCCGGGAGCGGCATCCTGATTGCCATACTCCTCGGTGGCAGCGTTGCCCTTGCGACCGGTATCAGCGCCACACAATTGGGTGTGAACAATCCGACTGAAGGGGGCGCTTTCACATGGGCGCGCGATGTCCACCAGCCTACGCTTGGCTTCATCGCAGGCTGCGGGTATCTCGGGAAGAACCTCATCTCGATGAGTGTGATCGCGCTTGCCTTCGCCACCTACCTGGGACAGGTCATTCCGGGGATTCCTGTTCACTTCGTCGCGGCTGCTGGGGTGGTGGCCATCACCATTCTGAACCTGTTTGGAATCCAGCTGACGTCGCGGGTGCTGATCAGCCTTCTGCTCTTGGTCATCGCTGTGCTCTCGATCTACGGAGCGTTCTCGCTCCACGCGATCGAGCAGGGCCATTTTGTACCAGTCTTAGGTGCTAATGGGCTTATGGGCGTCGCCAGTGGCGCAGCTATCTTTTTTTGGACTTGGGATGGCTTTATGCGGATGGCCATCATGGCCGGGGAGGTCAAGGAACCGCGTCGCACCATTCCTGTCGCCATCATTGGAGGTGTAACAATCGCGGCAGTCATGTTTGTTGGCGCGGCCGCGATCACTCTCGGTGTGCTTGGGGCAGACGAGGTCGGGGCGCAGGATACCCCTCTGCTTGGTGCCGCCTTGAAGGCCATCGGCCCGTGGGGCAAATGGGTCATCCTGGCCGGCGCGATCGTCGCTGCGCTTGCGGAGATCCTGGGCGACATGCTGAGCGCTTCGCGCGTCGTTCTGCCGATGGCCGAGGCCCATGAGCTTCCCAGCTGGTTGGGAAAAATTCACCAGCGTTCACGGACGCCTCGTCGTGCAGTCGTCGGCCTTGGCCTACTCAGTGCAAGCGCCGCTCTCATCTTTGATCTTCGGCCGCTCATCGAAGTTGGTGGCTCCTTTATGCTCGTCTGGTATTTCATCACGCATTATGCTGCGCTGAATTTGCCGGTTCGGAAGCGCCACTATCCGGCGATCTTTTCCTGGTACGGCATCGTGGGTTGCATCGGATTGACGATAGCGATGCCTCACGCCGCAGTCCTCGCTGCGGTAGGGACCCTGACCATATTGACGCTGGCCCGTCTGGTCCTTCATCGTATGCACCCGCAATGGCGGTCTGCGTGACGCGTCGTCGGCCGGGACGCAAGGTGCTTCTGGCATCATGTGCGGATAGGGCAACCAGTCACGATGGCAGGCGGGCCGCAAGCGAGCCTTCCACAGCTTACGCCAGTTGGCGCAGGGCTCGCGCGGCCGTCGTGTACCTGAGAAGCGGACCTTCCTCCGGATCATCACCTTGGAAATGAATCGCTGCGCCAGCCGGGATTTTGCGTGGCTTTCCGTAGTGCTTCACGGAAGCGGTTTCGACCACTTGTAAACGGGAGTCCTCTGCGAACGCGGTCAGAGCGGCGAGTTCGGCAGTGCTCGCGCCGCCGGAGCGCCAGGACGCCTCGAACACTCCAGATCGCCATTTTCCGGTTCCATCAATGCCTTGTCCAACATCATAATTTCGGCGTGAGGCCAGGAAGCCCCGATATCTGGCGGCGTTCCGATCGTATATTCGGGCTTGATCTACAGCCAGCCTCGCCTCCATCTCCATGGGAAGACTGTCGAGCGCCGACCAGTCGCCGCGAACGCAAATGATGTGCGAGCCGCCATAGACCCGAAGTCCATGATTATTGGTAACCGACCGTTGCGTGCCGTGATAGGCGATCGACCGGTCGCCGATCATCGTGCAACCGACGCTTCGGGTTACGACTTGACGCAGGTTGACCTCGAGCGACAGGCCGTGAGAGGCCAGTTTATCTGTCGGGAATTTCTCCAGGTAAGCTTCCAGTTCATCAATGTTCGTGATGACCGTCTGTCCATGACCTCCGTCGCCCAGCGGCTCCTTCACGCGAACCGGCCCTAGCGCCAATAGCCGCTTGACCGCCAGCCTTACACCGCTGACGTCAAATGCGGTGTAGCCCGGCAGAACCGCATCACGGACACCATCTCCGAAGGCAAATGACCAGCCGCGCGGCCGGGCCACATGCTTGGCGACAAGGGGATGCGTGATGGCTTTCGTCTTGACGAAGGAATATGGCACCACGGCGCCGTAGAGCTGATGCGGAGACTGAATTCCGAGATCCCGCGCCTCCTCAAGCATGAGCGTGTCGCTGGGAACGAAGAAAAGACCAGCGGCCACATGCGTCTTCGGGCCGTATTCGCCTACAAATCGACAGCCTTTAAGGCGCGCGATACTCTCAGCCACCACGGAAAGCGTGACCTTCTCGTGGGTGTACATCGGCGCGCCCAGACGAGGGAAGAGGCAGGCGACCGCGCGGATTCCGTGCTGTTCGCGCGCAATCTCACGAACCGCGGATGGCCGCGTTTGGCGCGATCGATGCTGAAGCAGATGAGGGAATGTGGGTCGGTCCATGCGCAACCACCTCGACAACCGAGCGTTGGCCAGTGCTTGGACGGAACCGTCTGACGGGGAGACTGCACATCCCCATTCAGATAACGTAGATCACTGCAAGATGTGCCAAGGGTAAAAGCTAATATGCTCACTGTCAGCGCGCTAAAGCGCTTGCATCTCGTGGTCTCGTTCGAACTCGCGGATGGAGAATGTATTGCGCTGCAGGGCCCGTCGGGCGTCGGCAAGAGTTTGCTGCTCCGCGCCATTGCCGATCTCGATCCGAATGAGGGCTCCGTCGAGCTGGACGGGGTGCCGCGGGAAACGATGTCGGCCCCTGTTTGGCGCAGGCAGGTGACCTATGTAGCTGCCGAACCTGGCTGGTGGGCTGACACGGTGCAGGAGCATTTTACCGACTGGGATCTGGCCACTCCGTTGGTGGATCAGTTGGGGCTGCCATCGAGTTGCGGAACCTGGCCGATCCAGAGACTTTCTACCGGCGAAAAGCAGCGCCTTGGCCTCGTACGGGCGCTGTTGCTGCATTCGCGGGTGCTCCTGCTGGACGAGCCCACGTCGGCGCTTGACGCGACATCGACCGCATCCGTGGAAGCCCTGGTTGCCGCGCGTGTCTCGGCCGGAACAAGCGTCCTATGGAGCACTCACAACAGTGGCCAGGCTCGTCGCGTCGGATCTCGTCTGTTCGTGATGGCGAGCGGCGGCCACCTCGAGGAGCACTCGCTTTGAGTTACATCCAGCTGGCTTACAGCGACCTCATATTGCCTGCGCTCCTTGTTGTCATGAATGGCGCGCTCTCGCTCGCGCTGCACCTGAAGCTTGAACGACAGCTTGCCCTTGCGAGCATGCGAATGGTGATCCAGCTCGTACTCGTTGGATATGTGCTGACGTTTCTGTTTGCCTCGGTCTCTCCGTTCTGGACGGCACTCGCCGCCTTCATCATGGTCTTGTTCGCATCGCGAGAGATCGTCGCCCGTCAGAAGCGACGGCTGGAAGGTCTTTGGACCTACGGCTTGGGGGCAGGCTGCACCTTGCTCGCCGCAGGTACCGTCACGACGTTTTCGCTGCTCTCGCAGCTCCGCCCCGAGCCCTGGTATCATCCGCGCTACGCTCTGCCGCTGTTGGGAATGATCCTGGGCAACACCATGACTGGAGTGAGCCTGGGTCTGGATGTGCTCGTCAATGGCGTGGTGCGCGAACGTGCTGCGGTGGAATCCTGCCTCGCGCTGGGAGGTACCCGCTATCAGGCGCTCCTCCCGGTGATCCGCGATGCACTGCGAAGCGGCTTCATGCCGACCATCAACGGCATGGCTGCAATTGGCCTGGTCTCTCTACCAGGGATGATGACCGGCCAGATCCTCGCGGGCGTCGAGCCCGTCGATGCCGTCAAATACCAGCTACTGATCATGTTTCTGATTGCAGGCGGAACGGGTTTGGGCACGCTTGCGGCAGTCATCGGCGGCGGACGTTTGCTAACTGATCATCGACACCGATTGCGCCTGGATCGGATCGCCTCTGAAAAGTGATCCAGTCATCGTAGATCGAGGAGATCACGCAACACGTTCGGTATGGATTGTTCGCGCTCGAAGAAATCGATGATGTCATCGGCGGGGACTCGACCGGTCTCCAGCCTTGCGCGAAAATGATCGAGCGACTGGCAATCGAAACCCCAATGGCTCAGCGCACTCGGCGCCTTTGATAGGACTTCATGAGCGCGATCGCGGGCGCCTTCTGCATGGAGGCCAAATCGGGCAACCTGTCCCATGTCGTAGATGCGGCTTTGCTCGGTCGCGCGTCCCAACAATCTCTCGTCGAGGATCAGTGCGAGCCACAGCAGAAAGTAGGCCTGATAGTCGAGAAGATATGGCGTCATTTCGAGCGGTTTGAATTCAAGGCGCAGGTGTTCCTTCGGGTGAATGGAAATCGCCGGCGCGATGGTGCTGCGGTGGTAGGTGCGTACGGATTTTCCAATGGAGCCGCGAATGCGCCAAAGATCCCCGCGATATAACGGCGAGGCAACCGTGAGGGCGGTGAGGGCAGGGGCGTAATAATTCACCTTGCCATGGAGTTCGTGCAGGTCCAGTTGTGCCGCCACGTCAGGGGGAACGCTGACATTGATGTCCGGGCCGTAAGTTGTCATCGCCTCCATGGCCCATTGCCAATGGTCGTAACGGCGCTTGTTCTGCGGACCTTCGAAATGGTCCTCGATCGGATGGAAGGAGAGGATTGCCGCACGGTATCCATGCTCAGATAATGACCGCTGCATCCGGCCGTGAAGCGTGACGAATGTGTCGATGCACTCTTCGATTGAGTTGCACACCGGAGTACGAATCTCGAGCCCCTTCGGCAACAATGCCGTCGGCTTCAAATCCGGGCCAGGAAGCTGATAGCCCTCGACAACGAATGGCATTCTCTTGCGGTGAAGGGGGATGAGATCAAGTCCCTTTTGATCAAAGTCTCGGACCTCAATTGCCTCCAGAATTGCATTGAGTTCTTCAAACCGAAGTGCGGGATGCCATAGGGGACGGCATGATGCTGCATCGACCAGAAGAAACTCCGTTTCCAAGCCAAAATGAAAACCTGAACGGTGGCGGGTCATTTGCTCTTGGCTCTGAAGCCATCACGCACCATCGATGCCGGAGCCACTCCTGCGGAAACTGCTGTTCGATAACGGTCGTTACAGGCCGGCCTTCCGCATGCTGCGATCAACTCGTTGTGAAGGGTGAGGGCCCTCTCGGAATGCACGCACCTGCATGAGGGAATTTTCGGCACTACCCCGGGTCATTCGATTAGGCCTTTGGAATTACATGGCCTGGGTTACGGAGGAACCGCCCTTCGGAACGGCGCATTGGAGTTCTGGCAGAGTAGGAGAGGTACGATGGGAGCAAGTTCAATGTGGTGCTCTCGTTTCCGCCTGGCTGCGCTAATTGCAGCCGTTGCGGTGGGCGGCCTCGTCGCTGCGACCTTTGACGTAAGGGGTGCCACGGACGACTTGTTGGCCCAAGCGCAGCAAGTGTTCCAGCCACTGCCCAAGGATATGGCGACACCGGAGTTCCCGATCACGCCCGAGCGTGTTGAACTCGGTCGCACGTTGTTCTTTGATCCCCGCGTCTCAGTGGACGGCACCACGAGCTGCGCTCGCTGTCATTTGCCTTCCCTTTACGGAACGGATGGCCTGAGGAAGCCTCACGGCGCCCACGACAAGATCAATCCACGCAACGCGCCGACCATTCTCAACGCAGCCCTGCAGTTCAATGCACATTGGCGTGGTGATCGGAAGAACGTGGAGGATCAGGCGACCCAGGCATTGATCAGTCCAACAAGCTTTGGCAATCCCGACTATGCGTCCGCAATGGAGAGAATGAAGACGGTCTCCGGCTATTCGGAGATGTTCGAGAAAGCATTCCCCGGAGAACAGGATCCTGTGACACCGGAGAACTGGGGTAAGGCAATCGGTAGCTATGAGCGTACCCTGGTTACACCCTCCCGCTTCGATCAATTTCTTTCCGGCGACAGTCAGGTGCTTTCAACAGCGGAACAGCGCGGGTTGAGAACCTTCCTCGAGATCGGCTGCGCGGCCTGCCACAATGGTCCTGGCGTCGGAGGAGGCACGTTCCAGAAGTTCGGAGTTGTCGAAGACTATGGGAATGAGACGAAAAGCGCCGAGATCGACAAAGGCCGCTTCGATGTGACCCATGATGAGGCGGACATGTACATCTTCAAAGTGCCAATTCTGCGCAATGTGAAGATGACGCCGCCTTACTTCCACGACGGATCGGTTAATACGCTGCCCGAGGCCGTGCGCATTATGGCCAAGTTGCAGTTGGGCAAGGATCTCGCCGATCAAGAGATTGCGGACGTCGTAGCCTTCCTGGGAAGTCTAACGGGGGAATTGCCTGATGACTTTCGCAACGTACCTGTGCTGCCTGCCAGCGCCTTTCAATCAGCAACGGATCAAACGACTAGAGAGAGGCGGTAAGCGTGACGGCCAAGGAGTCTTGCCGCAGGGGGCAGGCATGCATGCCCCATGATCCCGCCGATCAGGCCGGGAAGGAAGGGAAGCCGCTACAGATTGCAGCGGTGTCGGCCCGCACATCACATGGGAGCGGGGGCAGGTCGATTGGAGCAAAAGTGATGCGTTCTGTTTTGGCCTTGGGACTATTGATCGCCCTGTGTGTTTCTGCTGACGCTGCAACGGTGCATCGCTCTAAGCCGCGACATGTTATCGTTCGCCCCAGCCAAGGCTTGACCTTACGTCCCGCGGTTCCGGGTCGGGCCTACGCAGCGCCTCGGCCTCCGATCCATGATGACGACATGCCTAGCTACAATGATCCGTCCAAGTTTGGCGGCATGTGAGGCCCAGAGGTGAAGTCCGCATCACGCACCAGACGGGCCGCCTGTGCGTGGCGATGGCCGCATGCACTAGCGCATCAGCGAAATCTCGCGCCCGGCGTCTGTGTCTCGGATGAACCTGGGGCCGGATAATCCGGGAAGGGAAGCACGCCCGGCACCGCCGGTGGGTTAGCCGACATGGCCGCTGATCACGCGGAGGGCGCGATGATGGCCGCTGGTTGGGTGATCGAATACAAGTTACGCAGGGGCGACCTGTTGGGCTAGACTAGCGCGCGTTCGGGTCCGCATTGGTAGGTGCATTTGCCTGACATCGCAGAGGCCGCTGCAATAGCCAGCCATGAGCACCCAGCAGCGCGAGGTCACTAAAGGCCAATGTCTCGACGGCGGGCGCGGTTTGTTTGAAGTGAAATACTATCGCCACGCGCTCGCCTGCTGTGGGTTCACTCGTTATGAGCGAAAGCATCTCATCGGTATTGCTCGATGCGCACCGCGCAAGAAGGCAAGGTCTCAATGCCGTCGCGCAGCGACAACGCGCGCGGCTCGGCGAGGCCGTCGCCTTCGCTCGCGCCAACTCGCCTTATTATCGCGAGCTCTATCAGGGTCTACCGGAGCGGATTGAGAGTTCGTCCGTGCTGCCGGCGACCAATAAGCAAGAGCTGATGCGTTATTTCGACGACTGGGTCACCGACCGCGAGGTTAGTTTCGCGGCAGTGCGAGCGTTCGTCGATAACCCTGAGCTGATCGGGCAACGTCTCCTTGGCAAATATTCGGTGGCAACCACCTCGGGCACTACCGGGACACCTGGAATATTCCTGTTGGACAAGCACAATTGGACGGTCACACTCGCTTTTTCGCTGCGCATGATGATCGGCGCGCTTGGCGCCAGCGACATGTTTCGTCTCCTCGTTCGCGGCGGTGGCGCGGCGTCGGTGCTGGCGATGGGGGGCCATTACATCGGCGCAACCAGCTTCGCTGCGATCCGCACAAAATGGCCGGCCCGACGATTCCGGGCACTCCCGGCACAGGCCCCGTTGCACGATCTGGTCGCAGAACTCAATCGGCTCCGCCCGGTTCTGCTCATCGGATACGCCAGCGTCATGGCACTATTGGCCGCCGAGCAGGATGCCGGTCGCCTGCATATTCGGCCGGTGCTGGTTCTTCCGACTTCAGAAGGACTTTCGCCGGACGGATACGACCGGATCGCATGGGCATTCCATGCCAAGGTCCGGACCATCTACGTCGCGACGGAATGCCTGTTCATGGCCATCGGCTGCGAACACGGTTGGCATCACGTCAACAGCGATTGGGCGATCCTCGAACCCGTCGATGCGAGCTATCGGCCGGTTCCGCCCGGCGAGGAGTCGCATACGGTCCTCGTGAGCAACCTCGCCAATCGGGTGCAGCCGATCCTCCGCTACGATCTCGGCGACCGCATCCTGCAACGCCCCGATCCCTGTCCTTGCGGCAACCCGCTTCCGGCGATTCGCGTGCGGGGCCGCGCTGCCGACATCCTCACGTTTCCAACCGAACGCGGCGAGAAAGTCGCAGTGCCATCGCTCGCGCTTGAGATAGATCATGTACCCGGCGTGGAGTTGCTTCAGATCGTGCAGACTGCGCCAACACAATTGCGCGTTCGCCTCCATCCCGCAGCCGACGCTGACCCAAACCGGGTTTGGCGGGCGGTGCATTCCGAATTGACCAAGCTATTGAACGATTATGGGCTTGGTCAGGTGTCTGTTGAGTTGGCCGCCGAACCGCCAATGCCATCTTCCGCCGGAAAATACCGCACCGTCATCCCACTGGTTCTGAGCGCTTGAAAATCGTGAGAGATTCGGGCGGATCGCGCTGCTGCTGCTGCCCTACACCCGCAGGTTTCCATTGAACGCGAAGCAACGAGCTGCCCGCTGTAGGTGAACGGTTGGCGACGGCCTTGTCAGGGCCGGCTGGCGTGAGCCGGGAATTTCGGCGCGCTGGCACCCGGCTTGAAAAGCACCTGTAGGCCCGAACTGCACTTAATCTTTTGCCTGTCTCGGCAAGACAGCTTCGCGCGTTCAAGCGAACGAGCTCGCCCCCAATGGCGCCGACTTCAAGCCGCATCTTGATTTCGGTTCGGGCCGTAGTCTTCCGGTTTTGACACAAATTAACCTGGTGTGGTGAAAGCTAGATACACTTCTCTTGGTTGCGAAGACGAGTCTGCGATTGCGATGAAGCTGATTTCGGCTAGCAGCAATGCTGCCGGAATGCTCAGTGCCTCACACGCAGACTTCATGACAATGCTGGGCGGGCCGCGTCGATTGGCCTGCCTTTGCTGAGGCAGGCGCAGCGACCAGAGCCCATTGGAGGTCCAGTCGTGGTCCGCTTGCATGTCGAACGCTTCATTCGTAGCCGAACTGTCCGGCGATCCCTGGCCCTCGGCATCATCGCTCTGAGCGGATGGGCCCTGTTGCCGTATGTGACCTACAGAATCGCTCCGTCCGCCTTTGTCAACGCCGAGCTCATGCGCGTGACTGCACCGATCGCGGGTCAGCTCGCGCCTGATCTTCCACGCAAAGGTGAATATTTCCAGCGCAACCGGGTGGTGTCGCTGGTCGAGGCGCGTTCGCCGGATCGCCGGCACCTCATGGACCTCGATCAGCAGCTTGCCGTGTCCAGCAAGCGCGCAGAGCTCGCACGTCGGCAACTTGAGGAGATCGCCGAGCTCGATCGCAAGCTCCGCGAGCGCAGCGAGGACTATCGTTTGGGAGCGGTCGCGCGCCTGAGCCACGAGATCGGAGAAACGGAGGCTGAAAGAGGCGGCTGTCTCGCCGAGGCGCGGCAGCGGAACGATGTCGCGGGCCGGATGGAGAAGCTCGTCAAGCTCGGCATCAGTTCACAGATCCGTTCTTCCGAAGCCCAGGCTTCCCAGGAGGCAACCGCAACGCGGTGCCAGATGGCCGATGAACGCCTGCAGCGCTTCAAGACCGAGTTGGCGGCGGCCGAGAAGGGTATCTATCTTCGTGGCGATGCCAATGACGTGCCCTATTCTCAGCAACAGCGCGAGCGGCTTGTTCTCCGTCGCCAGGAGCTCGAGACGGACCTGTTGCAAAACAGCTCACGTTCCGCGCAGCTGGCCGCGGAAATCACAGAGGAGCGCGCTCGACTTGATCGCCTTCAACACTACGATCTGTCGTTGCCTGCGGCCCATGTGGTCTGGTCGGTCGCGGCCAGCCCGGGCTCGATGGTCACGGAAGGGCAATCGGTCTTCGATTTTGCAGATTGCGAACGCCGATTCATCGTCGTTGAACTGCCCGAGCGCGATTTCGAGAAGATCAAGCCTGGAGATGCGGCGACCGTCCGCCTGATCGGGAGTCGAGAGTGGAAGACCGGCCAGATCCGGCAAGTTCGCGGCTCGGCAGCGTACGCCGATGATCGACTGCTCGCGGCTCGGGTGCCGCGACCTGATCCGGGCAATATTACTGTTGAGATCTCGTTGCCGCCTAACGAGACGGCGGCCGACCACAACGGCTCCTGCGACATCGGACGGCTGGCCGAAGTGCGCTTCGAGCGCAGCTCCGACGGCCTGCTTCGATTGGTCAGCTCGAAGCTGAAATGGCTGACCGCTCGGCTGGACCTCGACCAGTCATCCCTGTAAGCGAGAAATTCCGTGCAGGTCATGACTCTGTCCTTCGCTCAGCTGTTCGCGCCAATGCTGGGCGTCTTTGCGGCGATGTACCTGTTGGCGCCGACCTTTGCAGTCGCGCGCCTCTGGGCGCGTGTCGCGATTTTCGTCGCGGTTTGGCTTGTCGTTGCCCGCTATCTCGAATGGCGGATCTTCACCACAGTGCTGCCGGCAAGCGGGACCTGGTATCAGGTCGGCTGGATCTGGCTCTGTCTCTTCGTGGAGCTCCTGACCTTCACGGATCAGTTCATTCTCTATCTGACCTTCCTTCGCAGGACCGATCGCCGCAGCGAGGCAGATCAGCACGAACGTCGGCTTCGCGGCCTGCCGGATGATGAACTGGCCTCGGTCGACGTCTTCATTCCTACCTATGACGAGCCGTTCGAGGTGCTGGAAAAGACGATCACGGGCGCACTATGTCTGGACTATCCAAACTTCCAGGTCTGGGTCCTGGATGATGGTCGCAGGCCCTGGCTCAAGGAACTCTGCGAGCGCAAGGGTGCCGGGTATCTCACTCGTTCCGACAATGTGAATGCGAAAGCCGGCAATATCAATCATGCGCTGACGATGACGCATGGCGAGTTCTTCGCGATCTTCGACGCGGACTTCGTGCCGCAGCGCAATTTCCTGATGCGCACAATGGGCTTCTTCGCCGATCCAAAGATCGGAATCGTTCAGATCCCGCACGCCTTCTACAATGAGGACCCGATGCAGGCGAATCTCGGCCTGCACAGGGGACTGCCGGACGAACAACGGTTCTTCTTCGATAGCATCATGCCCGCGCGCGACGGCTGGGATGGTGCGTTTTGTTGTGGATCCAACTCCGTCACGCGTCGTGCAGCACTCCGCGCGGTAGGCGATTCCTTGCCGACCCAGTCCATTACGGAAGACATCCTGCTCACGCTGGTCCTGCTGCGCAAAGGATACGTCACCCGTTATCTTTGCGAACCGCTGGCAATTGGATTGGCACCGGAAAGCCTTGGCGCCTTTTTTGTGCAACGGCAACGCTGGGCGCGTGGCGCGATCCAGACCCTGTATCTCGCCGCCGGCCCGCTCGGCCCCGGGCTGAGCTTGATGCATCGGCTCCTGTTCTTTCCGACGCATTGGCTCTCACTGGGTTTGCGCGCGCTCATGGTCGTGCTGGTTCCGATCGCGTTCATGTGGACCGGCCTCGCGCCTGTGGTCGACGTCACCCCCGAGTCGGTCTTCTATTACTTGTTCCCGGCGATCCTGGCGCTCAACGGCGGTATCTCCTGGTTCGCGCCGCACGCGCATTTTCCACTCGCTGCTCAGGTGTCGGCGACCATCCAGAGCTTCAAGATTCTACCGACGGTGCTCGGGACTCTCGTCAGGCCGAAGGGGCATGCGTTCAGGGTGACGCCCAAGGGAGCCGCCGCGCGGTGCGCAAGCTATGCCGCGGAGATATTCTGGCCGTCGGCGGCCCTGATGGCGTTGACGGTTGTCGGCCTCGTTCTGAACACCATCCCGGAATGGCGGATCATCGATCATCCGGCCGCTTTGCCGATGGTCGCCTTCTGGTCGGTCGTGAACATCGTCGTGCTGTTCTTCGTCTGCATGACCTCGCTACAGGCGCGGATGGGGCGTTCCGAGGAACGCTTCGATGTCGACGAATCAGTCTTGATCCATACTGAGACCGGTGAGCTGCTTTCCGGGCGCATGAGCAACATCTCACTTTCCGGCGCCGGCGTCCTGCTCGATTCCGGCATCGACTGTCCTCGTAGCGGAGAACCGCTGCGCGTACACATCATGCAGGTGGGCTGGGTCGACGCGATGATCGCGCAGCAAAGAGGTCAGCTCGTGGGGGTGCAGTTCAAATTGCCGCAGTCGCTCGAACGAGACCTGTTGATCCGCAAGCTCTTTACCGTCGCCCGCTTGAAGGAGAACAGTGTTATCGCATGGTCGGTGAACAGAACGATGCTCAAGAGCATCTGGTCAATGGCCGCGCCGTTGCCCCAGCTTGAGACGAGTGGCGCGAAACCCGCAGCGCCTTCGTCGGCTGAGCGTCTGCCGGCCGAGAGCCTGGTCATCCGGCCTCAACCGCGGATCGGCGATTTGGCACATCTCGCCGGAGCTCGAAGCCTGCATCCGACGAGTTTCACCAGAACCTTTCCTTAGCCGGGTCGGCGGCTCGGTACTCCAGACCATCGGCTGAGCTGATGATGTTGATCCCTGTGCTCATCGACCTCCGCGAGCTGTCGATCGACACGAGCCGGCTCTCGATGCGGTCAGCCAACTTCCATGTTCTGCCACAAACCTCAACCGGAAATGGGCAAGCCTGTCATAGCCCGAATCGTCCTGGGTCTCAGGGGTAGAGGAAACATCTCTTGTCCGATCATCGCAGCGATTTTCGCCAAGGGCGTCTGACGTTCTGGGCATCCATATTTGTGGCGGTCGCCTGCGTGGCGATTGTCGCAGTCAGCGGCTGGCGGGAGTGGTCCGCGCGACAGGCGACACTGAAGAGTTCCGAAACGGACATGGCCAACCTGGCCCGATCGCTGACGCAACACGCGGACGACACCTTCGAGCTCACGGACACTGTTCTGAATGTGCTGGTTGGCCAGCTCGAACTGGAGGGAACTGGCCCAGCGGCAATTGCCAAGATTCAGACCTTTCTTTCCCGGCGCAAGGCCGCGAATCGAATCCGGGCGGTGTTCATCTATGACGAGACCGGACGCTGGCTCGCAACCAGCGAGCCCTTGGACTTCGCAGGCCTCAACAACAGCGACCGCGACTACTTTCAGCATCATCGGGCCGTGGCTGACCGGGGAACCTTCATTGGACATCCAGTGAGGAGTCGATCCGGCGGGCAATGGATCATCACCGCGTCAAGACGCTTCAATCATCCTGACGGCAGTTTTGCCGGCGTCGCCCTCACCACGATCAACGTTGACTACTTTCTGCAGTTTTATGGCGGGTTCGACGTTGGCCAGAATGGTTCAGTTGCGCTGGCGACCGCAGACGGCGTTATCCTCGCACGTAGCCCGGACAACGGATACACGGGCCGCGATCTGTCCAGCACCCCGCTTATTAGGAATCTCCGCGAGCGGCCGGTTGCGGGCACCTACTACTTCACGTCGCCTCTCGACGGGGTTCGGCGTCTGAGCTTTTATCAACGGAGCAGTCGCTACCCTGTTCTCGTGGTCGCTACCGAATCCGAAGACGACGTCTTGGCCCCCTGGCGCAGAGCCGCTCTGGGGCGCATGGCTGCAGTGATGGGACTGGCAGGAGGGCTGGCGGTTGCGGGGCTCTTGCTGGTGCATCAGCTGCACCAGCGGCAAAAGATGGCCGCAGCTCTGGTCGCCAAGGAGGCGGATTTTCGCCTCCTTGCAGAGCAGTCGGGCGATATGGTGATGCGCATCGCGATCGATAGGCAGATCCTCTATGCGTCGCCGTCCAGCGCCCAGGTTCTTGGCTGGGCTCCGAACGAGTTGGTGAATACGTCAGCCCTCGCCGGGATAAATCCCGCGGACCTGGCACGGGTTGAGCAAACGATCTCCGCGTTGATGGACGGCGAAGCCGAAGAGGCGAGAATTGCATATCGCACCCGTCATCGCGAAAAAACCGAGGTCTGGATCGAAACTGCGCTGCGCGTCACCAGGAGTGCGCAGAGTGGGGACATCAACGGCGTGGTGGCGATCTCGCGCGACATGACCGAACATAAGGATCTCGAGGATAAGCTGTCGGCTCTCGCGATTTCGGATGGCCTGACGTCATTGGCAAATCGCAGGCACTTCGACGAGCGGCTGGCGGCGGAATGGGATCGGGCCAGGCGCGAAGGAGCGCCTTTATCGCTGTTGCTGATCGACGTCGATCATTTCAAGAGCTTCAACGATCAGTACGGACATCAGGCCGGCGACGCGTGTCTTCGCTCAATCGCCAGGGTTCTGGCGGAGCAGGCCAGACGCCCCGCAGACGTGGCGGCTCGGTACGGTGGTGAGGAATTCGCCTTGCTGTTACCGAATACTGATGGAGGAGGGTGCAAGCAGGTCGGCGAGCAAATTCGGCAAGCGATCCAGGAACTCGGCATCCTGCACGCGTTCAACCCACCGTCCAAGCAGGTCACTGTGAGCATTGGCGGCGCAACGCATGTGGCGCTGACCGACAAGGCGGATTGCGCGTCACTGATAGCGGCTGCGGACAAGGCGCTCTATGCCGCCAAGGAGAGCGGACGCAACGGCCTCGTGATGTCAGGGCAAATCATCGCGTGGCCTGGCTCGATACGGGCTTGAAGGGGGCAGCCATCAGACCAGCGCCATCGCTGCACCCGCAGCGGCGCTGAACGCGACGACGATGAGCGGAGGAGCACGCCAGGCGACCAGCAGGACGAAGCCAACGAGCGCGATGCCGAAGTCCCGTGGCGAATGCACGGTCGCGGTCCATACCGGATCGTAGAGTGCCGCCCCCAAGACGCCGACGACCGCGGCGTTGACACCCCGCATCATGGCCTGGGCGCCGGCGCGCTTGCGGAACGAATCCCAGAATGGCAAGGCTCCGAGCAGCACCAGCATCCCCGGCAGGAAGATGCCGACGAGGCCGAGGGCCGCGCCCGCTAGCCCATGCGGCTCAGCAGAAACCACCGTGCCCAGATAGCCCGCGAAGGTGAAGAGCGGGCCGGGGACGGCCTGGGCGGCGCCATAGCCGGCGAGGAATGCGTCGTCGCTCAACCAGCCCGGCGCGACGAATGCTTCGCGCAGCAGCGGGAGCACGACATGGCCGCCGCCGAAGACGAGCGCGCCCGAACGATAGAAGGCATCGAACAGGGCGATGCCCGAGGATCCCGTCAGGCCGCGCAGCGCGGGAAGCCCCACCAGCAGAACGATGAACATCCCGAGCGTGATCAGGCCCACGGTCCGCGACACTGGAATCTCGACATGTCCGGACGGGGCTGGCGTCTCGCTGCGGCACAGCCACAGCCCGATCAGCCCGCCGAGGACGATCGCTCCGATCTGCGCGATCGACGACGTGCTGAAGAGAATGATGAGCGCCGCCACCACCGCGATCGACGCGCGCTCGCGGTCGGGACAGAGGTTGCGCGCCATGCCCCAGACCGCCTGCGCCACGATGGCGACGGCCGTCAACTTCAATCCGTGCAGCAGGCCGCCGCCAAGCGGTCCGCTCAACACGCCGGCGCCGTAGGCGAACAGGATGAGCGCCGCGGCGGAAGGTAGCGTGAAGCCGGTCCAGGCGGCGAGCGCCCCGAGATATCCGGCCCGCATCAGGCCGATCGAGAAGCCGACTTGGCTGCTGGCCGGGCCCGGCAGGAATTGGCACAGCCCGACCAGATCGGCGTAGGCGTGCTCGTCGATCCACTTCCGTCGCACGACGAACTCGTCGCGGAAGTAGCCGATGTGCGCGATCGGACCGCCGAAGCAGGTCAGTCCAAGCTTCAGGAATATCCGCAGGACCTCCAGCGGCGAGCCGGCGCTGGACCGGATTCCGGTAGAGGTATCGGTTGATGAATTCAGATTGGTCACGGACGTTTGATCCGATTCCGGCTGCATACTGTAAGAACGAGAAGGCATGGCGCTGATCGGCAGTGTGCATCATGGGACCAGTCATGCCAAGCAAGCGCCGTTTGCTTCTGCTCGGAGGGACGTTGGCGGCCGTTGCAGCGCCCGCCGGTCTCGCCAAGCGAGCCTTCGCCAATGAGAAGGGCGTTGGCGAGAAGCTGAAGGAAAGCGATCACAGGAAAGAAGGATGAGGAGGTCACGCCACCTCTGAACCGATTCACGCCGCGCTAACTCGCCATATGCTGTGACGTCCTTCGTGACGACGCCGGGCGTCGCCCATTTGTTCGGGCGATATCACCTACAAAAGTCGACGGCGGCATAGTCGCGGAACCAAAGCCTTTGCGTTCGCATTGCCGTCGCTGAACTCGCCGCGGAAATGCCCGACTGGCGGCGTGTGGCCGAGCGCCTGATGGTGGAGGACGATGAGGGACAGTGCGTCGGAGATTGCCGAGATCAGGGATGGCGTTCACCTCTGCATCGACATGCAGAACATTTTCGCCCCCGGCGGGCTCTGGGCGACACCCTGGATGGAGCGCGTCCTGCCGACGATCGCCTCGATTGCGGCGCGCTATCCGGCCAGAACGATCTTCACGCGCTTCATCACGCCGCAGGATCCGGAAGACCGTCCGGGCCAGTGGCAGAGCTATTTCCAGCGCTGGCGCGAGGCGACGCGAAAACATCTTCCGCCATCCGGGCTCGAACTCGTGCCGGCCTTGGCCGGGTTCGTTCCGCCGGCCGCCGTCATCGACAAGCCGGCCTATTCCGCGTTCAGTAATCCGGGTCTTGCGAGCCTACTGATCGAAAAGAACGTCGGCACCGTCGTGATCACAGGCGCAGAGACGGATGTCTGCGTGCTGTCGACGGTCCTGAGCGCCGTCGATCTCGGCTTCAGGGTCGTCATCGTCGAGGACGCGCTGTGCAGCTCGTCCGACGTCGGGCACGACGCGCTCATGACGATGTACCGCACCCGCTTTCACGGCCAGGTCGACCTCGTCACCGCGGAGGAGCTGGCGGAGTTCTGGCGGGACTAGATTCGCTGGACATTCAGACGCAGCGCGTCGGCCGATTCACATAGCCTAATGCACGGGTCATCCGGAGCGGCCAGACTATGCCGGCTGGAAAGGGGGCTGCGATGACGATGGATCGCATTGAACAAGCCTTTGTCGCGACCGCGATTACGGGTTTCCTGGTGATGATGGGAGCGATCATCTGGATGATGATGGGCTAACGGCCGGGAAGGGTCCTGTCTTGCGCGTCGCGCTACCTTACGCCGCGGTTTTCTTGTGCCTGGCGGTTACCGCCTGGCTCGCTTTCGCGCATCTGTTCTGATCGCCTGACCGTCGTCAACCGTGCGGATCGGCGATGAGCGCGGCCAGCCTCCGCGCCATCGCGGCGAGGTCGATCGGCTTTTCCAGAAGCGGCACGTCTTCGAATTCCGGTCCGACTGTGATCTTGTCGTAGCCAGTGGTGAACACGAAAGGCACGTTGCGCGCCCTCAATTCGCGTGCGATCGGAAAGATCATCTCGCTGCGGATGTTCACGTCCAGCACCGCGGCATCCAACATGCTGCCGTCGTGCAGGATTTTGAGTGCGTCCTCGAAATGCCCGGCAGGACCCGCAATCTCCGCCCCGAGCGCGAGGAACGCGTTGCCGATGTCATCGGCGAGAAAATACTCGTCCTCGACAATGAAAATGCGACGCCCGGTGAGAGGTGTACGCTGACCCGACGCCGATATCGCCATGGTGATCCCGCCTCCGCTTCCAGCCCCGTAAGAACGTGAAATCGGGACCCGCCTTGTTTGAAAACGGCGCAATCAAGCCCGAGTTCCATGGGTACATCGTCATCGGGGGCTCGGCGGGAACGCCCCTGGCTCTGAAGCAGATTCTGGACCATTTGCCCCCATCTGCCGGCTGCCGTCATCATCGTCCTGCACATCCGCCGTACGGAGAACGGTATGAAGATTGAGCCCGGCCGGATTTATCAGGCCGCCGGCGGTTGCGGCGCGGCCTATCCACGGCGGCGCAGCCTCTGCTTTCCCGCGACCAGACCGGCGGTAAGGTCGGCATCCCCCCTGAAGCCCGGGACGGGCGCCATGGCTCGGACCATTTCTGGCTGTCATCCGTTGGGATAGCATCTATTTCTGCTATATGCTCGGCGGGACGCGGTTCGCCCGGCCGGTCAATGAAAGCTAGCGAAACCATGCAAGAAGTGGGCGACCAGCCGGTCGGAAGAGCGCGTCAGATCAGGTCCCCGCTGATCATCGGCGTGGGCGCCTCGCCGACCGCTCTGGACAGTATCGAGCGCTTTTTCGCCAAGCTCACCGTTGGGGCCGACCAGGCCGTCGTGCTGGCGCTTCGGCATCATGAGGGGTTGGACGAGCCGCGGTTGCGCGAGATCCTGCAAAACTCGAATGCTCACAAGGTCTTCGGCGTCAGCGACGGCGAAACGATCGAGGGCGGTACGATCTATCTTTGTCCGCCGGCGATGATCACCACGATCCAGGGCGGTCGTTTCGCAATCCGCAAGGCCGAACACGCCCCCGGCGAGCGGCTCACCATCGACAGCTTTCTGGTGTCGCTGGCGGAAGAGCGCGAGCAGGCGATCGGCGTGATCCTGTCCGGCACCGGCGGCGATGGCACGCTCGGCACTGCGACGCTGAAGGATCATGGCGGTCTCGCCATCGTAGAAGAGGTCACGAGCGAGGAGTCGGATCATCTCCAGGAGGCCAACACGCCGGCGGCGATCGCGGATTACGTGCTGCCGCCGCAGGACATTCCGGAGCACATCCAGGTTTATGCCCGCCACCTGCGACGGTTGGACGAGAAGCAGGGAGTCGACGATTTGACCAATGAGGGGCTCAAATCCTCCAACCAGGAGTACCGGTCGCTCAAGGAGGAACTGCAGTCGGTCAACGAGAAGCTGACCACCGTCAACGGAGAGCTGGCGCATCGCGTCCAGGAGTTGACGCGCGCCACCAGCGACCTCAAGAATTTCCTCGAGAGCACGCAGATCGCGACCATATTCCTCGACAACGATTTGCGCGTGATGAATTTCACGCCTGCGATCACCCAGGTTCTGCATCTGGTCGAGACCGATACGGGGCGCCCCATCACCCACATCAAGGCGCGCATCCCGATCGAGGAGCTCTATGACGACATTCGCCGCGTGCTGCGAACGCTGGCGAGCGTCGAGCGCGAGCTGAGCGCGCCCGACAGCGGCACACGCTACATCGTCCGCATCCTGCCCTATCGCAGCATCGACAATTTCATCGCCGGCGTGGTCATCACCTTCATCGACGTCACCGCGATCACCCGCGCCGAGGAGCGGCAGCGCCTGTTGTTGGCCGAGCTCCAGCATCGCGTCCGCAACACGCTTGGCGTGGTGCGCTCGATCGCCCGCCGCTCGGCGGAAACCAGCACGACCGTCGAAGAATATGCCTCCCATCTCGACGGCCGGCTGAACGCCTACGCCCGCACCCAGGCGCTGGTGACACGCGATCCCGAGGGCGGCGTCGACCTCGAATATCTCGTGGTCGAGGAACTTCTCGCCTACAATGCTCGCGAAGGCGAGCAGATGCGGGTCTCTGGGCCCAAGGTGCGTTTCCAGCCCAAGGCTGCCGAGACTTTCGCGCTCGCCCTCCACGAGCTCGCGACCAACGCGCTGAAATACGGCGCCTTGAGCCAATCGACCGGACGCATTGAGATCACCTGGCGCCTTGACGAGAGCACCGAGCCGGCCGAGCTGGTGTTCGAATGGCGCGAGCGCGGCGGTCCGCCGGTCAAGCCGCCGGCACGAAAGGCCTTTGGTATCGAAATTCTGGAGCGTACGCTGGCGTTCGAGTTCAAGGGACAGACCACGCTGACATTCAGCCCGGCCGGGCTACAATGCACGATCACCATCCCCTTGAGCAAGCGCACTTTCCATACGCCGATGGTGGCTGACTGATGTCATTGTCGATGTCCGACCGCAGCCTGGTGGAGCCGGTCGTCCGCCGGCTGAACGTGCTGAGGCCCTTGTCGGAAGAGGCACGTGCATCACTCGAATACGCCGTGCTGGAAGGCCTCCAGCGCGCCAGATCGAGCGAGGATCTGATCACGGAAGGTGATGCCGTCGACAGCGTCCGCGTGGTGCTGTCGGGCTGGCTCTGCCGCTACAAGACGCTGGAGGATGGCCGCCGCCAGATCGTCAATTTCATCTTTCCCGGTGAAAGCTGCGACGCACACGCATTCCTGCTCTCGGTGATGGACCATTCCATCGCGACGATGACGCCGGTCATTTACAGTGAAATCAAGCGCGCGCGCTTCGAGAGCCTGCTGGCCGGGGACCGCGCGCTCGCCGAAGCATTCTGGTGCGAGACCCTCGTCAATATCGCCATCCAGCGCGAATGGGCCATCAATCTCGGCCGCCGCGCGGCAGCGGAGCGCGTGGCCCATCTGTTCTGCGAAATTTTCGAGCGGCTTCGCCCCGTGGGGATGGTCGAAGGCGATTCCTGCGTCATGCCCGTGACGCAAATGGATCTGGCCGATGCCACGGGACTATCCGTGGTTCACCTCAATCGGACTCTTCAGGAGTTGCGCGCGTCGGGCCTGATCACCTTGCGCGAGCGGACCCTGACGATTCCCGACCTCGACGCGCTCAAGGACGCAGCGCTGTACTCGCCGAGCTATCTGCAACTGTATCGAGGGGCTGAAACGACCGATGATGCCAGGCGGGAGCAACAAATCCGGCATAGGACATCTCGGCTACAAGATTAACATAGGTTAGTAGGAAGCGTCTCGGGCCGTCCGCTCGCGTTCAATTGCAGTTGAAAGGGGGGATGTGGCTTTGCGTCTCGCCCATCATGGACAGCAGCCATGCTGCGCCCGGAAAATCAAGGCTCGCCGGGACAACGAGGAGCGCTGATCGCGAACTTTTGCACGGAACAGGCAACCGTTCCACCTCCGGAACGTTAATCTCCCGCCGCAGTGAGGGACTGCGAAACTGAGGAGTGACGAGAACGCAACGACGCGCTCCGCCCAGAAACAGGGAGACGCCTGATGTCGATGCGGCGTCGATTCAAGCAAACGGACCCGCTGGAAATCCGGTTGGCTGCCGAAGCGGAGCGGCTGCGCGAAGAAGCCAAATCGCTTCCGCCCGGCGCGGGCGCGACGAGATGTTGCGCAAGGCGCGTCAGGCGGAAACAGGGTCTCAGATGAGTGAGTGGCTGAGGTCGCCGGGCTTGCAGCCGCCGGACTAATGCAGCCGCGGTTGGAGCGTGCAGCACGTCCGGTTGCACGCGCCGGGAACGGGTTGGATGTCGGCGCGTACCGATGCGCTGATGGCTGATGTCTTGGGCAGAAACCCGAAAAATGAGCACCACGTCCATCGTCCCCGTTGCGTCCGGTTGTCACCCGGCGGTGCCTATCGTCAACGCCGCTTCCGCTTCGCGGCTTTGGTTCGCCGGTTGTAGAGCGAGCGGTTGGCGGGCCGCAGCGAAATCCCTTCGCGCTGCGGCCCGCTGCGAATGGCTGCGACCGGTCGCTGAAGCTTGACGCTCATGACGCCCGTCGGCGTGTTGCCTTTCGCGAGCTGCTTCAGCTTGCTCACGTCCGCAGGCGTCCAGCGCTCGCGCGAGCGGCGCTTGTAGGCGGGATTTGCCTTGCGCGGTCCTTTGCGGCCAATCGGTGAGCCCGGCCGTTTCCCTGCTGCTTTTGCCATGAAGATCCTCCTTCAAGTCGTTCTTGAACAGGCGAATCAGCATTTCGGTTCCGGCGCAATCCGAAACTGCGGTGACGACGCGAGCGCTGCTGCGCTTCGCCGCGGCGAGCAAAATCAGCACTGTTAACTTATTGAAATGCCGGAACCGGTTGGTGCGGCGGAAGCTACAAACACGGCACCCGTCTACCCACGACGAGGACAATGAAGATGGGAAGCATGAAGCACTATCGTGCGTTCCAGATCGAGCCGGACGGGCGTGTGTTCGGATGCATCAATCTCGTCTGCGACAATGACGAGCAGGCCAAGCGCGAAGCCGCCGCGCTCGTGCTGCTGCATCGCATCGAGCTGTGGCGGCTCGACCAGCGCATCGCGCGCTTCGATCTGCCTCAGGAGGTGGTGCGCCAGTAGAGTTATGGGAACCGCACGCAGTGCCCCGGGTTGGTCGGACGGTACCGACTTCGCCAGGAGCCAGCATGACGGACGCCGACATTCGCAAGGGGATGCCGCCCGTCAGGTTGTCGCGCGAGGAGTTCGAGCGGCGTTACCGGAGCCAGTTCGTCGATCCCGCCTTTGCTCCGCTGCAACGCGAACTCGATGCCGTCGTCGGCGCTGCCTGGGACGCTTACAGCCATTCGCGCAAGGCGCCGCTGACGCGCAAGGCGGGCGCGGGCTTCGCCGATCCCGATTACGACATCGCCGTCGATTGGCTGGAGGCGCGCGCCGCCGTGCTTGCGGCGCAGCGTCGGCATGACGATGCCGCCGAGACGCCGCGGATCCTGATCATCAACGGCTCGGCCCGCAGCGAGCACACCTGTCCCGGCGAGATGTCCAAGACCTGGCGCCTGGTCAAGCTGGCCGAGCCGGTCTTCATCGAGATGGGATTTGCCGTCGACATTCTCGATCTGTCACGGCTCGCCTCGGAATTCGGCAAGAATATCCATCCCTGCAAATCCTGCGTTGCGACCGCGATGCCGCTCTGTCACTGGCCGTGCAGCTGCTATCCGAATTATTCGCTGGGGCAGACCGGCGATTGGATGAACGAGATCTACCCGCTCTGGGTCGCTGCACACGGCATCCTGATCGTGGCGCCGGTGAACTGGTATCACGTGCCGGCCGGGCTCAAGGCGATGATGGACCGCATGGTCTGCGCCGACGGCGGCAATCCCGATCCGACCTCGACCCACGGCAAGAAGGCAGCCGAAGCCAAGGCGATGGAGCTGAAGGGCTGGTCTTATCCGCGTCATCTCGCCGGCCGTCATTTCGGCATCGTCGTTCACGGCGATGCGGTCGGCGCCGAGGACGTGCGGCGCGCCTTGTCCGACTGGCTGACAGACATGCAGCTGACCTCGGCGGGCCGCTTTGCCGAGCTCGACGGCTATGTCGGCTACATGGAGCCATACGCCACCTCGCACCGCGAGCTCGACGAAGACGACGAATTCCAGCAGCAGGTGCAGAATGCAGCGCGCGCGCTCGGCAACGCGGTCCGGCTGGCGCGGGGCGGGCGGCTCGAGGAGCCCGGTGCCGGTCTTGCGGACCCAAACCCCAAATGACCAGCGCGACGACCGGAACCTGGAACGAAGCGCGTGGCCCCGCTTTGGTCGAGCGAGTGGGGCGCGCGATTGGAGAGGACGGATGGCTCAATCCGAAGACATGACCCGCTGCATCGGGCTCTGCATGAGCTGCTACCAGATCTGCCTCGGCACCGCGATGAACCACTGCCTCGAGACCGGCGGCAAGCACGTGGAGCCGAAGCACTTCCGCCTGATGATGGCCTGCGCGGAGATGTGCCGGACGGCCGCGCATTTCATGCTGATCAACACGCCGCATCACAAGCACACCTGCGGCGAATGCGCGGAAATCTGCACCGAATGCGCCGAGGATTGCGAGCGGATCGGCGGCATGGAGGAATGCGTCGCGATGTGCCGCTCGTGCGCCCAATCCTGCCGCGCGATGGCGGCCTGAAAGGACAAAGCCCATGCTGGAAGAGAAACTCAAGGAAGCCATCATCGGCGAGCTGCAAAGACAAGCCGCCGACCGGCCCCAAGCGCTCAAGGTTCAAGGCTCGGACGATGTGAAACGCTCGGAGGAGCTGACCGTCAACGGCAAGGTCGACCTTGGCGCCCTGGTCATGGTGATCGCGGGATCAGTGGCCGGCGGCCCTTAGCTCGGTCGTCGACCGGCCGTTTAGCCGTATTCCTCGCCGATACCGTATTCCCGGTAGATCTCCAGCGGATCGAGGTCGGGAAACAGACGGCATTTGGCCTGAGCCAGGTGCAGGCTCACCGCCGCCGGCTCCTTGCCGTTCGAGAGCATCTTGCGGATGTCGTCCATATGCGCGTTCGGCCGGTGCTTTGGCTCGAGCTGCTCCAGCGCGACCAGCGCGGTCGCAAGCGCCTCGGTCAGAACCCAGTCGTCGTGGCCCGTGATTCCCTTCTTCGGCATCGGCAGACCCCACATGTAGCGGTGGTCGATAGTCTATCGCGACTTTCGCCAAATCGCCATTGAGCCGTTGCGGGCGAGCGGCGCGGGAATGGGGCGACGGCGTTCTCCGGCTTGCAATATGGCAGCGTGTGGCTAAAAGGCGGCGAGTTGCGGGGCGAAAGTATCTTTGTTGAAACAAACTTGGCGTAGACGGGCCTGCACGGCATCCAGGCCGGCTGCTCCGGTCTGGCCCCTGATCCCGTAGGCGCGACGATCCGGTTGCGCTACCCCTTCAAGGCTCGAGCCAGCATGGTTTTTCTTAGCTTCGTCTACCGCTTCATCACCAATTTCGCGTTCATGGCGGTGGTCTATTTCAGCCTGAACTTCATGGAGAAGTATCCGAACCGGGCGATCCTGGCGATCCTGGTGCTGGTCTATGCCGCCATGCGCGCAGCCTCGACGCTGCGCGCGTTCTATTTCTTCCAGAAGATCGAAAAGCTGGAGGCCGAGACGCGGCGGCTTCAGGCCCCGATCAATGATGGTTCGGGCGGAACCTCGGCGCGCAAGCAGGTGGTCGCCGACGTTGCGCGGCTGCGGCGCGACGGCGAGCTCAAGTCCTATATGGACCTGTTCTTCCTGGCGTTGATCGTGCTGCTCTGCGTCGCCGCGATCATGCGGCAGTAGGGCTTTAAGCGCGCTTCTTCAGGCTGGCGACCCCGGTCGGACGCGGCGCGGCGGGCTTGGGCGCCGTGGTGTTGGCCTGCGCAGCGTGCTTCGGTGTGCCATGCGCGGCATGTGCCGTCCGCCGTCCCGGCGATTTGGCGGCCTTGCCCTTGGCCGGATGAGGCCTCTCGGCTGCCATGGCCAGCCGCGTCGCGGCGCGCCGTGAGGCGGTCGTCGACAGCAGCACCTCGACCGAGCCCTCGGGAATCGCAAACAGGTCGCGGTCCGGCACGGGCAGGGTGGCCGCGACATTCGCCAGCGCCATGGTCCGGCGCGGCAGCAGTGGCTGATGCTCGGTCTGCGCATTGAGATCGGCAACAGCGGGCGCCGGCAGCGTCCCGGTCTGCGCGAACACGAAATTCGGCACGCGCGGCCAGCGCGCGATCGGCGTCGTCTCGGTCGGCGGATGCAGCAGCCATTCCACTGGCGTCGTCGGTGTGGCCGGCCGATCGGCGGTCGCAGGCACCACATGGACGATGCGATAGCCGCGTGCCTTGAGGTCGCGGATGATCTTCGGCAGCGCCGCCACCGTGCGGGCCTGGATGTCGTGCAGCAGCAGGATGCCCTTGCCCTTGGCCTCCAGCCGCTGGATCGCGAGCTGATAGACCCGGTCGGACGAGACATGGCGCCAGTCGTCGGCGGGGAAATCGGCGCTCCAGACCTGGATGCCGCGCGAGATCAGGTGGTTCTCGACGCCTTCGGCGCGCATCAGGCCGGGAATGCGGAAGAACGGCGCGAGCTTGGACGGATCGGTCATCGCGGCCGAGGTCCATTCGATGCCGCCGTTGATCTCGGCCTCGGCCTTCTCGATCGGCATCCGGTCGAACGTCAGCGGATGGTCCATGCTATGCGTGCCGACGGTGTGGCCCGCCGCCACCAGCTTGCGCACCCCTTCCGGATTGGCCTTGGCCTGGTTGCCGATGATGAAGAAGGTCGCCTTGATGCACTCGTCGGCGAGGATC
This sequence comes from Bradyrhizobium sp. Rc2d, assembly GCF_900099855.1. Taxonomy (NCBI): domain Bacteria; kingdom Pseudomonadati; phylum Pseudomonadota; class Alphaproteobacteria; order Hyphomicrobiales; family Nitrobacteraceae; genus Bradyrhizobium; species Bradyrhizobium sp. Rc2d. The sequence continues at coordinate 32,529 of NZ_FNCU01000018.1, read as the reverse complement.
TGGAGCACCTGGTTGGAATATTTCGGCAGCGGACCGTCGTCGAAGGTCAGGACCACCTCATGGTCCTTCAGTGGCAGCGTTTCGCGATATTGCATGGTGCCGATCAGCGGATGCTCGCGCGGATCGACCACGAGGGTGCGGGAAGTCCCGAGCGCGTCCGGATGGCCGGGACAGTCGGCCGCGAGCGCCGCCGGCGAAGCGGTGGTCAGCAATCCCAACAACAGGCCAAGGGCGCTCCACGATCGCGTCCGCGAAACAACGCTACTTCCGATCATGAACCTTCGTCTGCCCCCATATGCGATGGCCGCCTTAATAGGTCGGAGACGTCTGGAAACCGGTTCAGGCGCAAGAACCCTTTCCCACGACAGGTCCCCCGACCATTTGCATGGGCTAGCATGAACAGAGTGTTAATAGAGCCTAAATCACCCCATTTTGCGCCGGCGTGACATTCCGGCATCAATGCGCGTCGGCATGCTTCTGAACGGCGCCGGCCGGCGCGATGTGAACCACCCGATAGCCATTCTCCCTCAGATACCGCAGGAAGGCCGGCATGATCGCGGCCGTACGCGCCTTGGGGTCGTGGAAGAGGATGATGCCCTTGCCGCTGGCGGCGAGGCGCTCGGTGATGAGCTTCAATTCCTGCTCCGGCGTCATCTCGTTCCAGTCGCTGGCCCAGAGGTCAGCCCCGAACACGACGATGCCGCGCGCCTGGAGCAGGTCGAGCTGTCCTGGCGTTGCCTCGAAATAGGGGAAGCGGAAGAACGGCGTCGAGGGCGTCGTGGTCGACACCCCGTGCAGCGCCATCTCGTCGGCCGCGATGCCGCGGTCGATCTCGCTCTTCGCCTTGTCGAGCGGAAGCCGCGCCATGAACGGGTGCGAGAAGGTGTGATGGCCGATGGTGTGGCCCTCGCTGGCGATGCGCTTGACCATGTCTGGATGCTGGGAGGCGTGCAGGCCGATCAGGAAGAAGGTCGCACGCACGCATTCCTGCGCCAGCGCCGCTAGCACCTTCGAGGTGGTCGGCGGATGCGGGCCGTCATCGAAGGTCAGCACGACCTCGCGGTCGGCGAGCGGCAGCGTCTGCGGAAAGCTCTTCAGGCCCACGCGCGGGGTGGTCTTGGCGTCGACGCTCAGAACGCGCGCGGTGCCGAGCGCGTCCTTGCGCGGGCACTCGGCGGCTTCAAGCGAGGTCGCGCCGATAAGGCCGGCCAGCACCGCGCCCAGCGCCATCGAGGTCCATTCCGGCCGATGCATCTTTGTCATTGCGCTCGCAGTTCGCTTGTGGGTATTGCCTGAGCCGTCAGCCCAGACCATCTGATCCAACCTGTCAAACGGCGAGGCGCGCCATGGATGAACAAATGGACGTTGCCCCTCCCGCTGCGGATTCGGTACTCGAGCACGTGCCGATGCGCAATGAAGACGGCGAAATTCGGCACGAATTCGTCGAGGAGATCGCGCATGCGATCGAGGCCGCAGACTCCGCACAGCTGCGCGCGATCGTCGCCGAGCTGCACGAGGCCGACCTCGGCGACCTGATCGGCGCATTGCAGCCCGACGACCGGGTCCGCCTGGTCGAGCTGACCGGGCGCGACTTCGACTTCTCCGCGCTGAACGAGGTCGACGAGGCCGTGCGCGAGGAGATCCTCGAGGAACTGCCGCCGGAGACGGTCGCAGAAGGTGTCCGCGAGCTCGAATCCGACGACGCGGTCGAGCTGCTGGAGACCCTCGACGCCGAGGATCAGGAGGAAATTCTCGAGAAGCTGCCGCTGCGCGAGCGCGTCGCGCTCGAGCGCAGCCTGCTGTATCCGGAAAATTCCGCCGGCCGCCGGATGCAGACCGAGTTCATCGCGGTGCCCCAGGACTTCACCGTGGGCCAGGCCATCGACTACATGCGCGAGACGCCGGATCTGCCCGACCGCTTCTACGAGATCTACGTCGTCGACAAGGACCAGCACTGGCAGGGCGCGGTGCCGCTCGACGTGCTGCTGCGCGCGCGCCGTCCGGTGCCGCTCACCGAGCTGACCGACGAGGACCGCCGCCGCGTCTCCGTCCTGGAGGACCAGGAGGAGGTGGCGCGCATGTTCGGCAAGTACAATCTCGTCGCAGCGCCCGTGCTCGACACCCAGGACCGCCTGGTCGGCGTCATCACCGTCGACGACGTCGTCGACGTCATCGAGGAGGAGGCGGACGAGGACCTCAAGGCGCTCGGCGGCGTCACCAGCGACGAAGAGCTGTCGGACACGTTTCTCACCATCGCCCGCGGCCGCTTCAACTGGCTGCTGGTCAACCTCGCCACCGCGTTCCTGGCGTCCTCCGTGCTCGGCCTGTTCGAAGGCCAGCTCGAGAAGATGGTGGCGCTCGCCGTGCTGGCACCGATTGTGGCGAGCCAGGGCGGCAATGCCGCGACCCAGACCATGACGGTCGCCGTGCGGGCGCTCGCGACCCGTGAGCTCGGCTCCTTCAACGCCTGGCGCGTGGTGATCCGCGAGAGCCTGGTCGGCCTCGTCAACGGTCTCGCCTTTGCCGTGATCACGGGGATCGCGGCGGTGGCCTGGTTCAAGATCCCCGGCCTCGGCATCGTCATCGGGCTTGCCATCATCTGCAATCTCGTCGCCGGCGCGCTCGGCGGCATCCTGATCCCGATGGCGCTCGACCGTGTCAGGGCAGACCCGGCGGTGGCGTCCGGCACCTTCGTCACCACCGTGACCGACGTCGTCGGCTTCTTCTCCTTCCTCGGTATTGCGACGCTCTGGTTCGGGTTGAAGTAGGAGGTAGTTTGAGGCGCCGCGCTCTGTCCCCGTCATTGCGAGCGCAGCGAAGCAATCCAGAAACCCTCCGCGGTGGCAGTCTGGATTGCTTCGTCGCAAGAGCTCCTCGCAATGACGGGGTGGGCACGGGGGGCTCCTCACTCCCTGTCCCGGGCGCGCCGCGTCCGGGGCACGAGACCTCGGTATCTTTAATCCGAACTTAAGCGACCTGCCGCATCATCGTCCGCGCTTGGGGGAATGAGCATGCGGTTGCGGCTGAAGGCGGACGGGCGGATCGTCGAATTGCGGGACGGGCAGGAATTTCCGGTCCGGCCGGCGGCCAATGCCGCGTCGGGCGACACCGGCCCGCTCGCGGTGCGCGATTTGCGCCGCCGCGCCCGTCTCACCCAGATGGAGTTCGCCGCAAAACTCGGCGTCCCCGTCGAGACCATCCGCAATTGGGAGCAGGGCAAGCGCGCCCCGCGGGGACCGGCCCGCGCGCTGCTCGCCGTGATCGCGCATGCACCGGATACGGTGTTCCAGGCGCTCGCCAAGGTCTGATGACCAAGGCCTGACGCCAAGAGCTCGACGCGAACCTCACGTTAGCATTGCGCTGAATATCTGGCCGAACGGCCGCGGGCTTCCGTTGGCAGTGACATGGGCCGGGTCCATAATGACGCCTGGTTGATTTGGGGCTGCCCGCAACAGAGAGGATTCCTCATGCTGTTCGTCGAGGCCAATGGTGCAAGGATTCCGGCGATCGGGCTCGGGACCTGGGAATTGGACGGCCGGCCGGCCGCGCGCGTGGTCGAGCAGGCGCTGCGGCTCGGCTATCGCCACATCGACACCGCGCAGGTCTATGACAACGAGCGCGAGGTCGGCGACGGCTTGCGGTCCTCGGGCGTGCGCCGCGACGACATCTTCCTCACCACAAAGGTCTGGACCAATCATTTCGCGCCCCACGATCTCGAGCGCTCGGTCAAGGAGAGCCTCGCCCGCCTGCGGCTTCCCTCCGTCGATCTGTTGCTGCTGCACTGGCCGAATTCGCACGTGCCGCTGGCGGAGACGCTTGGAGCGCTATCGCATGCGAAGACGATGGGCCTGACCCGCCATATCGGCGTTTCCAATTTCACGGTGGCGCTGATCGAGCAGGCGGTGGCGTTATCGCCCGAGCCGCTCGCCTGCAACCAGGTCGAATATCACCCTTATCTCGACCAGGGGAAGGTGAGGGCGGCTTGCGACCAGCATGGTCTTGCCCTCGTCGCCTACAGTCCCATCGCCAAGGGTCGCATCAAGACCGACCAGACGCTCGCGGAGATCGGCCGCGCCCATCGCAAGACGCCGGCACAGGTGTGCCTGCGCTGGCTGGTGCAGCAGAATGTCGCTGCGATCCCGCGCACCTCGCGCGTCGAGCGCCTGTCGGAAAACATCGAGATCTTCGATTTCGAGCTGTCGGAGGACGAGATGAGCCGGATCGCCGCGCTGGCCCACCCCAAGGGCCGCCTGACCGATTTCGGCTTCGCGCCGAAATGGGATTGAGGGGGGCCCGGGGTATGCTAGGACCAGCGCGGCAACCCGAAGTCAGTCGATGGAACTGCGGAATATCATACGGACGGACATCGCGGCGTCGGCGATCGCGCATCTGACGCTGGTGGCGCTGATCATCCTGATCAGCGAGGTCCATCCGTTCCACGCCGCGGCGCCCGAGACTGTTTCGGTCGACATCGTCACGCCGGAGCAGGTGAAGGAAGAGATCAAGGAGCAGGAGACGAAGGAGGCGGCAAAGGAGAAGCCGCCGGAGCCGACGCCCGACCTGAAACTGCCGAAGCTGGATTTCACCGACAAGTCGGATGCGGCGGCCAAGCAGCAGGCCGCGCCATCGCCATCACCGCAGGCTTCGCCCGAGCCGCAACGCTCCCCGCAACAGCAGCCTTCGCCTTCACCAAAGCCGCGCGAGGCCAACGCACAGCCGCAACAGCCTCCGCCGCAAGCCCAGCCTCAACCGATACCGCAATCGCTGCCACAGGCGATGCCGCAGCCGCCGATGCAGCCGCCGCCGTCACAGGCGATGCAGCAGCCCCAGGGCGCGCCGCCGCCGGCCTACCAGGCGCCGGAGCCTGACGTCACCGTCAAATACGGCGTCATGCTGGGCCTGCCGCCTGCATTGCCGACGGAGCTGCCCAAGGACACTCCCAAGGACGACGGCGGCGACGCCAAGGATTCGATCGCCGCCAAGCTGCCACCCGAGGTCATCGCCGAGCTACGCCGTCACCTGAAAAGCTGCGCCAAGCTGCCGGCCGGGGTCGCGCCGACCGACAACATCCACATCAAGCTGCGTACGGTGCTCGCCACCGACGGCACACTGGCGCGCGAGCCGATCCTGATGGCGGCCCCGCCATCCGCGAAGGGCGTCGCCCTGGTGAAGTCCGCAATGAGCGCGCTCCAGAGCTGCCAGCCCTACAAGATGCTGCCGGCCGCCTTGTACGGGGAATGGAAGGTGTTGGATTTGCCGTTCAGCCCAAAGGACTTCGGATCGTAGCGTGTGGTCGTGTAGCCCGGACGGAGCGCCCGGCATCTCGCATCGTCCCGGATTACGCTGGCGCTCCATCCGGGATGCGGGATTTTGCTGTGTCGCCCCTCAGTCAATCCCAGCTCGCAAAAATATTCCGCTTTACCGAAATTCGGAATTGGCGTATGTGTCGCCCATCCCGGCTCACCCTTGAGGGGCGATCATGTGTCGTGATGATCGCAGAGCCGGGCTGCGGTGGACGCGGCAGCGTCGGGCGCGAAAGCTGCGGGCAGGGCGGATTGCTCTCCGTGAGCCCTAAAGTTTCGCGCAGACGGACGGCGCTGTCAGGTTCGTCGCGCCAGCATTTCGATGGCAACGTGCACAACGCCGTCGAACCCTGTGGCGCAGGCGAACCGCGCGTACGGCAAAACCGTGTGGTCCTGGCCGTCGTTGCTACGGTCAAGCCCTGGCGGATGCGGCATTGGCGTCAACCGGCGCGGTGCCGGCGACTTTCGCCGGGGTGAGGGAGGCCAGAAGGAATTCGGCTCCCGGGAGAGCGCGGCATAAGCCGTCCAACCACTGTGCAGGGAAGGCCGTGTGTTGGGCTTCACCTGTATGCTGCTGTGCGGTCTTCTCTGCGTGTGCTTTTCGCGCAGCGGACCGCGGGTGCCAGCCGGCACCCGGCCTTCCCTGCGCCCTCTTGGTTTCAAGGGGGGGAGAGATCAAGCAAAGCTCGGGCGAAATCCGTCGCGAGAATGCGAAGGCGTGTCTGCAACGCAGATGCGAATTGGAGAACGACGCCATTGCCCCTTTGCTCCGTCATTGCGAGGAGCCCTTGCGACGAAGCAATCCAGAATCTTGCCGCGGAGGGATTCTGGATTGCTTCGCTTGCGCTCGCAATGACGAGCCTGTGGCACGCGCACGCCACAAACTCGCTGTCATCGCCCGGCTCGACCGGGCGATCCAGTACTCCGAGATACTTGTGATTGAACCGAGAGGCCGCGACGTACTGGATTCCCCGCCGGAGCCTGTCATCGGGCTCGCCGAAGGCGAGACCCGGTGGCGGGGAATGACAGTGGCATTTGGAGGACGACGGCAGCGCCCCTTGCTCCGTCATTGCGAGGAGCCCTTGCGACGAAGCAATCCAGAGTCTTGCCGCGGAAAGACTCTAGATTGCTTCGCTCCCCTCGCAATGACGACGTGGAGAAAGCGTGCGCGATACTTTGCCGTTGCTGCGCGGACGCCTCAATGACCGCGCTTCTTCTCCTCGTCATCAGCCACCACCTCCGGCGCCATCGCCGCCCAGGCGCTGGACGCGAACTGCCGTCGCCAGGTCACGACCACCACAGCCGCCGTGGTCACGAACAGCAGCCAGGGGCTGACGAACCAGCCGAGATAGCCGAGCGCGAAGAAGAAGGCGCGCTGGCCGCGGTTGAAATGACGGCCGGCGGATTCGAACAGGCGCGAGGTGCGGATGACATGGGCTTCGGCCTCCGCCGTGTCGCGCTGGGAGGCCGGCGGCATGCCGCCGAACAGGATCGCGACGTAGTTGAACAGGCGATAGGCCCAGGCGAACTTGAAGAAGGCGTAGACGCAGATCAGCACCAGCCCGACGCATTTCAGCTCCCACAGTGCGGGCGAGGGGCTGAGGTCGATCGGCAGCTTGCTCAGAATGGTGATGGCGTCGTTGGTGGCGTGCAGCAGCGCCAGTGCGCCGCCGAGCGCGAACAGGCTGGTGGAGGCGAAGAAGGCGGTGCCGTTCTGGAGCGAGGCCATGATCTGCATGTCGACCATGCGCGTGTCGCGGTCGAGCAGCTGGCGCACCCAGACCTCGCGATAGCGGTTCATGCGCGCCGACAGGCTGTCGCGGCCATAGGCCGAATGCTCCAGCGTCAGCGCGTAGGCCAGCCATTCGATGATGAAGAAGCCGACGGCGGTGATGTCGACCCAGTGCCTGCTCATGTCCTTCTCCTCGCGGGCGGCAACGATTGCCACGCATGGCGAGGCGCGGCAACGATTGATTGGCGGCAGGCGATGGCGTTAAAAGCAGCTCGCTTCTGGACGTCTCGGGAAGGACTGATGACATGGCTGCGCTGAAACTTGCGATCGGCAACAAGAACTACTCGTCATGGTCGATGCGACCCTGGCTCGCGCTCCGCGCCAACGACATCCCGTTCGTGGAGACGCTCATCCCGCTCTACACCGACAATCCCGCGGACAAGGAGCAGATCCTGTCCTTCAGCCGCGCCGGCAAGGTGCCGGTGCTGGTCGATGGCGACATCACGGTGTGGGATTCGCTCAGCATCATCGAATATATCGCCGAGCGCTACCCGGAGAAAAAGCTGTGGCCCGATGATGTCGCCGCGCGCGCTCATGCCCGTTCGGTATGCGCCGAGATGCATTCCGGCTTCATGGCCTTGCGCAACGAATGCGGCATGAACCTGCACCGCCCCGTGCGCCCCGCGACGCTGTCGGCGGACGCCAAAGCCAATATCGCGCGCGTGCAGGAGATCTGGCGCGAGTGCCGCACGCGTTACGGCGCCAAGGGACCGTTCCTGTTCGGCCGCTTCAGTGCGGCGGATGCGATGTACGCACCGGTCGTGCACCGCTTCCGCACCTACGCGATCGAGGTCACGCCCGAGACCAAGGCCTACATGGACACGATGCTGGCGCTGCCGGCGTTCCAGGAATGGACCCGGGACGGGCTCGCCGAAACGCTTCGCATCGAGAAGTTCGAGGACGCCTGATCGCTGGTCTGGCGGCTTCGCTCATCGGCCTGCGGGCCGGCGGCGGTCAGGCCGCAATGGACCCGCGGCCATGGCGCAAGGGGGGAGCTGCGACACCAACTGCGACACGCCGCGTGAACGGCGGCTCCCGCGGTGTCATCAGGCCTGCAGTTTGTCCCGCTATCGTTATGAAATAGCGGCAGAATTCGCGCGATTGCCATGCCGGTTTGCGCTGGCCAAACCGGCGGGGCTCGTGCTATACGACGGCCCGGGTTTCCGGCCGGCCATCGCAGTGGGACACTGGGCGAGGCAGGCGCTGTTTGAGTAATGGAGAGGGTGTTGAAGCACAAATTCCCCGTGGGAACGCGCGTCTTGTTCACGGCCAGCAATGTCGCGCGACCGGCTGCCAGCGGCGCGTATGAGGTCATCCGTCTGCTGCCGACCGAAGGCGACGACTGCCAGTACCGGATCAAGAGCTCGACCGAAGCCTTCGAGCGCGTTGCCAAGGAAAGCCAGCTCGCGCTCTCCTGAAGGCCCGACGCTACCCGCGCATAGGCGCCTCCCGGGAAGTTGTATCCTGTCGCCGTCAAAAGGCCCGCTTCACCTTCCCAAGGTGGGTGGGGGCAGTTGCCGACTCGCGGTGCTCGCTTTGACCATCCGCTCTTTGCTCGCGTGAGGGGACGTCGCGCATGAACTGGGCATGGGCCACTTCGCTCGACCAAATCTGGCACTCGCCGGCCTTCCCGATGTGGATGACGCTGGTGGCTGCTGGATTCTTCGGGCTGATCCTCCTCATCACCCTGCAGCGCGCCGACCGGTCGGTCGCCAATGGCGCGCTGACCGTGATTACGCTGCTATCCATCGCGATCGCCGGAGCGGCCACCGTGCGCGTCTATGGTCCGGAGGGGCAGGCCACCCCGGGCGAGGCGCGCGCGCAAGGAGCGGTGACGGCGAGCTTGCCGGCGCTGTCCTGTCTCGACGATCTCGCCGGCGATGCCGTGGCCGTTGGCTGCGAGAAGGCGCTGTTCGGCGCGCCTGACGCAGCCGCTGCGGCCGTCTCCTACACCGCCGCCAGGATCGACCGGCTGACCGCGCTCGGCGAGGTCGCCACGGCCGAGAAGAGCCTGACGCTGGACATGAAGGTGCTGCGCAAATCGCTGGAGCGTGATCGCTACGGCCTCGTCGCGCATGTGCTGGTCGCGCGCGACGGCTGCACGCAGTTCGATTGCGCTGCGTTCCGCTCGCTGACCGACCAGCAACAGGTCGTCGCCAACATGAATTCCCATCTCTACGATACGCTGGTCGCGCGCTATGCGCCGACCTGGAACGCGCCCGCAACGGCGCCGGCGATGCCGGCCAGCGCCGCGCTTGCCGGATTGCCGCCGTCGGTGCCGACGGGCAAGCCGACCAATGCCGAGTTCCCGAGCGCCTCGTCGACGCCGCCGGTCAGCATCATGAATCCGGAGCCCACAGCGACGACGCGCCCGGCGGCACCGCCTGCAAACGCGGCAGCAGCGCGCGCGCCGGCCGCGACCTCGGCGCAGGCCGCAGTTCCCGCGGCACCGGCTGCCAAGAAGCCGCCGGCGCCGAAGGCTGCGCGTGCCCCAGCTGCCGCGCCGGTTCCGCTTGCGCCGCCGCCCGCCGCGGCGGCTGCGCCTGCGGCTGCGGATAACGAGTAGATCGGCATTCCAAATGCGCTGCTGCCCGGCTAATGCTGGGGCATGCCGTTACATCTGATCAAGCTCGCCGTCGGCTGCGACTCCGTCAAGGAATTGAAGGAGTGGGTCGCCGAACGGATGCAGACCGCCAAGAAGAAGGGTCTGCCGCAACGTCACATCCACATCACCCGCATGGTGCCCAAGCGCGACGCCGAGATCCTGGCGGGCGGGTCGCTCTATTGGGTGATCAAGGGCGAGATCGCTGCGCGGGAGAAGATCATCGGCATCGAGCCGTTCCGCGACAAGGACGGCATCGGACGCTGCCGGATCGTGATGCAGCCGAAGGTGATCTCGGTGTCGCCGCGGCCGATGCGCCCGTTCCAGGGCTGGCGCTATCTCACCGATGATTCCGTGCCCGCCGATCTCGGCAAGTCCGCCGCTGGCTCGATCGCGGCGATGCCGGAGCCGATGCGGCGCGAGCTGCGCGATCTCGGGCTGCTCTAAACCGCGATATTGTCGATCAGCCGGGTCGTGCCGAGCTTGGCCGCGACCAGGATCCGCAAGGGGCCGTCCTTGCGCGAGGTGACCGGTGCCAGCGTCGCGGCATGGCGGGCTTCGAAATAGTCGAGCGCGAAACCGGCCGCCTTGATCATCTCGGCACCGCGGGCCATCGCGGGCGCGATCGCTTGGCCGGCACGGATGCGCGCGGCGCTCTCCTTCATGGCGCGGTAAAGCGTGATTGCGGTCTGCCGCTCCTCGGCCGAGAGATAGACGTTGCGCGAGGACATCGCGAGCCCATCGCGCTCGCGCACCGTGCGGGAACCGATGACCTTGACGCCGAGGTCGAGATCCCGCGCCATCTGCATCACCACCCGCAGCTGCTGAAAATCCTTCTCGCCGAAGATCGCGACATCCGGCCGGCATTGCGTGAACAACTTGCCGACGACGGTGGCGACGCCGCCGAAGAAATGCGGCCGGAAGCGGTCCTCGAGCCCGGCCAGCGCCGGCCCCTCCGGCACGATGCGGGTGGCGAAGCCTTCCGGATACATGGCCTCGACGCCGGGGTGCCAGACGACATCGACATCCTCGGCTGCGAGCTTGGCGATGTCGGCCTTCCAGGTTCGCGGATAAGCGCCAAAGTCCTCCGTCGGAGCGAACTGAGTCGGATTGACGAAGATCGACACCACGACGCGGCTCGCGCGCCGCCTGGCGAGGCGAACCAGCGACACATGCCCGTCATGGAGCGCCCCCATGGTCGGGACCAGCGCGATCGTGGCCTTTCGCTTGCGGAGATTGTCGATGGCGCGCCGCAGGGCGGGGACCGTGCGGGCGATCAAGGGGCTTGGTGACATCAGGACTCGACGGGGTTGGGAATCAGTGCGGGTGAGGGCTGGCGTCCGGCTGGCTAACCTTAACAAGCGACGATCGTGGACGCCATGCATCCGGACGCGGCACAGCATCCCGCGCAAGGCCGCGCAGGATGTCGCGATATTGCGAGCTGGATCACAGACGAAAGATGACGCTGCGCTTCATGATGAAGAACGGCGCACTGCGATTTGCATGACCTGTCACGCATTTCACTTGACCGCAAACGCGGTCAACTCGAAGATATTCGTTAGGGGTGTTGAGGATCGCTATGCTTGTGCAGGCTAGCCAAGGCCAATCCGGCTCGGCGCATGTCGTCGTGCTCGGCAACGAGAAGGGCGGCTCCGGCAAATCGACCACCGCCCTGCACATCGCGGTTGCGCTTCTGAAGGCCGGCCAACGCGTCGCCACCATCGACCTCGACTGCCGACAGCAGAGCTTTACCCGTTACATCAGCAACCGCTCCGCCTGGGCGCGCCGCACCAAGCTCGACCTCGAGCTGCCGGTGCATCGCTGCATCAAGCTCGGCGAGACCATGCAGATCGCCGAGAACGAGAATTCCGAGTTCCAGCAATTCATGGAGGCGGTCTCGGCGGTCGAAAGCAATTTCGACTTCATCGTCATCGATACGCCCGGCACCGACAGCTACCTGATGCGGCTGGCGCATTCGATGGCCGACACGCTGGTGACGCCGATCAACGACAGCTTCCTCGACTTCGACGTGCTGGGCACCGTCGATCCCGCCAACTACGCGGTCACCGGGGAGAGCCATTACGCCGAGATGGTGCGCGATGTCAGGCGCAAGCGTCGCCAGCTCGACGGCGCGACCACCGACTGGATCGTCGTGCGCAACCGCCTGTCGATGCTCGGCTCCCGCAACAAGCAGCTCGTCGCCGAGGGGTTGAAGGATCTGTCGCTCCGGCTCGGCTTCCGCTATGTCGACGGCTTCGCCGAGCGTGTCGTTTATCGCGAATTTTTCCCGCGCGGACTGACCGCCCTCGACGAGATCGACGAGGCCACGCTCGGCATGCGCCCCAATCTCGGCCATCTCACCGCGCGGGAGGAAGTGACGAGCCTGCTCCGCCAGCTCAAGCTGCCGCTCGACGAGCGCGGCCGCCGCCGCGCCGCCAACCGCGCCGAGTGGTTCAGCCAGGTCGACAAGCCGCTCGAGGTCCACGACATTCTCGGCGCCTAAGGCAGCGGTATATAGCTACTTCCAGTCGATCCCAGCGGCCGCTTGTCGCGGGAACTCAACCCGCGTTCCGCCGTTTGCATCCTGCACTGATGCGAAATCGAACCCGATCGCCACTGGTTGCGTCGTGCACCTAAAGTGGCCGTATGAGGACGGGGTGCCCAACAAACGTGTGCGACGCACAATGAAAGGGCTGCCGGTTCACAATATTTAGCCTTCCTGTCACGCTGCTGTGACATATATTAGGGAATAGGCGACAAGGGGACGAAGAGCCCCGGAAGAACACGATTTTCAACAGGGATCAGGCCGCAAGAGCCTGGGGCTGAGGACAAAAATGAAGCGTGGAATTGCCGTTCTGGTTTCAGTCAGTGCCCTCTGCGGCATCGCCTATTTCACGGCGAGCAGGTGGGCCATCAAGCACGAGACCATCACCTTCTACGACACTTCGCGCGACAATCGCCCGGTGCCGGTCGACATCGCGGTGCGCCGCGACAAGGAAATGCAGGCCAATGCCGGCATGATCACGTTGCCGGTCGCCGTGATCAATCACGGCAATACGGTCAAGAACACCGAGTACGGCTTCCTCGCCAACATCTTCGCTGCGCGCGGCTACATGGTCGTCAGCCCGCAGCATGATTTGCCGACCGATCCTCCGATGGTGACCAAGCCGGGCGAGCTCTATGTGGGCCGGCTGCCGCAGATCCTGCGCGGTGTCGCCAACATTCATCTCGCCATGCAGGAGATGAAGAAGGTCCAGCCGAACGCCGACTACGATAAGGTGACCATGGTCGGTCATTCCATGGGCGGCGACATCTCGATGTATTTCGCCAAGCAGTATCCGGACGAGGTCAAGAAGGTTGTCACCCTCGACAATCTGCGGGTTCCCTTCGTCACTGCCGGTAAGTTCAAGATCCTGTCGTTCCGCTCCACCGATCCGCAGTTCAAGACCGATGCGGGCGTGATCCCCACGGACGAGGAGTGCGAGAAGGCGGGCATTCAGGTCGTGAAGACCGAATTCCAGCATAATGACATGCGGGACACCGGCCCGGACGTCGCCAAGAACTCGATCCAGGGCATGCTCGACAAGTTCCTGAGCGCGACCGACAGCGAGATTGCGCCAGTCGACACGCAGTCGTCCCCGCCCAAGATTCTCGAGCCCGGTCCGGTCGCATTGATGGCGCCAGCCAAGAGCTGACGCCTCCCTCATCATCGGCACCGATTGCAAAGCCTCCGCCGGCGCAAGCCCACGGAGGCTTTGCACATTGACCGGGCTCTGCGCGCGCACCACATTAATCGCCCACGCATGGTTGAGCAGCGATGTCGGGCGAACCCATCAAGCCGCGCGGTGATGCCGTCTCGACGAAGGCCGGCGGCGCGGTGCCGCAGGCCGGGACGTCGACCTCGGCGGACATTGCCGCCTTCGTCACCAAGGCGCGCGCGCTGTCGCCGCATGCGCCCGGCGCGCAGGGGCGGCTGATCTTCGCGCTGGATGCGACGATGAGCCGGCAGCCGACCTGGGACATGGCCTGCGCGCTCCAGGCCGACATGTTTCGCGAGACCGCGGCGCTCGGCAGTCTCGACATCCGGCTCGTCTACTATCGCGGCTTCAACGAATGCCGCGCGACGGCGTGGATCTCCGACAGTGCCAGGCTTGCGACGCTGATGAGCAAGATCGATTGCCGCGGCGGCGACACCCAGATCGGCAAGGTGCTGAGCGAGGCCCGGCGCCAGGCGGTCGCCTCCGGCGTGCGGGCCGTCGTCTTCGTCGGCGATGCCATGGAGGAGAAGGCCGACGAACTCTGCGCCAAGGCCGGCGAGCTCGGCATGCTCAAGGTGCCCGTGTTCGTGTTTCAGGAAGGCCATGACGCGGTGGCCGAGCGGACCTTTCGCGAGATCGCGCGCCTGACCGGCGGTGCCTGGTGCCGGTTCGATCCCGGCGCGGCGGCGCAGTTGCGCGAGTTGTTGCGGGCAGCGGCGGCTTACGCTGCCGGCGGCCGCGAAGCGCTGCTACAACTGGCGAAGAGCGCGAGCGGCGCAGCGAAGCTGATCGGACAGATGAAGTAACGCTTCAAGCAGGCTGCGACCCGCTGCGGCCGTGGACGCGATGCATTTTGCCGGGAGGGCGACTATATTATTCCGGCCATGACCCTGATTGCCGGCGCTGTCGCTGTTATCACGCTCTATCTGCTGCTCCAGACGTTCCGCTCTGCCAATCCGGCGGCGTTGGCGCGCGCCATCAAGTTCGGCGGCGGCGTGGTGGCGCTGGCGGCCGCAGCGTTCACGGGTCTGCGGGGCGAATTGGTCGTCGCGATTCCGCTCGGAATCTTCGGCGCCGGGCTGCTCGGCTGGACACCCCTGGCCAACGCCGGCTTCGGCAATGTCGGAGGGCTGTTCGGCGGCGGCGCGACGCGCCCGTCCGGACAGGCCTCGCGGGTGCGCTCGCAATTCCTGGACATGCGGCTTGACCACGACACCGGCCAGTTGACAGGCCAGATCGTTGCCGGACCTCATGCGGGGCGCGACCTCGACGAGTTTGATCTCGCCGGCCTGCTGGCGATGGTGCCGGCGTTCGACGCCGAGAGTGTGGCCTTACTTGAAAGCTATCTGGACCGCCGGTTTCCCGCTTGGCGTCAGGACGCGCAGCGCGATGCGGCAGGGCGGCAGCGCCGCACGGCGACGAGCGGCAAAATGACGACGGAGGAAGCTTATCAGATCCTTGGCTTGCAGCCGGGCGCGGGGCGCGACGACATCAGCAGGGCTCACAAGTCCCTGATGAAGAAACTCCATCCCGACCAGGGGGGCTCGACGTATCTCGCTGCCCGTGTAAACGAGGCCAAGGATACTCTGCTTCGTACGCATAACGGCTAACTCCGGCACCACGCCACAAACGCCCGTACCGCGTGAGTTCCGCTTGCTCCGTTTGCCGTCGCCCGATGCCCGCCATTGTCGGCGTGGTCGATCCCTTGAGGAAAATCTTAACCGTAAATCCTTGACGAGAGGTTGTCGCGGAACTGGCTTCTGCTCACCGCACGTTCGAAAACAAAAATGCCCGCGCAAGAGCGCGGGCATTTGTTTGGAAGCGGTAGACGAGATCAGTTGCGCACGGTGATGCAGGAGATCTCGGCGCGCTTCAGGGTACGGCAGACGGCTTCGGCCTGGTCGCGCTCGAGCCCGGCGAAGCGGGCACGGTAGAGCTTGCGATTGTCCTTGGCGACGACCGGCTCGGTGAACGGATCGGCCTTGCTGAGCAGGCCGCGGGCCGAACTGCGGGCGGCGTCGATGCGGTGCTGGGCTTCGGTCTCGCTCTCGAGCGCGCCGACCTGGACAATCCAGCCGCTGTGGGTGACGACCGGCTTGGTCGTGGCGCTCATCTGGATCGGCTGCGGCGCCGGGTCGGCGGAAGCAAGCTTCGGAGCGGCCGCGGCGGGCGCGGCGGCGGTTGCGGCCGGTAGCACCCCGAGGATGCCGTTGCCGGTGCCGAAGCCTGCCGGCTGCCGCGGCAGCTCGGTGCGGGCGATCTCGGCCTTCGGCGCCTCCGGTTGGGTCGCGACCTCGGGCTTGTTGATGAGATCGGCCCGGGCGACGACGGCGCCGGAGGTCTCCGCGACGTCGGACCGGGACGGAATGGTGTTCGTGACCGGCGGCGATACCTGGGCCGGGGCGGCGGAGGCGACCTTCACGGCGCCGGCCTTGACCTGCACCGTCTTGACCCGGACCGGCTTCATCGGCTCGGACGAGCCGGGGATGATGGACAGCGGCTGGCTCGAGATCACGCCATTGGTGAGCGGCGCCGGCTCGATCTTGGATTCAGTCGGCCTGGCTTCGGGCTTCGGCTGAGACGGCGGCATCGCGGCAGTTGCAGCGGCCAGCGTCGACAGACGCGCGGCGAGGCGGGACGGGGCGGCCTCGGGAGCAGGGGCGGCCGCGGCCTGAACCTGCGCCACGGGGCGTGCCGGGGTATCGGATGCGTCGGCGACGTCGGCATTGGCGTCAGCGCCGTTACGCTCGGTGACGGCAACGACGGTGTGCGTGGTCGCGCCCTTCTCGAGATTCTCCGCGAGCAGGTTGCGCATGATGGCATCGCGCGAGCCGCCGCTGCGGCCGCCGAGCACAACGCCGATCAGGTGGCGATTACCGCGGCGCATCGAGCTGACGAGGTTGAAGCCGGAGGCGCGGGTGTAGCCGGTCTTGATGCCGTCCACGCCCTCGACATTGCCGAGGAGGTGATTGTGGTTCCGGATCGACTGTCCACGCCAGTTGAACGAGGCGGTCGCGAAGTAGCGGTAGTAGCGCGGGAAGCGCTCCTGGATGGCGCGGCCGAGCGTGGCCTGGTCGCGTGCAGTCGTCACCTGCTCGTCGTTCGGCAGGCCCGAAGCGTTGCGGTAAACGGTCTTGGACATGCCGAGCGAGCGTGCCTTGCGCGTCATCATCTGCGCGAAATCGTCTTCGTCGCCGCCGATCGCTTCCGCGATCACCACGGCGGCGTCATTGGCGGAGCGCGTCACGAGGCCCTTGATCGCGTCCTCGACGCGGATAGTCTGGCCGGGGCGGAGGTTGAGCTTGGTCGGATCCTGGTCGGCGGCATGCTGGGACACCGGCATCTCGGTGTCGAGCTTCAGCTTGCCGGACTCGAGGCGCTCGAACAGCAAATAGAGCGTCATGATCTTGGTGAGCGAGGCGGGGTGGCGCAGTCCGTCGGGGCTAGTCGACTGCAGCACCGCGCCGGAATTGCCGTCGACGATGATGGACGCGAATTTCGGGCTGGAGCTCTCGGACACATCGCGCTGCACCCGGTGGTGCGCGTAATGGCGCCGGTGGCGCCGCGCTTCGGCAGCATCGGTGGTGAAGATGACTACGGTGGTGACCGTAAGCAGCCCGAAAACGCCAACCCGCGCCAAGCGCGAGGAAGACAAGTTGTTACGAAGCATGGAACCCCGTCCCCGTTTCTGACTTGATCACCGGCTCGTGAGGCGAAATTGTGCCCAATGAACCCGGGATCATTACCTGCTCAGGCTGTCCCTCCGCTGGTGTTCGCCGCGGGAGACGTTGGGCCTGAGCCGCTGTTCTGGCTAAGGTGATGTTCTCAAACGGCTTTTGACCGCTTGCGGAAGTGAACACGTCCAGGGAATCAGGGTAGGGGGCCGCGGTTTCCAAAAGCTTAAGGAACCCTTGCGGGAAACCCCGGGAATCTCAGCGATTTGGATCTATTTTTGTGCGTCGCACAAGATTCTTGACTTTTTTGTGCGTTGCACTAATTGTGGGCAGAGTCAGGGAGCCGGGGCTTCCCGACGAGAGCCAGGGAAAAAGGATTCCGACATGTTCAAGGTTGAAGACTTTCAGAACTACGGGAAAGAGCAGTTCGAGCAGTGCGTCGCCTCCGCGACCTCGGTGCAGCACGGCCTCCAGGCGATCGCGAGCGCCTATGGCGACTACACCAAGAAGTCGTTCGAAGACACCAAGTCCTTCGTCGAGAAGCTCTCCGGCGTGAAGTCGCTGGACAAGGCCATGGAAGCGCAGACCGATTTCGCCCGTTCCGCCTACGAGACCTTCGTTGCTGAATCGCAGAAGATCGCCGGCCTCTACAGCGACCTCGCCAAGCAGGCGTTCAAGCCGGTCGAGACCATCGTGTCGAAGTTCACCCCGGCTGCGAACTAACGCTTTCTGGAAGTCCTGGAATGAAAAAAGCCCGGCTGATCAGCCGGGCTTTTTGTTTGCGCGCGATCAATCCGTCAGAGTGCCGCACTTGCACCGCATCGATTATGACGCTTGCCGACTTGCCGTTGGCGCACAGCTGGAGACGTCGACCGCGACACGGTCCGATCTCGCGCCATGCGCTCGAGCCCGTGGTAAATTGGACCGTAGAAAACCGGAGATGTGCCGTGCGAGAAACGTACGCGGCCGCATGGGACGGTCGGGTTCCTGGTCAACACGTTCCAAATGGGCGCGACGGAAAATTTTGTCAAATCGGTCCGGATTGACTAACCTTGGTGAGGATCACCGGGCCGGGAATCGGGACCGCCGCGGCAGCATCGGCCGGACCGTTGCATGCTTGCGGCGAGCCGGGGGCAGGGCCATATTGCTATCGACCGATCCGGTTTGGACCGGATCGGTCGGAGGCGGCGATTCAGAAAGGCGGCGCGCCTGTGCGAGGCTCCGAAGTGCTGAGCTGCGCCGAAGACCGTCATTCGCTTCCGTGGGGAATTTGAACGCCTGTGCCATGCCGCAACTGACTTCCAGACTCGACCTGTCCGCGGTCACCGCCGCCTACGCTCCCCGGATGAGCAACGATGAGAACCGTTCGGGCGGCCCTTCCGGGCCGAACACATCGGTCATCACCAAGGTCAAGCCGAAGACCAAACGGCCGAACCTGTATCGTGTGCTGATCCTGAACGACGACTACACGCCGATGGAATTCGTCGTCCATGTGCTGGAGAAGTTCTTCCAGAAGGACGTCGAGGCGGCGACCAAGATCATGCTGCACGTCCATCATCACGGCATCGGGGAGTGCGGCGTGTTCACCTACGAGATCGCGGAGACCAAGGTGACGCAGGTGATGGATTTCGCCCGCAAGCACCAGCATCCGCTGCAATGCGTGATGGAAAAGAAGTAAGACGCCTCACGGCGCGTTGAAGCCAGCTCCCTTGTAGTGGCGGTGTGATCGTCGCCTGAGGTCTGCGCGCGACATCCGTTGCACCCGGCAGCAACGGAATTTTGTGCCGGCGCCGATCCCGCCCAAATCGGAACGGGTTTTGCATCGAGAATACGGTAATCGGGAATACCGCAGGTGTGCAGCCGCCAGAGTCGCGGAACCGGTCTTTTGCCGCGATCTTGTATAACTATATGTGACAAAGGTTGTTGTTGCCTGACCGGGCGATGACGATCATGATGGTGGGGGCCATAGAGGACGCGAATGCCGACTTTTTCCCAAAGCCTTGAACAATCCCTGCATCGTGCGCTGGCGATCGCAAACGAGCGTCATCACCAATACGCGACGCTCGAGCATCTTTTGCTCTCTTTGATCGACGACTCTGATGCAGCTGCCGTCATGCGTGCCTGTAGTGTCGATCTCGACAAGCTCCGCACGAGCCTCGTCAACTATCTTGAGACCGAATTCGAGAATCTGGTGACGGATGGCGCCGACGACGCCAAGCCGACCGCCGGCTTCCAGCGCGTGATCCAGCGCGCAGTGATCCACGTGCAGTCGTCCGGTCGCGAAGAGGTGACCGGCGCCAACGTGCTGATCGCAATCTTCGCCGAGCGCGAGAGCCATGCCGCGTATTTCCTGCAGGAGCAGGACATGACGCGCTATGACGCGGTCAACTATATCAGCCATGGCATCGCCAAGCGGCCGGGCGTCTCCGAGGCGCGGCCCGTGCGCGGCGTCGACGAGGAGACCGAGGCCAAGGGCAACGAGGACGCCAAGAAGAAGGGCGAGGCGCTCGAGACCTATTGCGTCAACCTCAACAAGAAGGCGCGCGACGGCAAGATCGATCCGGTGATCGGACGCAACTCCGAGATCAACCGCGCGATCCAGGTGCTGTGCCGCCGGCAGAAGAACAACCCGCTGTTCGTGGGCGAAGCCGGCGTCGGCAAGACCGCGATCGCGGAGGGTCTCGCCAAGCGCATCGTCGACAGCGAGGTGCCGGAGGTACTGGCGGCTGCGACGGTGTTCTCGCTCGACATGGGCACGCTGCTTGCCGGCACGCGCTATCGTGGCGACTTCGAAGAGCGTCTGAAGCAGGTGCTGAAGGAGCTCGAGGCGCATCCCAACGCCATCCTGTTCATCGATGAGATCCACACCGTGATCGGTGCGGGCGCGACGTCGGGCGGGGCGATGGACGCCTCAAACCTGCTCAAGCCGGCGCTCGCCTCGGGCACGATCCGCTGCATGGGCTCGACGACGTACAAGGAATATCGTCAGCACTTCGAGAAGGACCGCGCGCTGGTGCGGCGCTTCCAGAAGATCGACATCAACGAGCCGACGGTCGAGGACGCCATCGCGATCCTCAAGGGTCTCAAGCCGTATTTCGAGGACTACCACCGGCTGAAATACACCAACGAGGCGATCGAGGCCGCCGTCCAGCTCTCCTCGCGTTACATCCACGACCGCAAGCTGCCCGACAAGGCGATCGACGTGATCGACGAGTCAGGTGCGGCGCAGATGCTGGTCTCGGAGAACAAGCGGAAGAAGACCATCGGCATCAAGGAGATCGAGACCACGATCGCCTCGATGGCGCGGATTCCGCCGAAGAGCGTGTCGAAGGACGATGCCGAGGTGCTCAAGCATCTCGAGCAGACCCTGAAGCGCACCGTGTTCGGCCAGGACAAGGCGATCGAGTCGCTCGCCGCCTCGATCAAGCTGGCACGCGCGGGCCTGCGCGAGCCGGAGAAGCCGATCGGCTGCTACCTGTTCTCCGGACCCACCGGCGTCGGCAAGACCGAGGTCGCCAAGCAACTCGCGGCCGCGCTGGGCGTCGAGCTCCTGCGCTTCGACATGTCCGAATATATGGAGCGGCACACCGTGTCGCGCCTGATCGGCGCGCCTCCCGGCTATGTCGGCTTCGACCAGGGCGGCCTGCTCACCGATGGCGTCGACCAGCATCCGCATTGCGTGGTACTGCTCGACGAAATCGAGAAGGCGCATCCAGACCTCTACAATGTGTTGCTCCAGATCATGGATCACGGCCGGCTCACCGACCACAACGGCAAGCAGGTTAACTTCCGCAACGTGATCCTGATCATGACGACGAACGCGGGCGCGGCGGATCTCGCCAAGCAGGCATTCGGCTTCACCCGCTCGAAGCGGGAAGGCGACGACCACGAGGCGATCAACCGGCAGTTCGCGCCGGAATTCCGCAACCGCCTCGATGCCATCGTCTCGTTCGGCCATCTCAGCGTCGAGGTGATTGGCACGGTCGTGGAGAAGTTCGTGCTTCAGCTCGAGGCGCAGCTCGGCGACCGCGACGTCACAATCGAGCTGTCCGAGGAGGCCAAGGCCTGGCTGATCCAGCACGGCTATGACGAGCAGATGGGCGCACGTCCCATGGCCCGCGTGATCCAGGAGCACATCAAGAAGCCGCTGGCCGACGAGGTGCTGTTCGGCAAGCTCAAGGGCGGCGGCCACGTTCGCGTCGTTCTGGTCAAGGACGAGGCCGACGAGACCAAGGAGAAGATTGGCTTCGAGTTCGTCGAGGGCCCGGTCACGCCGAAGCAGGAGAAGCTGCCCGGCGCCCGCAAGCGTCCGCCAGGCAAGTCCAAGCCGGGCGGTCCCGGCGGCTCCAAGGGGCCGACCTCGAAAGGGCCTCTGGTCAAGGTCTGATCGGGTGTCATGAAAAAAGAAAAGGCCGGCTGAAAAGCCGGCCTTCTTAATGCGGATGCCGGACACACGGCGGCTCTACGTTCCAGCCTCCGGCGCGCGCGGCGGCCGGGGCTTTTTCGGGGTGCGCGGTACGGCGTGTGGGACCGCCGGTTGCATCGTGACGATGACCGGATTCGGCTTGTGATCGGTGGCCGCCCCTGTCGCGGCATCGACGCCCATGCCGATGAGGCCCCCGGCCAGGAGATTGCCGGCGAAACCGGCAGCCCCCGTGCCTGAAACTTCCTTGGTGAGCTGCACCGTCTGGGACTGGTAGCCTTCCTTCTCGAAGGTAATCGTGATGTCCGCGCTGCGCTTGGCGACGATGGCGCAAGGCGTGGTGCACGTGGTGGGCACTTCGAGCCCGGAGACCGCGGCTTCCACGCCTGACGGCGTCGATGAGATGCTGATATTCTCGGTTGTGCCGCGCGTGACAGACGCGCAGCCGCCCAGCATGACGCTGAGCGCCACAATTCCAAATGAACGCATGAAATGCCCCTTATCCCCGCGTCAGTGAAGCGCAACCGGAGCGCGAGGGCAATAGGTCATTGGTCCGGATAGTTAAGCCACGCCAGGATTGTGGACGAGAGGGGGGATAGCCCGGACGTGGGGCTGCTAATCCCCTCGCAGGCGCTGGTCGTTCTGTACGCGAACGTGCTCGGCGCCGCGCGCGCCCACGGGCGACAGCCGCAGCATGCTCAGCACCGCGCCGCAGAGTGCAAAGCCGACACCGGCGAGCAGAGCCAATCTGGTTCCGTCGATCGGATAGCGGCCGAGCAATAGCGCCACCAGCGCCGCGCCGGTGGTCTGACCGAGCAGGCGCGCGGTGCCCAGCATGCCGCTGGCGCCGCCGGCGCGCTCGCGCGGGGCGGCCGCGATCATGGTGCGGTTGTTCGGGGTCTGGAACAGGCCAAAGCCGGCGCCGGCCAGTGCCATGCGCCAGATCACGTCGAACGGCGCCGGGCTAGCGGGCAGAAAGGCGAGTGCACCGAGGCCGCAGGCGAACAGCGTGAGCCCGATGCCGCCGAGCAGGCCGGCCGGATAGTGCTCGACCAGGCGTCCGGCGAGGGGCGCCGCGAAAGCCACCGCAATCGGCCAGGGCGTGATCAAGAGGCCCATATGCACGGCGGAATAGCCGAAGCGGCTCTGGAGATAGAAGGGGATGGCGACGAAGGCCAGCATCTGCCCGCAGAACGATGCGATCGAGGTCGCAATCGACAGCGCGAACACGGGGATGCGTAACAGGTCGACCGGCAAGAGCGGCGAGGTCATGTGGGTTTCGCGATAGATCAGCAGCGCGCCGGCGACGATGGCGATGGCGAACTGCACGAGGCAGGTGATCGCGGCCTCCCCGTGACCGACGCTGTCGACGGCGGCGATGCCGACGCCGAACGTGATCGCCGACAGCCCCGCGCTCTGCCAATCGAAGGAACGGCTCGCTTGCTTGGTGTGCGGCAGGCTGCGCAAGCCGATCAGCAATGTCACCGCACCGAGCGGCACGTTGATGGCGAACAGCCAGGGCCAGCTTCCGACCGCGAGGATGCCGGCGGCGAGCGTCGGTCCGACCGCGGCCGAGAAGGCGACCACGAGCGCGTTGAGCCCGATGCCGCGGCCGAGCTGGCTGCGCGGATAGGTGAAGCGCACCAGCGCCGCGTTGACGCTCATGATGCCGGCCGCGCCAAAGCCCTGGATGATGCGCGCGATCGTCAGCAGCGGCAGCGTATGTGCCAGCGCGCACAACGCGGACGCGAGCGTGAACAGCGCGAGCCCGACCAGATAGACGCGACGATAGCCGACGATCTCGCCGAGCGAAGCCAACGGCAGCAGCGAGATCGTGATCGCGAGCTGGTAACCGTTGACGATCCAGATCGAGAAGGCCGGGCTTGCATCGAGGTCGGCCGCAATCGTCGGCAGCGCCACGTTGGCGATGGCGCTGTCGACCACCGCCATGATGATGCCGAGCGCAATGGTCAGCACCGCCTGGTTGCGTTGTGGCTGCGGCAAGCCGTCGGCATGCTCGATCGGGGCGGACGACATGATGGAGGTGCGGTTGATTCGAGCCGTAATTCATCTCCGAATAGGAAATTGCCCGATCGACAGCAACCCGTCAGGACACCGACAGTTCCCCTGCCGGAGCAGGGCTTCCGCCTTGAAAAGGCAGGGGTCGGAACGCGCTTTCACAAGCGCTCAACAACGCGCAGTCATGGCAATTGACCGGCTTCTACACTGCCGGCGGATTGCGGTCGGTGAACGTCGTGCGCTGGTGCCAATAGGGATAGGGCAGCGTCACCTTGCTTGCGGCATCGAGCTTTGCGATCTGGTCCTTGGTCAGCGACCAGCCGACCGCGCCGAGATTTTCGCGCAGCTGCGTCTCATTGCGCGCGCCGATGATCAGGGTCGAGACGGTCGGACGCTGCAGCAGCCAGTTGAGCGCGATCTGCGAGACGCTCTTGCCCGTCTCCTTCGCGACCTCGTCGATGGCATCGACGACCCGATAGACGTGCTCGTCCGGCACGGGCGGGCCGAAATCGGCGGTCTGGGGCAGGCGGCTGACTTCCGGCTTGGGCTGACCCCGGCGGATCTTGCCGGTGAGGCGGCCCCATCCGAGTGGCGACCACACTACGGCACCTAAGCCCTGGTCGAGACCGAGCGGCATCAGCTCCCACTCGTAGTCGCGACCGATCAACGAATAATAGGTCTGGTTGGCGACGTAGCGCGGGAAGCCATGCTTGTCGGCGACCGCGAGCGACTTCATCAGGTGCCAGCCCGAAAAATTCGAGACGCCGACGTAGCGGATCTTGCCGGCACGCACGAGCACGTCGAGGGTCGCGAGCACCTCTTCAGGTGGGGTGAAGGCGTCGAAGCCGTGGAGCTGGAACAGGTCGATGTAGTCTGTGCCGAGCCGGCTCAGCGAACCGTCGATCGCGGCGAGCAGATGCTGGCGTGATGATCCGATGTCGTTGGCCCCATCGCCGAAGCGGAAGCTTGCCTTGGTCGAGATCAGGACCTTGTCGCGGCGTCCCTTGATGGCTTCGCCGAGAACGCGCTCGGATTCGCCGAGCGAATAGACATTCGCGGTATCGAACATCGACACGCCGGCATCGAGGCAAATATCGAGAAGCCGCCGCGCTTCGGTCGCATCCGTCGTGCCCCACGCGGCGAGGCGGCCGACGCCGCCAAAGGTACCGGTCCCAAGACTCAAGGCAGGCACCATGAGGCCTGACCGGCCCAAGCGTCGGTATTCCATCGATATGCTCCTCGGCTGGTCGCTGATTGATCACTGCGGCTTGGTAGCGAGGATAGTGCAAGCAGGCGCCGCGTCCTATCACGCGCTCACATACCGGCCTTGCTTGGGAATGGCCTAATCGTGCAGGCGCATGTCGTCGAACGCCGCATTGGCAACGCGCGAGCCGGGTGTCTTCACCAAAGATTGAGCTTCGAGCCTTGTTGCGGGCGATGGGAAGCACGCAGGTTCGCTGTCACGCGTTTGCCGCGGCAGTAGCGTCAGGCTCCAGCCCACCAGGACCAGCACTGCGAGCCGGATCGCGATCACACCCAGCAACAGCTCCGTTCCGCTTATGGTGGCGTGAGTCCTCATGCGTGCCAGCTTGATGCAGGTCACCAGGCAAGACAATTTGGAATTGGCGAGCATGGCCTTCGCTGGAAGCGAAGGCTCGAGGTGATAGCTGGCTGGAATGGATTCAGTGCCGCAACTGGCTCTGCCGGAAGTCGCGCGGTGACATCCCGAAATGCTCGCGGAAGACGCGGCCGAAATGGGAGAGGTCGTTGAAGCCCCAGGCGAAGGCGATCTCGCTGATGTGGCGATGGGCGAGCACGGGCGAGGCGAGGTCGCGTCGGCATTGGGCGAGACGTTCGGCCAGGACGTGGCGCTGGAACGAGATGTCCTCGTCGGCGAGGAGATCGTTGACATAGCGCGGCGAGATGCCGAGCGCGGCCGCGGTCTCCGCGAGCGAGAGATCGGGATCGGCGAGATGCGCGCGGATGTGCGCTTTCAGCCGGTAGAGCAGGGCGGAGCGATGGGTCGAGGATGGCAGCGACGTCTTGCCGAGCCGTTCGCCCAGCGCCATCGCAAGGAGATCGACCGCCTGCTCCGACAGCGCGACCGCGTTGTTCGGAGCCAGCCGGTCCGCGCTCTGGCAGAGCCTGAAGATGAAGTCGTAGGCGAGCCGTTCGAGCGGTGCGTCGGCGCCGAACGAGATCGCGGTCAGCGCCTCGGTGCCGCCGAGCCGGCGCTGCAGCATCTCACGCGGCACCTTGAAGATGGTCTGCGTGAAGGTGTGGTTGAACTTCAGCTCATAGGGCCGCGTGGTGTCATACAGAGCGAACTCGCCGGGATGGATCACGGTCTCGCGGCCATCCTGCACCACGCCGCCGTCGCCGCGATTGCCGAGCGCGACCAGGACGAAATCCTGATCGGAGCGCGCGATGCGCGAGGGTGTGCGGAACACGTGCTGACGGTCGGAGCAGACCTCGGAGCACACGGCCCTGCCGAGCGAAGCCTGGGTGACCGAGCCGTGAAAGGCGCTGCCGAGGTCCGATTTGCAGTCGAGCCCGACGAAGACGTCGCAGACGATGTCCTGCCAGAGAGCAAGCCGCCGGTAGCCGGGGCTGCCGTCCGTCGTGAACTGGACTGGCATCTGAGGAGCCTCCCTTTCACATCCTGCAAAATCGCCTGTTGGCGGATCCAGCCTGCCCGGAGGCAAATCCCATACCGGTCCTCGGCCGCGTCCAGTCGAGTTTTTGTTCCGCCGTGGTCGAGCGCCCGGCCGCGCGGCTTGGCTCAATAGACTGCATCGGACGTAGCTTCCGATCAACCGGCAATGGAGGCGGGAATGGGCATCGAACATCCGAAATACAAGGTGGCGGTGGTGCAGGCGGCGCCGGTCTGGCTCGACCTCGACGCCTCGATCGACAAGACGATCGCGCTGATCAGGGAGGCGGCGGAGAAGGGCGCCAAGCTGATCGCCTTTCCCGAGGCGTTCATCCCCGGTTACCCCTGGCATATCTGGATGGACTCGCCGGCCTGGGCGATCGGCCGCGGCTTCGTGCAGCGCTATTTCGACAATTCATTGTCCTATGACAGCCCGCAGGCCGAAAAGCTGCGCGAGGCCGTGCGCAAGGCAAAGCTCACCGCCGTGATCGGCCTGTCCGAACGCGACGGTGGCAGCCTCTATCTGGCGCAATGGCTGATCGGACCCGACGGCGAGACCATCGCAAAGCGCCGCAAGCTGCGGCCGACCCATGCCGAGCGCACCGTCTATGGCGAGGGTGATGGCAGCGACCTCGCCGTGCATGCCAGATCCGACATCGGCCGTCTCGGCGCGCTGTGCTGCTGGGAGCATCTCCAGCCGCTGTCGAAATACGCGATGTACGCCCAGAACGAACAGGTGCACGTCGCGGCCTGGCCGAGCTTCTCGCTCTACGATCCCTTTGCGCCAGCGCTCGGGGCGGAGGTGAACAATGCGGCTTCGCGCGTCTACGCGGTGGAAGGCTCCTGCTTCGTGCTCGCACCTTGTGCGACGGTGTCGCAAGGAATGATCGACGAACTGTGCGACCGGCCCGACAAGCATGCGCTGCTGCATGCCGGCGGCGGGTTTGCCGCGATCTACGGGCCCGACGGCAGCCAGATTGGCGAGAAGCTGGCGCCGGACCAGGAAGGCCTCCTGATTGCCGAGATCGACCTCGGCGCCATCGGCATCGCCAAGAACGCCGCCGATCCCGCCGGGCACTATTCGCGGCCCGACGTGACGCGGCTTCTGCTCAACAACAAGCCGTACAAGCGGGTCGAGCAGTTTGCGCTGCCGGTCGACACCGTCGAGCCCAAGGATATCGCCGCGGCGGCGAGCTGATCGTCGGCGTCGAGGGGAGGGCACGATCATGGAATCCGCAATACCTCTGCATCTCGAGGCCCCGCGCACGCGCCACAAGCGCGTGCCGGACGATTACCAGCCGCCATATCCGTCGTTCGTGGCGCGCTACAAGCCTGCCGTCAGCCGCGTCGTGATGGCCTATTTCGGCGTGCAATATCGCGGTGAGGCGCCGGCAGCGACGGGTGCGTTGAAAGAAATCGCAGGGCTCTTCGCTGCTGAGAACGGTCCATCACATTGGGACCGCGCGCATTATGTCGATCAGGCTGGCCATGAGAACGTCGTCTCCGTTGCCTATTGGGACGACATCGCGCGCTTCGATGCCTGGTTCGCACCGGCGCGCGAGGCCTGGACCGGACGACAGCGAGATGGCATCGGCACTTTCATCGAGGTGCTGCGGCCCATTGTGGCGCGGCACGAGACGCTGTTCTCCTCGCCTGACCGGCCCGAGGGTGTAGCCGCAATCGCCGGCGGCATGAGCGGCGAGGTGCAGGAGCACGCCTATTGGGGCGGCATGCGCGACCGTATCCCGCTGTCTCAGACCGACGCCATGGCGCCCGGCGGCGCACCGGAGCTGATCCGCGACGGCGCGCGGCTGCGCGTCGCGGCGCACGACAATCTCTGCCTGATCCGCTCCGGGCAGGACTGGAGCGATACCGAGACGTCCGAGCGTAAGCTCTATCTCGACGACGTCGAGCCGGTGCTGCGCGAGGGCATGGATTTCCTGCGCGACGACGGCCTCGGCATCGGCTGCTACGCCAACCGCTACATGCGCGTTCTCGCGGCTGACGGCAGCGTCAGCGAAAAGTCCTATGGCCAGAGCTGGTGGAAGAGTCTCGCTGCGCTCGAACGCTGGGCGGAGTCGCATCCGACCCACGTCAAGATCTTCGGTGCGGCGATGAAATATCTGTCGACGCTCGGGCCGTCAGCCAAGCTGCGGCTCTATCACGAGGTGACGGTGGCGGCCGCCGACGAACAGTTCTTCGAATATCTGAACTGCCATCCGAAGACGGGCATGCTGGCAGCGGTGGAGACTGTCGGCGCCTGATAGGCTAGGTCAGGCAATGGCCGAGCAGCTCGGGATGCGCGGCGCAGATGTGATGTGCGCCGGCCTCCTTGAGCTCGGCCTCGCTGCCATAGCCGTAGAGCACGCCGATGGCGGTCATGCCGTTGGTTCGGGCGCCGACCACGTCATGGCTGCGATCGCCGATCATGATGGCGTGCTGCGGATCGACCCTGGCCTCATCGAGCGCGTAGCGGAGCAGGTCGCGCTTGTCGACGCGGGTGCCGTCGAGCTCGGAGCCGAACACGCGCTCGAAATACGGTTTCAGGCCGAAATGATCGACGATGCGCGTGGCGTAGACAGCGGGCTTGCTGGTCGCCACGAACATGCGCTGACGTGTCGCTGCGAGCGTCGACAATGTGTCCGTAATTCCGCTGTAAGCCTCGTTCTCGAACAGGCCGATGTCGCTGAAGCGCTCGCGATAGAGCAGGAGCGCGCGGTTAGCGAGTTCATCGGTCCCGGTGAGCTTCTTGAGGCTGGCATGCAGCGGAGGGCCGATGCACCAGGTCAGTTCGTCCTCGCTCGGCACCGAAACGTCGAGCCGTTCCAGCGCGTACTGGATCGAGCGGGTGATCCCGGGCTTTGGGTTAGTCAGCGTGCCGTCGAGATCAAAAAAGATTGTCACCATCGGAGCGGGACCTGCGTTGATACTGCCGCTCGTTGCTAGTTGGCTGGGGTTCCAAGTCAAGGTCCGATTTGTCCGATAACGTCAATGCCATGCGAATAGCTCGGGTTATCGCTGTCCTGTGCCAGGCCCTCGTGCTGTCGCCGGCGCTGGCGGAGGAGGCGCCTCCGCCCGTCGCGCCTCCGAATGCCGAGGAACCCGCGAAGCCGGCGGAGAAACCGAAGGACGCCCGCGAGAGCGACACGCGGGAATCGCTCTGCCTGATCATCGAGGCGGCCGCGCGCGAGGCCAATCTGCCGTTGGAGTTTTTCGCCCGCGTGATCTGGCAGGAGAGCCGCTTCCAGTCCGATGCGGTCGGACCGGTGACCCGCAGCGGCGACCACGCACAAGGGATCGCGCAGTTCATGCCGGGCACTGCAAGCGAGCGCGGGCTGCTCAATCCGTTCAATCCGGTGCAGGCATTGCCGAAGTCGGCGGAGTTCTTGAACGAGCTGCGCAACCAGTTCGGTAATCTCGGCCTCGCGGCGGCCGCTTACAACGCAGGTCCGCGCAGGGTGCAGGAATGGCTCGCCGGCACGGGACCGATGCCGGAGCAGACCCGCAACTACGTCTTCGCCATCACTGGCACGAGCGTCGATGCCTGGGCCAAGGCAGGCAGCACCGGCAAGGGACCGCCGAGTTCACCGCCGACGAGCTGCCGTGATCTGATGGCGCTGCTCAAGCGCGCGCCAAATCCGTTCGTCGCCGAGCTAGAGCAGCATGTCGAGCTTGCGGCGGCAAAGGTCTGGGGCGTGCAGCTCGCCGCCGGCTTCGACCGCAACAGGGCGCTGGCGATGTATTCCCGCGCGGTCACGCGGCTGAGCGCGGTGATCGGCGACCGCGATCCGAGCTTGCTGAGCTCAGTGATGCGCAGCCGCGGCACGCGCGCCTTCTATCAGGTACGCATCGGTGCCGACACGCGCGCCGAGGCGGACGATCTGTGCAATCGTATCCGCAAAGCGGGCGGTGCGTGCTTCGTGCTGAAGAACCGCGGTGTGAGTGGGTAGGGCTTGTCATTCCGGGGCGCGCCTCTTGGCGCGAGCCCGGAATCCATCGGGCCGCAGAGATCGTGGTGAAATGGATTCCGGGCTCGCGACTTTGTCGCGCCCCGGAATGAGGTCGGCGGGTGCCCCGCGCCACGTGCGCATGCCAGCCCCGCCGCGTGCTTCCTTGACGGGGATGCCCCCATTGCCCGTTTATGCAGACACGATTCTGCAACCTCAGCCGGCCGTTCCGTGGCGCTTCCTCCGCTCGATTCACCTCAATGGCAAAGCCACTGGCGCGCCTTTGCGTGGGGGCTGCGCTCGATCACGCAGACGATCCTCACCGTCGTGCTGTTCGTCACCTATCTCGGCATCGGCGCGCTCGCCCACGACACCCATTTCAGCCTGCTCTGGGCGCTCGCCTCGACGTTGTTCGTCTGGGCCGGCCCCGCGCAGATTATCCTGATCACGACACTCGGCTCGGGTGCCACCATCATCCAGTCGGCGATCGCGGTCACCGTCAGCGCCATCCGCCTGTTTCCGATGGTGGTCTCGGTGTTGCCGTTGATGCGCACGCCGACGACGAAACGGCGCGAGCTGATCTTCACCGCGCATCTCACCGCCGTCACGCTCTGGGTCGAATGCCACCGCTTCCTGCCGCTTGTGCCGCGCGAGCGGCGCATCGCCTTCGTCCACGGGCTCGGCTGCGGCCTGGTCTCGGTGTGCCTCACCGCCAACACGGTTGGCTATTTCCTCGCCGCCAACCTGACGCAGACGCTGGGAGCTGCGATCCTGCTGTTGACGCCGCTGTCGTTCCTGTTCTCGACCGCACGCAACAGCCGCGAGGTCGCCGATGTCGTCGCATTGACGCTCGGAATCCTGCTCTATCCGCTAGCGGCGAAAATGAACTCCGGCCTCGACATCCTCGTCAGCGGCGTCGTGGCTGGCACGATCGCCTATGGCGTGCATTGGTGGCGGGAGGTGCGCGCATGAGCTTTTCGCAGCTCATCGGCGACTGGCATGCGCTCGCCGTGCTCTTCGTCGCCGGCGTCGTTCCCAATCAGATATGGCGCATGCTCGGCCTGTGGTTCGGCGGCGGCATCGACGAGGGCTCCGAGCTGCTGGTCTGGGTGCGGGCGGTCGCGACCGCGATCCTGGCCGGTGTCATCGCTCAGATCGTGGTCGAGCCGCCAGGGGCGCTTGCCAGCGTGCCGGACATCTTGCGCTATGGCGCGGTGGGAGCGGGGCTCGTCGTCTTCCTCCTGACCCGCCGCTCGATCTTCGCGGGCGTCGTCACGGGCGAAGTCTTCATGCTGGCCGGCAAGTGGTGGTTGGGCTAAAACCGCCGGCGAACAGCAAGGAACAGGAAATATGGTTCGCGAACAGGAGCTCCGCGAGGGCGAGGTCGCCATCGAACTGCCGCCCGCAGAGGATGCCGGCCTCGTCTTCATCGGCCGCATCCGCACCCCCTGGACATCGCGGCTGGAGACGCCCCGGCAGGGGCGTCACGACGGCCCGGTGTGCCGGCTCGAAATATTCGAGCCGTTCGTGCCGGCCATCAAGGGCGTCGATTTCTACAGCAATCTCGAAGTGCTCTACTGGCTCGACAAGTCGCGCCGCGACATCATCCTGCAGAGCCCAAAGAACAACGAGAAGACCCGCGGCACCTTCTCGCTACGCTCACCGGTCCGGCCCAATCCGATCGGCACCTCGATCGTGAAGCTGGTCGGCATCGAGGGCAATGCGATCCTGGTGCGCGGACTCGACTGCCTCGACAACACGCCGCTGATCGACATCAAGCCGGACCGTTGCGAGTTCACGCCCTTGGCGGCGCCGCAGAAGGGCGATTTCGAGACGGAGTGAAGTCTCTCCTCCGTCATTGCGAGGAGCCCTTGCGACGAAGCAATCCAGACCGTCTCCGCGGAAGCAGTCTGGATTGCTTCGCTTCGCTCGCAATGACGAGGAGGAGCCATCGTAGCCCGCATGGAGCGAAGCGGAATGCGGGGACAGTCCCGGATTGCGCTTCGAGGTTGGGCAAGAATCCTAGCCGTTTGGGTGAACGAGTGTACGATTCGGTATGACGAATCGCATGTTCAAGACCGGGGTGAGCCGGGATCAGGTCAGCCTTCTGCCCGCGCGGGTGGAAGATTATGTGGGTCGAGAGAACCCGGTTCGGGCGATCGAGGCGTTTGTCGCAGCGCTGGACCTTGAGCGGCTTGGCTTCGGTCATGCCGGGTCGGGTGGCGGGGCGGGACAACCGCCTTACGATCCTGCCGATCTGCTGAAGCTCTATCTTTATGGCTACACCAACCGGATACGATCCTCGCGCGCTCTTGAACGCGAGGCCGGCCGCAATCTTGAGCTGATCTGGTTGATGAA